>JBGTDT010000137.1:0-25104 GCA_041748155.1 Thermosynechococcaceae cyanobacterium | reverse complement strand
CAAGGTATCCCGACTCCACCCAGACTCAAACACCCCTTCATGCATCGCACGCCGACTCACCTTCTTGCCCTCAGGCCACACGATTTGTGCGTAGACCCCTTGCAACGTCTTGTTGGCACTCAGCAGCAGCCTATTGATATAAGTAGGTACACCTAAACAAACTCAAGATACTAATCAACAGAAGTCGTTGTGTAGAGTGGCTTTCATAGTTTGTACATTTTGGGTTTAACTAAGTTGATCTACTTAGCAGCTGACATGCCCAAACCCTTCTTCTCGGCAGAAGACCTCTCGGTACGCAACCATGAATTGTTGGAGAGTTGAGCCTATTCCCACTAACGGCCAATACATTGTGTTGGCTGGTCCGATAACAACTTCATGATTCTCTCAGAGGTCCGACTTCAATAACCTTCCAAGTCGTGTCACAAGGTGTGATGAGAAGACTTTTGCTTGACAGGTCGTAGTCATATCGAGTACGCTTTGTCTCGATAACCTAAATCCTCAAGGAGCTACACTCATGCTATCCAGTCGCGAAGGGCAAAATGTTCCTGATGTCACCTTCCGGACGCGCCAGGACAATCAATGGGTAGATGTAACTACCAATGAGCTATTTTCTGGTAAGACAGTTGTTGTCTTCTCTTTACCCGGAGCCTTTACTCCGACGTGCTCATCAACCCATCTACCTGGCTACAACGAGATGGCAAGAGCGTTTAAGCAAAGCGGTATCGACGACATTATCTGTCTTTCCGTTAATGATGCCTTTGTGATGAATGAGTGGACCCAATCCCAAGAGGCAAAAAACATAACCGTCATTCCCGACGGCAACGGTGAATTCACAGCAGGCATGGAAATGCTGGTTGATAAAGCTGATTTGGGTTTTGGTAGAAGGTCGTGGCGCTATTCTATGCTCGTAAAAGACGGCGTGATTGAAAAGATGTTTATTGAGCCAGAAAAACCCGGCGACCCCTTTGAGGTGTCTGATGCCGAAACAATGCTCAGCTACATCAATCCTCAAGCAGTCAAGCCTAAGCTAGTTTCCCTATTTACAAAAGTAGGCTGTCCTTTTTGTGCTCGTGCTAAGTCAATGCTAACAGAGCACAGTCTGGACTACGAAGAGATTACCTTAGGCAAAGATATTACGACTCGCTCTTTACGCGCTGTCACAGGTGCAGCAACAGTTCCCCAAGTCTTCATTGATGGAAAATTGATCGGTGATTCCGAGCTACTGGAAGCTCACCTTAATGCGTCCTGACTTTTCCTCAGTATTTATTCAGAGGTTTTCTATTGCCTCTGGCGCAATAGAAAACCTCTGGAAAAGTCAAGATCGAAGCAGGCGCGTGTGGTTGATCGACTGCTCACATTTTGCTTCTATGGGGTAGCACGGAACCCGTAGCCCCCCACTCCGTATCACTGCTTCAGAACCGCTACACCGCGCCGTTAGAGGGTACAGCACAGTTAATTCAGGCAATCCGTGTAGAAACCCGACCTGCAACAGCACACCAGAGGTCACCTCTGAGGCTGAGTGGAGATTTGTCTCCAGAGTAGAATGAAATACGCCAGGGCCTACACTTCCAGGACAGATATCTTTAAATTAGTCAAGGCTTTATGAAACTCTCAAAAAAGAATTTGCAAGAGCGGCTAGATCACGTTTATGACGCGATCGTTGTTGGAGGTGGTGCAGGTGGGCTCTCGGCGGGCATCTATCTTCAGCGCTATTTGCTTTCTAGTCTGGTTGTGGAGAAAGGTCGGGGTCGATCCTTCTGGATGCAAGACCTGCGGAACTATCTGGGGTTGCCCCCTGATACTTCCGGTCGCACCCTTCTACAGCAGGGTAAAGAGCATTTCTTATCCCTAGATGGCGACTATTTGCCAGGATTTGTTGAGGGTGTGGTTGATGAGGGAGAGACCTTTGCAGTTCAGGTGAAAGTAGGTCGCCAGGAGAGTACACACTCTACTTTTCGATCCAAGTACCTGATTGTTGCCAGCGGCATTATTGATCACCTTCCTGTCTTGGAGGATATGCAGAATGTCTACGACTACGCTGGCTATAACCTCCACGTCTGTATGATCTGTGATGGCTACGAAATTGGTAACAAAAAATGCGGCCTATTTGTGAACACTGAAGCCAACATTGCTACAGCCTTTGTTCTAAACTGGTTCACGCCCTACATTACCGTCTTTACTCACGGCCTGTGTGAAGTTGGACCTCAGACGCGCCAGAAGCTTCAAGACCACGGCTATCCACTGGTAGAAACCCCAATCAAGTGCTTTTTAGGCCAGGACCACGAAATGACTGGGGTAATGCTGGCGGATGAGTCTACCGTAGATCTGGAAACGGGGCTGATAGCGATGGGTTCCCACTACTACAACGAATATCTTCGAGGGCTCAACTTAGAGTGGAAAGGGAGTAACCTGGTTACTGATGAAATGTGCCGTACGTCTCACCCACGAGTTTTTGCGATTGGGGACTCCAAAGTAGGGGTAAATCAAGTATCCATTGCTGTGGCTGATGGAACCTTGGCGGCCACAGCAATCTGGCGAGGAATCCGGCGGGCCTCTCCGCCCCGGCGCTGGCAGGAGAACCTAGTTGCAGTCCAGCAGAGTTAAGTTTTTTTAGCTACTTCAATTGCCAGCCTACGGTAGACCCTAGGACTGGAAAAACGTGGTACCAACCGTTACAGTTGAACTGACCACTCAACGTTTATTCAGTAGGCAGTAGTTAGTAAATTTGGCTAGTTAATAGTGCGATTTAATACTTACGATCCAGAAAATTTTTACGATGAGCTGTTTGTAGACAAAGGCCAACCTCGACCAGGTGCTACTCCTCTGACTCAGAGAATCGATGCTTTACCAATTGGGGAATTGGGGCGACGACAGGAAGCAGCCCAGAATGCACTGCTAAAGCTAGGGGTCACCTTTAATGTCTCTGGTGATAGTCAGGGACAGGAGCGAATTTTTCCGCTTGATATTACACCCAGAATTGTCTCTGCTAAAGAATGGACGTGGCTCGCTCGCGGCCTGGAACAACGGGTCTGTGCCTTGAATCATTTCTTAGCAGACATCTACAACGAACAGAAGATCCTCCAAGATACGGTGATCTCTCGCGAGGTTGTTGAATCCGCGGATGGCTTTCTCAAGCCTTGTCTGGGTCTGCAACCCCCGCAAGGGGTTTGGTGCCATATCACCGGGACGGACTTGGTGCGGGACCGGGACGGCCAGTGGTATGTCTTGGAGGACAATCTCCGGATTCCTTCCGGGATCTCTTACGTTCTGGAAAACCGTCGGGTGATGAAGAGTACCTTTCCAGAACTGTTCCGGACCATGGCGATTCAGCCTGTGGATCACTACTCCAGTCACCTTCTGGACACCCTACTGTATCTTGTCCCAGATAGTGTACCTGATCCAACCGTTGTAGTTCTGACTGCCGGAAGTAGCAACTCTGCCTATTTTGAGCACTCTTTTCTGGCCCAGCAAATGGGGGTGGAACTGGTGGAGACCCAGGATCTGGTGGTGGTCGATGGTTACTTGAAGATGCGGACCACCAAGGGCCTACAGCGGGTGGACGTGATCTACCGCCGAATTGACGACTACTTGCTTGATCCCCTGTTTCAGCGTGGCGTCCCAGGAATTTCTGGGTTGATGGAGGTGTACCAGGCGGGTCGGGTGGCGATCGCCAATGCCTTGGGCACGGGAGTTGCCGATGACAAAGTGATCTATGCCTATGTGCCTAAGATGATTCGCTATTACCTGGGTGAAGACCCAATTTTACCGAACGTAGACACTTACCTGTGCTGGGACCAGCAGCAGCAGGACCATGTCTTGGCCAATCTCGATAAGCTGGTGGTCAAAGCAGCCAACGGCTACGGTGGTGCTGGGATGTTAGTGGGTCCTGCATCCTCCGCTGAAGAACGGCAGACCTTTGCTGAGCAGATCCGGGCCCATCCCCGCAACTATATTGCCCAGCCGACCCTGAGCCTGTCCCGTGTCCCGGCGCTGGTGAAGGACCACTTTGAGGGTTGCCATGTAGACCTGCGACCCTATATTCTCTATGGCGAGGATATTTACGTGAGTCCAGGTGGTCTGACCCGCGTTGCCCTCAAAAAAGGATCCTTGGTTGTTAACTCCTCCCAGGGGGGAGGCAGTAAGGATACTTGGGTGCTTACCCACTAAGAGGAATCTAGCCTGATGCTAAGTCGTGTCGCCGATGCAATCTACTGGTTGAACCGTCGAATTGAGCGGGCTGAAAATATCGCCCGCTTTATTGATGTCAACTTCAACCTGATTTTGGACTCGCCTACAGGGGTTGTGCAGCAGTGGGAGCCTTTAGTCGTAACAGCCGGAGACTTACCCCTGTTTCGGGAGCGCTACGGTGAGGTCACGGCTGAAAATGTGATTCAGTTTCTCACGTTTGATGCTGACTACCAGCACTCCATTCTCTCTTGCCTGTGGGCGGCCCGCGAGAATGCGCGCGGTGTGCGGGAAGTCATCTCCAGGGAAATGTGGGAGCAGGTGAACAGCTTCTATTTCCTTGTCAAGGAGGCAGCACCAGAACAGCCTACCTGTGTACTGCACGAGTTTTTTACTCAGATTAAGATGGCAAGCCATCTATTTGCCGGGGTGATGGACGCCACCATGTCTCACAATGAGGGTTGGCACTTTGGGTATCTGGGGCGACTCTTAGAGCGAGCTGATAAGACCACGCGGCTACTGGATGTGAAGTATTTTATGCTGCTGCCCCAGGGCGAAGCCGTCAGTGACACGCTCGATCAAATTGGCTGGATGGCCTTGCTTAAATCTGCCAGTGCCTACGAGATGTACCGCAAGCGTAGCCAACGAATTACCCCAACTGGCGTCGCGGCCTTTCTGGTTTTAGACCCTAAGTTTCCCCGCTCAATTCGATTTTGCTTTCAGCAGGCAGAAGCTTCTCTGCACCAGATCACAGGTACGCCGATCGGGAGCTGGCAAAACTCGGTCGAACGGAGCTTGGGACGGCTGCAGTCAGAACTAGACTATCTAACCATCGAAGAGATTTTGCAAAATGGCTTGCATGAATTTCTAGACCGCCTCCAGGTTCAGATCAAAGGCATAGACAGCAAGATTGCCAAAACGTTCTTTGCCCATCCTAGCCAGTCGTCGCTAGTATGACGGTGATCTTAACGAACGATGATGGCATCGATGCTCCTGGTATCCAGGCTCTGACCAAGGCAATCGCTGGTAAGGGCGTGGTTGTCGCGCCTCAACAGCATCTCTCAGGCTGTAGTCATCAAGTCACGACAAATAGTTTAATTCAGATCCAGCGTCGCTCGGCAGACCAGTACGCGATCGCTGGGACTCCGGCTGACTGCGTCAGGATCGCTCTGGGTTACCTGTGCCAGGATGTTCAGCTAGTGCTTTCTGGCATCAATGCTGGCGGGAACTTAGGCGTTGACGCTTATATCTCCGGTACGGTTGCAGCAGTCCGAGAGGCGGCCTTTCACCGGATTCCGGGGATGGCAATTTCGCACTACCGGAAACCGAAGCAACAAATTGATTGGGACGTAGCGGCCCAATGGACGGCTGAGGTAATTTCTAAGTTACAAGACCATCCCAGTCAGCCGGGGAGCTTTTGGAATGTGAATCTACCCCACCTGGAACCGGGAACCCCGATGCCAGAAATGGTGCTGTGTGAGCCCTGTACCCAGCCATTACCGATTCAATACCGGGTTGAAGGGGATAGTGTTCATTATGTCGGTGACTATGCTAGCCGCGATCGCATCCCTGGCAGTGACGTAGATGTGTGCTTCTCAGGTCAGATTGCCATCACTCAGATCCGACTTTAGTCCCTTAGTGAAGAGCCTAAGTTGAAATAACTTCTCAACCCCCTGACATCTTAGAGATATCCTGGAGACAACTGACACTATTTGCCTGTAGGCAAAACAAGGATGCAAACAATCCAGGCCAAAGACATCAGTCTTTTCGATCTAAAGAGCCGGTTTAACCTGGCGCAGACAAAGGATGAAAGCTTTTTCTGGGAGTGGCAAAATAACCTGCCCGAAGTATCTGAGTTAGAAAAAAATGCTTTAGATCGGGTCAGAAGTAACTACGAAAACTTAACTCAGCGTCGGCCAATGTCAGAAGAGGCAGTCAAGATGGTAGTACTGTCTCCACTACTGGATTTAGCAGGGTTTTATCAACCTCCTTTTGAAATTGAAACAGAAGCTTCAACTGAGATTCTGGCTGAAGATGAAGGTGTCTTACTGAAAGGGCGAATTGATGTCTTAGTGATTCAACGTCAGTTCTGGGTATTGGTGATCGAATCTAAAAGTACCAAGTTTGCGGTATTGGCAGGGCAGCCTCAAGTATTGACCTACATGCTTGGCAAACCCAGACCAGAAAAGCCCGGATTTGGATTACTGACTAATGGTGACGATTTCATTTTTGTGAAGTTAATCCAACAAAGTACACCCCAGTACGGGCTGTCTAGGGTTTTTTCCTTAGCAAATCCTGGTAATGACTTATATGGCATTTTGGCTGTCTTAAAAGTCATTGGTGGATTGATTCAGAATTAGTTGACATTCCTAACAGTCAATCAATGGCGACGAAGCAAAAGATTTCCTTTCAACTGCAAGGCTCCGCGGTGGAACCTGGTATAGCAACCGTCAGCGCAAGCTGGTAAACCTGGCGGCGGGAGAGGGGGGTTTGCTGGGCCAACTGGCGGCTGGCTTGGGAGCGGGAGATGCCCTGCTTCAGGAGATCCTCTAGCTCGGCTTTTAGTGCTGCTTCTGAGAAGAGAGGCTGGGTTAGGCGGGCTCCAGCGACCACAAGCGTAAATTCACCCTGAGGGGCTTGAGTGGTGTAGTGGGCGATCGCCCCTGTGATCGTTCCGCGCCAGAACTCCTCGTGCAGTTTGGTCAGTTCCCGCGCCAGCGTAATTGGACGATCGCCGCCCAGGATCTCGGCCAGGTCTTGCAGGGTTTGCCGCAGCCGGTGGGGAGATTCGTAGAGAACCAGAGTGCGAGACTCTGTTGGCAGGGCTTCTAGGCGATCGCGCCGGACTTGGCCTTTGGGGGGCAAAAACCCTTCAAACACAAAGCGGTCTGTGGGTAAACCAGAGGCACTCAAGCCAGTGACGACAGCACTCGGCCCTGGGATTGGCACAACGCTAATCCCTTTCTCAACGCACGCTTGGACCAGTTCAGTACCAGGGTCAGAAATCCCCGGCATGCCAGCATCGGTCACCAGGGCAATAGACTGGCCCTGGCACAACCCCTGCAACAGTTCAGGAGTCCGACTGTGGGCATTGTGCTCGTGGTAGCTGACCTGAGGCGTGGCAACCTGAAAATGCTGGAGCAGCTTAGCGGTATGGCGGGTGTCTTCAGCCGCAATCCGATCAACTTGCTGCAAAGTTCGCACAGCCCGGAAACTCATATCTTCTAGGTTGCCTATGGGTGTGCCGACAACGTAGAGTATTCCGGCTTGTGGATTCATTGCTTTCCTATTTCACTAGTGTAACCAGAGGACTTAAGCCAAAAAACTTTAATTGGTAGAAGATAACTTGTAAGATTAGCTTTGCTTGTACTTTGGGGCATTCAGGAGGTTTGGTTAGGAAACGCACACAACTAGCACAGACATCCTAGATCCTGAAATTTATCTGGGTTTTCAGGCAAAAGTCAATCTAAGGGAGGAAACTTCCTGCTATTCATGTTCTTAGATTTGTGCTATTCATATCACATGAATTGCCTGAGGCATCAGCTTTCAACCTTGGAACTTAGTCTTTAGCAGCCTTAATTTATCAGATCAGTCACTGCAGCCGTTCACGTCCTTAAATCTCAATCTAGAAATTTCAAGTTAATCTGAGAAGCCAATGAATGAAACTTTCCGAGCACTCTCTAGTGGCACACTTCACTTAGCCCAAGCTAGTGGCCCGCTTCAAAACATCACCACCGAGCTGAGTCGATCAGTTCCAAATCTACTGTATGCAATCCTGATTTTAGTCATCGGTTGGATCATTGCGATCGTTGCTGCGTCAGTGGTGAAAGGGCTGTTAAACCGGACCAACATAGACAACCGCCTGGCAGCTTCAATCACTGGCAGGCGGAACGGCGGAGCCGATATCCCTGTGGAGAAGTGGGTCTCCACAGCAGTCTTTTGGATCATTATGGTCTTCGTCATCGTGGGCTTCTTGAACCAACTTCAGCTCTCTGCTGTCTCGGAACCCCTGAATGACTTTCTCAGACAAATCTTTGCTTTCCTGCCTAAACTTGCTGGGGCAGCGATTTTACTGGGAGTTGCTTGGCTGATTGCCACTTTGGCAAAATTGCTGCTGACACGAGGATTGCAGGCTTTTTCTTTAGATGAAAAGCTGAACCAAGCGGGTAGCGGCACAAGTCAAACTCGCCCACCGACAGGGGAAAGCACCGGAACAGGGACGCAGACAACGCCAACGGAGGGAACCTCTGGTACAAGTGGGAACCAGTTTCTCCTCAGCGACACCCTGGGTAACGCGCTTTACTGGTTCATCTTTTTGCTGTTTCTCCCAGCAATCCTCGGTACTTTAGGCTTGGAGGGGCTACTCCAGCCCGTTCAGAATCTCCTCGATCAGATTCTCGGCATCCTGCCAAGAATTCTAGCTGCTGTATTGATTGGCGTGGTCGGTTGGTTCATTGCTCGAATTGTCCGTTTAATCGTCACAAACCTCTTAACAGCGGCGGGTACGGATCGACTCGGTAGGAGTTTTGGCATGAGCCAAGCAACCGGAGGTCGAGGTCTGTCTTGGTTAATTGGCTACATTGTTTACGTTTTGATTTTGATCCCGGCTGCGATCGCAGCCCTGAATGCCTTACAGCTTGAAGCCATTTCTGCTCCGGCGACCAGCATGCTGGAACAGATCCTCAGTGCACTGCCGTTGATCTTTACAGCGGCTCTAATTCTCGTGGTTGCCTATGTTGTCGGGAAATTTGTTGGAGACTTGGTCACGAATATTCTTGCCAGTGTGGGATTCAACAATGTGTTTTCCTGGCTAGGGGTACAAGAACCCGGTGGACAACGAGTTCCACCCCCCACTCCCGGCCCGATCCCTGGTTCTACGACTGGCCCGATTGGACCACCGCCGGGACTCTCAACGGGGCCTGGGGCCGGAGGACCTCCTCCCCGCTCACCCGCAGATACAGCAATTCAACCTGGACCCTCGACCGAGGCTGCCCTCCAGAATAAGTCACCCTCAGAGATTGCGGGTATCGTTGTTCTGGTTGGCATTATGCTGTTTGCCGCCGTTACGGCCACTAACGTGCTGGGCTTTGAAGCCTTGACCGTGATTGTCCTTGGTATAATTGCCATTTTGGGCCGGATTCTGGCTGGCCTGATTGTGTTTGCGGTGGGGCTCTACTTAGCTAACCTTGCCTTCCGGTTAATTATGAGTTCTGGAACAGACCAGGCCAATATCCTGGCCCAGACAGCCCGCGTTGCCATCATTGCTTTTGTATCTGCGTTAGCGTTGCAGCAGATTGGGGTAGCCAGCAGCATTGTGAATCTTGCCTTTGGTTTATTACTGGGCGCGATCGCTGTTGCAGTTGCCTTGGCCTTCGGTCTTGGTAGCATGGACATTGCCGCTACCGAAGTTAGGGGATGGCTCGATTCCTTTAAGAAAAGGCGCTGATCTGCTGTCTGCTGGCAGTAGTAGTGAGCTACCCTTGGCTTTCAAGGGCATTAAGCTAGTTGAAGCACCCGGTCCAGATATAGCAGTCGTAAAGGGGATTAGGACATAGGTTAGAGGGAATTTTTTACTCTAACAGCCTCCAATCCCCTTAATGGCAAGACCCTCAGAGGAACCCATGGGCGAAGAGATTACCATCCTAACCTCTGATGGCGACAGCTTCAGTACCTACCTGGCAGTGCCAGCTTCAGGTTCAGGTCCAGGGCTGGTGGTAATTCAGGAAATCTTTGGCGTTAATCAGGTGATGCGACAGATCGCCGACTCCTGGGCTGAAGCTGGCTACGTCGCCGTAGTCCCCGATCTCTTCTGGCGACAGGAACCCGGTATCCAACTGACTGGCAAGAGTGATGTTGAGTGGAATAAAGCCTTTGAGCTATATCAGAACTTTGACGAAAATAAAGGGATAAATGACTTGATTGCCACGCTGGGCTGGCTGAGGCAGCATCCTAGCTGTCAGGGCAAGGCCGGGAGTGTTGGCTTTTGCCTGGGCGGTAAGCTGGCCTACCTGATGGCAGCCCGATCTGACAGTGACTGTAATGTGGGCTACTACGGTACGGAGATTGACCAGAGTCTGCATGAGGCAGCCAATATTCAACGGCCTTTTATGCTCCACATTGCTGAGAATGATCAGTTTGTCCCCCGCAAGGCTTGGTCAAAAGTCCAGGCAGAGCTGAGCAAGCACTCACTGGTGACGGTTCACACTTATCCTGAAGCAAACCACGGTTTTGCCCGTGCTGGCAGCGGTGAATACAACGCAGAAGCTTCTGAGCAAGCCAATAATCGCACGATGGTATTCTTCACGCAGTATCTCGGCTAGTGCCCGTTTCTGTCCTGACTTGCATGGTTCCCTTCAAAGCCACAACCAGGCGCTGGTAGGACAAGATTTGATTAAACGATAAGCTGCGCTTGACTTTCCTTCGACCCTAAAGAACTTCTTTTGATCGCCACATAGCTTCTTTGCTGTGGTTAGAGATAATTTCCTGGTGCCAAGATTTGTGACTTGTTTGCTTCGAGCGTAAAGAAGTGATGAAGCTGCGACTGAAATACCCCTAGAACCAGCATACTTGGGAGAGAGCTGAAAGGGGTGTGAGCAATTCAAGGGACCAGGATGCATTGACACGAAATGGGCTGAATAAAGTATGGAAGAATTACTTACGCTCAAGTCCTTGCTGCTAAAAGGCGACACGCAAGGGGCATTGGCGATCGTCGAAGAACTCGAAGAAATGAGCCGAGACGACAAAATTAACAACATTGCCAGCTATGCCATTATTTTGCTGCTGCATCTGATTAAACAGCAAGCCGAAAATCGGACAACTCGCTCCTGGGATGTCTCGATTCGCAATTCAGTTCTAGAAATTCAGAAAAAGAATAAACGTCGTCGGGCTGGTGGAGCTTACCTGCAACCTGATGAGGTACGTCTAGCTCTGGAGACAGCCTACGAACAGGCAATCAACGCCGCCTCGCTGGAAGTAGAAGAAGGACGCTACGAGCCAGAGGCTTTGGTCCAAAGGGTTAACCGGGAAGAAATTCTC
Organism: Thermosynechococcaceae cyanobacterium; assembly: GCA_041748155.1. GTDB lineage: Bacteria > Cyanobacteriota > Cyanobacteriia > Thermosynechococcales > Thermosynechococcaceae > JBGTDT01. The sequence goes on along the minus strand of JBGTDT010000137.1, from coordinate 13,884 downwards.
AATCAAGCAATGGCTCTAATCACGACGAACTGACAAACCTACTTCCCAAAGTTCCGAAAGACTGCCGAGGCGTTGAGTGAAGTTAAAAGGCATATTAGCTTTTAACCACAGTTAGGTACATGTCATGATTCCCATCGTCCTGGGTGCTATTGCTTTAGGCTCTGCTGCTTTTGGTGTCGGCTCAGGAGTTGCAGGTGTTAGTAGCCTCAATGAAGCCAATGGAATAGGCAAACGTGCTGAAGAACGATACAAATTTGCAGCTAGCCAACTGACAGCAGACTGGAAAGTTACTAACAAAGCGGCAGAAGCGTATGGTCAAATGCAGCTCTATGTCAAACACCACACAGTTGGGCGGTTTGTAGAGTTTATCAAGCAAGACATTGGACAACGGGCTACGCAGGAGAACCTAAAGTTCTTGCTTGAACTCAGAATTTCAGTTCAGCAGCTAGAAGAATATGAAGCTGTGGCTATTGAAGTTGACCAGTTTGTCAAAGGTGGTCACTCAGCAGTTTTAGCAGGGGTGGCAGCAAGTCAGGGTGCTACAGCGCTTGCCACGTCCGTAGGTGTAGCAAGTACAGGAACAGCGATTTCAGGACTTAGTGGTGCTGCCGCTTCGAGTGCAACTCTAGCATGGCTGGGTGGTGGCTCCCTTGCTGCTGGTGGTGGCGGTATGGCACTTGGCACAGTCGTACTTGGCGGTATTGCTGTTGGCCCAGCCCTGGCAGTGGGGGGTTTTATGCTCGCCGGAGAAGGTGAGAGGGCTCTGACGAAGGCTCAGGAGTACGAGGCCAAAGTTAATACGGAAATTGCATCTATCCAAAAAGTAAGGGACTTTTTGCCGCAAGTGAAGAAACGGATCACCGAGCTGGCACACTTAGTGTGTAGTTTGACTGAACGCGCCGTTCTGGGCCTTAACGGGCTTGAATCCCGACCCTTTGATCGCGACAGAGATGCTGAAAAGCTTCAGCAGGTGGCACTTCTAGTGATGGGCCTAGCAGAAATCCTAAAAACACCAGTCTTAAACAGCGAGGGAATACTAAACCTTGGCACTGTGACCATCTTGGAGAAGTACCGCAACCTGTAAGATAATTAGAGATGACAGTAAGAAAAGCCCCTGAGAAAGTTGTTGGCAGAGGGATAGAAGTATTCACTAGTCCTGCTGATTGCCTTGGTGAAATTGTCACAGCATACACTGAATATAAGAAGATTGCTGAGCAGGAGCAGACCAAGCGGCAGCAGATAGCTTCCTGGGAGTGGATAACCATTGCCAAGATTGAAGCTCAGCGAGATGTCCTGCTAAGCTACCTTGACCGCTCCTTTGACGAACGAGCAGAAAATTTTCAGGCATTGTTTAAAGTTGTCGATCAGGCGATCGCAGCTAGAAACAACGAGCAGCTAGCACTGGCCTTAAATTCAATCACAGAACTAGCCAAGTCAAGCCCGTTCAAAGAGCTTGCAGATTTAGCTTGTGTCCGCGCAAAGCTCAACGATCCAGACCACGAGTGGACTTTTTGAAGACTACTAATCCATTCCTGCGGTAAGTCTTCTGTTATGAATCTTTAAAGTAAGCTCCAAAAGCCTGACGGCCTAGTCTAAATAACTCCTGTCTTTCCTCGTCCGACAGATGATTTTGACCCTTTAGATCTCCTACCGAATGACGAGGATCACCCCCAGATTCCAAATATCTTTGTCGTGCTAAGTCAAGTAGTTCCCCAAGTCTTTGATACTGCTGTTGCTCAAGTGCAGTGGGTTGTCTCATTGTTCAAAAAACCATCCTGAAGGAACAACATCGCCATTTTGCAGAATGAGTGCCGTTGGCAAGGTAGGGCTAGGGGTCCGAATATACCAAGCTCCTGTGTCTCTCTGTCATAAAACGCAGCTCTCAACAGCTCCAAGGTCTCCAAGGCATTCAAGATTAGGTATTGAGCTTCTGTCGATTCCACAAGTTGAGACACTCCCAAGGAAGCATAGACTTTAATCAGCTTGCCTCAGCCATGGTACTGGATGTCATCGAGCAATGGGAAAAAGTGGCCCACAGGTCCCTGGCCTTGACCCAGATTGTAGGCATACTTCAGGGCAGAGGTGACATAGGCTTTTGCCGCTTTTACGGCAGCCAGAGGTTCCTGGCCGAGGGCAAGGTTGGCGGCGATCGCCGCAGACAAGGTACACCCGCTGCCGTGGGTATTAGAAGTATCGACCGTAGTCGTTTGCACGGTTTCAAAGCGGTTGCCGTCAAACCAGATATCTATACCGCGCAGGCTACCTGGCATTCCACCCCCTTTGACAAGCACAGTTTTTGGTCCCAATTGGTGAATTCGCTGGGCAGCAATTCGCATTTCATCTAGAGAACGGATCTCTAGGCCAGTCAGGATCTGCGCTTCGTGGCGATTGGGGGTAAGAACTAAGGCTAAAGGAATTAAGGCCTCTCGCAGGGTAGCGATCGCCGCATCGTTAATCAGTTGTGCCCCGGCCCGCGACACCATCACCGGATCAACTACTAAGTTAGGCAGGTGCAGTTCCTGGACCTGGGCAGCGACTGCGGCAATGATCTCCCGGTTCAGCAACATGCCCGTTTTAACTGCTTGAACGCCAATATCTGACACCACCACTTGAATCTGGGCAAGCACTGACTCAACAGGCAAAGCATCCACCCGGCTCACCCCCAAGGTATTCTGAGCCGTGACACAGGTGAGGGCACTCGTTCCGTGAATTCGGTGAAAGGAAAAAGTTCGCAGATCTGCTTGAATGCCAGCACCACCGCCGCTATCAGAGCCAGCGATCGTCAGGGCAACTGGGTAGGTAAGGTTCAGATTAGATCTCCTCTGGACTGTTAGACTATCCCAATCCTAGAACAGGCACGAGTACGAGAGTGAAACAGGCTTCGGCTCTGCTAGAATAGCGGGGTTGTTCAGCCCAGAATTCTCTTTGAGCCAGTCGACAGAGATACCTAAGGTAGATGCTCCCAAGATAGATGAGTACCTACAAGAACTAGCAACAATTCAGCAGACAGGTGCTAAACGGATTGCCATCCTGGGATCGCGCCACGTTCCGATCACCCATCAGGGCTTGATTGAGATGATGAGCTATGCGCTGGTCCTGTCCGGCAATAGCCTCATGACTTCTGGGGCCACCGGTGCAAATGCTGCTGCAATTCGGGGAGCAATGCGGGCTAACTCCAGCTTGTTGACAGTAATTTTGCCCCAGAGTTTAGAGCGACAACCGCGAGAATCCCGCGATCAACTAGAGCAGGTCATGCACCTAGTGGAAAAGCCAGAAAATGACCAGCTATCTTTAGCCGAGGCCAGCGCCCTGTGTAACCAAGAAATTATTTCCCGCTGTCAGCAATTGGTTTGCTTTGCCTTCCACGACAGCCAGACCCTGCTGAAGACCTGTCGGGATGCAGAAGAGCAGCGCAAGGTTGTTACGTTGTTTTACTTTGACTAGGCTGGGATAGCCGCTGGCGCAAAATCAGTTCGGCGATCACCAAATCTGCCGGAGTTGTTAGCTTTAAATTGGTTTCCTCACCCATCACTACCTGAACGGGCAGGTTGAACCTTTCAAACAGCGCCGCATCATCGGTGACTTCCCACCCCTGACGGCGACCTTCTTCATGGCAGTGCTTGAGCTTTTGTAGATCAAATCCCTGAGGGGTTTGAGCAGCCCAGAGGTGACGGCGTTCCGGCGTCGATTGTACCCGCCCCACCGCATCTATGACCTTAATCGTATCCTTCACAGGTATCGCCGCAACGAGACCGGAGTATTGACTCAGGGCCTCAGCACATCGGTCTATCAAGCCGGGCGTTACGAGGCATCTAGCGCCGTCGTGAATCAATACCTGCTTTGCTTCCTCAGGTAGAGCTTGCAAGCCGTTGTAGACTGACTCCTGTCGTGTCACTCCACCAGGAATGAATTGCACAGGCTTGGTGATCGAAAAATTTTTGATCACAGTTTGCCAGTCAGACCAATCTTCGGGCTGACCGATAATTCCAAGCCAGTGCGTTGACCGGGCAGCTTGAGCAGTTTCCAATGTCCAAGCTAGCAGCGGTTTACCAAGCAAGGTCAGTAAGAGCTTGTTACGCTTTCCCCCCATGCGCCGACCCAGACCCGCTGCTGGAATGAGTAAATGCATGGTTTCCTCAAATGTGACCTTTAGAAGTTTGCGATCGCCTGCAAAGTAAGACAGCTAGTTTACCGAGAGAAAGGGATTGACAGCAACGAACAGAGAGGAACATTTATCTGCAGACAGCCAAAGGTATCCTTTAACTTTACATTCGCTGCAGACAAGCCTAGAAGTCAAGGTGGAAAGTCTGGACTGGATAACCAAGCTCTTGCCTGTTAAGGGTACAGCAATTACAAGTACAACAAGACTGAAGGGCGCGCTCCAACAAGTAGTGGCAAGTAGTGGTTTTGTATCATGATCTCAAAGCTCCATCATTGAAGATCAGAACTCAAACCTTCAAGCCCAAAACTTGGAATTTTGAGGTTTGAACGACGAAAGTCAAGCTTGAAGTGGGGATAACCGAGCTTTGAGGTGCGATCGCCTAATCTTCGTCTGACAGCAGCTTTTCTGGCTTGGTCCCCAAGAGTAACAAAACAAGTGACTTTAAGGAAATATCTCTGCGGAAAAATGTAGCAGTATCCGGTTCACCGTTAGCGCGAACCCAGAGTTCGATAACCGAAGCTAAAAGCCAGCCACCAAGGAACACAGCAGTAATGGTAAGCATTGGTATCAGCATAGAGCCTCCTCTAAGGATAAATACTTGTTACCTCATCTGTACTGCCACACCCTAGCAACGGGCGGCGACCATCGCAATATTTCTGAATAAGAAGCTTGAACTGTTACAGATGTACACAAGTCTCTTAGAAATTTGTGCTTGCACTCAGCTTGAGAGATAGCTATGTGTAGTTGTCTACAAGCTCATCTTGTCTTAGTCCTTTGGCTTTACTCCCACCAGAGAAACTATGAAAAGACCAAACTATAGGTGTTGGGCTTCCAAGCACAAAGTCTTTCGATAAATAGCAGGACAGGCCAGCTAAAGATCTACAGCCCAAGTGTCTGTCCCTTCACTCAGCAAAAGGATCTGATAGGTGACCAAACCTGATAGATTTCGAAATGACTGCGCCAGAAGTGCGTCAGGCTTAGGCCACAGTGGTGAGGTCGCTAAGATCAGGAGCAAAGCAGGTGCCTAATCTACTTCCCTTTAAATAGTTTGTAGTAAAAAAATCAGGTATAGACCATGACGTTGGATGAATTTAAGCAGCTAATAATAGCTCAGAAACAACCTCCCCAGTTCCTGTTTGAGGCTCTGCAAGCACTGTGGTACGACAAGAAAAAAGATTCTGATCAGGCCCATCAAATTGTTCAAAACTCTAGTGGTGCTGACAGTGCCTGGGTACATGCCTACCTACATCGAAAAGAGGGTGACCTAAGCAATGCCCGCTACTGGTACAACCGGGCTGGGCAAACCGAGTCAAAGGCTGAATTGAACCAGGAATGGGAGCAAATTGCTAGAAGTTTACTGGAGAAGGTTTAAGCATGCGCTGCTGTTTATCGCCCAACCTTTTGCAGCAGTTGTCTGACGATTTCAATTAGCTCTTTAGGTTGAAAGGGTTTGGTGATGTAGGCATCTCCCCCCTGCTTGGTCCCCCAGTAGCGATCAAATTCCTCATCTTTGGTTGAACACATGACTACGGGAGTCGCCTGAGCCTTAGGGTCGCTTTTGATCCAACGGCAAAGCTCATAGCCGTTCATTCGAGGCATAATAATATCCATGACCACCAAGTCTGGGCACTTAGCTTGAATTTGCTCGATGGCTTCCACACCATCGGAAGCTTGGATCACACTTAGTCCGCTCTTTTTTAGAACATCTGAGATCATCTCCCGTAGCGTGGTACTGTCATCTACAACCAGAACTGTACTCATAACGCCCTGCCTACTTGCTGGAGTGAGTTAAAGGGGATGAGGGTAGTTTACCCATCAATTCTGGGTTACCTAACACTGGTTACAACGTTAAGGTAGCTTTCTTACCAAGGTTTCAAACACGACGGTCGATGTAGACCTTAAGCAGCACGGTTCTCAAAAGCTATAGGCCAGTTAGTAATCTATCTGAGCGGTATCTCTGCCGCGAGAAAGAGGTCGAGCTGAGCCCAAAGTAGGCTAATGGATCGTGAATGGATCGTGTGGAAGTGAATTACCTTGTCTAGGTTATGGCCCCTATCGTTCTGATTACAGGTGCTTCTCAAGGGATCGGTAAGGCAACGGCATTACTGTTTGCTCGAAAAGGGTATGACGTTGTACTTGCAGCTCGACATGCTGAGTCCTTAGAAGTAGTTGTTCGAGAGGTTCAGCAGCTTGGTCGTTCAGCCCTAGCTGTTCCTACTGATGTCAGGGAGCCTGAGCAGGTTAGTGCCTTAGTTCAAAAAGCACTTGATTGCTATAGTTCTGTTGATGTACTGGTCAACAATGCAGGCATTTATGTTTCAGGACCAGTGGAAGACTTCTCCCTTGCGGATTGGCACCAGACCCTAGACCTTAATTTTTGGGGGTACCTCCATACGATCCAAGCACTGCTACCGCAGTTTCTGAAGCAAGGTCGGGGCATGATTGTTAATTTGAGTTCTATTGGGGGAAAAGTAGCCCTACCTTATGCCGCACCATACTGTACTAGCAAGTTTGCTGTGACTGGATTAACTAAGGCACTTCAGGCGGAGTTATCTCCAAGAGGTATTCAGGTTTGTGGAATCTATCCTAATTTAATCAAAAGCAACTTCTTAGAACGGGCAATTTTTCGCGGACAAGATACTGAGGATGCTCAAGCTCGTCGCGCTCAGTTAGAGACTATTCTCAAAGCTCCCCTGATAGAAAAACCTGAGGATGTGGCGAGGGCAATTTGGGATGCAGTCAAGCACAAAAAGGCTGAGGTAGTCGTTGGCTCTGCCAATATCGGCGCAACTGTCAACTGGATGTTTCCTGGCTTGGTGCAGTGGCTATTTCGGCAGAGCCAAAAGTGATAGCCCAGGCGGGCATAGTAATGGAACTAAATGCAGGGCGGAATCTGGTAGGGTTCTGTTCAAGCTAAAAGTCTATTCAGCACACAGAGTAAAAGGAATTTATGCAACTTAAGCCAGTTAGCCAGCAGGTTGTGGCTGTTGTCGGGGCCTCCAGTGGTATAGGCCGAGAAACTGCTCTCCAGTTCGCCAGGCGCGGCGCCAAGGTGGTTGTTTCAGCTCGCAGCCAGGAGGGACTCAATTCATTAGTAGACGAGATCCAGCGTCAGGGTGGTGAGGCAGTCGCGATCGCGGCGGATGTCGTTGAGTTTGCACAGGTCAAGGCGATCGCAGACAAAGCCGTTGAAGCTTACGGCAGACTTGATACCTGGGTGCATCTCTCTGCTACTGGTGTGCTGGCAACTTTTGACAAAATTACGCCAGAGGAGTTTAAGCAGGTTATTGACGTTAACTTAACTGGACAAGCCTACGGAGCAATGGTCGCCCTACCCCACCTGAAGCGTGAAGGTCGTGGAGCCCTGATCCATATCTCCTCCGTTGAGGCAAGGCGCTCAATCCCCTACCAAAGTCCTTACTCTGCATCTAAGCATGGGGTTGAAGGCTTCCTTGAATCTCTGCGGGTTGAGCTAAAGCATGAGGGGATCCCGATTAGCGTCACCAACGTTATGCCCTCAGTTATAAACACCCCTTACTATAACAAAGTGCGGACAAAACTAGGGGTGAAGCCGACGGGGGTGCCACCCTACTACTCAGCCAGCCTTGTTGCTGATGCCATTCTCTACACTGCCGAGCACCCTACCCGTGACTTCATTGTTGGGGACGTTGGCAAGGTGCTTGATTTGCTCCAGCGATTTTCACCTCAATTAGTGGATGCCCTGCTGCTGCTGATTGGTTTTCAGTTTCAAAGAACAAACGAGCTAAAGTCCGAAGACGCCCCAAGCAATTTGTTTGAGCCTATTCAAGGGTATGACAAAGTTGAAGGTGACTTTAGCAATTTAACGATCCCCAGTATTTCTGATTGGTTTGATAAGCATCCACCGCTTAAGTGGGGGGTAATAGCTCTTGGCATAGGAGCTGCGGCCCTACTTGCATCAGCCGCATTGAGAGAGGGAAGTCAAGTCTAGGATGCACTTAGCTTCACAAAAGTTTAAGATATGCAAGAACCTACGACCGGAAATAGAAAGAAGGAGTATGCGGTTTGATCCAACTTGAGCAACCCCCTTTACAACTAGCAAAGCTCCAACAGATTAAGACGCGTGAGAACTCTGTGCAGGGAATTCTGATTGCTGTTTTCATATTCTCTCTGTGGGCAGGTAGCTTTTCTTACTTACTTTCCCTGGACCTGACCAAACTCCATCCTATGGGAATACTGCTTGCCATACTTTGGCAAATGTTTCTCTATACAGGTCTTTTTATTACGGCGCACGATGCCATGCATGGTCAGGTTGCGCCTCAAAATCCTAAGGTTAATCATTCAGTGGGCAGATTGGCCGTACTCGTTTACGGCCTCTTCTCCTATAAAAAACTACAGAAAAAGCACTGGGAACATCATCATCATCCTGCCAGTGAGCTCGATCCTGATTTTCACGGTGGTAAACGCAAAAACTTTTTTGCCTGGTACTTTTGTTTCATGCGGCGGTACTGGAGTTGGACGCGCTTGATCGGGTTAATCGCGACATTTCATGCAATCCATTCCATATTCCAGGTTCCAGAGAACAACCTGACCTTGTTCTGGATTTTGCCGTCAATTTTGAGTTCAGTGCAGTTATTTTATTTTGGAACCTTCTTAACTCACCGGGAGCCAGAAGCAGGTTACGCTGACTCTCATCGTGCTCAAAGTAATCCATTGCCAACCTTCTGGTCTTTCATTACCTGCTATCACTTTGGCTACCACCGGGAACACCATGAGTATCCGCAGGTTCCTTGGTGGCAGCTACCAGCCGTTTACAAAATGCGGACGGAAGTTGCTTAGAATTCAATAGTCTTGCGTCATTTGCGCCTGCGCTTGCTCTGAGCTTTGTCAAAATCTCTTAGTAGCATCAAGTTACAACCCCAGTGATTATCTCCGGCTCCAATTCTCACGGCGCAGCAGCGGGTTGATAAACTCGTTCAGCCCTTCGCCCAACAAGGAGAGACCCACCACCATCAGCGTCATGGCAAAACCAGGAAAGAAGGTAGTCCACCAGATCCCAGTGGCAAGCCCGTCAAGGGCCTGGCGTAAGTCGTAGCCCCACTCTGGGACTTCCTCCGGCAGGCCAAGTCCCAGAAATCCCAGTCCAGCCAAGGTCAAGATGGCATCTGCGGCATTCAGGGTGAAAAGCACGGGAACACTTTGAATTACGTTGAGGAACAGATAACGAGAGAGAACGGTCCAGGTGGAAGCACCAAGAGCTTGAGCCGCTTCAATGAACAGCTCAGTCTTGACGCTAATTGTATGGTTGCGAACTACCCGGTAGTATTGGGGAATGTAGGCGACACTCAAGGCGATCGCGGCGTTGAATACACCCCTACCAACCACGAACGCCACGGTCACCGATAGGAGCAGTCCTGGTAGCGTGTAGATCGTATCCATCAAGAACAGCAATCCCCTGTCTAACCTGCCCCCTAGATAGCCACTGACTAACCCCAGCGGTACGCCAATGACTAAGCTTAGCAGCGTAGCAACTACTACTACCTTGAGGGCCGCTTGAGAACCAAACAAGGTGCGGGAGAAAACATCGTATCCCTGCTGGTTGGTGCCAAACCAGTACTGAGGGGAGGGTGGTTCGTGGATTGGATTAATTAAGAACTCCGTTGGGCTTTGTAGCCAGCCCCAAGTCTGAAAAGTAGGTGCCAACAATGCCATCAGAATGTAAACCAGCGTAATCACTAGCCCCCATCCCAGCAGTTGAACCGAGAGACTAGGGCGGTGTGGAACCCTCAAAAACTCAAGGGAGCGCAGTTTAGCAAAGGTCATAGCTCAGCATATGTCTCAAAGATAGGCAGTGCTACCAGAAATCTGCAATGGCAGGTTCTTATTCTACAATGCTTGACACTTGACGCTAGCTAGCAACTGCAATTTGCATGTCTAAGGGAATCACTTAACGGCTCGGTTCCACTTTTGCTGATCGGGGTCATCGGGACTACCCTAAAACCTTCAACCTGCCTAACCTGGATGAGTAATTGTGCCACTCAGCAAAGGTTGCCAAGAATCTACCAACTTACAAGTAAGTGGCAATGGTTTCCCGATACGTGCTCTTGGGCTTAACTCCAACCATTTGCTCTAACAAGTCCTTGTCTTTAAAGAACTGGATGGTAGGAGTGCCTGTCACACCTCCCTGTTCGGCAATATCTGGGTTGGCTTCAATGTCAATTTCGACCAGATGCATTTTGCCGTCGAATTCATCTGCAACTTTGTTCAAGATTGGCTTAAGGGTGTGGCAGGGGCCGCAGGTTGGCGAAACATACTTCACCATGATTAGGCGATCGCTGTCATGAAAAAGCTTCCGTAACGCATATCCACCAGCATGACGCGTGGCCTCAAGGTCGAATTCTGCTTCCAGCTCAGCCTCTGATTTGGCATGAATCTCTGCCGTATCTATGTCTTGGTGTTTGGCTTCTTCAGTTTGGTGGAATTCTTGGGCTAGACCGTTCGCTGAAAGCCAGCGTTCTGCTAGCATAGCCGCCATACAGCCGGTTCCCGCAGCGGTGATCGCCTGCCGGTATTCATGATCTTGAACATCTCCAGCAGCGTAGACACCCTCCACATTGGTTTCTACTGAACCGGGTTTCGTCACAACGTAGCCAACATCGTCCAGATTCAACTGGTCTTCAAACAGAGATGTATTAGGTCTGTGACCGACCGCGTAAAACAGACCTTTGACGTGTAGTTGATCCTCTTCCCCAGTCTGTGTATTTTTAATGTGCACACCTTTCATGTGATTTGCTTCGCCAAAGACATCTAAGACCTCTGTATTGCGGTGAACAGTGATCTTGTCATTACTGAGTACCCGGTCTTGCATGGCTTTACTCGCCCGCAGGTTTTCTCCGCGCACCAACATGTGAACATGAGAACCGTACTTTGTCAGGTATACGGACTCTTCTGCAGCACTGTCACCCCCACCGATCACCGCAAGTTCAGCAGAACGGAAGATTGGCGTTGCTCCATCACAGATAGCGCAGGCTGAGATGCCCCGGCTCCAAAATTGCTCTTCAGAAGGGAGATTTAGCCGTTTTGCAGTTGCTCCGGTGGCGATTACAATACTGTGCGCTTTTAGCTCTCGCTCCTCTGAGCGAATCACAAAGGGACGCTGGTTCAAATTGACTGAAAGAACATCTTCAGTGACTAGCTCAGCACCCCACCGAACAGCCTGAGCTTTCATCAGATCCATCAGTTGCGGTCCCTGAATTCCCTCTGGGAAGCCAGGAAAATTTTCAACCTCCGTGGTCGTCATTAGTTGACCACCCGGTAGCCCTCCCATCTGGTATCCCTCGAATACAAATGGTTTCAGATTCGCCCGCGCCGCATAAATTGCAGCAGTATATCCAGCCGGGCCAGAGCCAATGATCACCAAGTTCTCGACGGTATTCTCTACGGTTGAGCTTGTCATAAGAGTTATATGAACTGGTAACGACTACGCTTTAACCAATTCAGTCTAGCTCATAGCACCAGAAATCACAAGTAAGCCCCATCGGTGCCCATCAGTGTCAGTCTTTGCAGTCAACACTTTCAGTACTAGCGCTATCCTTAAGTACGTCATTTGATCACTAGAGTCAAGCTCAATCGGTGCTACTTTAAGTTTAAGTGCGGGTGTAGTTCAGTGGTAGAACGTCAGCTTCCCAAGCTGAATGTCGTCGGTTCGAGTCCGATCATCCGCTTTAAATCTAGAACACTTGAAAAACCTTGTTTTTCTAGGGGGAGTAGGGCTTTCAGGTACTCTGGCTAGGGGCTAAAACTTTTCGAGTTGGATAAGCTGTTGAGTATATTTGGGAACGTTTAGGGTGAGAATTGGGGTAGAACGTAAGCCTTTACCCCAAAAATTTATTTAATGTGTTCCAAAGATATCCAACATAAAGCTAGCAAGGGTTCTGCCCAAATTAAAACTTCAAATGGACGGTTTCATGCTCCAATAGGTGGCTACCAGGGAAGGAGCATGTTTGGCGTTGCTCCTGCATCACGATGACTCTGAGCGGGAATATGCCTATGATCGCGATTTCCACCTCAGCCCTCTGGATAAGGCACTGGAGGAGGTCCCAAAGCTAGGCGGGGCGATCGTGAGCATGAAACGGGATTTCAAACAGGTATTTTCCTCAAACTTTGAAAGGAGACAACTATGAGCAGTTCCACTGCATCATCTACCTCAACCAAAGAGAGAGCCAAACCTCTAGGTCGTCCACCTGCTAAAGAAATGGTGTGGATACCAGGCGGCACCTTTCAAATGGGGTCGGACAACCACTACCTGGAGGAAGCCCCTGCCCACAAGGTGAGCGTAGGTGGCTTCTGGATGGATAAGTACGCGGTGACAAACGATCAGTTTCAACGGTTTGTCAAAGCAACCGGATATGTCACCCTTGCCGAACGGACCCCCAACCCTGATGACTACCCTGGCGCGAAACCAGAGTTGCTTGTGCCTGCATCGGTAGTATTTCAGAGACCATCACAGCAGGTTGATCTGAGCAACCACTACAACTGGTGGACTTATCTTCCTGGCGCGAATTGGCGACGCCCAGAAGGACCAGGAAGTTCGGTTAAAGGGCGGGGAAAGCACCCGGTTGTGCATGTTGCCTATGAAGATGTGGCAGCCTACGCCAGATGGATTGGCAAAGCGCTGCCAACAGAGGCCGAGTGGGAGTTTGCCGCTTGTGGCGGACTTGATGGCGCAGTCTACACCTGGGGGAATGAGTTCGCTCTCAAAGGCAAGATGATGGCGAACACTTGGCAAGGTGAGTTTCCGATTCAGAACCTGCTCAGGGATGGTTATGAGCGCACCGCGCCAGTCGGGTCGTATCCACCCAACGGATATGGACTATACGACATGGCGGGCAATGTCTGGGAGTGGACGACAGACTGGTTTCAAGAGCACCGCCAGATCAAGAAAAGTCCCTGCTGTACACTGGCTAATCCACGCGGCGGCGATCGCGAGACGAGCTACGACCCCCAAATGCTTGACCACTGCATTCCTCGAAAGGTCCTGAAGGGAGGCTCGTATCTCTGTGCCCCTAACTATTGCCTGCGCTACCGTCCCGCAGCCCGCATTGCTCAACCAATCGACACCAGCACCTGTCATGTTGGGTTCCGCCTTATTGTCAGATCTTAAGCGAGCTAGCGGTTACAGAATTGAGGTAAGGCTGAACATGTATACACGATTTGCCAGCATCTAAAAACCTTGGCAGATCGCTTGTTTGCCAATGACCGAGTAAATACCGTTAAAGGAGATAGGTCACCCATGGCAGATCAGAAACTAGATATCCTCGATGCACCCTTTAGGGCGATCGCACCCTCTCAACCGCGCGGCAAGTTGGCGATCTGCTGTGTGAGCGAGGCAGCAGCACTGGTATTCGTTCCCTCGCTCAGTCGTCCTAACGTCTCCTCCAGCAAAGAGATGGGCAGCCCTGCCAGAACACGAGATTCACGACAAGTCTGATACTGTCCCTCCTGCAACCGAAATGCAAATACTCGTTGTCCCTGCACATCTACTACTCAGTATTCTGGAATGCCCAAAGATGCATACAAATGCTTCTGTTCGTCCAGATCGCTCGCCAAGCTGGTGTCAGAAATTTCTCCCACTAGGTTGGGGACGCGCGTTTGCGTCAGATCAATCCGGCGCGGTTCTCCCGCCTGCCATCGAGGATAATCCGTACCGACGTAGAGTACCAGGTCAGGGGCACAAGCCTGAG
>JBGTDT010000136.1:0-15071 GCA_041748155.1 Thermosynechococcaceae cyanobacterium | reverse complement strand
CTGGAGCACGAAGGCCACTGCAATCGTGGCAAGAGTGCTGCGCGCAACTTAGGTATCAACCATGCCAAGGGTGAGTACATCGCCTTCTTGGACGCTGATGATATCTGGTTGCCGCTCAAACTAGAACGGCAGGTGGCAATCTTGGAAGCGCAGCCTGAGGCTGCCATGGTCTATGGGTCTACTCAGATGTGGTACAGCTGGACAGGCAATCCCAAAGATATCCAACTCGACTACCAACGCAGGCTTGGTATCCAACCAAATACGCTGATAAAGCCGCCAGTGCTCTTGACTCTTTTCTTACAAGGAGAAGCTGAACCACCAGGCACCTGTGGTGTCCTGGTAAGACGTAAAGTAATAGAAGAGGTAGGTGGATTCGAAGAAGCTGTCAGAGATATGTATGAGGATCAAGCCTTTTTCGCCAAGGTGTGTCTCAAGGCAACCGTGTTCGTGGAGAGTGGTTGCTGGGATCGCTATCGACAGCACTCAGAAAGCTGCTGTTCTATTGCCAATAAGAAAGGACAGTATCATCATGAACTGCCGCATCCTGCATATCGGGCTTTCTTGAATTGGCTAACAGAGTATTTATCTGACCAAGGGATCAAGGACGTCCAGGTCTGGAAGGCCCTGCAAAAGGCTCTATGGCCATATCGCTATCCGGTCTTGTATTATTTGTTACGACCTAGGCATCTTGTGATGCTGACTAAGCATTTTGTGAAGCTAATAGGGCGGCGGACGTTTCCCGTCCGTGGCCGTCGTCGGCTACATGGCTTCGCTAGAGGGTGATGAGAATAGGTATTTAAGCCACAGGATAGTTCTTACATCTGGTGATGCTTGAAGCTTGAGAGGGCTTGACTTTAATTTGCAACTATTTCACCAGAGCATCAAACAACAGCACTCATTTCTGTAGGATGTCCTCATTGTCAAAGTGATAAAGCTATCGTCAAGGATGACAAAAGTGCTGAAGGGAAACAACCGCAGTATTCCTCCAGCTTAAGGAGTTATTGACGCGTTTGGAATCAACCGATTTTACAGTGATGGATGGGGGCCTATCAACGACATCTAGATTCCCAGCAGCATTAAATTGGTAACGCAAACACTCAAAAGATCGAACGCAGACGCCTGATATTGAGAACAAGAATCAAGCATTTGGCACGAAAAAGGATTTGCTTTTCCAAATCTGAGCTAATGCAGGACCTCATAATTGGAATGTTCATTGATGTTATGAGTTTGGGCTATCAATCTAGAAGTAACCAACGGAGCTAAGACACTACCTCGAACAGGTAGGGACGTAGCAGCCGCTCCAGCATTGGATACAACGTGGCCTTGCAGCTGCAGGACATGCGGTCAAGATGCTCGGCGAGGGGTTACCCTACTGACCCAAGAATCTCCATCCTATATCGGGTAGCGATTAGGTAGAAAGTGTCAAGAGATTTTAAGTCTCGCATTTGCTATGTGTCGACGCCAAGCACGAGGCAGCAAACGCAGGCCATCGTAGGTCTGAGGCCCAAACCAGCGCAGCACCATGATCGCTATGCTCAGTCGGATAACTTCCCAAGAATAAATGAGTTGAGGGTAATGGGCCAAGATCTGCTGGCGAAAATGACTTGCCGCTTTGTAATCCCAAGTTTCAATGAGCTTCCAGGATAGGTAAAGTTTGAAACGGGCAGAGCCTCGGGCCTTTAGATACAGGAGATTTGAAGGGGCAGGGCGGAACGCTTTCTCAATTGCTGTATGAAAGTCATTCAACAACCCTTGGTAATCTGTGGACATACTGTTGGGGTGCTGTCGATAGAAGACCAAGGGTTGTTTGATCAGTGCAAAGGAATAATGAGAAGCAATACGAACCCACATATCCCAATCTGCCAAACCAGATAAATTGCGATCAAATACTCCAACAGTTTCAAAACAACACCGACGAATTAAAGGTGTACTGCCACAACAACAAACTGGCTTGAACTCAAGAAGTTTCTGCCACACATCACCCTTAGCTTGGGGAGTACCCATTCTGCCTGTGGGCTTACCTAACTCATTAATGAGCCAGACCCAAGTATACACTAGGCCTACCTTGGGATTATCCTCCAGACAACGGACTTGTTTTTCTAGTTTAGATGGCTCCCATAAATCATCAGCATCTAGTAAGGCTAAATACATTCCCTGGGCATGGGCAATGCCTACATTGCGTGCTGCAGATACCCCCTGATTTTTCTGTGAGATCAGTTTCAGGCGTGGGTCTGTTAACTGGGTAAACCATCGCACAATGTTGTCAGAGCTACCATCATCAATAATTAATACTTCGAAGTCAGTAAAGGTTTGGCTCAAAGCGCTCTCCACAGTTTCTGGGAGATAAGACATAGCATTGTAGGCTGGGATTACAACAGAGACTTTTGGTGGCTTACTCGGCATTTGAGTACCCTATAAGCTGAGTAGCTTCTGATAGCGGTTATGTAAATTCAAAGTATGCTCCTTGACAATTTTTTTGGCATTGATGAATGGCAGTGTAATGTTGAAGACTTTAAACAGGGCTTCAGGGCTTCCAGAAGCAATCTCATACCCGCATTCAGAATACCAGAATCGTATTCATTAATAGGTCTTAGTTTATCAGTTGAATAGTAGATCAAACACAATCTTTAAAGTTTGAGCTACCAATTTTATCAGAGGAAGTGTTGGGTTAAAGCTTTATGAGAAATCCGAGAAATAATGGTAATGTTTAAAGATTCGAGTAAATTTTTTCAGCTTTCTATAACCTGTGTAACTCCAAGAACCAAGCAATCTGATCATCAATAGGGCATTGTTTAAACGCTTATACTCCTGGGATAAAATTAGCTGAGGATCATAAAAAACTGCCTGTCGTCGAAAATGCTGTGCATAGTTATACCCTTCATTAGGGTCCTGTAAAGCTGTCCAAGCGATCCGAAGCTTAGCCAAAGCATGACTATGAGATTTCAGATACTGTAAATGCTGTGGAGCATCATCAAATGCCTTTTCAATCACAGCGTCATAACTTTGATCGATCTCTTGGAGTTTTTTCGCCAGACAGGTAGATTCAGAACGAGACAAGCTAGCTGGAGTAGCCCGATAGTATACTAAAACTTCTTTAATAACCTTAAAATGATAATGAGCAGCAATGCGTAGCCAAAAATCCCAATCCTCACAAACAGGGATTTTTTCAAATAAACCAACAATTTGAATACAGCGATGCCGTATCATTGGTACACTACCACAGGCAATAATATTTCCTTTAGTTAATTTAATCCAAACATCACCTTCATCAGTGTTTTGCCACAATTTTCCCAAAGGCTTTGATTTATCATCCACCAAACCTACCCAAGAATAAACCAAACCAACTTCAGGATAGTCTTCTAAAACACGAACTTGTTTTTCTAACTTGCTTGAATCCCAAATATCGTCAGCATCTAAGAATGCTATATACTTTCCTTGAGCATGGGCAATACCTACGTTGCGTGCTGCAGATAAACCTTGGTTTTCTTGCGAAATCAGTTTCAGCCGCGGGTCTGTTAACTGAGTAGACCATTGAACAATGTTGTCAGAGCTACCATCATTAACAATAATGACTTCGTAATCTTGAAAGGTTTGGCTCAGTACACTGTCAAGGGTTTTCGGAAGAAAATCCATTGAATTATACGCAGGAATAATAACTGAAACTGTTGGCGAATTCACAATTATTTGAGACGTATTTTAGTTGAATAAAGTTTTTAACGATAGGTAAAACTGATTAACCAGTTCCAAAATAAAAATTTTACCTTGATAAATTAGGCAATCCCAAAGAGGAAGTGCATACATTGTTTGACCAATATACCTTCAAGGGATACCCCTAGTGGGATTTGTCTGTAAAGTCAAAACTATAGGTTGATATGTAAACTTGAAAGAACGAGATAGAAGTGCTCACTAATTTACTTTAACAGTAAAACTCTTAGAATCTTTTTCAAGAGTTTATATTTTTTTAGTCCCCTTGTTTTATTAATCAAAATAGGGATTCCTGATGGAATCTTCGGCATTAGATCTTCTCGCATAACATAATTCCCGTTATGAGCATCATAATTAAGCTGCGAAGCCTTCACTATCCTTTTCTTCCATACCTCTTCTGGTGGCTGAATTCTAAGTGCATCAAAAGACATTCTAGATGAATTATTGGTTACTACTTCCCAATTGGATTGAGCTTCATGGAGAAAGCCATCGCTTCCCTTTACTCTTGCCTCGCAACGTATATTCACTCGCCTCTGAATTTGCTGGGGGGAGCGATACTGGTAGTGTTTTAACCGAATCCTAACTGGATAAAAAGCACCAAAATGAGGCCAGCCCTGATTTCTATCCCACACTATCCTCTTGTCATACCTAAAGAAACGCGGCTCTGACCAGTTGTTAAGATAATAGTGGCACTTCTGTTCAATTGGTACGTCATTGGCGTATAGTGATGGCTTTTGTTGGTAACGTTCTAAGTCTTTGTCAGTGAAGTAGTACTGAAAACTTGCCGCCCAAACAGCCTGATACTCATGAGGCACCTTGGCAAGGAAGATGCGAGGATCGTCAATATAAATTTCGTCTGCATCTAATCGGCACCACCAGTCTCCTTCAGCAGCTTTGAAACGGTAATGTTGAAAAACTTCACCTCGTAATCCGTTATAAAAGACGCAATTGTCCTGTTTGTACGGTGTAATTTGTTGGTACTCTCTGGCAAGGTCCAAAACCTTTTCCCAAGTTCGATCAGTACTCCCATTGTCAAGAATGTATATATGATCGCACCATTGTGCTGCAGACTTCAGTGTTTGAGCGACGATATCACTCTCATCTTTAACGACACATATGGCATGAATTTTCATGGTGTTATCTCCTAATTTAGCGGCATCTTTACGATTTTCTCCTTACTACTTGATCGAGCAGTTGACCACAGTTCTCGCAATAATGCTCTAATATTCTGATTAAGCATGAATAAAATTCCATAGCTGATAATAAAGACTCCAAACCTAAGTGTTAGAGGTAACCATATGCTGCCTATTAGAGAAGGAATCGCGGTTAGGATAATCCAGAAAGCACTCCAATAATTGGGAGAACCACAGACTTTAGTAAGGGATTGGTGAATAGAAAAAAGACTTGGCAAAGCAAATAGTTCTGCTAGCGCGTAGCCCCATAATCCTGCCCAAGGGATGAAAAGCCAGCAACCCAACCATAACAATCCCGTAGAGGCGGCATTTCGATACGCAACTGCACTGTTATGCCCTACTGCATAAAGCGTAGCCTTCTGTAAGTCGAATAGTGCGTCTACTGACGCCGCCAAAGCAAGTAGAGGAAAAATCTGAACACTTAGCAACCATTTCTTGCCAACAAGTTCTGGTATGAGCCAAGGTGCAATACAGGCAAATAGCGCACAAACGCCACTCATTAGCAATCCGACATAAGCCATTCCACGACTTAGGATACGTCGTGTAGTTTGCGGATCGCTTATTACCTTTGCCATAACACTCATGGACATGCGACGGATGACTTCACGAAGTAACGATAGTTGTTGAACTAGTCGAAGCGCAATATTAATAATTCCTACTGCCTCAATGCCAGCTAAACGGCTAACAATGGCAGGGACAGTGAGAGACTTGAGGGTAAAAAACCAGTCAGAACAGTAGTAAGTTACACCATAGTGAAGTGCAGGTTTAAGAGCTTGCCAACGCCAACGCCAGCACCAGGAAACATGATAGAAGTAGGAGGCTAGACCAGTATAAACGATGATCTGCAGAGCCATTCCTGCTACTAAACCCCAGTAACTTTGCCAAATCAAAACGACTGGGATAGATATGAGATAGTTAGAAAATTGAGCCAGCATATCAGTCAAGCTAATCAAATCAAAGCGCAGATCCCGCTCTAGCATACTCATGGATACTCCTCCAACCATATCCACCCAAAGCAATGGCACTAAACAGCGCAATATCTGAGTAACTTCAGTGTGACCCGTCCACCAACCAGAAATTGGCGTTGCAAGCCATAAAACAACACAAAATGCAATGCCAACTGTGTTGTAGAAAAGTAGAACCTGTTCTACGTCATCTTTAAATAAATCTGGTTTTCGGACTAGATATCCGTTTAAGCCCAGCCTAACTGTCCACTTGAGAAAATAGAGGATCCCTATGCCTGTCACAGCAATTCCATATTTCTGTGGACCTAATACACGAGCAATTACTACCACGCTAACCAAAGAGAGGCCCGCGGATAGAAGCTGTCTCACTGTCAGGTAAATACTACCCTTTAAAATCTTGCCTTTAAAAGCTTTAGTTACTTGCATAAGCTTGATGGACGTTGTACACATCTCTCAGGGAGATGTGTACAACCATCTACTATTACCTGCTTAGAGTTGGCACAAAAAAAACCTTGTTTTAGGGAAGCCGTAAGACAACTTGATGCATCTAAAGTTCGTTGCATTAGTACATGGGTAAAATGTTGTACTTTGCTATATCCGTCAAAGCCGAGCAACCCTACCAACCCAATAGCGATAGTTAGACGTATGCATTCTTGTGAGTAGCATATTTTAGGATAGTGACGGATGGCGTTTCGCCAAAAATGCATTATTTGCCTGTAGTCTCTAGCAGGGTTTTGTAGAATTTTCCAGGCAATACGGAGATTAGCAAACCCATAGCAGCAACCCTTTAAATATTGCCGGTTCTCTGGAGCAGATTGAAAGGCCTTTTCAATAATAATGCGATAGCTCTGCTCCATTGCCATCCAGTTTTTAGATAAGCTACTTGGATGATCTCGGTAATAGACCAGGGACTCTCGGATACATTTAAAGGGATAAAGCACAGCAATTCGAAGCCACATATCCCAATCTTCCCCATAGGAAGACGGCAAACTTTGATCAAAAAATCCCACTTCTTCATAACAAATGCGCCGCACCATAGCGACACTACCGCACTCGACAATATTATGTTCAAGAAGCTTCTCCCAAACCTCACCCTCAACCTCATTGGCACGAGTTATTGCTTTTAGTTGTCCTATATCATCCATTAATTTGACCCAGTTATAAACAAGACCAACTTCTGGATTTTCTTCAAGAGTACGAACCTGTTTCTCTAGCTTAGTTCTATCCCAAATGTCATCAGCATCTAAGAATGCAATGTATTCTCCTTGTGCATTAATAAGACCTGTATTTCTTGCCCCAGCTAAGCCTTGATTTTCCTGAGAGATCAGCTTAACGCGGGGATCTTTAACAATTTTGGATATCCAGTCTTCAATTTTGTCAGAACTTCCATCATTTACGATAATTACTTCGAAATCATCAAAGGTTTGATGCAAAACACTTTCCAATGTTGATGGTAAAAATGCCATTGCATTATACGCTGGAATTATTACTGATACCTTAATCATTGCTTGTTTCCTCAAAATAATTCATGAAGGATGGTGTTCAAAATCTCTCAAAATTATTTACTCACCCTAAAAATATGATTTTCACAACCTATTTAACTTAATGCATGCTCGCTAAATTGGAGTAGACATCAAATTAGGACAGCAAGATAATTCAGATTCACTAGCCCCTGTATTTTTCGGGGTTTGAGTTTGATTCCAATTCCAACCCACAACTGCATTCAGTGCTGACCAATAAAAGAAAAGTGTAGTGTGGCTCCAGATATTTTCAGAGCTCATGCCTATAGCAAGCGCTAACAATACAGCCAAGAGAACTGAGCAAAGACTTTTTAGTGAGCTCCCCTCAGGCATGGATAAAAACAATCGAGTGAGTCGAGAAAAATGGGTGCCTAAAAATAGGAGAAACATAATGAACCCAACAATTCCTCCTTCCACAAGTGCTCGGACATAATCGTTGTGAGCATAGGCGCGAATATAGCCAACATAGGTAGTTGTCCCAAGCCCATAACCTAAAATTGGAAAATGCCGCCAACTTTGCAGCAATGAAGTCCACGCTGCTAGTCGCCAATTAAAACTATTACGATATTCTTCGACTGAGTTATACAGCAAAATTGCACGTGATAGATCGAGGTCTGGATTTAAGAGCGGTGTGTAGCTAATTTCAGCGAGACGCTCACGCCCGAACTCTGTACTGGCAAAGAACCCAACAACTACTGCAACTAGAAGAATGCCACCGATAAGTCTAAGTGGAGTTAATCTAGGGATAATTAGAGCTAGAACAAAAGCAGCTATCATGATTGTGGCAACAAGAGCCTTAGTACTTGCTAAGAAAAAGGTAAGTGCCCCTAGTAAAAGTAACCATGGCCAGCGTTGCTTTGCCTGTCCTAACTGCCAGTAGGTAAGCCCGATAAAAAGTAATAAGAAGGTAGCAAAAGTATTTGAGTGCCCTAACGTACCGTTGATGCGAGAAGCTCCTTCAATATTAGTAAAGGCGATTGCTCGATAAGCCAAAAAGGAAGGAAGTAGGGAGGGTGGTAAAATGACTTGCAATAGAGCCGCTATGAGCGGTAAGACAAGGCTAAGGAAGAGCGCATTAACAACTCGCATAGGGGGTATTCGATCCTTGAGCTGCATCACTAGCAGATAGACCATCAGCCATGAAAATATGCGAGCCCACTCGCGAATACTGACTGGTAAATACGAGGCATCAAATCCTAATCCTCCTAAAGGAAGCAGAATCACCCATAGTCCTTGTAAACCAACCCACCCAGCAAAAAACCACCAAAATTGATCTGTTTTAACCCTTTGCCCGGTCAATAGCCTCAGCACCACATAAAGTAGTGTGAGTGCATCTACCCCGATCGCAAATGCTGCCGGTACTCCTTGCTCAGAAAAAATATCAAGAGAGCTACGCAGAATCAACAAACCTAGTACTGCTCGCTCGAAGTCAGCAAAGAAGTAGACAAACACTATTACTGTGCCAAGAATTAAGCCCAGGTAGAGTGGGTTGGCACCTGCAAGCACCCCTGCGGCTGTACCAACCACCACACCTCCCACACTGATCCAAAAGGCCAAACTTGAGGAAGGCAGCCAGCGCCTATTTGTTAACATACTGCAATAATCTCTGAAGATGGCTCTGGTGCTTGCCTAAAGACTGGTAAGCCTTAACAGGATAGCGGTAATACTGCTCAGTCGGAGTATTCACCCCATTGACAGCAATTCCCAAGATGTTCACTTGATTTGTCCTCAACTTCGAAACTGCCTCTACTAGTAACTCTCTTTGGGTGAAGTGTGGACGTGTAACCAGGAGTAAGCCATCACTGTTGCGGCTTAAAACCGTAGCATCAATGCAGCTTGTGACCGGAGAAGTATCAATGATGACTAAGTCATATTGGGCAGCAGCTTCTGCCAGAAGCTTATTCATACGGGTTGACTCCAACAACCGTGAGGAGTATGCTTCTGGTTCACCACTCATTAATACTGAGAGGTTCTCGATGCCTGTTGACTGCACAGCTTGAGCCAAGGGAATATACCCATTGATCACATCGGTAAGGCCCAGCTGAACACCTAAGTTAAATACTTTCTGCTGGATAGGGCAGTGCAAGTCCGCATCAATAATCAATGTGCGGCGCGACATTATTGCTGCCACTGCAGCAAGGTGTGAAACAACCACTGACTTACCCTCCCCAGGGAGAGTGCTGCTAACAACAACTACCTGCAGGTTCTGAATATTACGAAACTCCATCGTTTTGAGGAGCGTTCGGTAGGGCTCAACTAAACTTGAGTCATCTAAGAACAATGTAGAGTTCTCGAAATTTAGGGAAGTGGTGGGTAGACTAGGCAGCACGCCAAGTACAGGTAGATTTACCAGCTTTCTAGCTTCCGTGGCATTGCGCAGTGTGCCATCAAGTACTTCCAGAAGTAACACAACACTAATCGCCAGGATAATACCAGCCGCAGTTGCTATGACTAGCACAACTGGCTTATTAGGCCAATTGGGATCCTCGGGTGACTCGGCCCTCTCAATGATGCTAATGTTACTTGCCAGCTGTGCTTCAGCGATACGCGCTTCCTCCAATTTGCTTTGCAGTAACTTAACGGAGGAAGCAGCCTCTTCCCGCCCCCGGATCAGTTCAGAAAGTGCCTGCTCCTTAGCTGGTAGCTGTTTCAGACGAGCCTGTAAGTTAGCGCGATTACGCCGTAGAACAGCTAGTTTACTTTCAATCCCTGAACGTTCAGTTTCGCCGAGGATAAGTTTGGTCGCAAGTTCCTGGCTTACTTGATCAGATGCGATATTATTATTAGTAGGAATAGTATCTCCAGCATTAGGCAAAAGGAGAGATAGCTTTTGCCCATAAAGAGTGCGAGTAGCGTTCCGCTCTTCAAGCAGCTTTAACACCGTTGGATTGTTATCTGTGAAGCGTGTCCGACTAATGCTCAGCTCCGACTCTAGCTCCGCCAACTTGGCGCGTAAACGTTGGAGTTCTTCGTTTTGGCCAGCACGCACTGCTGCAAATACGTTCTTGGTGGTGCCATTGTTTGTCTTTTTCTGAAGCGAGCTGTCGCGCGCCCTTGCTTCTTGAAGTTGGGCAGACAGCGCGCGTTCCTGTTGCTCTACATCCGCCAGACTTGTCACTAAACTTTGCGTTTGGGTACTGTCTCCACCGTCACTGTTTGTGAGGGAGACCACATCTTGGGACCGTTTATACTGGCTCAGCGCAGCTTCAGATTGGACCAGCTGAGCGCGCCTCTTGGGTACCTCAATTTCTAGAAATTCTCGTACTGCGCGGGCTTGCGAACGGAATCCTGAGGCATTTACCTCAATCATCGCCTTCAAAACTGCATTGAGTAACCCCGCAGTCAATGTTGGGTTTTGACTGCGGTAGTTTATTTCAAGGATGCCAGTGCCAGGAAGAGTGCTTACTGTTAAGCTATCTTTTAATGTTCCAGTATCAGGTAGGTCCTTTATCCCGTACTGGGAAGCTTGAGTCAGAGCCAGCTCCAGAACTTGTTGGGATCGAGCTAGTTCTACTTGAGTAGCAATTGGACTGTCTCCCTCTATTCCAGACGATTGGGTAAGGTCATTACCAAGATCGGAAACGCTCAACTGCTTGTCACTAAGAATCGCCTGCGCCGTTGCCTCATACATAGGTGGTGTGACAACTAAGTAAGCAAACGAACCACAAATCACCGAGAAGAAGGTAGCTAGAGCAGTCCAGCGGTGCCGTCTAAAGATTAACGATAAGGAAGAGATGCTTTCGTTTGTCATTGATACCTTGTCTACATTCATAAGACTTTTTTCAGTAGTCCTATCTGTTAGAAAATAACTTTTGCTTACTTTAGCTGCACGCTTTACCTCAAACGAGACAGCAAGGCGGTCCTTTTTCTTGCTATTTCCCTATCGGGCAGAACTACCTTTACCATCAAATAGTCGATGGTTTGTTGCTTAATCCATCCGTGTTGTACTAGAATTTCGCCCAGTAACATTCCATTGGCTTGTTGTTCCACTAAACCACGATCAATCTGTTCTTGAGTCACAAGGTTTGCCTCAACTAAATAACTACCAAGCGGTTTAACCTTAAGATTATAAGTTCTGGAAATCTTTGTGGATTTAGTGTGACCCGAGACTATAGATGTACTGGAGGTGGAAGTAAGTTTAGTGTACAATTCTGATGTCTTAGTTGCGATATGGTCCCAATTGTAGTAGCTCTGGACATGCTTTTGTGCATTGCTAGCCATTGTCGACATTTCCTGAAGGTGACGGATTGCCCAATCCAGGCAGTGAATGCATGAGTCCACATCTCCAGTTTGGAAAAGCAGGCCTCGGCTTTTCCCAATCAGCTGTTGGTGGGGAGGAATGTTGCTTGCTAGTACCGGAATACCCTCTTGCATCGCCTCTATCATTGCTAGAGGTAACCCCTCTAGTTCGGAAGGAAGGACGAATAAGCCCGCCCCTCGAACAATTTCTGCCAAAGAGGCACCGTGGAGTTCGCCTGTGAAAACTATATCTGGGCTCCCAGTAGCCATATTGTTTAACAGGGAGGTGAATGTCTGCGTATGACTATGTCCGCCGACAAGAACGAGCTTCCATCCCTGTGGCTTAAGAGTTTTGAAAGCCTGGATGAGGAGATCGGGACACTTTTCAGGAACAAGTCTACCCACAAACAGAATGTAGTGTTGCTGCTTTAGTCCTAAGGAGGTACCGTAAGAAAAGCTAGGATCCGACTCACGGAGTTCTGCTGGACCATTAGGAATGTAGATTGTCTCCCGGCCATAGGTCTTCATGAAGTATGAGTTGAGTTCCTCCGAGACAGTGATTAGCCCATCAGCATAATTTACTGCAACTCTTTCGCCCAGGCACAACATGTAGCTGGAGAATCTATTCCACTTGGCGCGACGTCCATCGAGTCCCTGGCAGCTAACCACTACCTTTGCGCTAGAGGCAATACTCGGCAGCCAGCTCATGAGAGACGGACCCATTGCGTGAAAGTGGATAATGTCGTAGTGCATTCCCCTGGCAGCGATCGCCGCAAGTGCAGAGTTAAAAAAAGCGTCCAGCCCTGCCTGATTTAAGGAGGGTAGGGAGATGACTTGAACACCACGAACCTTACAACGGTGTAGCCAAGGAGCGCCACTGTATGAGCAGCGGGCAAACAAATCCACAGAGTGACCCTGCTCAACCAGCCGAGGGTAGAGTTCCTGGCAGTAATGCTCTATCCCACCTTGTTTAGCGGGTAGCCCTTTTGCACCAATAACTGCAATCTTCATAAGGGTGAAGTTTTAATAAAGTCCATATGACGCCGATTTCGGCAGAGATAGATAGTTGAATCAAAATAGAATCTTCTAGAAAACCGTTTCTGTTTTAGAGTTCCGCTGCTCCCAGCGACGCAGCATATCGCTATAGACCGCACCCATGACAACTCGAGCACTGTAAGGTTCAGCAGCCCGGACACAGGCGTTGATCGGATAACAGTTCGGTTGCAGCAGTACTTTGCGCAGCGCATCTGCAACTGCGACTGGCGTACGCTCCTGACAGACAACTCCGCTCTCGGCAGAAAGTATGTTTGGAGTTTCACCGCAGCAGGTTGTCACCACGGGTGTCCCGCAGGCAAGCGCTTCGAGAACAGTTAAGGGTAGGCCTTCGTAGGCACTGGTCAGTACGAAAACACTGCAAATACGCTGCAACTCTGCCAGTTCTGCCTGCATGAGGGGTCCAAGCATTGTCACCTGCTCCAATAGCTGCAGACGAGAAATTTCAGAGCGCACCTCTTCTCCTAGATTCCCCTCACCTGCGATCAAGAGGTGAGCATTTGGATCGTTCAGGGCCGCGATGGAGCGTACCAGTAAAACGGGGTCCTTTTGAGCATGGAGGCGGCCAGCAAAAAGGATGAAACGCTTACTTTCTGGTAAATTCAGTTGCTGTGCTAGGGCGCGCCTGCCCTCTTCACGTTTATCGAGGGTGAATGGGTAAAAGATCTCATTGTCGACTGCATTTTTCAGGTACTTGATGCGTTCAGCAATCGCTGGGTAACGCTGCTGGTAGAACTCTGCCGATGCAGTATTGCAAGAGATAATTTGGTTAAACTGGCCAACCAGAAATTGTTCAAGGGCAAAATAGGCTGCTGGAAGACGTTGCCAAAGGATTGCATTTTTACTAGCAGTGGGGTGCATCTGCTTCTGTATATCGTTGTGAATGAAAAGAGTCTTATCCCCAGGCCAATGACGAGTTGCTAGAGTTGGCTCAAGCCTATGAAAGTGCATAAAGTCAGAAGCAAAGCAACGACCTAGTAGAGCAGCAGTGTACTTAATTGTGGTGGGTACCAAGCCACTAAAGTTGTCATTTTGCAAGGTAAATAAGGGTATAAAGCGAATTACCCGGCCCACCAGCTCAGCTTCTCGCCATACACCTATAGGCTGCCGTGGATCGTTTTCTGTGCCCACTAGTTGTATACCGAACTCACTTGGAGCGTACTTGATAAAAGAGCGTATGAGTGTTTGAATCCCGCCAATCGTCGGTTCCCAAGGGTTGAACTGGTAAAAGATAGTTAAAATGGGTTGACGGTGAAGTGTTCCCAAGACAGGTACCTCAGCAATTGAACGACGTCCCCCTTCAGTAGCTATGTTGACTACTCTTTTGCAGTTAGATATCAACCACAAAACCTAAGCAACTTATTGTGGTCAAAGAAAATGTGCTTGACTAATCAGCCTGGAATTACTAGGCGTAAAAGACTTGAGGTAAACTTCATGACAACAGTAATTGCGTTAGTCTATCTAAGTACTCAAGGCGGCAATTCATGCTGGACCGGCTAAGCTTGCATCGTTTTGCCTGCTACTGAGCTACTTTAGCTGTTAGTACTAGGACTTACAATCGGCAGAGGTCGGAGGAAAATCAGCAAAAAGTCAGAGAAAAGTCTGAAGATGTTGGGGTTGCTCCAGAGCTGCTATTCCCGCTGAGCGTAGAGGAGTTTGCTCCGACATGTTAGGTTAATAGACTTGTTGGATAATAAGCTCAAAAATCCTTGGAACTCAGTCTTAATAAGGATTTCAGCAATTCTGATCGTTATTCCCCAACAGGTCTCATCCCTTTGGGGTTAGTTCCCCGCCGCTTGCAGCGCAAGATGCAGGGATGAGCGAGTACATCCATAAAAGTCACAACGTCAGCGTTTTGCTTTGCCACTTAGTGTTTCCAGCTAAATACAGGCGGGCTGTGTCCGATGTAAGTGTCGACCAGGTGCTGCGGGACGTGTGTTTAGACATAGAGAGACGTTATGAGATCAAGTTCGTTGAGGTCGGAGTGGATCAAGACCACGTGCATTTTCTGGTGCAGTCAGTACCGACCTACAGCGTGACGAAGATTGTCAAGATGCTCAAGAGTTTGACGCCAAGAGAAATATTCAAGCAATGCCCCTAGGTGAAGCAACAGTTGTGGGGTGGGGAATTTTGGACAGAGGGGTATTTTGCCAGCACAGTCGGTAAGCATGGGGATGAAGAAATGATTGCAAGCTATGTAAAAGACCAGGACAAAGAGTATCTGAAACTGCACAGAAATGAACAACTGGCTCTTTTGGCGTTGCATAATCAGGGTATGAATCAAGGTTAAACTTCATGCAATGCTCAGAATGCAACTCCACTCACATCCGTAAAAATGGCAAGAAGAAGGGTAAGCAAAATCACATCTGTGTCGATTGTGGTCGCCAATTCATCGA
>JBGTDT010000135.1:0-12337 GCA_041748155.1 Thermosynechococcaceae cyanobacterium | reverse complement strand
CAAGCGGACGTGTACCTGTACAGTCTTGGTCCCGCTTACCAAATCAGCTTTCCAGAGGTGCTCAAGCAATTGTTGTCGCGTCCAAATCTGGCGCGGGTGTCTCATAAATAGTTCCAGCAGGCGGAACTCCATAGGTGACAGACCAGACCATTACCCCAATTGGTCTCAGAGGCGATCGCAGACTCTATTCTCCGGCTTGTCGCTGCGACCCCTAAAATCACTTTTCTAGAACTTGGCATTGGCACTGGGCGAATGGCGCTATCGATCATCTGCAGGGGTTACAGCTACATCGGCATAGATATTTCTCAGGAGATGATGGATGAATTACGGCGGAAGCTGCGCGGCACTCCAGAGAATCTGACACTGATCCAGGCTGACGCATCTGCGCTTCCCTTTGCAGACAAGTCTTTTGATGTTGTCTTGACAACCCATGTCCTGCATTGCCTCCCTGACTGGCTTCAGGGGCTTTCAGAAATTCGCCGAGTCTTGAAATCAGAGGGCATCTACCTGTCCTGTGAAACCTTGATGCCGACCCACCAGCAAGAGTTCGAGTCCCACCTCCGAGTAATCCTGACACGGTATCAGCCACCAAAGCCGCTGACTCAACTCCAGCAAAGTAGACACAGCCCGACCCAGGCGGCAATTGGGCAGGTTTTAAGGGAACAAGGGGCAACCCTAGAAACGGTCACGCTGGCAAGATGGCCAGTAGAACAGACTGTTGGTGAGTTGCTCAAGGTGTATCAGTTGCGGGCTGTCGGGTTGTGCTGGTCAGTTCCTGAGGACATTTTCTTGATCGCAATCCGGGAATTTGAGGACTGGTGTCAGCAGCACTACGAGTCTTGTAAGGTTGTACTCTCTTCTGAGGCCACGGTTGATATTATGGTGGCGCGAAACTGGGCCGCACCTGTTTGATCCGAGTCGCCATGAAGCAAAAGCATTAAGGTTTTTTACCAAGCAATCTTGAGGTGGCTGGTAAGCATCGTACAATACCCCTGATCGTGAATCTGAGGCAACGATTAACGCTATGACAATTGCACGCAGAAGAAGAGCGGCAACTGGATTTTTGCGAGATTTTCAGGAATTTGCGCTCAAGGGCAATGTGATTGAACTGGCGATCGCGGTGATTATTGGCGGAGCCTTTGGCAAAATTGTTACCTCTTTTGCCCAGGATGTCGTCATGCCCTTGATTAATCCGCTAATTTCCTTTGCTGGGGGAGATTGGCGCCAGTTAGTCATTCGGACTGGTGCTACAGGGGGGATTCAACTCGGCAATTTTATCGGCTCTATTCTCGACTTTGTGATTATTGCCTTTGCGCTGTTCCTGGCCATACAAGCCTTGGCAAAGTTCAAGCGCAGAGAACAAATGGCCCCGCCAGCCCCCACAGAAAAAGAGTGTCCTTACTGCTTAGAAAAAGTGTCGCTAGCGGCTATTCGTTGCCGGGCCTGCACTTCGGAGTTACCATCCCCCGGCCTGATAGTGTAAGAAACTTTGACCGCCTTTGGAAAATCCTGCCAAGGGAGTAAGGACTTGCGATCGCCCCTGGCCGGTTCAAAGAGTACGGCTCAACCTTCAAAACAACTCCAGGTAGAGCAGTACAATTTTGGTTGCTGTTATTAAAGCCCCTCAATGCCTTCTTTTGTTCTGACCTGGCTGGTGAGCGCAGCCTCACTGCTGATTACGGCTCAACTTGTCCCCGGCTTCGGAATTGACAATTTAGTGGTGGCCTTAATTGCCGCTGTTGTCCTGGGACTAGTCAACGCGATCGTTCGGCCTATCCTCATCCTTCTCACCTTGCCGCTGACAATCTTGACGCTGGGCTTATTTCTGCTTGTTGTCAACGCGATTTCCATCGGGTTGGTGGCAGCCCTAACGCCAGGATTTACGATTGCTGGATTTTCCCCGGCCCTAGTAGGCTCTGTTATCCTGACGATTGTCTCTAGCCTGATTCATTTTTTAGTGGGTCGATGAGCTGCTTAGTTAGGCAGCGATGCTCCAGAGGAGCCGCTGTGCGAACGCCAGGAATTATCCTGCTCCACTACGCCTTTTAGCAGGCGCTGAAGTTAATCAACCAGGCTAGGGTGAGAACAAAGAATAGAAATTTGGGAAGCGTCTCATCTCAGCACTGACAGATTTAAGTTGTTGCGGTGCCAAACTTGTTTCGATCAAACTCCTCCCCGCCAATTCTCTCCCAACAATGCAGCCTCAATCTTTAAGCTCAATGCCCATAGAAGAAAGACTAGAGACGCAGTTTTATGTCTGGAAACAGTACCGCTGCGCCTACGATATTTACTCACCGGATTCTGAGACATCGGCTGACGCTATCTCTCTCCTGTTGATTCATCCAATTGGCGTAGGATTATCCCGCCATTTTTGGCATCGCTTCTGCCGTCAGTGGTTGCAGTCCGGGCACTTGCAGCAAATCTACAATCCCGATCTCCTGGGTTGTGGCGAAAGTGATATGCCCCATATCGCCTATAAACCTGAGGATTGGGCTGAGCAGTTGCACTACTTTCTCGAAACCGTGGTGCAAAAACCTACAGTCTTAATTGTGCAAGGGGCGTTGCTACCTGTGGCCCTGGCCCTGGTACACCGACAAGCTGAAGCTGCAAAAACTACGGGTTGGGTGCAGGGGCTTGTGTTGGCAGGTCCGCCCGCCTGGGCCGTGATGACCCAGGGGACTCCAGTCTGGCGGCAGCAAGTGGTCTGGAACTTGCTTAACTCTCCTTTTGGGCGTGGGTTTTATCGCTACGCCCGTCGGCGGCAGTTCTTGCAGTCATTTTCGACCCGAGAACTCTTTGCTGAGGTCAAGGATGTTGATGCTGGATGGTTAGATATGCTAGAAGCGGGTGCAACCAACCCAGCCAGTCGCCATGCAGTGTTTTCTTTTTTGGCTGGTTTTTGGAGACAGGATTATGAAGTCGCGATCGCCGCTGTTCACCAACCTACTCTGGTCGTAGTTGGGGAGCAAGCCTCTAGCATTAGCCGCAGGGGGCAGGCAGAAACGCCTGAGCAACGCTTGACGAATTATCTAGAGCACCTGTCTGAAGGTCACGGGCTAAAAAGCCGGGGCCGGAATGTGTTGCCCTACGAATCAACGGCGGAATTTGTGGCTGCGATCGCAAATTTTGTCAGCAGTTTTAACCCCAAATCTAGGTAAAGTAGTAAGCAAGGTGGATACAGTGCTTACCTGCTACTTCTCTACCTTGAGATCCCCTCTCAAGTTGTCGCCCTCATCTAGCATCTGGGGCGTGATCGCCGGGTTGTTAGCTGCTTCTTCTGGATCTATGGTGGGCTGCCGCTCTAACTCCTGGTTGACTAAATCAATCGGATCGACGGCGCGAGGATCGCCGGGATTGGTTTTCTGAGTAGGTTTGGCGTTGTCAGAATTCATACTTAGCGGGTCTCTTAACTGGCTCAACAGAACAGCTCAAGTTTAACGCTATCGGTGCTGTTGCAAGTACCATCCTCAGGCTGAAGCCGAGTTTGCTGATTTATCCAATAAAATTTCGTTCTATGGAGTCATAATTTTAGAAAACTTTGCTGTTGATACTACTGGCACAAAATCCGTGAAGTACTTCTTCCTTTCCGACGGCTGGACAGTTGGTCGAGTATGGCAATTTGGCGGACTCTGGAACGAACTTGCCTGGCGGCGTGGGCCGGAAATTCACAAAACAAGCCTTGGAATTGTGGAGCAAAATGAGAAGCTGTGGCTCTACCAGGTTGAGGACACTATCATCATGGTCGAGGTTAAGCCTCCTAGCAGTGGGCAAGCTAATTCTCCCGGTCAGAGTATTGGTCAAGTTGTCCTGAAGCGCTTAATGAGCGCAGAGCAGGTGATCGAGAGATTAAGCAGTGCAGCAACCATTGAATCTACTGCCCAACAGACCTCAACGGTGCGTAGGTAGAGCGATTAATTATTTTCAGAATTCTCTGCCTGACTAGCGTCGCCGTTGTAGTAGGAGCCGTTACCAGAACTCTCTTCTGGTGGTGGTTCCAGGGTTCCGGTATAGGCATTTTTGGGGCGAACGGGCTCAGCTTTAATACTGCCTTTGCGCCCATCTAGGGTCGGGACCTGAGGAAATTTTCCCACAGGCATCTCCTCGACAACTTCACTCATAAATTCATGCCAGGTGTAGGCCGCTGTCGCACTACTGCCGCCAGTGGGGTAGTTATTGTCGTTGCCCAACCACACACCCGCGACCATTTGGGGAATGTAGCCCACGAACCAGAGGTCACGGGCCTGCTCAGAAGTGCCGGTTTTGCCAGCAACGGGCCGACCTAGTTGGGCTGGAGTACCTGTGCCGCTTAAGACCACATTCTCCAGCATGGAAGTCACGATCGCGGTTGTGCCTGGATCGATAACACGTTTTGGTTTGAAATCGGCGTCGTAGATCACCTCGCCCTGGCGATTGATCACCCGGCGGATGCCATGCGGTTGCGTGTGCCGTCCTTGAGCCGCCAGAGTTCCGTAAGCACTAGTTAGTTCTAACGGGGTGACTTCAGTCGAACCGAGGGCTAGGGAGTAAATCGGCTGAAGTTTTGATTCAATTCCCATCTGGTTAGCCAGTCTAATTACTGGCTCAAACCCGACATCGATCAATACTTTGACCGCCACCACATTGATTGAGCGGGTCAGGGCGTTGCCCATCGAAACCCAGCCACGATGAGTTTTGCCAGAGTTTTTTGGTTCGTAGCCATCGACAACATAGGGGGCATCTAGGTAGCCATCGTGGGGAGATAACCCTGCCGCGATCGCGGTGGTGTAGACAATTGCCTTAAAGGTAGAACCAGGTTGACGCTTGGCCTGAGTCGCCCGGTTGAACTGACTTTTCTCATAGCTTGGGCCGCCGACCATCGCCTTGACTTCCCCGTTACGAGGATCTATCGCCACTAAAGCGGCTTGCTCAAATCCCTGGGCCGGACCATTGTTGAGAATTGCCTCCTCAACGGCTGACTCTGCCGCCTGCTGCCACTCTAGGTTCAGGGTGGTTTCAACGCTCACCCCTCCCTGCTTCAGCGTCTCTGCCGGAACAACTTTGGGTAACTGCTCCTGAATGAAGGAGGTAAAGTAGGGCGTCTCGTCTTGCAGGTGTTTGGGAAGACTACGCTTCACACTGACAGGGGTGGCGCTGGCTGCCGCTGCTTCGGTGGCGGTAATAAAGCCAGCCGTTTGCATCTGTTCTAAAACTAAATTCCGACGCTGGCGGGCTGCTTCCGGGTCGGTAATGGGGGAGTAAACGCTGGGGGCAGCGGGCAACCCAGCCAGGGTAGCCATTTCTGAGAGGGTTAACGCTGTGACCGGCTTGCTAAAGTACACCCAGGCAGCATCTGCGACTCCATAGGCGCCCGCCCCCAGGTAAACCAGGTTTAAGTAGCGCTCCAGAATTTGGTCCTTGCTCAGCTTGGCTTCAATCTTCTGGGCCAGGCGTGCCTCCCGCAGCTTACGCAGGGCGCTCAGCTCTTGATCCAAGAATGTGGTCCGGGCCAGTTGCTGGGTGATGGTACTGCCACCCTCAACCACTTCACCGGAGAGGATATTGTTGCTCAAGGCGCGCAGAATTCCTTGGAGATCAATGCCGCTGTGTCGATGGAAGCGGCGATCTTCGATCGCAATGAAGGCTTCAGCCAACTGGTCCGGCACTTGCTGGATTTTAAGCTGCTCCCGACTGGCCGGGCCTGACTGCTGGAGGATAAAGCCATCTGAGGATTTTAAGGTAATGGTTCCACTCCGCACTGAAGTCACGGTTGCCAGATTTGAGGTGTCTGGCAGGCTCTGCTCCAGGGCTACCCAGCCCGCCCCTAGCAATGCAAGTACCCCAAGTCCAGTTCCCAGCCAGAGGTGATCGCGAATATACTGCTGCCGCCGTACTTTTCGCCGTTCACTTAGCCTACGTCCCGTAGGCTTAAGCTTCTTACCTCTAGCTGCTCTATTCTTGAACTTGGTCACCAGCGATCCTCATCTAGCAGACTCCTCATTTTAAAGCGGGTGGAGAGCAAGTCTAGATCCGATCTGCCCCAATCTTAAAGATTTGTTGTGTGACTCTACCGCAAATTTAATCCTGAGCGGAGGACTAGGCAGCGGCGCGGCCCAGGGCTAGTCCCGCAACCAGCATCCCTAGGACTAGAAAAGGCTGAGCGCTCGCTTGATACTTGACATCGTTTGCTAAGGGGTCTCTAAGGAAATACATATCCTGGAACGTGATCTGGGGCACAATCAGCAGGATCAGAATTGTGGCGTACAGGTTTTCATGGATGCTGATCAAGTAGGCGGCGATCCCGGCTTGGAACACATCAATCATCAGGACGCAGATCCAGGCGGCTGCCCTCACCCCAAACATCACAGGTAGGGATTGCAAGCCAAATTGGCGATCGCCCTCAACGCTCTTGAAGTCGTTCACCACAGCAATTCCTAAACCCGCCAGACTGTAAAACAGCGTCAGCAGCACAATCGCCAGGTTCAAGTCGCCAAACAGGGCATGACCCGTCCACCAAGGGAAGGCAATGTAGCTGGCCCCCAAGGCATAGCTCCCCAGCCAGCCGTTTTGCTTCAGCTTCAGGGGTGGGGCAGAATAGATGTAGGCCAAGAACGAGCCAATAACTGCGATCAGCGTGATTGTCGGAAAGCTGTGGCCCGCCCAGCGATCTAGGAGGTAGGCCAGCCCAAGTCCGGCCCCCAGCAATACCAAAATTTGAGTTACCACCTGGGGCACAGAGATAGCGCCGGAGGGAATCGGGCGGTAGGGTTCGTTAACCGCATCAATCTCGCGATCATACAAGTCGTTGGAAATTTGGGTATAACCTGTCAGTAAAGGGCCAGCCAGGACCATACAGGCGGCTGCCACCAGCACATTTTCTAAGGTCCAGGTGAAATGACCCGAAGAGGCAGCCCCACACACCACGCCCCAGATCAGGGGAATCCAGGTAATTGGCTTCATCAACTGGAGGCGGATTTTCCAGAGATTGGTCTCCCCAGCTTCTGCACCTTTCATCCCCAGCATTTGGCGGGCTCTGGCACGCTGCGGGGCAAGGGGGGCAACGCTAGACATTTCTACGGTGTCCAATGGATCGGGGCCTGGGTCTTGAACCTTTGGATTAGGAGGCAACTGGCTAGAGTCTGACATAACACGTAGTGGATTGAGGCGTCTGGTGATCACTGTAGTCCATCTTGCCTAGACCCGTGTACAGGGCAGGGGTGATCGCCAACTTAGCCCTGCTCTGTAATTCGCATGATTCTCTAGAGAATACCGATATGTTTTTAGCGATCTACGCTATCCGCTATGCGATCGCTGACCTTAGCAACAGCCACCCAGCGGGGGGACTGGGTGACTGCTAAGGTTTCGGTTTACACTTCAACCCTGTCCCAGATTAGAAACCAACGATGGGGTTAAAACATCGGTAAATAAACGGATCTGGTATCAACCGCTGTCAACAACCCCGTGCAATACCGTTATTTGAGTCTCAGCGTCTTTGGGACTGAGGCCCGCGATTTGTTGCGAATAGATTCAGTTATATGAGTCAACGCCCTGGCATACTGAGGATCGGCTGAGGTCGCTATAGCCTCTCTCGGCACCTCTGTTGATTGAACTGAAATATCTGGTGTAATGCCAACTTTGTTAATGTCACGGCCCTTGGGTGTATAGTACTTAGCCACAGTCACCTTGATACCAGAGCCATCCTTGAGCGGCTCTAAGGATTGAATCAGCCCTTTACCAAAGGTTTGGGTTCCTACTAAAGCAGCTCGCTTATTGTCTTGCAACGCTCCTGCTAGCACTTCACTGGCGCTGGCAGATTTGCTGTCGATTAAAACTGCCAAAGGCTGATCCGTTAGAGCTTTATCTCCAGCCGCAAAGCGGTCTTGTTTCCCCTGCTCATCAACAATGGCAGCGATTGTACGCTTGCCCAACCAGAAGCGGGCAATCTCCAAGCTAGCGGTAAAAATTCCGCCAGGGTTGGAGCGCAGGTCAAGAATGTACCCCTTGACCTGTTGTTTTTCGAGAGCTTGGATGGCTTGGCGCACCAGCCTGGGAGATTGGCTGGTAAACACGGGCAGGCGAATGTAGCCCACCTTGCCAACAGGTGTTACTTGAACCCGCTGGGACACTGGGTACAGGTCAATGTGCTCTCGGAGTAGCTTGAAGTTAAGCTGTTGGTTACCCCGTCGAACGGTGAGGACAACTTGACTGCCAACAGGACCAATCAAGTATTGGCTCGCTTGCTGAGGGTCTATTTCAGGGGTATTTTTACCATTGATGCTAACAATCACGTCTTCGGATAAAATTCCAGCCCTAGAGGCCGGAGAACCTTTGATCGGAGTCAGCACAGTCCACTCTCTGGTTTGCTCATCTAGGGCCACGTTAACGCCTACACCAACAAAGTCTCCAGACACATCCTTGGTCAGGTTCGCAATTTCCTGGGGGGTCAAAAACTCCGTATAGGGGTCTCCCAGCTTGCCCAGCATTGTTTGGATCGCTTCGTAAGCTTGCTGCTTAGATGAATAAGCCCGTTGTAGATACTCCTGCCGCACAACTGTCCAATCATTGCGGTTGAAGCTGCGGTCTACGTACTCCCGCTGAACAACTTGCCACGCTTCATCAACTAATTCCTTCGGACTATCTTGAAGCAAGGCCCAACTTTTGGGGGCATGGACACTGGCTCCTGTAGCAACGAGTGCTATAACGCTGACGGCAACTGCTCTAATTGAGCATCCCTGGTTGATCATGTCCGAGTGTATAAGTTGTGTACTTAGAAGCTACCTCAAATGGATTGCTGTTTGGAACGAGTAGAATTGGGCTCCAGTCAAAATGGACCAGTGCCAGCAGGAGAAATGCGATGCTCGGCGATCGCCTAGGATAAAAACACACCACCCCCACGGTTTGTCCTATGGTCAAGTCTGACCTGTATCGCAACCTACCCACCAGCGATGAGTTACCCGACTCCGACGATATCCCTGTGGACAGCGAAGACCAAAATCTGATCCCTAATGTCCTGCTATTCCTGCTGAAATTCATCTGGGCAGACCGCAAGGATTGGTTTTTTGGCGCAGATATGGGCATTTATCATACAACAGGAGTACACCCCAGAGTGCCTATTGTGCCAGATGGGTTCCTGAGTCTGGGCATAGAACGGCGTAAAGGAGGCAAGTCTCGCAGGAGCTACGTGGTCTGGGAAGAAAACGGGTTGTGCCAGTTCTGGCCCTAGAAGTTGTTTCCTGGTCTCCCGGCGGAGAGTATGACGAGAAAGTAGCAATCTACGCAAAACTGGGCGTTTTGTACTATGTCATCTACAACCCCGACTACTGGCAGCGCGATCGCCACCAGCCCTTTGAGGTCTATAAGTTAGTAAACGATACCTACCAGTTGCAGATTGGTGAGCCCTTTTGGATGCCAGAAGTTGGCTTAGGAATAGGGCGATTTCAGTCTGTCTCTGGTGGGGTGCAACAAGAGATGCTCTGCTGGTTTAACCAGCAAGGAACCCGTTACCTGACCCCGGAGGAACGGGCAGAACAGGCAGAAAGATTAGCAGCACGTCTACGAGAACTGGGCGAAGATCCTGATCAGCTCTGAGAATAGTGCCAGTCTTGTTTCTAAGGAAAACGGAGAGGGGGGGATTCGAACCCCCGGAACCCGCAAGGGTTCATCTGATTTCAAGTCAGACGCGATCGA
This sequence comes from Thermosynechococcaceae cyanobacterium, assembly GCA_041748155.1. Lineage (GTDB taxonomy): Bacteria > Cyanobacteriota > Cyanobacteriia > Thermosynechococcales > Thermosynechococcaceae > JBGTDT01. The sequence goes on along the minus strand of JBGTDT010000135.1, from coordinate 2,674 downwards.
CCACTCTGCCACCTCTCCAAGTTCTATTATTAACCTGTTAAGTCCCAGATAGTTAGAGACTGCTGCTAGGTTTCAAGTTTTCTTTACCCCGACTAGAGGCTCGGTTTGACTGTACAGAATCTGCTGGGATTGCAAGCTAAAGTCCTGGTTCAGCCAAACCAGGGACACCTCCAAAACCTTGTCTGCTTCTAGGGAAACCAGGGAGAAATTACGGCAGCGGCTGGTCTCCGTTTGAGTGATGCGAGGCACACTGGCTGCGTTTAGATAAACAGTTCCCTCAGCGTCAAGACTGACCGGTGTCCGCAGTCGCTCCTGAGTGTGCCGTAGTCGGTGGTGCATATGTCCAAAAGCTACCAAGGGAACCGTTCTGCCAAGATTGCGGGTCTCGTTGACCGCTGCTGCCAGGTCAGGATCGCCGTAGTCGCCACCAATAGGTTTCCAGTCTTTGCCACAGGGGTCTTCTGGACGATCGCCCAATCCGCTGGGACCACAATGCCCTAAAAAAATGACAGTTTCACAGGTAGCTCTACGAACTGCCGCCATGATTCGAGCCGCAGACGCCTCAAAGCCAGATACTCCAAACCGATCTTGATAGAACTTGGGGTTTTTCCAAGTGACGCCTCCCCAACTAAAGGGACGACCCCCAACCACAGATAAGTTCAAGGCCGGGAAGTCCAGTTTGCTTTACCCTACCTCCGTGTTCCCCAACAGATCCACCTGCTGCTGAACCCAGTCTTCTTGAGTGCGATTGTAGGGGCACTGCTTACGGCCCCAATCGGAGGCGCTATACCAAGCATCGTGATTGCCAAAGATTGCTGCCTTGGGTATTTCTAGGCCAGCGATCGCCCGCACGACCGCTACAGACTCATTGCCAAAATCTCCCACAAACAGCACCAAGTCAACCCCCAAGTGCTGAAGGGCGATCGCGTCGTCTGCTTCCCAGAAGTCATGAATATCCCCAACAACAGCAATTTTGATTGGCTTACTTGGATGACTTTGATGGCTCACGCCTGCTCCCTAGAGTGTATTGTAGACACCCCTCCAGGATAGGCAAGCTAGACCGGTTTTGGGAGGGGGCTAGTCCTGCTCCCCGGCTGCCCTCCAACACCTTTTGGCACCTTTTGGTAAATACAACTATAATTTGAATAATTAAGCTAAACACTTAGTACGGCAGAATTTAACTGTGTTTACGACTGCACTTCAACTCCAAAACGCCAACCAAATTCCTGCCCTGCCTCTAGATCTATTTGAGGCAATTCAAGCCTTGAAACAGGAACTGAACGCTGTTATTCTGGCTCACTACTATCAAGATCCCGATATTCAAGACATCGCTGACTACCTGGGTGACTCGCTAGGACTCTCACAACAGGCTGCTAGCACGGACGCGGATGTGATTGTCTTTGCTGGAGTACACTTTATGGCTGAGACGGCAAAGATTCTCAACCCTGACAAACTAGTGCTTCTCCCAGACTTAGAGGCGGGGTGCTCCTTAGCTGATAGCTGTCCTGCCGATGCCTTTGCCGCCTTTAAGGCTGCGTACCCTGACCACCTGGTGATTTCTTACATCAATTGCAGCGCCGAAATCAAGGCGATGAGTGACATTATCTGTACCAGCTCCAATGCTGTGAAGATTGTGCGTCAGATTCCGGCGGATCAGCCGATTATTTTTGCCCCAGATCGCAATCTAGGTCGCTACGTGATGGCCCAGACAGGCCGGGAGCTTATTCTGTGGCAGGGAAGCTGTGTCGTGCACGAGACCTTTTCAGAAAAGAAAATGATCCAGCTCAAGGTGCAGCATCCCGAAGCGGAGGTCATCGCTCACCCCGAATGTGAATCTGCCGTCTTACGTCACGCTAGTTTCATTGGCTCGACCACTGCCCTGCTGAAGTACACTCAGCGAAGCCCTAGCTCCACATTCATTGTGGCAACCGAACCTGGCATCATTCACCAAATGCAGAAGCAGGTTTCTGATAAGACGTTTATTCCTGCTCCGCCTGTCAATAATTGCAACTGTAATGAGTGTCCTTTCATGCGACTAAATACCCTAGAAAAGCTTTATTTAGCGATGAAAAACCGCACACCAGAAATTACGTTACCTGAATCGACTCGGACAGTGGCTCTGCAGCCCATCCAAAGAATGCTGGATATGAGTGCCTAGAAGCGTATCGCTGTCTCAAGGACAGAACTCAGGCAACAATTTTTAACGCTTCTCCCTGATTATGCAGCACGATAAGCTGGTTGCCACGCAACGCGAGCTCCGCGTATGTCTGCCCGTCGTCGTCACAAAATTCAACTTCATAAACATCCGAGGCGAGAACCTCAACAACAGTGCCGACTTCACCACACTTTAGATTGCGCTCTGGTAAATCCTCAAGCAACGCTACGGTGTCAAGCATTTTGATCTTTTTCTTTACCATTATCTTTTCCTTTTCTTGACAAAGCAGGTCGTCAAACGCGGCGTAGTTTGGTTGTGCAAGATGATCCAGCCGCCACGCACAATCGCTCTCCCGACTTCCGTCTCCATTTCAAAATCTGGCGTTGCATAATCAGGGTATGAATCAAGGTTAAACTTCATGCAATGCTCAGAATGCAACTCCACTCACATCCGTAAAAATGGCAAGAAGAAGGGTAAGCAAAATCACATCTGTGTCGATTGTGGTCGCCAATTCATCGA
>JBGTDT010000134.1:0-11181 GCA_041748155.1 Thermosynechococcaceae cyanobacterium | reverse complement strand
AATCATTCCTGGGGTTTAGAGTTTATCCAAATGCGAGAAGAACTGTCTACCCTTTTTAAGCGACCAGTCGATTTATTAACTCATCAAAGTATTATAAGTAGCCACAATGCCCTCCGCCGTCAAGCAATTTTAGGTTCAGCGGAAGTCATCTATGCTGCGAGATAAACAGGCATTAATGGATATTTCTACAGCTATCCAACAAACATTACTGTATGCCCAAGGTATTGATCGGAACAGTTTACAAGAAGATGATGAAAAACAAGCCGCTATTTTATATCGACTTATTATTGGAGAAGCAACTAAGCGTCTATCTGATGAATTCCGTGAGCAACATCCAATGATTCCTTGGCGGCAAATGGCTGGTTTAAGAGATGTCGTTATTCATGACTATGATGAACTAGATTTCGATATTCTCTGGAACGTAATTCATATTAATTTGCCTGATATTTTGCCAGAAATTCAAGCGATCTTAAAAGATTTGGGTGTTTAAGATAATGCTAATGAAAAAATCAAAACCCATCATTGACGAAATCGTTGGCGTAGCCTCTCCTGTGGAGAATCGCGTCCTTGCCCAACACTACGGCTTTACCGACGAAGAACTCGACTTCATCATCAACTACGACATCAAATACAGAATGGGCAGAGATTCTGGAGGTGATGACTCATGAGTAAGCTCGAAAAGCTGGTTGAGCAATTCTTAAGAGATCCACCCGAAGTTCGATTTGATGATGTCCAGTACCTTTTGGAATCTTTTGGATTTGAAGAAAAGCGTTCCAAAGGGAGCCATCACACCTTCCGTAACTCAGATGGGCTAAAAATTACCGTACCAAATAAAGAGCGGCAAAATGGTTAAAGGAGTATACGTCCAACAAATTGTGAAACTGCTGAATCTGGAGGACTGGAACAATGAAAACTCAGATTAAACCTGAAACTTTACAAGACTATCTCAACTTGAGCTATCCCTTCACCCTTTATCCCGAACCCGATGGCGGTTACACCGTTATGCTGGCTGACTTACCTGGATGCCTTTCCCAAGGTGACACACTTGAGGAAGCCGTTGCCAATATTCAAGAAGCAAAAGTTGCTTGGATTGAGACTGCTTGGGAATATGGGGATGAGATTCCACTACCAACTACGCGCTAAACAAACGATCTTCCATGAAAATCAAATATGATCCCGAAGTAGATGTGATTCGGATTACCCTTAAGGATGTAGAAATCGAAGAAAGCGATGAAGAAACCCCCGGCATTATCCTGGACTTTGACTCTAGTAGAAATGTCGTTGGCATCGAGATTCTTCAGGCTTCCAAACGAATTGATAACCCACAAGCGATCGAATACATGATTGCTCAAGCGGTGATCGCGTCGTAACCCAAGAGTATGGAACATTTTTGGACTAGCGATCGCGTCCTTGCCCAACACTACGGCTTCACCGACGAAGAACTCGACTTCATCCTAGTGATAATCGCTTTGATGCTGTCAGTGTCGAAATGAGTCGGTTGGCAGGAATTTCGTGATCTTCTACTTTCACATCCACCTCAACACTACGTTAATACTCTGACTATGCAACCGCTTAATCCCTATCCTTGACATGAATATATCTGTCATGACTCCAGAGATGCAAACCGTTACGCCCAACGATTCTGCTTATCCGGTAGCACTCACCAACTGCACTGCCTTCAAAAGCCCCCCCGCATTGAGCGCGATCGGCAATCTCAGCCTGATTCAAAAACCTGCGATCGGCTCTGCCGTACCGGAGGTAATCGCCCTCTTCTGCTCTATCAAATGCCCTGGCGACCTCATCCTCAAAACCTACGACCTCGCTCAAGCCCTGCGAGATGCAGAAATCCCTGTCATCAGCGGCTTCCACACCCCAATCGAACAAGACTGTCTCAAAATTCTGCTGCGTGGTAACCAACCTATCATCTATTGTCCTGCCCGCAGTATTCACAACATTCGCTTCTCCTCCGAGCAAAAACAGGCAATTGGTGAAAATCGCTTGCTCCTAATCTCGCCCTTTAGTGCCAGCTATCCCCGCGCTACGACTGAACTTGCTGAAAAACGGAATGAAATGATTGGGGCGATCGCCCACACCATCTTTATTGCCTACGCTGCCCCTAACAGCAAAACCCTAGTTTTTGCCCAAAGTCTGGTTGCGGCAGGAAAATCCGTAGTTACCTTTGCTAGCTCTAGCAACCCATTGTTACAAGAGCAAAGCATTGTTGGTTTGGGTATAGATGCGATCGTGCAACGCTGCCTAGATGCTCAAACATCACAAACCCCACAAGCGGCAAGCATTAATAATGGGAGATAGTGTATTCATAAAGTCTTGCATTGGGTAAGCGATCGCGGCACAACAACGCGCTGCACCCGACCGCCGAGAGGTTGTCTGTAAGAGTCAGAGGTTATCTGCGGCGGGTGAGCTAAACCGGTTATGTGCGACTGAAGCCTCAGTTGGTAGGAGCGGGAGCAGCCTAAATAGACTAGATGGCTAGTCCTGGAGCTGCTCAAGTTAGACTCAAATTTATCTGCAGCACAACCTGTACAGTAGCCCTCAATGCTTGCCAGATAACCTCCCGCTTTCCTAAAGCACATCCGGCAGTTTGGTCTTAACCCGCTCGTAGAGTTCTTCCATAACGACAATAAATGAACCGTCTTTGTCCCAAAAGGGTGGAAAGTCACCCTGCTTCTTAACCAAAATGGCGGACACCGGAGCCTGAGTGGGGGGATAGATAGTGTCTTGCAGGCGCTTGGCCTCTAGCCAGAAGTCTTTGAGATCGGTTTCAGGACCAGGAGAAAAAGTTTGCGGTCGGGTGAAGAAGGAGTTTGACGGCTGAGGGCCTTGAGATGCTCGGGTATCTAGCTCTGCTACCAGGGCCATACCCAGAGGAGATTTTGCCAATTCTGTGTGTAGAGATTGCCGATCCAGGCCCCGGAGCTCAAAGAGCAGAAATGGGTCGCGGTCGAGTTCGGCGGCAACTAGATAGTAGACCCCAGCAATATGTTTGCAGGGATTGCTCCAGTCAGGACAGGAGCAGTCAGTCTTGAGGTCAGAACGGCTGTGGGGCAGTAGGTGAAGATTGAGCTGGCTAAAGGCATCTTCAATGTTGTCGGGCATTTCATTCATGAGCAGCTTAGAGACAAAGCTGGCTTTTGAGGCAATGTAGGCGATCGCGGCTGACCACTTGGCTTTGCTGAGGGGCTGAATCTCAATTACGGTGGTGTAGAAGGGTTCTGTATAGACTCCAAAGTAGGGGTTCACCGAGCCTCTGACAGTGGCAACAACACAGCCGCCGTTGATCTCAAACCGGATCACTTTTTTGTTTTTGGCGTAGGAGCGGCCCCGACTCAAGCGCCCCGGCTCGGTGATCTGTTCTAGAGCCTGGATAAAGCGTTGTCCCCACCAGGTACGGCTGAATTGCGTCATGGTTGGCTACTCCAAAATCGCGCTCTTGTTTAAGGTAATTAACTGCCGGAATGCCTCATTGTCTAGCTCCGTCAGCCAGGATTCATCAGCCCCGACAATCGCCCCAGCTAGTTTTTTCTTGTCCTCAATCATCTGGTCAATCCGTTCCTCTAAGGTGCCAATGGCAACAAATTTATGAACGAAGACATTTTTCTGCTGGCCGATGCGGAAGGCGCGATCAGTGGCCTGGTCTTCCACAGCCGGGTTCCACCAGCGATCGAAGTGAAAGACATGATTGGCTTTAGTGAGGGTAATCCCGACGCCCCCTGCTTTCAAGGAAAGCACAAAGATGGAGGGTCCGGTGTCCGGATCCTGGAACTCTGCGATCATCTGCTCCCGTTTCTGACGCTGGGTGCCCCCGTGCAGATAGTAGGTATTGGCACGAAGGCTGGATCTAAGGTGCTTCTGGAGCGCTTCACCAATTTCAGTAAACTGGGTAAAGATCAGCAGGCTTTCCGCTGCGGCCATCACCTCCTCCACCATCTCGCAGAGACGGCTGAGCTTGTGCGATCGCGCTGGGGTAAACTCGCTACTATCTTGAAGAAACTGCCGGGGATGGTTGCAGATCTGCTTGAGCTTGAGCAGGGTAGAAAGGATCAAGCCCTTGCGCTGGATGCCCTCTGCTGCCTGAAGCTGCTTCTCGACATCCGCAACCAGCGCCTCGTATAGGGAGGCTTGCTCTTTGGTCAGGTTGCAGTAAAGCTTTTGTTCCACCTTATCGGGTAAATCTTTGATGATCGCTTGATCGGTCTTCAGCCGCCGCAGGATTAATGGCTCCACCAATCGCTTTAAAACGGTTGCCTGGGTGAGATCGTTGTTTTTCTGGATTGGCACTTCAAACCCCTGACGAAACTGCTTTTCTTTGCCCAAGTAGCCGGGGTTAAGAAAGTTGAAAATTGACCACAGATCCAGAAGCCGGTTTTCTACAGGGGTGCCGGTCAGGGCTAAGCGATGGGTCGCCCCCAGCTTTAAGAGGGCTTTAGTCTGGGCCGCTTGAGGATTTTTGATGTTCTGGGCTTCATCTAAGACAATCCGGTGCCAGTCTACCCCCGCCAGTAGCTTGCCATCTCTACGAGCCAGTGAGAAGGAGGTGATGACCACATCGCATTGCTGGCAGGCAGTCTGAAAGGCCTTCTCCTCTCCAACGCGCTGACTGCCGTGATGAACCAGGGTTTGGAGTTGGGGGGCAAACTTCTCAATTTCTCTCTGCCAGTTACCAACCACGGAGGTGGGGGCAACTAGAAGGGTGGGGGGCACTGAGCCTTGGCCATTCTGCTGGGTTTGTTCCCGCTCCTGCACCAAGCGGGCAATCACCTGGACGGTTTTCCCCAGGCCCATATCATCTGCCAGACAGCCGTTGAGTCCCAGGCTCTCCAGATAGTGCAGCCAAGCAACCCCCCGGCGCTGATAGTCACGCAGGCTCCCCCGCAGTCCAGCCGGATCGGGCCTCGGTTCCAGACGGCTCTTGTCGTTGAGCTTGATTAGCATCTCGGCCAGGGTCTGGTCTCGCTCAAAGTCCAGTTCTAAATCCTCCCCGGTATCAGCACTCAACTTCATCAAATCCAGGAGGCCAATCTCCGGGTTTTGCTGCCGGGTCTGCCAGAACTCCAGCATCTGACGCATTTTGTCCTGATCCAGTTCGATCCACTCACCCCGGAACTGCACCAGGGGAGTCTTGGCATTGACTAAAAGCTGCCACTCTGGTTCACTGACTGGTTGATCTCCAATTGCCAGCTCATATTCATAGTTCACCAGTGTTTCAAAGGAGAAATAGCTTTTCTGCTTGTCGCTACTGGCTACCCGCTTTTGACCCTGGGCCTTCAGACGTACCTTGGCTCGTTGCCGTCCCTGGGGGGTCCACCAGGCCGGGACAATCACCTTGTAGCCTGCTGCTTCTAGAACCCAGGCCGACTCCTTGAGAAAGTCAAAGGCAGCATCTAGGGACAGGAAAATTCCTACGGGCTGATCGGTTTCCAGTCCGCTCCAGAGTTGGGGGTAGACGCGAGCGGCATAGCCTAAGTTGAGCAGTAACTGTTGCTCAAAGTCAGTCCCAAATTGTTCCCGTAACTGCTTTTGTTGGGTGGGGCGCGATCGCCAGTACTCCAGTAGGGGTAAGCGCAGGGAGGGATCATCCTTGGGGGCCACCTGAAATTGTAGTTCCCACTCTTCTGCCTTAGCAGGCGTTTGGAGCTGAAAGTAGAGGTAGAAGCGGGTTGTCGTCTGGGTACGAGCAATGCGATCGCGCCACATCTGCCACTGCTGATATTGCTGCAATCCTTCCGAAGATGTCCAGGGCATCCCACTAGACTGAGGGTTCAGACAACTGAACAGCACGGAATCCGAAATTTTCCGCTCAAATGCCTGGGTAGAGGGTAGATGGGTGACGATCTCCGTCAGCAGACATTCTGAGAAGTGCCGCAGCAGGGTTTCTCTGTCGTAGAGCCGTGGGGAATCGCTGGGAGCATCAAATCCCGCTGTACAAACTGCGGGCATATACTCTGCATAACGCTGAAGCTCTGTTTCGTACAGGTCAGAGACAATTTCCCAAGCAGGATAAATTTCAAAAGGCGGCTGAGTTTTCTTCGACCTGCGCTTTGCGCCAGGGGTGATTAATTCTCGATACTGAAGGGCTGGAATATATTGATCATTGAGAATAATCTGCTTGAACACCTGAGTATAGTGATACCAGAACAGCAGATCGGCTCCCAGTTGAACTTCTGCCAGGTCATGCAGGGCCATGAAGTGCAGATCGTTGAGCAACCGCACCACATTGTTAACGGGCTGATAGGAGTAAGACCCGGTTTTAACGGCAGTAAGAGTTGGGCAACAATCCACCTGCCAGAACTGCCACTCAAAGGTTTCCGGGAGGTCTTCCTCTAAATAGCGGGCCAGTTCTAGGGAGGGCAAAGGTTTATCCCCGGTAGTTGGCAGCAGGAAATACTTGGGGACAATGGCGTCTGCCAGCCCGTTTCTAGAATCTCTAGAATTTGTCTTGATTCCCAATTCTTCTGTCAGAAATGTTGTCAGGTCTGCTCCGGCAAGCTGTCGGGGGTGACGGTTGCTGGCCTTTTGCCTCCGCTTTTTCGCCTCTGTCGTCTCAACCCAGAGGTAAAACTCGCCTTTTTGAATAAATCCATCCGTTGCCTGGGGTATCCAGGTGCCATGGAGAAGCTTCATGGGCTAAACGCTGCTGAACCCGTTAGTCTGACTTTATCAAAGGGTATCTGGATTATAAAGGAGATGCTCAACAACCCAGCCCAAGCGGCCTGCTGTAAACCCCGGATAAAATTTGAGAGACTATAGACATGGCACGAGAAGGGCGAAGTTGGCAAGGGGAAGAAGGCCCACGAACTATATAGCGCTAGTGTCTATGTCGGTAGTGGGTAAACTCCGGTCCATAAGCTGCCATCAGGCTCTCCGGCGATAGGGCAACTTCCGGTGACCCTTGACAAATTAATGAGCGATTTAAGCAGATAACCTGGTCGCAATGACGGCTAACCATATCCAAGTCGTGGGAAATTTGTAAAATAGTCCAGCCGTACTCCAGCATGAGCTGATTGAGCAACTGGTAAAACTCAGCCTCTGCCTGGGAATCCAGTCCGGCTGGTGCCTCGTCAAGAATCAATAGTTTACGCGGACGGACTAGACAGTAGGCCAGTAGCACCCGCTTGATTTCGCCTCCTGAGAGGCTGCCAATGGGCTGGCGGATTAGATGGCTGGCGCTGACTTGAGCTAGAGCCTGAACCACGGACTGACGGCGATCGCGACGCCCCACCCAAGGAAGGCTAGGACCTGGCCTTCCCCAGCCTAAGCCCACGAGTTCAGCGACAGTCATGGGAATGCCCCGGTCAAACAAGAAGCTCTGGGGGAGGTAGGCAATGTTTTGCCGAATGCGGGTAGGGAGGCGTCCAGAGGGGTCAAGCAACTGACCCAAAATTGAAATCTTACCCGCCCGCCAGGGAAGGATACCCAAAATCGCCTGAACCAGGGTACTTTTGCCAGCCCCATTCGGACCAATGATCGCCGTAGCTGTGCCAGACTTCAGACAGAATGAAACCTCTCGCACTGCCGCATAGGCACCGCGATAGACTGTCAGTCCCTCAACGTCCAGTACTGCTTCCATACATCCCTGTCTGCTAGCGTGGCCCTGACGCGATTGGTTGTGTCCCTACGACTGTCAAGGCTTTTATCGGCGACCCGATGAGTAACTGTGATTGAACTGACTGCCCACTAAAGGCACTCTGGAGGTTTTTGACATTCTGACGCATGACGGTGAGATAGTAGTCCGGCTCCAACCCCTCCGGTCCACTGGTTTCAATTGAATCAAAGGTGCTCACCTGCACCTTGAGATCCTCAGACAGGGTTGAGAAGACACTGTCCCCTCCTTGGGGCTCAGTCAGTAGTGTCTTGAGATCAGACTTTTGGGCTGCATTCATCACCCGCTTTACGTCCGCAGGAGCTGGATTTTCTTCTGGCACTCCGACAAGGTACTCGGCTTTGAGGTTGTATCTTTGGGCAAAGTAAGGCGCAAAGTCATGGTAGGTGACAAACTCTTTACCCGCGTAGGGTTTGAGGGCTGCTGCAACCTCAGCGTCCAGGGCTTTGAGTTTGTTGATATAGGCAGCAGCATTAGCTGTATAGGTGTCCTTGCCTTCTGGGTCAGCAGCGATTAGGCCATCGCGAATATTCTCAACCTGCTGGATAGCCCGGGCTGGATCAAGCCAAATGTGAGGATTGAATCCTTCCTGCTCATGACCCCCTGCCCCTGCTCCCGCTTCGGCCTGCTCCTCACCAGCCACAGGTTCATGCCCTTCAACCGCCTGATTCGAGAGAGTCCGCACGCCTTGACTTGAGTCGATGTTCTTCAGATTCTGGTTGTTGGCACTGACAACTAAGTTATCTAAATACGCTTCAAGCCCCAGTCCATTTTTCACCAGCACGTCAGCCTCTGCGATAGTGCGGGCATCCTCTGGCTTCGCCTGATAGTCATGGGGACCAACATTAGTGGGGAGCAGGTATGTGACCTCGGCTCGGTCTCCTGCCACTGCCTTTGTGAAATTTGTAACAAACAGCGTGGTTGTCACTACCTTTAATTCACCTTCCGAGGTCGCTTGAGCTTGCGGCGATGCCGAATTCCCAGACTTTGTTGGATTTGTAGCACAACTACTCAACCCCACCACTGACGTTGCGGCTAGAGTCAGCAGGCACAGTCTTCCCCGCTTAGAAAGGAGCGATCGCATAGTATCTCCCTTGGCGAAGCCTCCTAACGGGAAGGAGAATCGCGGCAGCTTGACGCTTAGATTAGGCATTGCATTCTCCTAAGGTCTAAATGAGGCAGATTGACCGGCAGGATGGAACGTTTAAGGGCACGGCAGATCAACAACGAAGTATGCTTTACTCAGCTACCAAGCCATGGGTAGCTCCTAGTCAATCTGTTGGAGTTAAACCCGATCAGAATACTCCAGTCTAGAGGATGGTAATCATTCTCACTCTAAAAGTCAAGCTAATCCCGCTTCTGTGACTACGGCGAGAGGGATTAGTATTCGGCAAGCGTTTGAGCGTGGCCAACATCCATCAGTAACGAAGTGCTTGACTTTGACAATGAACTGGCTCATACCATTAATGCGATCGCTCACGTTAGCAGTGCAACCGTCTGCATAACAAACGCGACCTGCTACATTGGCATAGGTGCGACTAACATTGCAATTGTGATCACTAACATAACGAATGCAACTCACTACATTCTTCGCAACCCATGATCAGCGTGAGTGCGTACCCCAACACACTGGAGAATGGCTACAACGTTACCGTCGGCGGATCGGGCTTTCTCGCTGGCGAAGCCTACGAGTTGCAAGGGCGTTACATTGGGAATGGGGTCAACGCCGATTGGGCAATGTATGCGGAGGGCTTGGCAGACGATTTTGGTCGATTCGGTGCAACGTTCGGCATCATCAAACCCCTGGGCGCTAAGTACGTCTTCCGTGCGCTCGGAGCGAGCACCGGCTACACGCTTGAAATGGGAGTTTGACTGGCGGTGCTGGGCACTAGGTGGCGTGTCGCTCAGCTTGCATGCCTGCGGGAGAACCGCCTAGTCGCGGACCTGTTGTTGCAGCGATCTCCGGTCTTGCAGGGTGCATTATGCAAAGTAGTGACGCACTGAATTCTAAGCTAGTGATTTACTAGGCTAAAGCCACACTCTCCCTACAACTCTATATGAGCTTGCACATCTTGGAGTCGTGCTGCGATCGCTTACTTTTCCCGTAATCACTGAGTCGAGGCTATTTTATATGATGAAAACAGGTATAGTCGGCTGTTGAGGGGAATCCGATGAACATTAGCTTAGACCTGCCCGCAGAATTAGAAAACGAGCTATCTACGGAGGCTTCTCGGCTCAAATTGCCTCTAGCAGAGTATATTTTGCGTGTTCTTTCCTTCCGTCCCTTCCTCCAAAATCCTCCCAAAACAGGGGTAGAACTCGTTGCTTATTGGGAAAGCGTCGGGGTCATTAACTCCCGGCCTGATATCACAGACAGTCAGGAATACGCCCGCAAGTTGCGCCACGAGGCTGAAACCCGTAAGCGAGCTTAGGTAGCCAAATATACCTCCTCGATACCGATATCCTGATCGACATTCAGCGGGGCTATGCGCCTGCGCTAGTTTGGTTTGCTTCTCTCCCAGAACTGCCAAATGTCCCTGGCTTTGTGGTTATGGAGTTAATTCAGGACGCTCAGAACAAGCAGCAGGTTCGCCAAGCTTTACAGCTTGTAGCTCCATTGCCAGTCGTCTGGCCTGCTGAAACCGACTGTACCCGTGCTTTATCCGACTTTACGGCCTATCATATGTCCCACAAGGTCGGGCTAATTGATGCTCTGGTTGCCGCTTGTGCTGTTGGGCGTAATGCAACACTCTGTACTTTCAACGTGAAGCACTATCGAGTCATTCCAGGCTTGAGCATGGAGCAACCCTACAGCCGCTGAAGCCACCTAACAACCCTGTTGGAGCGGACTGAAGGGAGATCTCGGTGACGCAAAGGTTACTTGCAGCCGCTCAACAGGAACGTTAGCTTGCAATCTATTTTGAGGACATACACTAATATCTCTTTGAGCGATTCCCTGTGAAGAGCGATCGATCTCATAGCGAGAGATTAAACAAATCAAGGTTAATAACTCAATTTCAAACCCCAAAAATTTGTGGTTGCCTGAATTTAAAGAAATAATCAAACCTATTTACCTAATCTAATATTGGACAGGCTTGCAATGCCGTCTGAACAACTTGTAGGAGTTCCGTGCGACTGGCTCCACTTGCTGCTTGCACGGACATGCCAAAGTTGACCGTGACCACAAAGCGGGCAAGGGCAGCAGGGTCAGCATCAGGCGGCAAGTCCCCCTCAGATACCGCCCGCTCGAAGCGATCGCGGATAGCAAGCTCATCTGTCGCTCGGCGTTCTGCCAATTCCTGATGGAGCGGATCATCTGGATCTGCACAAGCGAGCAGACTCTGTGCAATCAGACATCTGGACGGATTGCCTGGATTGGTCACTAAATCCACAACGCCCTGCATCATCCGCTCGATCACTCTCCGGGCAGTTGGTTCCTCAAGAGTATCCAGCAGGTACGTAGTGTGCCGATCGCGATAGCGATCGAGTGCCTTGCGGAATAAAGTCTCCTTGTTGCCAAAGGCGGCGTAAAGGCTCGGACGGTTAATGCCCATCGCCTC
>JBGTDT010000133.1:0-30419 GCA_041748155.1 Thermosynechococcaceae cyanobacterium | reverse complement strand
CATCGGTTTTGCGCTCTCCTCGTTTGAGCGCAGCAAGGGCTTTGCGGCGCAGGTCATCACTGTAGGGGGCAGGCATAGACACTTCTTGTTGCGCTTTATCTTTACTACTATACGTCCTAACGCAACTTAGTAGAGCTATAGTTGTCGATCCAGGTTAATCAGGCTATGTTCTGGGGATACTTCTGAGGACACTGGGAGGGGTCAAACTACTGCTATGAATACTGGGGTTGCCTTAAGTACCTCTGTAATTGTTTTTATCTTAGGAGCAGCGATCGGCAGCTTCCTGAACGTGGTTGTCTACCGGCTACCTGAGGGAATTTCCCTCCTCTCACCCCCATCCCGGTGTCCCCATTGCTTGACGCGACTAAAGCCCTACGAAAATATTCCTGTACTGGGGTGGCTGTGGTTGCGGGGGTGCTGTCGCCACTGCCACCAGTCGATCTCCTGGCGCTATCCGCTAGTGGAAGCCGCAACGGGCATCCTGTTTCTGCTCGTATTCTGGACCTTTAGTCTGTCAGGGCAAACCCTGGGATACTGGGTTTTCTTTAGCTGGCTGCTGGCCCTGTCCTTGATCGACCTTGACACCATGACGCTGCCGAATCTGTTAACTCAGTCAGGGCTAGTTGTCGGTCTGGGGTTTCAGGCGATCGCAGGTCTTTCGCTTTCCTCTAGCGGAATCAGTCTGGACTCCCTATCAGCAGGCGTCTTGGGTGCAGTTCTGGGGATTTGGCTGTTTGACTTGATTGGTTTGCTAGGAACCATAGCTCTGGGTCAAACTGCAATGGGCGGCGGCGATGGGAAACTTGCAGCCATGATTGGGGCCTGGTTGGGTTGGAAGTTCTTGCTCGTAACAACCTTGTTAGCCTGTGCAGTTGGAGCCGCGATTGGCGGTGGCGCGATCGCCCTGGGCTGGATAGATCGTCGCCAGCCTGTCCCTTTCGGCCCCTTTCTGGCCCTCGGAGCTGTTTTAGTTACCTTTTGGGGCGAAAGAATTCTCTCTACTTACTTACAGTGGTTTTGGCCCGTGCAGTGACAAAAAACCCACTGATCTACCATCAGTGGGCTGGAATCATTCTCTGACTGGAGGGCTTAGTCGTGAACGATGTGAGGGGCAAAGTTAGGACCCCGGATTTCTAGACGAGGGAAGCTGCGGTCTCGCTCCGCTTGAGGTTGCATTGCTTGGGGTTGAGTTTGGTCTAGAGCTGGCTCTCCGGCCTGAGGAGTGTTATCAACACCTTGAGTCTCAACCGCTGGGGCAGACTGCTGGGATTGAGTTTGATTGTCGCCAATTTCGTCGGTCCGAGGGGCAAGGTTAGGACCTTGGGTCTCAACGCCAGAGGTAGACGGTTGCTGGTACTGGTCTTGTGTTAGTCCCCTAGACTGAGGAACGTCGTTAGCATCTTGAGTCGTATCAACTGGGGCAGATTGCTGGGTTTGATTCTGATCAATCTCATCCACCTGAGGGGCCAGGTTGGGACCTTGGGTCTCAACACCTGGTGCTGTCTGCTGAGCAAAGCGGTCAGACTCAGCAACGGCTGGAAACACACCTGCCAGTAAAGCCAGGCTAGCGATCGCAGCACTGATGGGAGTACGAATGAAGCGCATAGTAATTCTTCTTGTATTGGTCAAAATTTGTATCCGATTTTACTGTTTAATTATCCACAATTAGTTGCGGCAGCGACCTGCGTCAAATGAGGTAATTGAGACTACGCCTTTAGGCGTGTCTAAGCGGAGTTTGGAGGGGTGCGATCGCGATATGCCGACCAGAAAACTGCTTGGACTCCAGTTGTCAGGTTCTAGGCTCCAGCGGTCTAGCTAAAAAGTCTTGGGGCTAGCGGCTTTGAAGGGTGGGTTGGAACGCTACGGCTGCCGGAACCCTCAAGACTAATTCTGCCGACAAATCTTGCCAGCCTCAACAGACAAAATCTGGGCCGAGTCTAGCCATTGGGCATCAAAAGCCCCCAGGTGTGTCGTGGTAATTAAGGTTTGAAATCGCCCTTGAATGGTGTCAAGCAGTTGATTTTGCCGGTTCAAATCCAACTCAGCCAGAACATCATCGAGTAACAGCAGCGGCGGCTCCCCGATTACGTCTTCGATTAGCTTCAACTCTGCCAGCTTTAGGGCTAAGACCAGAGTGCGTTGCTGGCCTTGGGAGCCGTACTGGCGCGCAGGCATGCCGTTGATGATAAATTCAACTTCATCACGGTGGGGGCCGACCAGCGTAGTGCCCTGGTATTGTTCTGCGATCGCCTTTTGTTGCAATTGGGTCAAGAACGCCTCAGAAACAGCTTCTGGATCATCTTGACTCAAGCTCACGTTCGGGGTGTAGCAAACCTCCAGCCCTTCCTGGCTGCCACTAATTGACTGGTGCCAAGCCTGAGCTAGGGGCGCGAGACGATCTAAGAGGCGATCGCGTCGCCGGGTAACCCGTGAACCCGCAGCCGCCAGTTGCGTATTCCATAGAACTAATTGCTCGGCGTCTGGGTGGTGGGTCGGCTCAGCCTGTGACGCAAATCTATCAGAACGGAGCCGCCCCAGAAAACTGGGGTCCCTGTCCGGCAAGCTCGCTTTCAAGAACGCATTTCGTTGCCGCAGAATCTGGTTATACTCCTGCAAAATGTAAGCATAGACGGGTTCAAGCTGAACCAGGACCGAATCCAGCCAGTTGCGCCGTTCCCCCGGCCCGCCCCGAACCAAGTCTAAATCCAGACTGGAGAACTGCACGGCATTGAGGTGACCGAGAAAATCTAGCTGGCGGCGGACTACCTCACTGTTGAGGGCAACGGTGCGGCGGCCATTGCTCCGCAGGGTCAGGCCCAGGTCAACAGCACCGCTATCCCGCTCCAGCACCGCCGTAATTTGGCCTAGGAGCTGGTTATTGTGAATTAAGTCGCGATCGCGGCTGGTGCGGTGCGATCGCAGCGTTGAGAGTAGTTCCACCGCTTCTAGGAGATTCGACTTGCCCTGAGCATTGCGGCCCACCAAGATTGTTTTCGGAGCAGAAAAGTCAACCTGCTGATCCGAGTAGTTGCGAAATTGGCGCAGATGCAAGATCTTCAGGTACACAGCGGCAGAATCTTAGATTTTAGCTCACCATCCAACTCCCCAAAAGGGACTCCAAATTCAAAATCCAAAATTCCCAGCCTTCTCAGGTTATCGACGGGCTCCATACCAACGAATGAATAACTTTTCAGCTTCAATCCAGACAAACATCAAGGCACTGGCACCAAAGCAGATGGCAAGTTCTAACGGGCTCAACCATTCCGTGCCAAAGAAATTTCGCAGGGGCTCAACATAAATCAGCAGCAGCTGCAGAACAGTGGTTACAGACACCGCTCCTAACACATAAGGATTGGAAAAGGGGTTCATCTCAACGGTTAAGCGAGTATCAGAACGCACCGCCAGGGCATGTCCCATTTGGGCAAGACACAAGGTCGTGAAAACCATGGTCTCCCAGCGGTTTGGGTCTAAGTTCGGATCACTGCTCGGTGATTGCGTATACGTGTAGGCCCACTGCATCAGCGCAATGGCAATAATCGCAAAAACAACCCCAATCCGGATCATGTACCAACCTAGTCCCCGCGCGAAAATTCCTTCTCGCGGGCTAAAAGGGGGTCGGCGCATTACATCCGGGTCAGCCGGTTCTACCGCCAGGGCTAGGGCTGGCAAGCCATCGGTGACCAGGTTCATCCAGAGAATTTGTAGCGGCGTGAGGGGAACACCCCCTAACCCCAACAGGGGCGCAGCGGCGATTGTCAAGACCTCGCCAATGTTGCTGCCCAGGATGTATTTAATAAACCGACGGATATTTGTGTAGACAACCCGGCCTTCTTCAGTAGCTGCAACAATCGTCGCAAAGTTGTCATCCAGCAAGACCATATCGCTCGCTTCCTTGCTGACGTCAGTACCGGTGATGCCCATGGCAATCCCAATGTCTGCCTGTTTGATGGCGGGGGCATCATTTACCCCGTCTCCAGTCATAGCTACAAACTCACCCTGGTGCTGGAGTGCCTGGACGATCCGGAGCTTGTGCTCTGGCGAGACGCGGGCATAGACACTGACACTGCCAACTTGGGCTTCTAAATCAGCCGGACTCAGTTTTTCTAAATCCCGACCACTCAGCACCTGGTCACCCTCCTTGGCAATTCCCAGGTCGTAGGCGATCGCTTGAGCGGTTAACTGGTGATCGCCCGTAATCATCACGGGTCGAATCCCTGCCTGACGGCACAGGGCCACAGCATCACGGACCTCTAGGCGCGGGGCATCTAGCATGCCAACCAAGCCTAACCAAACCAGCTCTTGCTCTGTGGTCTCAGATGAGTCCTCCGGCGGTAACTCACTCAGGGGCCGGTAGGCAAACCCTAAAACCCGCAAGCCCTGGCCAGCCAGCTCGTTGTTTTGGGCCAGGATCTGAGTGCGTTGAGTATCTGTAAGCGGCTCAACCCGGTTGCCAATCTGAATCTGGGTGCAGCGCTCCAGGATAAGTTCTGGAGAGCCTTTAGTGAACATTGAGTAGGTCGTTTTGAGGGAGGTGGAATTGCTGCCTGCTGGCTGGTCTGTCGTCTGGCAAACAACACTCATCCGCTTGCGCTCAGAGGAAAAGGGAAACTCCACCTGCCGGGGCAGCCGATTCGTGCACTGATCTTTGTTAAATCCTGCCTTGCCAGCCAGGGATAGCAGAGCGCCTTCAGTCGGATCGCCGACAATGGCCCACTCACCGTTTTCCTGCTGCAAGAAGGCGTCGTTACAGAGGACACAAGCCAGGAGCATCACCTGGAGGTCGGGTTGCTGCTCTGGAGCAATCGATTGATCGTCTGAGCGGAACTCGCCCATCGGGGTGTAACCGTTCCCCGTCACCTGAAACTGGTGTTCGCCAGTATAGACCCGTTGGACAACCATTTTGTTTTGGGTCAGAGTGCCGGTTTTATCCGAGCAAATGGTTGTGACAGAGCCTAGGGTTTCGACAGCAGGCAGCTTGCGAATCAGGGCATGGCGATGGACCATCCGCTGAGTGCCGATCGCTAGGGTAACAGTGATCACGGCGGGTAAACCCTCTGGCACTACCGCAACAGCCATACTGAGGGAAACTTCCAATAACTCCTCAAAAGCACCCAAACCCAAGCGAATCGTACCGACCACGACGACCAAGGCCACCAGGATCATTGCCCCGGCCACCAGGACATTTCCCAGTTGGTCCATCCGCTGCTGCAGGGGAGTGGGCTCACTCTTAACCGATTGCAGCAGTGCGGCAATTCGGCCCAGTTCTGTCCGCATGCCCGTGCCAGTTACTAAGACTGTCGCCCGGCCCTGAACCACCTCTGTTCCCTGAAAGACCAGGTTTGTCCGCTCCCCCAGAGCAGAGTCCTGCGGTAATGGGGTATTAGCCTGTTTCTCCACCCCGGCAGCTTCTCCGGTCAAGGCGGACTCGCGGATTTGTAGGTTGGACTCTTCGATCAGGCGACCATCCGCCGCAATCTGACTACCCGCCTCCAGCAACATCAGATCTCCTGGCACCAGTTCCTTGGCGGAAACTTCTACGACCCTGCCGTCCCGCAGCAACCGCACTAAGGGGGAGGCCAGTTTTTTTAAGGCGGCCAGGGCTTTCTCGGCCCGGCTTTCCTGCAGGTAGCCGAGGAGGCCATTGAGCAGCACAATCGCAAAGATGGCGATCGCATCCTTAGGAAACCGCCCTGAGCGCAGATCTAACACCAGAGAGACAATCGCCACCAGGATCAGCATCAGCAACATGATGTTCTTAAACTGATCCCAGATGATCGCCAGGGCACTGCGACCAGCAGCCTCTTCTAACTCGTTGGGTCCGTACTGCTCTAAGCGCTTCCCGACTTCGGCGCTGCTTAAACCGGTCTGGCGATCACTCTGGAGCAGATCCAGAGACTTGTCAGTTTCCAGGGCATGCCAGACCGTCGCTGAGTTTGCTGAAGAATTTGCAGACATGAGTGGAATGGGGGTGAAACGCCTAATGAGTCCTACAGCACTTAATCATAGTTCCTCCCGGGAAGGACTGGTCGGAATCGGCATCACGAGCACCTTATCGACGCGATTTCCGTCCATATCCATGACTTCAAACCGGAGGCCGCTCCACTCGAAGTGGTCCGTAGATGTGGGAATGCGCCCAAGATGGGTGATCATCAAGCCCCCTAGGGTCTGATAGTTGCCCTCTTGCGTCTCAGATGTCTCCTTCATCTCGAAGAGTTTAAGAAACTCTTCCACCGGCATCATCCCGTCTAACAACCAGGAACCATCCTCGCGCTGGATCGCCTGCGGCTCAGCCAACTCATCAAAGGAGGGGATGTCCCCCACAATCGCTTCTAAGATATCGTTGAGGGTGACTAATCCCTGGGTTACCCCATACTCATCAATCACCAGAGCCGTATGGGTGCCAGACTGCTTAAATAACTCCAAGACTTTCAAGGCGAGCATCCCTTCAGGTACAAACAAAGGGGTTTGCAAAGAGGCTGTCAGATCCAGCGGCTGATCCGCAAGCATGCGAGCCAATAGCTCTTTAACCTGGACAATTCCGAGAACGTTATCTAAGCTACCCTGGCAGACCGGAAATCGAGAGTGGACACTGGTCGTCATTTTCTGCCGGTTCTCTTCCGGGGAGTCCTCCAAGTCCAGCCAAACAATCTCTAGTCGGGGAGTCATTAACCCGCTGACCCGTCGATCTCCGAGGCGAAATACTCGCTGGACCATGTCCTGTTCTGCGGCCTCAAAGGTCCCTGCCTCTGTTCCCTGCTCAATCAAGACTTTGATCTCCTCCTCGGTCACGTGTGGCTCTGCTGAGGGTACGATGCCCATCAGCCGCAGCACAACATCGGTGGAGCTGCTCAACAGATGCACTACAGGAGCGGCGATCGCAGACAAAGCCCGCATAGGCGCAGCTACAGTCGCCGCAATCCGCTCCGGGTTGTTCAGGGCCACCCGCTTGGGCACCAGTTCGCCAATAATCAGCGATAGGTAGGTAATGACCAAGACCACAAATCCAAGACCGATGACTCTGCTGTAGGGAGCTAACCAGGGAATTTGGCTTAACAAAGCTGCGAATGCTTGGGCAATTGTCGCCCCACCAAAAGCACCCGTGAGAATGCCGATCAGGGTGATGCCAATCTGAATGGTCGACAGGAACTGGTTCGGTGCATTTGCCAGTTCTAGCGCAGCGCGGGCCTTAGCATCACCCTCGTTAGCCCACTGTTGCAGCCGTACCTTCCGCGCCGAAACGACTGCCATCTCTGACATAGAAAACACTCCGTTGGCAAGAATCAGCAGGAGCAGAAACAGAACTTCAAAAAATATGGGAGACATTTCTAAGATCTTTTACTGGCTTGACGAGATACGCCAAATGTAAGTGGCTAGCTGAAACGGAAGAGAGAAACCGATTTAAGGCGGTACACCAGCATCCTTGTCAGAATGACTTTAACATTTCCAGAATTGATAGCCTTCGATTCAATAATTTGTAAAGTGGTAAAACGTCTGCCAAAGTCTTCTGTTGTCCAGCAATTCTTAGAGATCTCACTTGGGCTGGCTACCCTCCTAAACAGGGTTTTAGCCGCCGCTCAATGCTCAAAAATTGCCTCATATCCGATTAAGTCAAGGGAAACCAGGGTTGGCAAACAGGCAAAACACGCTTGGGCCAGGTCCCAACGTCCTTCTCGTCTCAGCATCTCCACCAGTTTTTGCTGCACAGTTAAAAGATATCTCACATCATTGGCGGCGTAGCGGAGCTGCTCGGCTGAGAGATTAGCGGCATTGCCCCAGTCGGAACTTTGGGCCCCTTTATCTAGATCGACCTGTTCCAGTTCCTTGACTAGCTCTTTGAGTCCGTGGCGAGACGTATAGGTACGGGCCAGCTTACTGGCAACCTTGGTGCAAAAGAGGGGATTGACGAGAATGCCCAGATGATACTGAAGGGTGGCAAGGTCAAAGCGAGCAAAATGAAATACTTTGAGGACGTTTGCAGCTTCCAACAGGTGTTTCAGATTGGGAGCAGCGGTCTGCGCTGAGGCAATCCGCACCACGGTAATCTGTTCGCTTGGAT
This sequence comes from Thermosynechococcaceae cyanobacterium, assembly GCA_041748155.1. Taxonomy (GTDB): domain Bacteria; phylum Cyanobacteriota; class Cyanobacteriia; order Thermosynechococcales; family Thermosynechococcaceae; genus JBGTDT01. Next base: position 22,363 of record JBGTDT010000133.1, on the reverse strand, counting down.
CACAGATTTGGACAACACAAAGGCGATCGCGCTGGGGCCGGAGTCCCATAGTCTCCGTATCTACGGCGATCCGCTCAGCCTCTAGGTAGTGACTCAACCTCGTCTCAGAGAGATCGCGATCGCAAACCTGAAAATCCTCAAAGTTTCCCACAATAAAACCTGAAAGTTTGCCTGTCAGAAGATCACCCCTCTAGCCGTGAGTGCGCCTCCCTCTGTCCTCCCTCTGTTGGGGTCAAAATCTTAGCTGGATTGAACCTTCAGCGTTGGCGATAGTTGTAAAAAAGTTCGCACCTGGGCCAGGTAAGCTATAGGGTCCTCCAGCATAGGGAAATGAGCCGTGTTGGGGATCATCACAAACTCAACGTTGTGGTTCAGCGCTGCGGCGCGTCGTCCCATTTCTGCTGGAATAATAATGTCATGCTCCCCGGCAACTAACAAGGTTGGAACCGAAATCCGGGCAAATTCCTGAGGCATCACCTCTGCTGCCTGCTTGCTGACTGCCGTTAGCATCGTTCCCAGCGCAGCCTCGTAACTTGCCAGCAGGTAATCTTCCAAAAATGGCTGACTCACGGCATCGGGTAAAGAGCGATGCAAGAACCGAGCCATAAATAAGCGGTTTGCAAACGGGATCTTTGCCAGCCAGCGGGGTCTAAATTTGATCACGTAGCCAGCTACCCGGTGAAACTGACTGAAGGACTTTTGATCGTACTCAAAAATTCCGTTGCAGGTCAGAATTGCCCGTTCAACCCGTTCCGGGTAGAGGTTAAGAAAGTGGGTGACAACTGAAGCACCGGTTGAGTGGGCATTCAGGTAGACGCGCTGCAAATTTAGGGCATCCAGTAGTTCAGCCAGGTCAGCGGCGTAAGTTTCCAACTCATAGGGGGATACGCCTAGGTTAGATGCAGCTTGCTGGGACGGGGAACGCCCAAATCCTCGCATGTCGTAAAGTAAACAGTCAAACCTGTCGGCAAGCTCGTGAGCTGTACTCTCCCAATATCGGGCAGATCCAGCCCAGCCGTGGACAAAGACGAGAACAGGCTTGGTCAATGCCTCAGAGTTCTCTGTTACCCTAATCCACTCGTAGTAGTGATTGGTTCCGCGAAGGTTGATGTACGCCATCTAGACCAGGCCGATTTAATGCTTGAAAAAATTTAGGCCGATTCAGATTTAGGCAGAGAAGAGGGGTGGAGCAGAAGTTCGGCGGTAGAGCGTTTCTCGACGATCTCTTTAGTGATGGAGCAGCAAGTTAAATCCTTGCGAGAGGGGAGTTCGTACATCACATCCAGCATGATCTCTTCAACAATGGTTCGCAGAGCCCGAGCGCCGGTTTTGCGACGATAGGCTTCCTGAGCGATCGCCCGGATGGCCTCCGGCTCAAACTCTAACTGCACATTGTCCATCTTGAGTAGCTTCTGGTATTGCTTAGCCAGGGCATTGCGCGGTTCAGTCAAAATGGCGGTCAGGGCATCTTCGTCCAAGGGATCGATAATTGCCAAGACAGGGATGCGGCCAATGAACTCTGGAATCATGCCATACTTGACCAGGTCCTCTGGCTGTAGGCGCTTTAGCACATCTGCGGCCCGCTTTTCCTTGGCTTGAGGTTCGCCAGAGTGGACAAACCCCATGGCCTTCTTGCCAATTCGCTGCTCAACGGTTTTCTCTAGACCAACAAAAGCTCCACCACAGATGAAGAGGATATTTTTGGTATCAATTTGAATGCAATCTTGGTAGGGATGCTTGCGGCCCCCTTGGGGTGGAACATTCGCGATCGTGCCTTCCAACATTTTGAGCAAAGCCTGTTGCACGCCCTCTCCAGAAACATCGCGAGTAATAGAGAGGTTTTCACTTTTGCGGGCAATTTTATCAATTTCGTCAATATAGATAATGCCTCTTTGGGCTTCTTCTACATCCAGATCAGCCACTTGCAGCAACCGGAGTAAGATGTTTTCAACATCTTCCCCTACATATCCTGCCTCGGTCAACGTCGTTGCATCTGCTACTGCAAAAGGGACATCTAACAGTCGTGCTAAGGTCTGAGCCAACAGAGTCTTACCACAACCTGTCGGCCCAACTAGCAGAATGTTTGCCTTGTGTAGTTCAACGGCATCATCAGAGTTGGTTTTACCATTGCTCTTGTCCTGGAGTGTGCTCAAGCGCTTGTAGTGGTTATAAACCGCTACAGACAAAACTTTCTTGGCTTCATCTTGACCGATGACATGTTCATCGAGATACTTTTTAATCTCTCGCGGTTTGGGAATTTGACTCAGGCTGAGATTACCAACGCGAGTTCGGCGTTTTTCAGGCACCTGGTCGCGCCGTTGGGCCGGTTGAGAAACAGAACCTCCTGTTTCAAACAACTCCTCATCTAAAATCTCGTTGCACAGGTCAACACATTCATCACAAATGTATACTCCCGGCCCCGCAATTAATTTGCGCACTTGTTCTTGAGACTTTCCGCAAAAGGAACACTTTAGATGGGAGTCGTACTTAGACATAGCTGCCTCTTATTGTACTGCGCTGACAGGCTCCGAGCGGTTTGGTAAGTTTTGCCGAACAACTACTTGATCAATCAGGCCGTATTTCTGGGCATCTTCTGCTGACATGAAGAAGTCCCTCTCCGTATCTGCTTCAACTCTTTCAAAGGGTTGACCAGTGTGATGAGCCAGTAACTCATTTAGCCGACGCTTGTAGTACAAGATTTCCTTTGCTTGAATTTCAATATCCACAGCCTGCCCCTGAGCCCCGCCCAAGGGTTGATGAATCATAATCCTGGAGTTAGGTAAAGCCATCCGCTTGCCAGCAGTACCCGCTGCTAGCAGAAAAGCACCCATACTTGCTGCCAACCCGAAGCAGATTGTACAAACGTCAGGACGGATGTGCTGGATAGTATCGTAAATTGCCATTCCAGCCGTGACGGACCCACCGGGGGAATTAATGTAGAGATAAATATCTTGATCTGGATCTTCGGCCTCTAGGAACAGTAACTGGGCCACGATTGTATCGGCAACCGAGTCGTTGATTCCGCGTTGGTCTCCAGAAGCACTCCCGCCAAGAAAAATAATCCGCTCTCGGAGTAGCCGAGAGTAAATATCAAATGCCCGTTCGCCTCGGCCCGATTGCTCGACCACTACTGGCAAAATGTTACGGGGACTAAAAGGATTACCCGCGTGGGCCTCTAGACGACGCAAGGTAGTAGGAGAGCGATTGAAGTATTGAGATAGAAGCATAGACACAGGGTAGGGGGTTAGGGGCAAGTAAATATATGACTACACTAGGAGCTACTTTGTTCAGAGTTCGAACTGTTTTGGGTCTGCTCTTTACGAACATTATGCCTTAACTCAGTCAGGGATCGCTTGTTGGGAAGCAGTCCTACTCAGCGGATGGTTCCTCTAGCGCAGATGGAAATTCTGTTTCAACCTGATCTGAGGATGATCCAGTCTCAGGTATAGATTCGTGAACAGCTTCGGTTGCGCTCGGGCGATCGCCCACGGTTTCATCTACAGCCTCAATTGTTGAGGTGGAAATTGCTTCTGGAATTAGCTCAACCTGGGAGTGCTCCCTCAGCCACTGAATCACCTTTTCTTGCAGAAGTTCCTCTTCGACAACCTGCTGCAGTCTCTCAGGATCGATCTCTTTGTCACCAAACTGCGACCTCAAGGACTGAACCCGCTCTTCTATCGCTGGCAGCTCAGCTTTGATGGACTCGCGCTTGGCAACTTCGGCCAGAATTAAGGTTCGCTTGATCCGGGTTGTTGCCTCAGGTCGCAAGCGCTCCCGCATTTCGGGAAGCATATCCTGGTTCAGCAGTTGTTTAATGTCAATTCCCTGTTCCTGGAGCCGAATTGCAGTCTGATTCAGGAGATATTTGACCTCTTTTAGGATTAGCGTTTCTGGAAGTTCAACTTCCAAATGATCTAGGAGCTGATCCAGCAGTGCTTTCTCAATGTTGGCTTCAGTTTGCTGCTTGGCTTCTGCCTGAAACCTTTTTTCTAAGAAGCTTCGCAGTTCTGCCAGGGTTTCAAACTCACTTACCTCTTGAGCAAAGTCATCGTCCAGCAGTGGCAGCTCTTTTTCTTTAATTTCTTTTAAGGTGACGGCAAAGGTTGCAGCACGACCGGCCAACTCTGCTTGCGGGTAGGTCTGCGGGAATACCACCGGGACTTCCTTCGTCTCATCGATCGTCATTCCGATAATGCCGTCGACAAAGCCTTCGACGAACTGTCCCTCAACTAACTCAATCTGGAAGTCTTGGGCCTGACCACCGGGAATTTCTTCACCTGCTTCGTCATCGGTTTCTCCAGACAGCCGACCTGAAAAATCAACCAGTGCCACGTCACCAGCTTGGGCAACGCGTCCTTCAACTGGAATCAGGGCTGCTCGCTCTGTTTGCTGTTCTTTCAGGACCGTTTCAACTTGGGCCGGATCGTACTTTTTCTCTGCCGCCGAAGTGCTCAAGTCAGTGTACCGATCCAGCCTTACCTCTGGTGGGACATCGACCGAGGCTGAAAATACTAAAGCTTCTCCAGGCTTAAATTGGGTTACCAGGTCCTCAAAGGGAGAGCGCAACTGAAAGTTTCCGATCGCTTCAATTTCTGCTTGATCAACTGCCGCTTTCAGACTGTCCTCAACCAGCTCTTCAACCGTGGTGGCTCGAATTCGCTCCTGACCTAAACGTTGAAGCAGAACTTGACGAGGGACTTTGCCTTTGCGAAATCCTGGAATTTGAGCAGAGCGCATAAACTTGCTAATGACCTGCTCGTAAGCCTTGCGAGATGTTTCTGCTGGAACTTCAATCTCTAGACCAATCTGGCTGCCTGGCAGCTTTTCTTGAGTGACTTTCATCAATGCTGACTCTTAGGTAGTCGTGTAAAAATCTGAGCAATGCTTATCCTTATCCTTTTAAGGGTACACGCGCTTGCAGGATATCGTTGTGGCGCTACTTCTACAGCTAGCTATCCTAACTAACTTTCTGAGTCTAGACTAAACCTCTAGCTACCCTAGACGCCTGAGCAAATTGGTAGGGCAGGCTTCCAGCCCACACGGGCAAGATATCTATTCTAGACCTAGCTTTAAACCAGATGATGCTATGCAGTTTTAGCTAAGCTGAGCTAGCCTAAAAGCCTAGCTAGCAAACTTCTTGGCTTGAGGAGCAAAACGTCAAAGTGCTAGGCTAACTCCTTCTGCACCAGTATCGGTATCAAATGTCTTACCTTTGGGAATAAAGCTGCCGGTTGAAACCCTTACAGGTCTTCTCTTCAAAGCTGAGGACAGGTCAGTAGACGACGCTAGGTCAGCAAGTAGATCGAGCCACGTTTAGTGTTAACATCCGGGTATTGGCCTGCATTGGCCTGCTTTAAATCGGACAAGCTTAAGGGCTGTAAGTGAAAAAGGCTTAACGGGTCTGACTGTCTGTTTTATTCAAACTAAGTTGCTTAAGTTTAATACTTAATAAATGCAAACAAGCGTAGACAACCGAGTCAGTTGATTCAGTCCTGGTAGAGAAAGTTTGGTGGACTCGCACTATCTGAGCATAGATATCTCATTTTTATAAAACATATAAGACAAAGCATTAAGGTAATTGCTGTTAATTGAGTGCATGAGGAGGAGTTTGATTTGAGTCAAGCCTATCGAGTCGCGATTCTGGGAGCGACTGGCGCTGTAGGTCAGGAGCTACTCAACCTGCTGGAGAGTCGTTGCTTTCCAGTAGCGGATCTGAAGTTGCTGGCTTCTCCAAGGTCTGCGGGTCAAATAACGCCATTTCGAGGCGAGTCTCTTAGGGTTGAAGCACTCAACGATAGGTCTTTCAATCAAGTCGACTTGGTTTTAGCTTCAGCAGGAAGCTCGATCTCTTATGCCTGCGCTGGTGGCGCGGTGGAAGCAGGTGCGGTTGTAATTGACAACTCCAGTGCCTTTCGCTTGGACCCCCAGGTCCCTTTAATCATCCCTGAAGTCAACCCGGAGGCGATCGCGACTCACCGTGGCATTATTGCTAACCCTAACTGCACCACGATTTTGATGAATCTAGCGGTTTGGCCCCTGCACCAGGTTCAGCCGATCCAGCGGATTATTGCTGCTACCTACCAGTCAGCTAGCGGGGCCGGAGCCAGAGCGATCGCCGAAGTCAAAGCTCAGGCCGCAGCTATACTACGGGATGAAACACCACCCACAGAAGTTTTTCCCTACCCGCTAGCCTTCAACCTATTTCCCCACAATTCTGATTTAAATGAGCTAGGCTATTGTGCTGAGGAAATGAAAATGGTACATGAAACCCGTAAAATCTTTGGCGCACCGGACTTAAAGATTACGGCGACCTGTGTCCGGGTTCCTGTCCTCCGGGCTCACTCAGAGTCAATCAACCTAGAGTTTTCTCAGCCGTTCGACCTAGCCCAGGCCCGAGAAATTTTGTATAACGCTCCAGGGATAAAACTTGTAGATGACTGGCAGGCCAACTACTTTCCGATGCCAATCGATGCCAGCGGCCAGGATGAGGTTTTGGTAGGACGAATCCGCCAAGATATCTCTAATCCTTCCGGGCTGGAGCTGTGGCTGAGTGGAGACCAGATTCGTAAAGGTGCAGCCCTAAACGCTGTGCAAATTGCCGAGTTGCTAGTTGAACAAAACCTATTGAAATCTTCAGCTCCAGCATTGTCCGCCTGATACCCGTCTGGTGCTCCATTCAACTGAGTTAGCGCCTTTGAGTTGCTGGCCAGTTAGAGGCAAGTCTTTAAGCTTATTTATTGATCTTTGATGCACACCACAAATGAATTTGCGTGAGGAGCTAGAAACTGTGTGGTAAATTTTGGACGCGTTTTGACCGCAATGGTGACTCCCTTTACTGAGTCAGACCAAGTCAACTACCAGGTGGCGGAAGAACTAGCTGTTCATCTGAGTGACCACGGCACGGATACACTGGTTGTCTGTGGCACAACGGGGGAATCTCCGACGCTAAGCTGGGCAGAAGAGTATGAGCTGTTTCAGGTTGTGCAGAAAGCAGTTGCTGGCAAAGCTGCGGTGATTGCCGGGACAGGATCTAACTCGACTCGGGAGGCAATCGCGGCAACCCAAAAAGCTGCTAAACTGGGGTTAGACGGGGCATTGCTCGTTGTCCCCTACTACAATAAGCCACCGCAGGAAGGTCTTTACCAGCACTTCAAGGCGATCGCGGCAGCTCTGCCTGAGTTTCCGCTGGTGCTTTACAATGTACCGAGCCGGACTGGTCAGAACCTTCATTCAGAAACGGTTGCCCGACTTGCTGAAATTCCTAGCATCGTTGCGATTAAAGAAGCAAGCGGTGACCTAGACCAGGCAAGCTTGATTCGACAGCTCACTCCGCCTGAATTTGGCCTTTACTCAGGTGATGACTCTCTCACCCTACCCCTGCTGGCACTTGGTGGTCAAGGGGTTGTAAGCGTTGCCAGTCACCTGGTTGGAGAGCAGCTACAGCAGATGATCCAGGCTTTTTTTCAAGGTCAGCACCAAACTGCTCTTCAGATTCATCTAAAACTCTTCCCACTATTTCAAGCACTCTTTACAACGACAAACCCCATCCCCGTCAAAACAGCCTTAGGGCTCCAAGGTTGGAACGTCGGAGCAACGCGGCCTCCGCTCAGTTTACCTCCCGTTGAAATTGGTCAGAGCTTGAAAACGGTCTTACAGGAGCTTTCTTTACTCTAAGGAAGTTGGCCGGGTTCAACCCGTTACAAGCTTGTTGAAGATATTGCACTCACACCACTCCAGCGTTTCAGCGATCACCAAATTGCCAGCTTCTCAGCTCACTGTCCCACTGTTCATTCATCGTTCACTTAAACCAATCGGTAACATTCTTTAACTCACAAAGACAGGTATCCCAGCCTGCCTTTCGATTGCTTGATTTAATCCCACTCTGTAACTGTCGATAAGGATGCCCATGACCAGTAACGGTGCTTTGCCCACCCTCAAAGTCATTCCCCTAGGGGGATTGCAGGAAATTGGTAAGAACACCTGTGTGTTTGAAATCAATGACGAAATTATTCTAGTTGATGCCGGGTTAGCGTTTCCTACCGATGAGATGCACGGCATTAATATTGTCCTTCCCGATATGACCTATCTACGCGAGAACCGTCATAAGATTAAGGGGATGATTGTCACCCATGGCCACGAAGACCACATTGGCGGCATTGCGTTTCACCTCAAACAATTTGAGATTCCCGTCATCTATGGTCCCCGTTTGGCGATCGCCCTGCTGCGCGGCAAGCTTGAAGAAGCCGGGGTAGCTGATCGGACCGAACTACGAACCGTTCTGCCCCGAGACATTGTCCGGCTTGGCTCTGCCTTCTTTGCCGAGTTTATTCGCAACACTCACTCCATTTCAGACAGCTTTACGGTGGCCCTCCATACCCCCGTAGGGGTCGTAGTCCATACAGGAGACTTCAAAATTGACCACACACCGGTGGACGGCGAGTTTTTCGACTTTCAGCGCTTGGCTGAGCACGGCGAAAAAGGGATTCTCTGTTTAATCAGTGACTCGACCAATGCAGAAGTGCCCGGCCAAACCCCCTCAGAACGATCCGTTTATCCAAACCTAGAGCGTGTGTTCGCTCAAGCTGAGGGTCGATTAATCGTCACAACGTTTGCCTCTTCCGTCCATCGCGTCAACATGATCCTGGAGCTGGCCAAAAAACACAAACGGGTCGTTTCTGTACTGGGTCGCTCCATGCTAAACGTGATCGCCCATGCTCGCAACTTAGGCTACATCAAGTGCGAGGATCGTTTGTTTGAGCCGTTGCACGTTGCCCAGCAATTGCCAGATGAAAATGTTCTAATTTTGACCACAGGTTCCCAAGGTGAGCCGATGGCCGCTCTGACTCGCATTACCCGCAGAGAACACCGGCAGATACAAATCCGTCAAGGAGACACCGTTGTATTCTCAGCAAATCCCATCCCTGGAAATGCAACGGCAGTCGTTACCATTATCGACGAGTTGATGCGGCAGGGTGCAAAAGTCATCTACGGTCGTGACCAAGGGATTCATGTTTCTGGGCACGCTTGCCAGGAGGACCAGAAGCTGATGATAGCGTTGACCCGCCCCAAATTTTTTCTGCCGGTCCACGGTGAGCATCGCATGCTTGTCAAGCATGCCCAGACAGCTCAAAGTATGGGAATTCCTGCAGAAAACATGGCTATTATTAACAATGGTGAAGTTGTAGAGCTGACTGAATCTTCAATCCGAGTTGCGGGAACAGTCCCAGCAGGGGTTGAGCTAGTCGATGCTACCCGGACAGGCATCGTTTATGATGATGTCCTCAAACAGCGGCAGGAACTTGCCGAAAATGGCGTGATTACTATTGCTGCAGCAGTTGATACCAATGGCAAGTTGGTGGCTGAACCAGAAGTTCACCTTAGAGGTGTAGCAGCACCCTTGAGTAGCTCTCGTCTCCACAGTCAGATCCCTGACGTCATTGAACAACTACTCAACAATCGCTGGTCAGCGTTTGCCAGACCCTTAGCGGACCAGGAAGGTGACATAGACTGGGTTGGCCTGAAGACTGAAATTGAAATGGAACTTCGGAAGCATGTTCGACGCGAGCTGCAAAGCAATCCTGTGTTAGTGTTTCTAATGCAACAAAGCTCCGGGACCAATTCCTCGTCTCGCCTGAAGCGACAGCGCAGCACGGCAAAGCTAGCCTCCTAAGTGCCTCCTAAGTTAAGGGCCATTAAAGTATTGGGTCCATTGAGGTAGAAGCAATGCTGCACTTAAAGAGTGCTTTTAGCGATGCTTCTAGGTCGGTGGTTAACTGTTGAGCTTCCTGCTTAGCGGGTCCCAGACAGTACTGGGCGACCTTGAGCGGCGATCCAAGCTGAACTGTGACATCGCACTGCCAGCGAGGAATGGGTTGGCTGTAGTAGATGGCAATGGGGACAATTTGAAGACCCAAGCCAGGTTTGTTTGCTTCGGCTTGAATCGCAATCCGGGCTAGGCCTGGTCTTAGTGGACAGATCTGGCGATCGCGGAAGATATTTCCTTCTGGAAAGATGACCAGGGTCTTCCCAGCCTGAAGTAGCTCAACACCATGACGCAGGGAGGCAATACTTGGACATCTAGTATCTACCGGAAATCCACCAAAGTGCCGGACAACCCAACCCTGAATTCCCTGCATCTCATCTAGGGAAACCATGAATCGTAAGTCACGCCCGGTAATGTCTCGACCCGCTACGTAGGGAACCATAAAAGCATCCCAGCGGGAACGGTGGGTTGGGGCCAAAAGTAGCGGACCAGACATAGGTAAGCTCTCCCAGCCAATCACCTTAATCTGGCCAAAGTAGAGGGGCAAGATTACATAGCGACCTAGGTGGTATAGCAACGGAGCCAACCAAGGCGAAACACGAGAAGTTACAGAGGGGGTCGCTTTAACAGCCACTGATCTTGAAATGAGGTGCCGAAGGATAAGTTTGCGCCAGAAAGGTCCCAGTTATTCACGGTTAAACCGGGTGCACCTAACCTTAGGGTAAGGTTTTAACACTTTTCCTGGCTATAATTTACAACAACATGAACTAGGACCAGCTCTGCTTGCTCAGGCTGACTGGCGACGGTGGCTGAGGAGAATTGTCTGGTTTGTCGGGCAAACTAGCTTGAATTTTGTGATGGCCTATGTTCAAGTCTCAAGGCAAGCCTCAGGATCGGTAAATTGAGATTACCCAAGTGCCAATATACCGAGATATTGGAATGTCTCCAGGGCTATCGATCCGGGCGTTGAAGAAATACATGCCCCCATTAGCAGGATTTTTGACATTTGATAAGACAACCGCCATTGGCTTGTCTGCCGGAACCGCTTCCTCCGGTGTCAGTTCAATCAGACGAGCTTCTGGGTCTGCCCTGACTTCTGATAGGGGAACTTTGTCATCTTCAACCAGAAACTCAATAGACTCAGGGTCAAAGGTCCCTTTGTAGTACTCTGGATAGGAGATATAAAGCTTGGAAACAGCAATTTTTTGAGCACGGACTTTTAGTTTCCAACGATCGCGTGCATTGGGAACACCGGAGTCTAGCCGATAACCTAACTGCTGCCTCAGCGGCAGGTTTCCACCCCAGTTGAAGGAAAAACCAGGATTAGTTTGGGCCAAACTAGCCGCCGGAAAACCAACCAGCAAAGAACCTGTGGCGAGCAAAGCAGACAAAGTACGACGCATGGATACTCCTCAGCGAAACACGAGTTTAAAGCATAAAGACCAGTGATTGCATCCTTCCTATACCGACTGTATCAGAGTTGAGCAAACTAGTCTGGTCCCTTCTGACGGTGAATAAGGGTAAAAAGTGCCTAGGATGTATAAGCTACTTCTCAAGTCTATCAAGTCCACTGGACATAGCGGTTAACCCAACCTTGTGCTTAATGATACACTCATCTATTCAGTGATTTAACTGTATTATTCACACTCACGGCTGCTGATCCAGCTCAGGCAAGTTCTAGGAGAAATCATCGTCTAGTCAAGGAGAGGTCATGAAAATAGCAGTCGCCAAAGAAGTTGAAGTGGGTGAGCGTCGAGTTGCTCTTGTCCCCGATGTTGTAGCTCGAATGGTTAAGCAGGGCTTTGAGGTATGGGTTGAAGCCGGAGCCGGGGAGAGAGCGTTTTTCTCCGATGCCGCCTATGAAGCTGCCGGGGCAACCGTGGTTACGGACCCTCTAACTCTATGGCGTGAGGCAGATGTACTCCTAAAAGTGGCTCCACCGCAGGAGCGTGAGGATGGCCAACTAGAGATTGATTTGCTGCACGAAGGTGCCATCTTGATTGGATTTCTCAATCCGCTGGGAAATCCAGCTTTGATGCAGCAGCTAGCAGAGCGACGAGTAACTGCCTTGAGTATGGAGCTGATTCCTCGGACAAGCCGGGCGCAGAGTATGGATGCACTCTCCTCTCAGGCTAGTATAGCCGGGTACCAGGCCACTCTGATTGCGGCGGCTGCCCTGCCAAAGTTCTTTCCGATGCTGACTACGGCAGCTGGGACGGTTCGGCCTGCCAAGGTTTTTGTCCTCGGAGCCGGGGTAGCAGGCCTCCAGGCGATCGCCACAGCCCGTCGATTGGGGGCGGTGGTTGAGGCGTTTGACATCCGCCCAACTGTGAAAGAAGAAGTGCAAAGTCTGGGTGCCAAGTTTGTCGAAGTGCCTTTAGAGGAAGACACAGTGGCGATGGGCGGGTACGCCAAGGAAGTCTCGGAGGCAGCTAAACAACGAACCCAGGACGTGATTGCCGAACACATCAAGTTGTCGGATGTGGTGATCACCACAGCTCAAGTTCCAGGCAAAAAAGCCCCTCAACTGGTGACGGCAGAGATGGTAGCCCAGATGCAGCCCGGCTCAGTCATTGTTGACCTGGCAGCAGAGCAAGGTGGTAACTGTGCTTGTACGGAGGCCGGGAAGGATGTTGTCTGGCAGGGAGTGACTGTGATTGGCCCGATCAATCTCCCCTCTGACCTGCCGATTCATGCCAGTCAACTGTACGCCAAGAATATTGCCACGCTGGTCCACCACCTGACGAAAGATGGGTCGCTACAACTTGATTTTGGCGATGATATTCCCGACAGTGCCTGTGTGACCCATGCCGGGATGATTCGCAATGCCAGGGTACAAGATGCCTTGGCCGTTCATACCGTTACAGAGGAAAGGGTGTAGTCCTATGGAAAGTCTGATTGTTGGTTTATCGGTATTTGTTTTGGCCTCCTTTGTCGGATTTGAGGTAATCAACAAAGTTCCACCAACCCTACACACGCCTTTGATGTCTGGGGCTAACGCTATCTCTGGCATCGCCGTGATTGGGGCTTTAATCATTGCTGGACCGCGAGACTGGAATATCACTGTGGTCTTGGGCTTAATTGCAGTGGTGTTAGCAACGATTAATGTGGTTGGGGGTTTCCTGGTTACCGACAGAATGTTGCAGATGTTTAAGAAGTAAAGAGGGAATAGCGTGAGTGACTTTTTGCCAACTGGCATCGAACTGGCTTACTTGGTAGCCGCATCCCTATTTATCTTGGGGTTAAAAGATTTAGGCTCTCCCGCCACTGCTCGTAAAGGAAATATCCTGGCCTCGGTCGGGATGTTTATTGCGGTGGCGGCGACATTGCTGGACCGCTCGGTGCTGAACTACCAGATGATTCTGCTGGGGTTGATGATTGGCTCGGTGATTGGGGCGATCGCCGCCTACAAAGTTGAGATGACGGCCATGCCTCAGATGGTTGGTCTCTTGAATGGACTTGGCGGAGCGGCCTCAGCTCTGGTTGCAATCGGAGAGTTCTGGCGGCTGTTGAATACGGGAGCTGCCATGCCAGTCGATGCCACTGTAACGGTAATTCTAGGCGTGCTGATTGGTGGGGTTACCCTGACAGGAAGCTTAGTCGCCTTTGCCAAATTGCAGGGCCTGATCAGTGGTTCTCCAATTACCTTCTCCTTGCAGCAGGCGTTGAATGCAGCTCTGTTAATCAGCTTTTTGATTGGAAGTGGCTATCTCTTCGTTAACCCTCAGAACTCCCTGGTTTTTCTGGGTTTAGTCGGAGTGTCTCTGCTGCTGGGTGTGCTCGTCGTCATCCCAATTGGGGGAGCGGACATGCCGGTGGTAATTTCCCTACTGAACTCTCTGTCTGGGATTGCTGCAAGTGCTGCTGGTTTTGTCGTCACGAACAACATGCTGATCATCGCCGGGGCGTTGGTCGGCGCTTCTGGATTGATCCTGACCCAGATTATGTGCAAGGGAATGAACCGCACCCTAACCAGTGTTCTATTTAGTGCCTTTGGGGCTAATGCGCCTGGAGCCGGGGGAGGCAGTGCTGCTGTCAGCGATAAGGCAGTGCGAACCCTTGAACCAGAGGAAGGGGCGATGATGCTAGGTTATGCTCGCTCTGTGGTAATTGTTCCCGGCTACGGCATGGCCGTTGCTCAAGCACAGCATGCCATTCGCGAATTAGCAGACCAGCTACAACGCTTGGGAGTGGATGTCAAGTACGCCATCCATCCAGTTGCTGGTCGCATGCCGGGACACATGAACGTGCTGCTGGCGGAGGCCAATGTGCCCTATCCTCAGCTCTACGATATGGATGATGTCAACCCAGAATTTGAACGCACCGACGTTGCCCTGGTAGTCGGGGCCAACGATGTAGTCAATCCAGCCGCCCGGCACGATAGCGGTAGCCCCGTCTACGGTATGCCGATCCTGGAAGTGGACAAGGCCCACAACACAATTGTGATCAAACGTAGCCTGAGTCCTGGCTTTGCCGGAATTGACAATGAACTGTTCTATAAAGACAAGACCCTGATGATGTTTGGCAGTGCCCGCGACATGATCACAAAGCTGGTCTCCGAGGTGAAGCAGCTTTAGCAAATATCTGGCGTACTCTGCGAAGTGTACTAGCTTGCAGGGTATGTCAAAACTAATGCACTAAACCGGAACGCAGGGCCCGCACCGCTGCCTGGGTACGGTCATCGGCACAGAGTTTATTCAAAATATTGCGGACATGGGTCTTGACGGTTCCAACTGTGATGAACAGCCGCTCAGCAATGACTGCGTTACTACACCCTTCCACAATCAGTTGTAAGACTTCCAACTCCCGCTCTGTGAGCGGGTAGGCTTCGATAATCTGGTTATATTCAGGCTCTGCGGCATTGATCGCCACTGTCTCCGGTTCGGCGCTGGAGTTGCTGCTGGCCTGCTGGCGAGTTTGCTTCAGGACGACTCCGGCGATCGCCGGATCGATCCAAGAGTTGCCCTCGTGGGTGACCTGAATTGCCTCAAGCAGATTGTCTGAACTGACATCCTTCATGCAGTACGAATCAGCCCCGGCACCGAAAGCAGCCAGCACAACCTGCTCGTTGTCGCGCAGAGTTAAAATTAAAACCTTTGTTTTAGCATCCTCAGGGGGCTGTTCCTTAATTTTACGGGTCACCTCAATGCCGTCGATATCGGGCAAGCCGATGTCTATAATTGCCACATTTGGCTGGTGAGCCTCGACAAGTTTCAACCCTTCGGTTCCAGTTGCAGCTTCACCGATAACTGAGACCTTACCATGCTGCTGCAAAGCCATACGCATTCCAACTCTAGTCAGATCATGGTCCTCAATTAAAACAACGCTAACTTGGTTCATTTTGGCTCAGGTAAAGCAGAAGTCTAAGAAATTTGCAGACAGTTTGAACGGGTGGAAGATTATTAATCCTTAAGGAAATAATACTCGGAGTCATCAGTTCATGGCTGATAGATAAGATTGCTAGATTACCCGTTTTACTTCAATCTTTTGTGGCTTATCACTAGAGTTGCTGCATAAGTTCAGGTATGAACGGGGGGCTAGCCCCCCAGTCCCCCCACTGGGAGACGCAGCCGTCTCCCAGACACTCTCTAGAAAAGCACTCTTGCTTTATCCTAGCCAATTCACTAGATCCTCATGCAAAAGATCTACTCAGTTCGATTCACAATGCTGGAGCAGAACCCCTGAGAAATTGAACCAGGTATTCTAGTTTCTGCCAGGCTGCACCTGTTTGCAGAATTTCTTTTGCTAAGGCAACACCTTCTCCATGGGTTGTCACAGCACTACCAACTTGGAGGGCCAAAGCTGCATTTAAGACCACAACATCCTGCTGGGCTTGGGTTCCTTTGCCCTGCAAAACGGCTCGCAGGATCTCTGCATTCTCCTGAAGATTACCCCCTTGCAGGGCTGAAGTGGGGGCAGGTTGTAGTCCTAGGGCTACTGGGTTGAGAACTTCAAGCTGGACTTGAGCATCGGCTAGGACTGCTAGATCGCTCAGATCGGCCAGACCTGCTTCATCTAAACCCTCGCGTCCATGCAAAACAATGGCTCGTGCCGTACCCAGTTGATTCAGAGCCTCAGCCATCACTGGCAGCAGGGTCGAATCAGCAATTCCAATCACCTGACCTGTAGGACGGAGCGGATTAACCAGAGGACCCAGTAAATTAAATACGGTTCGCACCTTCAACGTCTGCCTGAGCGGGGCCACTGCTTTGAGGGCTGGGTGCCAGCCCGGTGCAAACAAAAAGGTAATGCCCACCTCCGCTACCGCAGCCTGAATTGTCTCGATTCCAGCATTCAAGTTAACCCCCAAGGCTTCTAGCACATCTGCTGAGCCAACCCGACTGGAAGCTGAGCGGTTACCATGCTTTGCAACAGGAATCCCGGCAGCCGCCGCAACAAAAGCAACGGCTGTGGAAATGTTGAACGTAGAAGCCCCATCTCCACCCGTTCCACAGGTATCAATTAAGGAAGCGGGCAAGGGAGCAGGTAAGTCTCCCCGTTGCTGGTGTGTGATCTGGATAGATTCCAAGAGGACTTGAGCCATCCCGGCTAGCTCTGAAGCAGATACGCCTTTTGCTTGAATTGCCGCTAGAATTGCTCCCGATAGAACCAGTGGAATAGCGTCGTGCAACCAACCTTGCATCAGGTTAGCAGCTTCAGCTCTAGAGAGGGACTGACGATCTAGGAGCTGCTGCAAAAGGTGAGGCCACGGGAAATCTTCCAGGGTAGCTAGCGGTGGGACAGGATTTGCAGCGGTTGTGATCGGTGGGTGGTCAACCATTGTTCGGATTGAAATCAAGCCTGTTGGGAGTAGACACTTTATGGCAGATTTTAAGCATGAGCCAGGTAAGTCAAGACTTCTCCCGTGACTCGACAGGTGCGCCAGTCTGGCAGAACAGTTGCCCCCATGCGTTGATAAAAGGCGATCGCACTCTGATTCCAATCCAGCACGGACCACTCTAGTCGCCCACAGTTCCGGGCTACTGCCAATTTAGCCACATAGGTGAGTAAAGCTCTGCCAATCCCCTGCCCCCGGTATTCAGCCAGGACAAACAAGTCCTCCAGGTAAATCCCCGGTTGGGTCAAGAAGGTAGAGTAAGTGGGAAAAAACAGGGCAAAGCCGACAGCCTGACCAGATAGTTCCGCTAAAGCCGCTTCAGCCCAGGGGCGATCGCCAAACAGGTGAGTTTCTAATGCCGCTGCACTTCCCGTCACAGCGTGGCCAAGCTTCTCGTATTCAGCCAAAGCCTGAATCAGGGCAAACAGCACCGGAACATCCGCGATCGCGGCTGGCCGCAGGAGCAGTGAGGATTGAGGGGATATTTGATCCATGACTTAAATCAGGGCATTTGCAAGGGAACAAACGTGTCTTCAGGCAGATAACTGGAAAATTGATCTGACTGGGCCAGCACAGCCGTTAAGCGCAGAGACCACCCAGGTTGCATCTGCAAATCAGCCCACGGTACTGCAACTTCCAAACAGCGATCCAGGCCAACCTGAGCTTGGCTAGAGCGGGATTGCCATTGATCATACTCTTCCGCCTCTAGAAGCAAGACGGACTGGCTGGGCAAATCAATCCTGAGCTGATGGTGAAAGCGGTAGTTTAAGGGCTGCCGGTCGGGCAATCCGGTCAGCTGAATCGGGCTGTTGTGTCCCACCTGGTCCGGGTAAAACCAGAGCAGATGTAGGACTGGCGGACAGTCAACCCCTAGCTGAATGCCTGTCTGAAAATCAAAGCGTAAACAGAAGTGGTGGTGATTGACTCCGTACCAAAGTCGTTGAATCGTACTACTCTGGTGCATCGTTCCACGAGCCCCACCCACTTCAATCCGGCCCGCCTGCTCCCAGTCTTGCTCATCTCCCTGGCCGTTAATTTGCGGAAAGATGAAGCTGGACGGACGCTGGTCTTGGGAGCCTGCGTGGGGTTCTAAGGGGTAGCCCAGTACTTCCGGCACTGGCTCATCTAGGGCTTTGTAGACCGCGCTCAAGTGTTCTCGAAATAATTGATCAAACAGGGCATCGTGGTTAGAGGAGTGGCCTTCACCAAACCACCAAAACCAGTCAGAGCCTTCGGCAGCAAACAGGGCTTCCCAAGCCTCAGGATTGGCCGCTTCTGTCGCCTCAGGATGATCGGCTAGGGTCTGCCGGGCAGCGGCCAGCAAGTCCCAAGCCCGGTTCTTGACTGGGTCCCCAATCCAGGTGGTAAAACTACCGTCAACCCAGGAACCGCTGTGCAGATTGGTTGCTGGTAGGGTTTCCCTAGGTGGAAATTGCTCTAGAAACTCTGAGACGGTCACCAGTTGTAGGTGAGGGCGATCGCTAAGCTGCTGGTAAAGAGCTGATAAAAAGGGAATACCATCTTGCGGATAGTACTCCCAGCAGTTTTCGCCGTCTAGGGCAATGTTAACCAGCCAGGGCTGCTCTAGGGCCGTGCCGCTGTCAGATTGTCGAGCTTGAAGGGAATGGGCGATCGCCTCCAGGTGGCCGATCAACTCAGATACGGCTTGCTGCGTCTCCATAGCAGCGTAGGTAAAGCCAATCCGGTCGGAGAGGCGATGATCACGGAAAACGATTGCCAAATCCCCGTGGGGTGTCTCCAGGCGGTAGGGCTGGTAGAGAATCTCTGGCTCCTGGAGGATGCCGGAGCTATCCCGGTGGAAAAAGCGCTGGGTAGACCAGCCCAACACCGCCTCATCGGAGCAGAGCCAGCGAAACCCCTGTTGGGCTACGTGTGGCAAAATCTGGGGACTGACCGACTGCTCGGAAGGCCAGAGACCGCGAGGGGGTTGACCAAAGCGATCTTGGTACAGGTTCCAGGCTCGCCGCAGGTGACGGGGAATATCCGCTTCCCACTGGAACCGGGTTTCGGGTAAAGCCATCTGGGGCACCGCCACTCGACCAGCATCAGTGTCGGCTAACAGGGGCAAAATCGGGTGGGTGTAGGGGGAGGTAATCACCTCCAGTTGTCCGGCTGCTTGCATCTGCCGGTGCTGGGGTAGAATCCGGCTGAGAATCTGGCGCTGCTTAGAGTAGATGCGCTGGCGATCGCTGAGGTTAAAATCCTGACCCTGCTCCAGCCACTGGGCAATTTCCGGGTCATCCCAAAACAACGGGTCAATCCAGGCCAGGTTGTGCCAGGCCAGCAGATCGCTGTAGTCCTGTAAGGTCCAGTTAGCCAAGCACCAGGCCAGCCCCTTTTCTTGCCGCTGGCTGTAGAGCTGGGCGTAGCGAGGATGGGGGTCAATTAGGGTGCGGGGGTAACCATCGAAAAAGTGCTCCAAGATGAACTGCCGCTGGCGATCGCTCAACTGCTCGGTCGGCGTCAGTGCCACTTCCAAGTAGGGATCAAAGGCAGTCCCGGCAGCGTAATCCTCAAGTTGCAAGATTAAAGAAGGAACCAGGTTCACCGTCTGGTGCAGCTTGGGATAGCGAGCTAAAAGCAGCACTAAGTCCAGATAGTCTTTCGTGCCGTGTAACCTCACCCAGGGCATGCGATAGCGGCCTGAAACTCGGCTTTTGTACAACGGCTGGTGTTGATGCCAGATGAATGAGATGTATAGAGGATGAGGCATAAAACTTTGAAAATTAACTGTTCAGGACAATCAAGCAAGCTTTGTCTGTTTTAGCTCACTGTTTATACCTTCTATACCTACTCAGGAGTAATTAGTTCACCTAGACGTTTTAGCACCCGTAGGACAGTGTATAGATCGTTTCCTTGGTTGAAAAGTGAAAACTGGCTTGACAGGCCGTACTGGGACTCTGATTTAGTCAGCTTGAGAAAAATAAAATCACTCCCATTAGTCACTAGCCCAAAGGAGGATCTATCGAAATCTGGGTTGACCCACATATACGCCAGAGCTTGCGGTATCGCTGCACCCAGCGAAAAAGTAGAATTCTTGGCCTCAAGCACCAGCACCCAAAGGCGATCAAGTACCAGCAAAACATCAATGCGCCCCTGAATAAGTTCGCCTTCATCTTCATCACTGATTGATACCGACTCTTCTGTCAGCACTTCATAGGGGCGTTGATAAAACCCGGCTAAGTCTAACAACGGCGATATAACAACCATTTTGACCAGACTCTCTAGCATCTTACGCCGTCTCGTTTGGCTGAAAAAGTTGTACTTAACGCGATCAAGATAAAGTTTTTCTAAATCTGTGACAGAAGGCAAATTTTCTGCCCACTCCCTAAAGAACCGAGTATCCGCAGCAGGTCGCAGACTGAATCGCTCCTCAACGTCGTACAGCGTTAGGTCTTTAGCTTGAATCATTGATGATATTCGGAGCTTCCACGTTCTAGACCTATTCTCTCATGCTGCGATCAGCCTCAACTTTGTTTGCCTCTGTTTGTTCGGAGTAGCATTTTGCGATCGCGTATTCTGAGATTCAGTATGGCAGTGAGTGGTTCAACAATCTCAGATTGCTTGTTGCGTCTATGAGATCCTGCCTCTCAACGGCTAACTCCCACGGCTGGCAGGATAAACATCGGCTCTAAAGTGGTCCCACCAGTAGCTGTGCAAGCAATTCAGAACAAGTTGTAGACTCGAAGCATGGCGAAACCCAAAGACCAGCAGAGCTTTTCCCGGCTGCGAAAACTTGCGGCTTACCTGCGTCCCCACTGGCGGATCACGACTTTAGGCATCTTGGCACTACTCGTTGTCAATGCCGTAGGGGTGTATCTTCCCTTGGTAATTCGTGATGCAATTGATGAATTAGAAGTTACCTTTAGCTTTGAGCAAGTTTGGCACTCAGCCCTGCTGATCCTGGTGCTGGCCTCAGTCATGTGGGTGATTCGCATGGCCTCCCGGATTTGGCTGTTTGGCACGGGGCGGCAGGTGGAGTTTGACTTGAAGCAAAAAATTTTTGAGCATTTGTTGACGTTAGAGCCTGCTTATTTTGCCACCAATACTGCTGGAGATTTGATCAACCGGGCCACCAGCGATGTAGACAACATTCGGCGGCTCTTGGGCTTTGCGGTCTTAAGTTTAGCCAATACAATTTTTGCCTATGCCCTCACGTTGCCAGTGATGCTGTCGATTGATGCCAAGCTGAGTCTAGCCGCGATCGCCGTCTACCCGCTTATCCTGCTGCTGGTTCAAGTCTTTAGTAATCAACTCCGCAGTGAGCAACTAGCCGTTCAGCAGGAACTCTCAGAGGTGAGTGAGCTGATTCAGGAGGATATGAGTGGGATTGCCCTGATCAAAATTTATGCCCAGGAGGAAAATGAGCGTCGCGCCTTTCGCCAATTAAACCAGCATTTACTGGCGGCGAATTTAACCTTGGCAAAAACCCGTAATATCCTGTTTCCCCTCCTGGGTGGCATTGCCAGTATCAGCCTGCTGGTCTTGCTCTGGCTGGGTGCAAGAGCAATCGCAGACGGCTCCATTACCGTAGGCGACTTTATCGCCCTGATCCTATACGTAGAAAGGCTGATCTTTCCCACGGCTCTACTGGGCTTTACGATTACAGCCTACCAGCGTGGCGAGGTCAGTATCGACCGGATTGAGGCCATTCTCACGGTCCAGCCAGAGATTCAAAACGACGTAGGGGCAACTTCTCTGCCCCCAGACCAGGTGCGCGGTCAAATCACAGCCCGTCACCTGAGCTATACCTATCCGGGTGCGGCTGTACCCGCGCTTCAAGATATCAACTTTACGATTCAACCGGGAGAAACCGTCGCCGTTGTCGGTCCGGTCGGTTCAGGCAAGTCAACCCTGGCAAATGCCCTGCCCCGGTTGCTCAATATTGAACCTAACCAGTTGTTTTTAGATGGCCGGGATATTACCCAAATTGGCCTGCGGGATCTACGGGCGGCGATCGCCTATGTGCCCCAGGACAGTTTTCTGTTTAGCACCACCTTGAAGAATAATATTCGCTACGGCGAGCCCTTGAGTGAGCAGCCAGCAGTGGAAAATGTAGCAAAACAAGCTCAAATCCACGACGAAGTTTTTAACTTCCCCCAACAGTATCAAACCATCGTCGGGGAGCGCGGGATTACCCTCTCTGGTGGTCAGCGCCAACGCACAGCACTGGCCCGGGCACTTTTAGTGGATGCGCCCATTTTGGTGCTTGATGATGCCCTTTCCAGTGTGGATAACCGGACGGCAACAGAGATCCTGAACTCCCTTGCAGCCGGACAAAGCCGTAAAACAGTCCTCTTCATTTCTCACCAACTCTCCGCTGCGGCAACCGCTGACCGAATCATCGTTATGGATCAGGGTCGAGTTGTCCAGTTAGGGACCCACACTGAACTGATTCGACAACCCGGACTCTACCAGTCCCTGTGGAATCGGCAGAAGCTAGAAGAAGTGCTTCGCTAGTCCAGATAGCAGGTTTTCTACTGTCTAGAACATACTAAGTAGATCAACTTAGTTAAACCCAAAATGTACAAACTATGAAAGCCACTCTACACAACGACTTCTGTTGATTAGTATCTTGAGTTTGTTTAGGTGTACCTACTTAGCAACGCCAACTCCGATGGACATCATCATCTGCCTCCTTTGGGCCATAGATTTTCTCGCTCTAGGGATGGTAAGCAAATCTCCAGTCCAGACTCATTACCGCTCTGCCTCGACCTCGATACTGAGGAGCGATGTTTTGG
>JBGTDT010000132.1:0-9141 GCA_041748155.1 Thermosynechococcaceae cyanobacterium | reverse complement strand
AGCATAGCGGCAATACCAACGGACATTGAGTAGGATGGTCTCAGATTGGAAATGTCGCCACCTGAAAAGCTCAGAAGTTTTCATTTGCGAGAGAGAAAAACACGGGCTCTCACATTATCATCAGCACACTGACTGACCCCTGTTTTTGCGACACAACCCTTCCCAGGCAACATGGGTAAAGGCAGGCTGTTTGGCCACGTCCCCAATGGCGTACACTCCGGGGCTGGTTGTCTGGAAGCGGTCATCAATCTTGACATAACCTTGTTGGTCAAGCTCAACGTTACCAGTTGTAGTTTTTAGGGCAGTCGTGTTGGGTTTACGTCCCGTAGCAACCAGTAAGGCTTCACCTTGGAGTTCCTGGCCGTTGCTTAACGTAAGGGTAAAAACACCGTCTGCGTGGGAGACTTGCTCAACGTTCACCTTGAAATGAAGCTGGATGCCGTCTTGCTGAAACCCCTCAGCTAAGGTTTCGCTCACATCAGGCTCTTCCTGACCAAGAAGGCGATCGCCACGCACAATAATTCGGGTCTGACTCCCTAAACGGGCTAATCCCTGCCCCAACTCCAACCCGATGTAACCACCCCCTATCACCAGTAGACGCGGTGGTAATTCCTGCAAGTCAAAGAAGTTCCGGTTAGTCAGATAGGGTGTCTCTGCTAGACCCGGAATTTTGGGGACGAGCGACGACGTACCTGTATTGATCACTACCAGAGGCGCTTGAACAGTTACGTCACCCCCTGTAACTATGCGGTAGCGTAGCGTCTCCGGAGAAGATTCGCCCGTGAAGGCTGCTTCAGCACACACGACTTTAACACCCGCACCTTCTAAACGCCCCTTGACTCCCTGGTTGAAGCGATTGCGAATCCCACGCACCCGCTCCATCACAGATGAGAAGTCCACGCTAACCTGAACGTGAATGCCTAACTTGTCGGCCTGGCGAGCACGACCCGCCGCATGGGCTGCGGCTAAGAATGCTTTAGAGGGAGTGCAGCCGTAATTGACACAACTACCCCCCAATGCATCCCGCTCAAACAGGACAACACGGCGACCTTCCCTGGCTAAATCGACAGCTAGGGGAATGCCACCCTGGCCACTGCCAATAATAATTGCATCGGCTGTTTCCATCAGTCAATTTACCTCTAAGATTGTGCAAGTTCTTTGTTCAGGGTCGGGGCTTGATTGCGGACAGTATACTCTCCATCCTGATGGTTTTAAGTCCTGGTTAAGATAGCTGCCGAATAACTCGACAGGGATTTCCCACGGCGACAACGTTTGCCGGAATGTCTTTAACAACGACACTACCCGCTCCAATGGCGGTGTTGTCGCCGATGCTTACCCCAGGGCAGATAATGGCGTTGCCGCCGATCCAAACATTGTCACCAATCCTGATCGGAGCGGCGCATTCTAGATTAGCTAGCCGAGGTTTGGGGTCTGTGGTGTGATAGGCAGTGTAAATTTGAACATAAGGCGCACACAGAACATCATTCCCAATATGAACTGTGTTGCAGTCGAGAACGACACAGCCAAAGTTCATGTACAGTCTGTCACCAGCATGGATGTTGCTGCCGTAATCACAGTAGAAAGGCGGCTCGATCTCGGTATTTGCCCCCACTGTGCCGAACAACTCTCGGAGAATCTGCGATCGCTGCTCCAACTCATCCTCGGTCGTGCTGTTGTATAACCGGGTAAGCCGGCGCGCCATTTTACGTTCAGCGGCGAGACCGGGATCAGCAGCCCAATAAAGCTGACCCGCCAGCATTTTCTGTTTTTCTGTTCTTTCCATAGCAGTATTTGGTTGAGCGTGACTCTACTGCTCCTGATAGTTCCACATCAGTCCGCCATCCACATAAAAGGTGGAACCTGTAACGTAATCCGCATCCGACGAAGCTAGGAAAGTCACCAAGGCCGCAACGTCCTCCGGCTTACCTAACCGACGGAGCGGGATATTCTTCAGCACGGCATTGAGCTTTTCAGAGTCGTTCAGCAGGTCTTTGTTAATCGGTGTCTCGATTGCTCCGGGGGCTACATTATTCACCGTGATCCCAAGCGGTCCTAGTTCTACTGCCAGGTTCCGCATCATCATCTTCAAGCCACCCTTGCTGGCACAGTAGGCAGTGAAGTGGGGAAAGGGCAGTTCTTCATGGACTGAACTGATATTGATGATTTTGCCGGGGCGTTGGGTTTCTTTGAGGTGTTTGACAACGGCTTGGGTGACGAAAAAGGCTCCTTTGAGGTTGACATTCATTACTTTGTCATAATCTTCTTCAGTGACATCCCAAAAATCGGCGTTTTTCTCCAGCCCGGCATTGTTCACCAAAATGTCGATTTTGCCAAGCTGTTGAATTCCTAACTCGATCAGATGCTGAATTTCGCTCATAACGCTTACATCTGCCTTGATCGTGGAGCATTGGCGTCCTGCAGCTCCAACTTTTGCTTTGGTTTCCTCGGCACCTTCGGGGTGAGAGCGATAGTCAATCACAATGTCTGCCCCGGCTTGGGCAAGACCGATGGCGATCGCCTGTCCAATTCCCTGATTGGCACCCGTTACTAGAGCAGTTTTTCCTTCTAGCTTCATAAATTTCTCCTAGTTGGTATGGTGTGTGATATCTAGCTTGGTTTCCAGGTATGAAAGGTTTTCCAATGGGTTGAATTGGGTTTTATCGTTCAAAACTTATTTCTCCACCAAGCGCATCACGTGACCGTCTGGATCTCTGACCAAAAAGCCCTGCTTGAATCCCAATTCTGCTGCTGGAATTTCAACGATGTCGCTTGAGACAAACTTGACGCCATTGGCACGGAGTTGCCGTGCTGCTGCCGCTGCGTCAGAAACAACCAATGTTGTCTGCCAATGCCATAAATCGTTGGCGCGAGCATCCGCAGGAAAAGGACGACCATCTCGCGGCGTCAAATATTCCAGAAACTCGATCGCAGGCCCTGTCGGTGGTTTCAAGCTACTGATGCGTAATCGCGCTCCAAAAACATTGTTGAGATGTTCTTGCTCGGTGCCGAAATTTTCGCTCTCTCCGGCCAGCTTCAAACCCAACAGATCGCGGTAGAACTTCAAGCTCATCGCCGTGTTCGACACAGCGATCGCCGTGTGATCAATCCCCAAAAATAACTGCTTGGTTGGACGCTGCCACCTGGGAGCACCTTTGCCCGGTGGAAAGTAAATCAGTTCCAGGTTGTGCCCGTCGGGGTCTCTAAAGTAGAATGCCTCAATTCCTGCTGCCGCCGGGTTTGACTTTGGCAGGCGTTGAGGAGCAGTGGAGGCATGTTGGACCTTGAACTGGCGTAAGCGTTGATAAGCTTGCTCCATGTCGCTAACGGCGATCGCAATGTGTTGAAACCAGTGGTCATTACTGCGGGAGTCAATCGGTATCGGTCTTCCCTCCGGCGTTAGATAGTCGGTCAGCTCGATCACCTCGCGCCCCAGTTGCATGCGAACTACTCGTATCCGCAGTCCGAAAAGCCCTTGCAAATGCTCATAGTCGTCTCCCCAGACTTCGACATCTGATACCTTTTTGAAGGACAACACTTGGGAGTAAAACGCAATTGAGCGGTCCATATCCGCCACGGTCATGCCAACCGACTCCACCGCTTTAACGGTTTCCTGGGCAGGCAGTGCCTGGGTCAGAGGCATTGGAATTGAACGATGATCCTCCCGTCGAAAAGCCTCTGAATCAGCTCGGTTCTGGGTCAAAGAACTGACCGCAACGAAGCAGAAAAAAGATAGAGTTGCCTGTTTTAGGGTTTTGGTCAATTCCACGGTCATAGCCAAGCTAGCTGCTTTAAATTACAAAGGGTGCTTTGTTGATCGGCCATCGCCATAGCCTTGTCACTTCTGAGCTCCTGCGAGGCTCTAGTTGGTAGGGGGTCATCATTGACTTAGTTCTCGTTGTTGGCTTCTAGCTGATTGAACTGTCTAGGCTATGATTTCCAATCGCTAATTTTGTTGTCATTTTTGGGTTGGCAGCAGTCGATTGATGAAGGTTGGCAGACCCGTTGGTTGCCAGACTCGGTTGAACTGATCCGGCTGAGTAACCCGCCAAGTCACCAAACCAGTGCTTGCCAGTACCACTGCTGCGACTGCGCCACCCGTCCACTGCAGCACTCTTGGTCGCATAGCCTCTCCAGAGGAGAGTGATGGCTTCATGTGGCGGCGGAAAATCTCATCTGTTAGCCATTCAGTGGTAGCTTTGAAGTTGTGAACCGGAGTCGGTAATAGCTCTAAATAGGTCCCTTGACGAATCAAGTGGCCGAGTCTGCCAGTCACTTGAAAGCGGTCGAAGATATTCGCCGCGCTCTCACCCAGTCCCAGTTTCATTAAAGTTCCCCGTAGAGCTACGTGCGCTGGCTTCAAGCTGTCGCCCGTCGCGATCGCTCTCAGGTTGCGGGCGATCGCAGCCCCCTGTTGATAGGCCACCTGGGCAGTTGCTGGTAGCGGGTCTTGACCCAATGCGGCACAGTCGCCGCCGGCAAAGACTTCCGAAAAGCCAGGAAGTTGCAATGTGGGGGTAACCCAGAGGCGATCAGCGCGATCGCGATGCTCCTTGAGGATTGGTAGATTTTTAATCAGAGGATGGACGGTATTTCCGGCGGTCCAAACCACCGTCGCTGCTGGCAGCGCCTCAAGCTGGTCATGGCGTTTGTACTCAACCTGGTTGGCCCGAATTGCCTTGACGGATACCTCCAGCAGCAACTCTACAGGGACAGTACGTTGTTGCAATGCCTTTTGGGCAGTTTCACGCAACTGACTATTCACATCCCCCTTAAGGATTTCTTGGCTGCGATTCAGAATCACTACCCGGATCTCTTGGGAATTGCCGCCCAGTTTATCGTACCAACGAGGCAGTAAGTCAGCCAGGGTGGCTGCCATTTCAATCCCAGCCGGTCCGGCACCAATAACTGCCACCGTCAGCAGCAAGCGCCGTTGCTGCGGATCTTGAGTCTGGCTGGCTTGTTGGAGGCGCTCGCGCAGGTGTTGGCCTAAAGCCATGGCGTCTTCACCTGTGCGGAAGGGAAATGAGTGCTCTGCTCCCTCAACCCCAAAGTAGTTAATCGCACTGCCTAAAGCTAGGACCAGGTTGCTGTAGGCATAGCATAACCCGGAGGCCAGTTCAATTTGCCGTTGCTGTAAGTCAATATTCTTGACCCTATCTTGAACAAAGGCGATACCGCCGCAGTCTAATAGCTCCTCGTATCGTGGCCAGACCTGATTGGTATTCATCTCACCGCTGAGGAACTCGTAGAGCAAGGGCTTAAAGGCAAAGCGCTCTTTTTGATCAATTAGAACTATCGGTCGAGGATAGCGTTGATGGCAGAGGTGCAGCGCGGTAAACAGCCCCGTAAACCCAGCACCCAGAATGACAGTTGGATCAGTCAACGGATTCACTTGCTCCTGCATTTGATGACATGTCGGTACTAAGACTTACAACTAGGCGATCGCCAAGAAACAAAAAGACAGAATTGACCTGCTTAAGATTTCGGCTGGTTTCGTAGCCACAATCACGCTGCTTGGGTTGTGATCTCACTGCCATCTCATCGTCAGAAATCCTTAATAACTGCAATGAGTACAGGAAGTCTCTGCTAAGGGTTTGAAATGATCATTGCTTGAGCAGTTTGTGAGTAGATGAGAATCACCTGAGAATTTTGATCCAAATCCAACAGTGAGCTTTGCTTCATGTTTTATAAGGATGTCTGAAAAGTATCAAACTGTCATGCTGTAACTTGCTTCCCGTAGGGTACAGAGCAGTAGCGTAGTGAAGCATCTCGACATGGAGCCTCAAACCCCAGATTCTATGTCTTTCAGACAGGCTTCGCCAACGTTCCGCTTCGCTCCACTCAGAATCACAAACGTGACTTCTCAGGCGTCCTCTAACTCAACCAGGACTCACGAGGTGTACTCGCCTGCAAGTTCCGCCGCTTGACTTGGTAGTCGTCGTAAGCAACACAGATCCAAGCTGAGGCCATGAGAAAGACGTTTTTGTCCCAGCTAGACTCGTTGTTGGGAAACAACCCGTTAGATCCGACTAAGCCAAAGGCCAGGATAAAGCTAAACAGCATCAGCATCATGACGATGCCAGCCCATCTAACCCAGCGGTTGACCACGAACAAGGCCCCAACAATCAGTTCCACCACTGGCAGGAGGTAGGCGTAGGGCAAAGCCATCAGCGCCGGAAGCGGGCCAACCCCCTCAAACCCAAATCCCCACAGCTTCAGTTTGCTTTGGGTAATGGTTTCGAGCAGTCCTCCAGCGTCGTAGAAATGAATCGTGTTGGCGATCGCAGAAACAAAGAAGAATACGCCTAAAAGAATTCGGGTCGTTGACACCGCAAGCCTCAGCATACTTCTTTCGTTAGTTATTGCAGCCATTGTTTAGACCTTCGATAGTTAAGTAATCAGGGGTAAGTGAAAGGTGGGTAGGGGGTAGGAGGAATTCTCCTTTGCTCCCCTGCTTGGTCATTCCAGCGATCGCGGCTCAAGTGCAGTACTTGTGTGCGTGTAGCTGCTACGACAATTGATGACCATTCCGATAGCCATTCATCGCTTTTAAGGACTCTGCCAACGACCAGACGGCTGCGCCCAAAAGCACGATGTCTTTGAGCAGAAACTGCCCTGGAGCCGGGGATAAAAATGGGAATCCTAAGCCCGCTTGCAAAACCGGCGGAGTTGAAAGCAGGAAGCTCAGCGTTAGCAAAAAGGTGGCAACTGCCATAGCACTTCCGATCGCTGACGCTAGAGCAGACCACGGTCGCGCTGCCATCAGCACCGCACTGGCGACTTCAATCACGCCAATTAGATTTGAAGCTGCCTGGACGCTGAACACACTGTACATCCAGCTCATGAATGGACTATTTTCCACAAAGGGTTGAATGCCCACCGCTTCATAGTTGGTAAACTTTAGCAGCCCGATCCAGAACAAGATCAGCACTACACCATACCGAATCAGGAATAATCCTGCAATTTCTAAATTTCTACTAATTGCAGTAATGTTTTGTGTATTGGTAGCCATTAACTGTGTTCTCCTTAAGTTTTTTTGTCAATGTTTATTGAAAAAAACATGCTTGATTTACTTGATTCGGTCAATCAGATGCTCCCCGACTCGCAAGGCATTTGCCATGATTGTCAGAGACGGATTCACAGCCGCACTTGACGGGAAGAAGCTGCCGTCAACAACGTAGAGGTTATCCACGTCATGGGTCCGGCAGTTGATGTCTAGGACAGAGGTTTTGGGGTCTTCGCCAAAACGGCAGGTGCCGACTTGATGGGCTACTCCTTGTAAAGGAATTCTTTTGCGAAAATAGAGCGAACAAGGGAGAATGCGATCGCCGCAGTTAATTGATTTCAATACTTCAGTCCAGCGTGCTAACAGGCGATTAAATGCCTCAGTATTGTTATCGGTATAGTCGAGATGAATGCTGTCACCTTTTACCTGGACTCGATTATTCGGATCAGGTAAGTCTTCAGCCGTCAGCCACCAGTCGACGGAACGCTTTGCGACTTCGTTAAGCGCCATACCCGGTGCGAAAACAGGCGCATCCAGGGCAATCATGTCTTTGTTGACCTTGCCGAGTAGCTGCACATGTCCCATGGGATAACTGAAATTCTCCTCCCCCCAATAAAAATCATTGATCGCCAGCGTCTTTTGAAAAACTGAAGGGTTTAGCTTTTTTGTTAAACCGACGATCGCGCCGTTCTGGTGTTTCATCAGATTGCGCCCGACTTGATCAGAACGATTCGCGAGCCCGTTGGGGTGCTTTTCGTTGGCTGACCGCAGTAGCAACGCTGCGGAGTTAATCGCGCCACAAGCAACGACCACGATGCCAGCAGAAAATATGTGCAGCTTGCCAGCAATTTCCGTTTCTACTCCAGTGACTTCACGACCAGACGGACTGGTGAGCAGACGTACAACCTTTGCCTCAGTTATTAAGGTGAGATTGTCATGGGCGATCGCTGGACGCACGCAGCTAATGTCGGCGTCTGATTTGGCGTTAACCAGACAGGGGAAGCCATCGCAAGTATTACAGCGAATACAGGTGCTTAAAACTCGATTGACCTCATTCAACCGGATCGCTAAAGGCAGATAAAATGGCCGCAAGCCTTTCCCTTGCAAATCATCGTGAATTTCTTGAATACGTGGCTCGTGACTGACTGGGGGGAAGGGGTATGCTCCGGTTGTTTTAGGCTCGGTCGGATCGAGACCCCGCTGGCCGTGTACCTGATAGAGTGTTTCAGCCTGGGTGTAGTAAGGCTCAAAGTCCGGGTACTTCAACGGCCATTCTGGAGAAATACCGCCTTTGTGCCGAACTGTTTTGAAATCCGGCTCACGCAGCCGGAACAACGCGCCGCCAAATAGTTTGGTGTTACCACCAACCCAATAGCCAGTACCAGGGTGAAGCTTTTCACCCCGGCTGTCATACCACACCTCAGCGGTGTGATAGCGGTCCTTTTGAAAGACTTCAACGGTATCCCAATTTTCTTTTTCTCGCGGTAGAAAAGTACCCCGCTCCAGCACCAGAATTTTTTTGCCGGTTGGTGCCAGTCGATAGGCCAGGGTGCCACCCCCGGCACCTGTGCCAATGATCATGATGTCGTAATGCTCGTTGCTCACGGTTTTTCCTCCTGAGCCAGAACACCTGGGTTAACACACTTCTCCTGGCTCACTATTGGAAGTATCGGTTGTGAACCTTAGAATGGGCTGAGAAGGGGATTAGGTCTGCTGAGAAAGTGATTAAGAGTTAATCAGAGAGCTGCAAATAGAGAGACAGGTGAGTTACTGTCTGGGTCGTACAGTGAGTGACAACTCATCAACCAAGAAATTCAAATGCTCAATTCCTGCTAGTGGCACAATGGCTATTTTGGCCACTAAGTCTGCTGATTGGATGATCGCCCCTTCACTTCACTAAGGCGATTCTCCTCCGGAGATACTGCGTGAACGCACTGCTGGAAAACTGGCGATCGCCCTGTCGTCCCTAATTTCTGTCTACTTGAGAGCAACAGTTATAGCCCTACTAACATGTGTTAGGACTTGTATCATAGGTGACGAACGCAAAGAACCCCGATGCCTGCTCCCTACAGCTATGACCTGCGCCAAAAAGCAATCAATGCAGTGAAACGAGGAGAAGGTAAAACGAATGTGAG
>JBGTDT010000131.1:0-113094 GCA_041748155.1 Thermosynechococcaceae cyanobacterium | reverse complement strand
ATGCAAGAAGTCTAGTACCTCTAGAATCTGGGTAAAGGTTTCGGAGCGAACGCCACATAAGCGCTTGAACTCAGCGGGTCTAAGGTGTTTGACTTGTTCGTAGGTCATTGGCTTTCCTCCTTGACCTACTTTTGCCGCCTTTTTTAATTCATGCAAGAAGTCTAATGACGCGGGAGCGATCGCCCTATCAGCCTTGTTTGATCTACCGCAAGCCCAGGTAGAGCCCAAGCGTGCTCTGGAACAGCCCTTTACGGACTAAGCTACAGGTATTTGCTGAACTGGGGCAATGATCTGTTGAGTAGCAGAGGTTATCTCCGTCCGGTTAGCTTAAACGTTAGTTAGGGCGGGACCAAACTGACCAGATTAGATGGCTGTTCCTTGAAGTTGCTCAAGTTAGACTCAAATTTATCTTGGAGCGTGAAGCGCTTTTACTGGTAGTGGAACCACAACCATTAATAGTGAAGCGCTTGACATTGACAATGAACTGGCTCATATTGCCAATGCGATCGCCTGCATTGGCAATGTAACAGCCTGCATAACGAGTGCGACTT
Organism: Thermosynechococcaceae cyanobacterium; assembly: GCA_041748155.1. Lineage (GTDB taxonomy): Bacteria > Cyanobacteriota > Cyanobacteriia > Thermosynechococcales > Thermosynechococcaceae > JBGTDT01. The sequence continues at coordinate 112,543 of JBGTDT010000131.1, read as the reverse complement.
GCTACATTGACATGCGTGCGACTGACATTGCAATTGTGACCAATGGCAGGACGAATGTAACTTGCTACATTGGTATTGCAACGGCTTGAGTCAAGAATGTGACCAGTAGATGAGCTGATGCAAAGCGCACACCAAAAATAGCGTCTTCTACGAAAGTGTTGGAGCACGAAATAACAATTCGACTTCGAGGATATTCAAGAAGGGTTGAAGAAAAATAGCAGAAAACATACGGAAAAATTCCGTCTAATCGCCCGAAGGGGATAATATGTGGAAAAGTTTCGGCCTAATCACCTGCACGGGAAATATGGGTGGACTGGTTTCCGTAGATATACTCTGCAGGGAGCATAGATGGAAAAATTCCGTCTACTTATAGTTGTGCTGCTTTCTCGTTTTAACGACATTCGTGTTGTATGGTGAATAATTATGAGTTCAAATCAAGAGTTTCTGCAAAATTTATACGATGCCTTTAACAAACGCGAAATCGAAACAATCATTTCGTTGATGCGCCCGGACGTGAAATGGGCGAACGGATTGGAAGGCGGTTTCGTTTACGGACGCGACGCGGTGCGCGAATATTGGACTAATCAATTTAAGGCGATTCAACCGGAGCTTGAGACGTTAAAATTCGAGACGGATGAAAACAATCGGAACGTCGTTACCGTTCATCAAATCATCAGAGATTTGCAAGGCAATTTGCTTGCGGATGCAACAGTTCAGCAAATCTTTACCATTGAAGATGGATTAGTCAGTCTTTATGAAATTGGCGATGTAGAAACAATCCAAGAGATGATTCAAAAAACGAGAACTTCCAACGAGCAATGATGCTTCGGTTATCAGTTTTCAGCAATCGCGTTTTGTCAAACACAGGCTTTTGAAAGCAACGGCGCAGCACAACAATTCAATGGACGTGAGGGCGAAACAGCGACTTTGTTATTCGACTTGCGTGTTTCCCCTTGCGGGCTTGGCGGCGGTTTCGCCCCACGTCATCTCAAGCGTTAGACCGCAATCTTTCTATGGGGATGCAGTTGTGAGGTTATCAATGGAACGCGATCGCAGGTAACCATGAGTCTTCGATTGAGGCATGATTGGGAGAGTGTTGGTGGGGCTCGCGAAACTATAAGTCTTTAGTCGGAACGTATTTGTAAGGCTGTCGGGAGGCACCTCTCACGCTTGAATGCGTCAGACATTAACTTCTGATACGCTACACTCGGTGTATCTCCGGGAATTGCAGCTTGCCGACACAGCAACAGTCAACCACAGCGATATTTCTTTGCCAGCTACTATCCAGCTTATACCAGCCAATTCAAGTTTTTCGCTATGACCAGAAGTTGAAAACTATATACATCCAGGCTGGAGCAGGTGATGAAATTGCACTGATAATAAAAGAGGATGGAAATTGGGATTTCATTCCATGACGCAAGACTTACACCAGATGACAAATGCTGAACTGAGGCAGTACATTTCAGCACATAGAAATGATGAGGAAGTATTCCGGGTAGCATTGGAAGTGCTAACGAGTCGTCGCGATCCAAATGCTGCCTACCAACCTTATCCTTTTGACCTCGCCGATCCTGAAGGTGAGGTAAAGGCTGTTTTGATGGAGAAGCTCAAAAAAGCTGAGTAGCAGTGGTCTAACACTTCAGTGCAGCGGATCGACGAAAGCCATTGGTGAGGCTGCTAGTTACCTTAGCAGCCACTGACTTTTGCCGTTAAATCTCAAAAGGTTCAAGCTGGGGGTAGCTCCACTTCTGCTGGTAGCGTTCGGCCACCAAGGGCTGGACAATGAACTTGGGGGGACGACCGTCCTTGACATCGATCCGCAAGGCAGAGTAAGGTCGCCGCCTGTGTGACCCTTGACCGCTCCTACCAACGAATAATTGCGAGCGGGCAATGACGCGGGAGCGATCGCCCTCAGCAGTCTGAAAGGATTCAGTTAATTCCGATCCCTCAGGCCGCTGGCGGCGGAGACTATAACCACTGCCACCGCAGACGATCCAGTTGAGGTTAGAATCCGCGTGTCCCGTGTCACCTGTACGCAAATATTCCAGGCAGTGAGCATGACCATTCAGAACCAGATCGACGAGGGGACGACCCTCTGCCAGGGAACCAATGGCGGCAGCCACAGCATCCAGGACCCGTCGCAGCCGACGGCGAATTGCCAAGGTCTGCGCCTGGTACCACTTTGTTGCCTCAGTTACATAAGGAGGGTGGTGGAAATAGAGCACCCGTCCCCGCACCTCGGCCGTATTCCAGGACTCAGTTAGCCGCTGCTGCAGCCAGTCCAGTTGTTCAAAATCAGTGATGGTAGTGTCATCGGCTGCCAGTTGTTTGTCGATGTCGATCTTCATTTCGTCGATCTGCTGCAATTTGGCATTCAGGTCATCGAGTTGTTCAGCTTTGTCGGGTTGGTCAGGATTAAGGCCGGCAGAGGTTGCCAGAATTTCAAGCCTTTCCTGCTCCAGCTCATGCCGACGATTTTCTAGTAGGTTGCGATCAGCCTCACCTTCTCGCGTCGTCGGTAGCGGTAAAGGGGCGTTAAAGGTATTTGAATCTAAGGCAAAAAAGTCAATCCCGCCGCAGCGAAATGTGTAATAGCGGTTGGGCAAGCGGGTAAAGCGCTTCGGTTCATACCGCAGGCAGCGACCTGTACTCGTCTGCACGGTGTAGTACTTATCCAGATGCCGGGCCAGCTCCCCCTTGTTCTTAAACGCTTTCAAATAGTCTAGAAACGCCATAGCGTAGGCATGACCTTGGCCGGAACCGTGCCAGCCCACGTTCAGATCGGGTTGGACCCGCAGCAGGCGACGCAGGGGGAGCGTGGTTTGGGCCAGCAGTCCATAGACAAAGTGCAAATCGTAGTAATCGTGGTTACCGGGCACTGGCAGGACCGGCAGGCTGAAAACCATACGGCGGTAGGCAACGTGTTCAGGGCGATCACCCCCCAGCAGGAACTCTCGGTAGGGCTTAATGAAATTGTTCGTGTAGTACTCACTGGAGCCAACAAGATAAACGACATCCCCGGTGTGCAGCATAAAACGGCAGCGATCGCTGTGCTCTAGCATCTGTTTGGCCACCTGTCGTTGCGGATGGTGTCCCTGGCGAGGTCCTGAGCCCGTATCTCCCACCACTAGAAAGGAGAATTCCGGGCTGTCTCCCCAGCCATCCTCAAGGGCCAGGCGCGTTTGATCAATGCCTCGCTCGACGATCGCCGGCTCTTGCCACCGCACTCGTTGCTGCATCTTGCGGATTTTGACCGCGATCAACGGATCAGATACAAATTCCATCGCTGACTACTCCCAGATTCCCAACTTTCCAAGACCACTCCCTTGCATGCCGATTGTACCCGTCTGCTCTGCGGATTCAGCAGGCAATATTTGCTAGAACATAGTGGCTCGATCCAGCAAAGTGACTAAACAGGAGCAGTTGTGATATCGCTGGTGTCACAGATTTTGCTACGCTAGTTCCGGCTCGACTCAGCACAGTCCCGGTATGACCGCAACTTTATACCAGCAAATTCAGCAGTTTTACGATGCCTCCTCAGGTTTGTGGGAACAAGTCTGGGGCGAGCATATGCACCACGGCCATTATGGTCCAGCGGGTAATCAACCTAAGGAGCGCCGCCAAGCCCAGATTGATTTGATTGATGAATTGCTGGCTTGGGCCCAAGTACAACAGGCAGAACAAATTCTGGATGTCGGCTGTGGAATTGGCGGTAGCTCCCTATATTTGGCCCAAAAATTTAATGCTGCGGTCACGGGAATTACCCTCAGCCCGGTACAGGCGACTAGGGCTACTGAACGAGCCCAGGTCGCTGCCAGGTCAGTCAGGCCAACCGAGCCCGATGCTCAGTTCCAAGTGGCAGATGCTCTGAACATGCCCTTTGAAAACGAGAAGTTTGACCTGGTTTGGTCTTTAGAAAGTGGTGAGCACATGCCTGACAAAGTAAAGTTCTTGCAGGAGTGCTACCGGGTGCTCAAGCCTGGGGGGACTTTTGTGATGGCAACCTGGTGTCATCGACCTGTTCCAGAGCCGTTGACCGTAGAGGAGCAAAGACACCTAGAAAAAATCTATCAGGTGTACCGCTTGCCCTATGTAATTTCCCTGCCGGAGTATCTCACCATTGCCAAGAACCTGTCCTTTAAAGATATTTGGACGGCAGACTGGTCGGAGGAAGTTGCCCCCTTTTGGAATGTTGTGATTGACTCAGCCCTGACCCCCAAAGCCGTTTGGGGTCTTCTGAGTGCGGGCTGGACGACCATTCAGGCAGCCCTATCTCTCAGGCTGATGTCCAGTGGCTATCGGCAAGGTCTGATTCGCTACGGTGTACTAAGTGCAACCAAACGCGCCAATTGAAGCGTCAATCTCTTAAAATCAATCCGATCACCTGTTAAGGGCGCTCATGAGCCAGATTTCTCATCCTAGGATTTTGCAGCGGTATTTCTCCTGGCTTTACGCCTTTTGGAAGTTTTCTCGCCCGCACACCATCGTTGGCACCAGTTTGAGCGTCTTGGGTTTGTATCTCATCGCCCTGGATGGGTTTAGTCTCTTTACCTATTCACTGGGTAGTCTGGTTGGAGCGCTGATCGCCTGCCTGTGTGGCAATGTTTACATCGTCGGGTTGAACCAGCTTGAGGATGTGGCAATTGACCAGATTAATAAACCCCATCTACCCTTGGCCTGCGGTGAGTTTTCTCGCTCGGAAGGGCTGGCAATTGTGGCGACTACGGGGTGTCTGGCCCTACTCCTGAGCTTGCTTCAAGGCCCCTTTTTGCTTGCTACCGTGGGGTTAAGCCTGATCATTGGTACTGCCTACTCATTGCCACCGATCCGGTTGAAGCGTTTCCCCCTCTGGGCTGCGGTTTGCATCTTTGGTGTCCGGGGTGTGATTGTCAATCTGGGGCTGTTTCTTCACTTTGGCCAGGTGTTGAACGGACTCAATCGGATTCCTGCCGAAGTTTGGATTTTGACTGCCTTTATTCTAGGATTTACCTTTGCGATCGCCCTGTTAAAAGATATCCCCGACATTGACGGCGATCGCCGCTACCACATCACCACGTTTACAATTCGCCTCGGCCCAACCGCAGTCTTCAACCTGGCCCGCTGGGTATTAACCGGGTGCTATCTGGGTGTCATCCTAATCGGTAGCTTCTGGTTAGGGAATGTTAACCCGCTATTCATCAGCACAACTCACCTCCTGGCTCTCGGCTGGCTGTGGCAGCAAAGCTTCCAGGTTAATCTCAAGCAGGCCGGGGTTGCTGTTTCTGCCCCTGACCTGAAAGACAATTCGGCCCAGGCAGACGAGAGCATGGCCGTGGGGATACAGGGTTCCGTTGGAGTAGCCTTGCCGGAGACAACCGCAGAGCCACGCACGCTGAGCACTACAAGCTTCTACCAGTTCGTCTGGAAGTTATTTTTCCTAGAATACCTCATCTTTCCTGCTGCCTGTTTACTCAGTTGAGGTCTTGGCTAGCCTGGTATACTATTGGTAGCCCAGGTGTGAGAGCGACAGTCAGAGCTTAGACCTTTAATTAATCCTTTTTCTTAGTAGTTGATTGACTACCTTCATAAAATCTCTGGGCACTACAAGATCGGGACCTGACAACCGCTGCTGGCCGTCATTCTCCTCAGGTTAAGCATCAAGACAACGTGATGAAAGTGATCTTGCCTAATCACCCAGCGGCTAGGCTTAATGTCCACCCAGGACCAGCAAAAGCATACGGCGCTGATCTACTTAGCTACCCCCAGGGCAAGCTTAGAGGGGGAACTGTAATTGATCAGAACTAGTGAGCAAATTAAGGCAGAAATTGAGAGAAAGTTTGGTTTTTTCCCTCCTTTCTTTGACCCAGCCCTGGAGAGCCCTCAGGTATTAGAGAATTTGTGGCAGCAGACCTTGACTGCCTACGTCAACAACCCGCTGCCATCCCTGTTCAAGGAAAAGCTAAATGCTTACCTCTCGCGTTTCTGTGCAGTTCCCTACTGTATGGTTTGCCACAGTTGTGTCCTGCGTCCGCTAGGGATGACGGCAGGAGAGGTCTTGAAGCTGCTGTCATCCCCTCCGCCTGGGTCAGCAGATATTCAAAAGCATCTCAGTGTACTCGCGGCCTATCCCGATTTGACAGCGATCCAACCAGAGGCGAACTCGGCTCTAGAGGAGAGTCTACTTGCCTGTGCCGTCTATCTCTTCCTAGAGGGGACGCAGGCTCAATCCTGTCGAACCCATCTACGTCGCCTGCTGGGTAATGAAAATTATCACCACTTGGTGGCTTACATGGCCTATATCAAGACCTGTCACACCTGGATGGAGGCTCACCCGGAAATTTCCTACGAGGCGGACCAGCGAACCCAGGAGCATCTTGGTCGCCTACTGGAGCAAGAACCTGACTTACTTAAATTCTTCCAGACCTACAGAGAACGGGTACGGCGCGAGCGGCTGAGCTGGACTGAGCAGCTAGCCGAGCTGGCCCAACACCAGCGGCGGGAGGAGAAACTCCAGCAACAGATCCACCGGGAGCGGCTGGTGACTCAGATTGCCCAACGTATTCGCAAGTCACTGAATCTAGAAGAGATTCTGCACACCACGGTTTCGGAGGTGCGGCAATTTTTAACGTGCGATCGCGTATTCATCTACCGCTTCCGGCCAGACTGGAGTGGGGTTGTCGTCATCGAATCTGCCGACTCCCGCTGGGAACCCATTCAAGGAAGAATTCTCACAGACCCTCACTTTGTCAATTATGTCCAACCCTATAAAGCAGGTCGGATTCAAGCCACGGCAGATGTCTATGCGGGGGGTCTGAGTCAGTGCCACATCGATTTTCTAGCTGAGTTACAAGTCAGGTCCACCTTGGTGGTTCCGATCTTACAAGGGGAACAGTTGTGGGGATTGCTGGTGGCAAACCACTGCTCAGGCCCCCGACAGTGGCAGCAGTTGGAGATTGATTTGCTCAAACAACTGTCAACACACGTCGCGATCGCTATCCAGCAGTCTGAGCTGTACCAGCAGGCCCAAACTGAACTCAAGGAGCGCCAGCGGGCAGAGGAAGCACTGCGGCAACAAATTGAGCGGGAGCAATTGGTCGGGCAGATTGCCCAACGTATTCGCAAGTCACTGAACCTGGCGGAGATTCTTAACACCACGGTTTCTGAGGTGCGCCAGTTTCTCCAGAGCGATCGCGTATTCGTTTACCGCTTCCGGCCAGACTGGAGTGGGGTTGTCGTGATTGAATCTACCGACTCCCGCTGGGAACTCATTCAGGGCAGAAGCCTCACAGACTCCACCTTTGCGAATTATATCGAGCCTTACAAAAATGGTCGTATTCAGGCGACAGCAGATATTTATACAGGGGGTCTAACCCAGTGCTATGTTGACTTTTTGGCTGGATTTCAAGTCAGGGCTACTCTGGTAGTCCCGATCTTACAAGGGGAACAGCTGTGGGGATTGCTGGTGGCGAACCAGTGCTGTGAACCCCGGCAGTGGCAGCCACGAGAGATCGATTTGCTCAGGCAGTTGGCGACCCAGGTGGCGATCGCTATCCAGCAATCTGAACTGTATCAGCGGGCCCAAACTGAACTCAGTGAGCGCAGGCGAGCGGAGAAGAGTCTGCAAAAGGCCCACAACAAGTTAGCAAAACACACAGAGGAATTGCAGCAGACGCTGACAGAACTACTGGCAGCGGAAGAGGAACTCCGCCAGCAGAACGAGGAGTTAATTGCCATCCGTCAAGCCGCAGAGTCGGAGCGCCGGCGTTACCAAGACCTGTTTGATTTTGCCCCGGACGGGTACTTGGTAACCGATGCGGCTGGGATGATTCAGGAGGCCAACTGTGCTGCGGAAGCTTTGCTTGCTGCGCCCCCAGGCTATCTCGTCGGTAAACCCCTGGTCGCCTTTTTACCCGCAGCAGAGTGCCAGACCTTTACGACTCGATTGACGAAGTTACAGCAGCCGGACTGGGAAGTCAACTTGCAGCCGCAATCAGGCCCGCCTTTCCCTGCTGCCATTACCGTAGCCGCCGTATCTAATTTGCAGAGTAAGCTGGGTGGTCTGCGCTGGTTGATTCGGGATATTACCGAGCGCAAGCGGACGGAACAGAAAATAGGCGAACAAGCTGCCCTGCTGGACATCACCACGGATGCGATTGTTGTCCGAGATCTAGAGCAGCGAATCCTATTTTGGAATAAAGGCGCTGAGCGTCTGTACGGCTGGAAGGCAGAAGAAACCCTCAGCAGAAATCTCAATCAGCTTTTGGATCGCGAAGTCCCTCAACTTGAAGAGGCCCAGGAAGTTGTCTTGAAACAAGGGGAGTGGCAAGGTGAGTTGCATCAAATCACAAAAGACAGTAAGCAGATCGTCGTTCAAAGCCGCTGGACCCTTGTGGATAAGGACACCGAGAAACCAAATTCAATCTTGATCGTTAATACTGACATTACCGAGAAAAAACAACTTGAAGCACAGTTTCTCCGGGCGCAGCGATTGGAGAGCATTGGCACTCTGGCTGGGGGCATTGCCCACGATCTCAACAACATCTTGACCCCCATGCTTGCTGCACCCCAACTGCTTCAGCTTAAATTCCCCCAGGCTGACCAGCAGAGTCAGCGGCTGCTGAAGACCTTAGAAACGAATGCTAAACGCGGAGCTGAACTAGTTAAACAAGTTTTGTCCTTTGCTCGCGGAGTTGAAGGCAAGCGCACGATTCTGCAAGTCAAGCACCTGATTTCAGAAATTAAGCAGATTGCCAAAGAAACATTCCCCAAGTCAATTGAAATTCGTACGGAAATATCTCATGATCTTTGGACCGTTCGCGGAGACGCGACCCAACTGCACCAGGTTCTGATGAATCTCAGTGTCAATGCCCGTGATGCGATGCCAGACGGGGGAACCTTGAGTATCTCCGCCAAGAACCTCTTGATTGATGAAAACTATGCGCGGATGAATCTTGACGCCAAAGTTGGTCCTTACATTGTCCTGACGGTTGTGGATACTGGCACGGGTATGCCCCCCGAAATTGTAGATAGAATCTTTGAGCCTTTTTTCACAACCAAGGAGCTGGGCAAAGGCACAGGGCTAGGGCTTTCAACTGTGATTGGCATCGTTAAAAGTCACGCTGGTTTTGTGGATGTGTCGAGCCAAGTCGGACAGGGCACCGAGTTTAAGATCTACCTGCCAGCCGTGAAAGGCGTCGAAACCGAGCAAACGGAAAACTTTGAACTGCCTGTAGGACATGGGGAAACGATTCTTGTCGTAGATGACGAAGTTCCAATTCGTGAGGTTAGCAAAACCGCCCTGGAAGCCTATGGCTACAGAGTCCTGACTGCCAGTGATGGCATTGAGGCAGTTGCTCAGTATACTCAATACCGAGAAACTGTCGGTGTGGTGGTGATTGATATGATCATGCCCTCAATGGACGGTCCGACAACGATTCGTACCCTGCAAAAAATCAACCCCCAGGTCAAAGTTGTAGCCGTCAGTGGCCTCTCGGCCAACGAGCAGGCGATCGCAGCCATTGGCACTAACCTAAAGGCTTTTTTGTTGAAACCCTACACATCTAGGGATTTGTTAAGGACCTTAAGCAAGGTTCTCAATGGCAACTAGATGAACTATCAGGCTGGCCTGTTTACTGAAGAATTGATGATCTATCTTCTGCAACTTGAGGCACAAGGTGGGAGGCTTGACTTTGACCGAGAAAATATAGAATGAAAAGACCAAAAAATGTGCTGATGGCAGCAACAACCCACAAGCCTTGGGCGATCGCTGGAGATTGATCAATGGCCCAACCGCCTACGACTGGACCAACAAAGTAACCGACTGACCAACATTGGTAACTGATGGCAAGGTAGGCCCCGCGCAAGGCATCAGGCGCTAACTCTGCCACAAGGGCAGGGGCAGCGGGTCTGTAAATGGCCGCAGCAATTGACATAGTGCTGAGGGATGCAATCATCCAGATAGTCTGCAGGGAAGCCGCCATCCCACTGATCCAGACCAGCAGCAGCCCAGCTCCCCAGAGCAGCAGCGAAATCACCAGAATCCGCACCTTTGGCAACGAGCTTAGTACCTGCACAATCGGTATCTGTAAAACTGCTCCCAACCCGACATAACACCAGGTGTACAAACTTGAGATACTGGCGATCGCAGCTCCTGATCCTGAAGCTATCTCGGTTGCTGAAACAACGTTTGTGAAATACAGCGGTAGTATGCTGTTGACCAAAGCAAAGTAGGTTGTAAACAAGACATTGACTAAAACAAATAGGAGCAGCGATTGATCCCGCAAGGCCACACCAAAACCCTGGAGCGTATCCGCCTGCTCAGGGCTATCTTGCCGCGTCTCTGTAACCCCGATTAAAACCAAGACCAAAAACAGCATCAGAATGAAACTAACCACTAGGAAAAGGATCTGGATCTGATGGACCACAGCTAACAATAGGCCGCCTGCCCAAATTCCTACTCCGCCGCCGAGGCTATCGGCCAAGACTAAAACTGCAAACGCCTTGTGTCGCTGCTCTGGAATGGTTACATCAATAACAGCGGCATCTGCCGCCGTCCAGTAGCAGCCCGCGCTCAACCCCATGAAAAGATTAGCGACGACCAGCATTGACAAACTTTGCGCTAGCGCTAAAGTGAGCGCGGCCACAATTGACAGTCCGCCAGAGAATAACAAGGCCCGTTTACGCCCATAGGCCGGAGAGTCTGCTAAGTATCCACCCAGGAAATGCCCGACAATACCGGCCAAGGCACCACTGCCAATGCCAATGCCTACAGCAGTTGCTGACAACCCGACTTGATTGACAAAAACCAGCGGAATAAAGAAATGGATTGATCCGTATGCTGCTTGGAAGAGCCAGCGCCCAACCGCCTGTACCCAAATTTGACGACTTGCAGGTTGAAGCAAGAAGGGTAGAGGCTTTATACCGCTATCAGTGTCCACAAACATCTCCCGCTCAACTGCATTTTCATTGTTAAGATTTTTCATCAGGTCCTGATGTATTGTCGCAGCAACTCAGAGATTGAGGTAGCAGAATCTAAGGCTTAGAGACGGTCGGGTGTTCTTATGTCAAACTCATACAGAAAATATTTCCAGGCAGACAGCAGCGATCGCCGGGTGGTTGGTGATGAACTAAAGTAGTTGATTGGAAGGTAAGCTTATGACGGCTGATTATGACATCCACTGCTTTAGCTGATTTTGTCGCCACTCTTGCTCTAGCTGCAGCGAAGTTTCCAGACAAGGCTGATGATCGTCCCTCTGCCAAGACAGTAGTCTATGCTTTGCTGCAAACAGAAAAAGCAGCCAAACAGCAACGGCTGACCTATCCCCTCCAATCCCTCCTAGGTTGTTGGCAGCTCTGCTTTACCGCTCCTCGCCAGGCCCATCTACGCGGTGACATGGCTCTGGGGCAAGGCTTTTATCTACCCCAGATTGCTCCAGCCCAGATTTGCTTTCAGACTCAGTCTGCCGCTACAGGTCAGAGTCCAGGTCAAGCAAGAATTAGCAATCAGATTCAATTCGGCCCACTCTTGATTAAGCTGATCGGTCCAGCCCACTACTTAGGCAAGAAAAACCTGCTGGCGTTTAACTTTACCCACCTACAGCTCTCCCTGTTTAGTCGTGCTATTTACAGTGGAAAGTTTGGAGCTAGCAAAGTTACTCCAATGAATTTCCAGGACCAATCCCTTGCCAAACTCCCCTTCTTTGCATTTTTCTTGGTAACTGAAGACTTGATTGCTGCTCGTGGTCGTGGGGGTGGACTGGCACTCTGGGTTAAGCAGATTTAAACATTTCAGCTAGAGACTCAATTCCCTCTAGTCAGATTCGCACCTCTCTCCTAATTTCTTCATGATCCCAGCCAGGAGCAGAATGAGGCACAGGAGGTGAAGCAGACTACGATTTTCGGATTGTTAATTTATTGAGCGATCGCTTCTAGAGGGCTCATAACTCAGGAATTGCCGTATGGTTCAAGCCCTTCAGTCTGGTTTCATCAGGGGACGAGTGATCACTTCATCTCTGACTGACTCTTCGCAGCCTCAAAGAGTTTTTGCCACAACCCTAAGAGCTTCTGCCGCTTTGTTTCTAAGAAGAAGTACTGGGATATAAACCAAAGACTGTAGCCCAACCCTATCACCTTCAGGAAGAATGCTAAGAACGGAATAGAGTGAATTACCACCAGCAAACTTGCTACCACGGCAACCAAGGGCAGCAATGCCAAGACAAGACCAAGAGCAACTAGCAGTCTGCGATTCTCTCTCCAAACCTGGGCCAAAGTACTTAGCACTTCTGAAAAGGGAGCCACTACCTTCTCAACTAGCTCCGTCTGACTTTCAGCCTGTGCTGCGGCAGGTAGGTTTGTACTGGTCTCTGTTGTCTGTCTGGAGTCTTCCTCGCCAGCGCTAGAGTTTACCTCATGAGCTGCTGGGCGGAATTCCTCTGGTCTATTTGATTGGAACGCTTCCGTGCTGGGCTGCTGAGTCTCATCAGGCTGAGAGGGATTGAGATCTGGAGTGAAGTTAGACATAGGAGGTTTCTGATCTAAGTCATAAGGAGCTGCGATCAATCCTTACCATAAATATTGTCTGCGCTAAATCCTACCTATGCTAGAACTTGCGATCATCATAGAAACCTTCAGAGAGCAATCTAGGAAAAAATGGACACCACTGGACTCGAACTAGTGATCCTCATAACTAACCAATTTCATAAGCAACGTTTTAAGCAGCTTTCATTCTGCTACTGCTTGCCACTGCTACTACTTGCTTTGGTGCGCTCTTGTTTGTCCACTTTGCATCAGCCCTCGTCACCGGGGATAGTTCAAGTTAGCTGCGCTGTCATACAGGCGATCGCGTATTCAGTTGTTGAAAAGCTAAAAATCCTTTCGGTACTAGCAGCGTCCATGCCATTAAGGTTTAGGTCTGCTAATTTGCGTCTTACCCTTTCGGTGTAAGTTGCCGTTTCGAGGATCTACCGGGCTAACTGCGGGGGGATTCATCAGCCCATGTATTTAGAATAGGCTGATATCTTCTTCTTGTCGGTGGGAAAACGTCAGAAAAAGTCAGGAGTCTAGCTCTAGTAAGACTGCCTCAAGAACGGTAGAACTATTGAGAGTTTGAATGGACACAACTGGACTCGAACCAGTGACCCCCACGATGTCAACGTGGTGCTCTAACCAACTGAGCTATGCGTCCTCTAGGCACCTAAGGTAGCGTTTTTGGAAGGTCAACCTTAGTAGAATTTTAGTCAACCTGTACTTATACTAAAGCTGCCATTAGGTTGAGCTTTGATCTGCTGATAAAAGCCACCAAACCCAGAGGTAATGACGGTTCTATCTCAGCTCAGTCTCAATTATATGGCAAGACTTGCAAGTTCAACCCCATTAGAGGAGCGAAATACTCGATGCAGTGTCCTTAGACAAAGCCGCCGAAATTGCTGCTCAGATTAACCCAGACACTACAAACTAAAACTTTAGAACGTTGGTCCAATTATTCAACCCACTGCTTCAGCGGCCCAAGTGGCCCTTGTTCAAGGACGAAAAGGTAGGTTGCATTCTCGGCAGTGCTGACAATGACTTAAGCTCAGTGGTCGCAAGTGTATCTATAGGAGAAGAAACGAATGGAAACAGTAGATGCAATTATCCTCGGTAGCGGTCAGGGTGGCATTCCATTAGCTGTCGATTGGGCCAAGCAAGGCCGCCATGTGGTTCTGTTTGAACGGGATGCCTTGGGGGGTAGTTGTGTTAATTATGGTTGCACCCCCTCCAAGGCGTTCCTAGCAGCAGCCCACACCTTAGGGCGTGTCCGCAAGGCAGAGAGCTTAGGTATCCATGTTCAGGCTGAGGTTGATTTCCCAGCCGTAATGGAGCGGGTACGGCAGATTCGTAATAGCTTCAACCAGGGGGTAGCAAAGCGGCTCGAAGGTGCGGGGGTAAAAGTGGTGTGTGCCGAAGCGTCCTTCAGCGGAAATCGCACAGTTACAGGTGGCGGAGTCACGGTTCATGCTCCGTTGGTCGTGATCAATACGGGCACGTCGTCAAGAGTTCCCAACATTCCAGGTTTGGCTGGAACCCCTTACCTGACCAACCGGAACTTCTTTGAGTTGCAGGCCCTACCCCCACGTTTGCTGGTCCTGGGCGGTGGCTATATTGGTTTGGAATTAGGCCAGGGGGCAGCTCGTTTGGGCAGTCAAACCCGTATCATTGTCCGGGGCGATCGCTTGCTCAATCAGGAAGAGTCCGAGGTGAGCGAAACCCTAGCAGAGGCAATGCAGCAAGATGGCATTCAGCTTCACTTCAACGCCAACCTTGAGAAAGTTGCTCACACAAATGGGACATTTACCCTGACTCTGAGCGATGGTCAAACCCTGGAGGGGGAAGCTTTGCTGGTTGCGATCGGGCGCAACCCCAACACGAGGGCTTTGAACACCGTCGCAACAGGCGTTGAGCTGGATCAGCAGGGTTACGTCAAGATTGACGACCAGTTTCAGACGACCTGCTCTGGTGTTTACGCCATTGGGGATGTAGCCAAACAACCCGCCTTCACCCACGTGTCCTGGGAAGATTATCGACGCCTCAAGGCAATTTTGAACGGTGAAAACCGCAGGCGCAGTGACCGGGTACTGGGCTATGCCACCTACACCGAACCCCAAGTCGGGCGGGTGGGCATGACCTTGGAACAGGCTCAAGCAAAGGGCATCAATGCCCGTGCTGTCACCCTGCCAATGGCTCAGATTGCGCGGGCGATTGAGTGGGGCCACGATTTGGGCTTTTACCGCATGGTAGTGGACAAAGACACCGACAAGATTTTAGGGGCAACGCTGGTGGGCTATGAAACTGCCGAGTTAGTACACGTGTTTTTGGCCCTGATGGAGGCTGGGGCAACCTGGCAGTTGCTGGAGCAGTCTGTCCACATCCACCCTACCTATGGCGAGGCATTGCCCAGCCTCGCGCGGCTGCTGATCGGAGCAGACATGCCGACCTGTCCCAACATGTGAGGGGGCGCAGCTATGACAACAACTCTGCAAGTTGGGACAAATTTCTAGACATTAAGCTAGTGAGTCTAGCTTTAGTGCGGTTTTAGGACTCTAGTATTCTGGAATGCTTGGATCAACTTCCCGGCTCCAGGCCGTGATGCCGCCCTTGACATTCGTCCCCTCAATCCCGGCTGCTTTGAGTAAGCCTAAAGCCTTGGCCGAGCGTCCCCCCATCTTGCAGTGGGCAATCAGCCGGTGACCATTGATCAGTTCCTTGACCTGAGGAATGGCTGCGCCATTTTCGATTTCTGAAAGCGGAATCAGCGTCGAGCCGGGAATTTTAGCAATTTCGTACTCGTGAGGATTGCGGACATCCACCAGAACAAAGTCAGAGGCCCCGCTGTCGATCAGTTGTTTTAGTTCCTGAACACTAATTTCTTCCATTTCAGTCTGTTGCCTCGCTTCTGCTGCTTTTGCCTGAGGTATACCACAGAACTCCTCGTAGTCCACTAGTTTTTCAATCACGGGCCGAATCGGGTTAGGTCGCAGTTTTAGCTCCCGGAATTTCATATCTAGGGCGTTAAACAGTAACAGCCGACCACTCAGAGTAGTGCCCTGTCTCAAGATAATTTTGACGGTTTCTGTCGCTTGAATCACGCCGATAATGCCCGGTAAAATTCCCAAGACTCCCCCTTCCGCACAGGACGGGACTAAGCCAGGAGGTGGCGGTTCAGGATACAGGTCACGGTAGTTAGGGCCTGCTTCATAGTTGAAAACGGTTGCCTGTCCCTCAAATCGGTAGATTGAGCCGTAGACATTCGGCTTGTCGAGCAAGACGCAGGCATCGTTGACTAAGTAGCGCGTCGGGAAGTTGTCTGTCCCATCCACCACGATGTCGTAGGGCTTTAAGATCTCTAGGGCATTCTCTGAACTCAAGCGGGTCTCGTAACAATCGACCTGACAGTTAGGGTTGATTTCCAAAATTCGCTCCTTGGCTGATTCGATCTTAAGTTTGCCGACCGAGGAGGTGCCGTGGATGACCTGACGTTGCAAATTAGAGCTATCGACCACATCAAAGTCAACAATGCCAATCCGCCCCACCCCAGCCGCCGCCAGGTATAGCAACAATGGTGAGCCGAGACCCCCTGTACCAATACACAGAACACTCGCGGCTTTCAAGCGTTTTTGCCCGTCCAGTCCCACTTCCGGTAGGATCAGGTGGCGGGAGTAGCGTTCGTATTCTGAACGGGTGAGCTGGATCTCAGCTAGGTTGGGATTGAGCATGGTCTAACAAGGGTGAGGGGAGTCAAGGTAAGCGGGTTTAAGTAATGATCTAAGGGTTCGCGGCAGTGACAGCAATCGCTTCTGGTTGAAACCTATGGTCATGATCGAGCATCCAGCACTGGAGTTCTGCAGATCTGCCACTCTGAACCGAAACGATCATATAGGAATACTGGGGCCAAGCAAACTCCTGATCAAACGGTGAGGGAATTGCCGGGTGATCGGGGTGGGAGTGGTAGATACCGATAATGGCAAGATTGCGATCGCGGGCCTGCCGTTGAGCTGTCAGCAGCACGTTTGGGGCGATCGCATAGTGATAGGCTTCACCCAGCTCTGAACCACCAGGAACAAAGGCAGTTTGTTCAGAATTCCAGGCATTATCGGTTTCTCGCACCTCTGTGACAGTTTTGGTCACAATCGGACTGCCTGACAATCTTCCCAGTAAGAGGCCACAGCACTCATGGGGATACGTGTGCTCGGCGTGAGATCGAATAGCTCGAAGGTGCTCAGGAGAAAGTTCTAAGACCACACCTAAATGCTGAAACTGCAACGAGACTTATATTCTAAGTCAGGATCGACCTCTAGGTAGAACCCACATTTTTCTGACTGGTTAGAGCAGGGTATAGCAGCTTCTGCGGTGTCTTCGAGTGCTCTGCTCGATCAAAGATGGTGCAAATCGGAAGCTGTTTTGATCCAGCCAGCCAACTTTATAAACACCGTAGTGTGTCGGACTGGTTAGAACTTCAGGAGCACAAATAAGCTCGTACCGTGTAAGCACTATGCCAGTAGTTCATCCATCGCAACACTGAAGCCTTTCAGAACAGTCTGAGTCCTAACGACCTCAGCCGCAATAAACCAGTGTCTCTGGTTTTGAGTAATCACAAAAATCCAAGAACTCTCCGGGAAAATCAGCCAAACCTCCTCACACCCAGATTGTAAATACTCTCTAGCTTTTGCAAACAGATCCTCGGCGCTATCGGTCGGTGAAGCTACTTCAGCCACTAGCGGAAAACTCTGCGGCAACACAGCAGATTCACCAAACTGGGCGACGAGTTCAGGTGTGAGATAGGCGACATCGGGACGACGAGCTTGCTTTGTCGTCCGACAAGGCGCTTCAGTATAAACTTCTCCGCCTTGACTACTAGAGATTGTGTAGGTTTTCCAGTAGAAGGCTAGGTTGGATTGAATTCGACCATGTTTTAGTGTCATCCCAGTTTTTTCAACGAGGTTGCCATTCACCCACTCCATCTGATCGGGAGGATGGGCTATAAACTCTTCTAGAGAGACCGTCACTACAGTCATTGTCATGGCAAATAATCGCAACCGAGTTAGGCAGGTGTTTCTTGCAGATCAGGCCGTTCCTCTGGAAGAATTGCCCCTTCAACCGGGCAAACTTGCAGGCAGATTCCACAGTCGATGCAGGTAGCAAAGTCAATCCAGTACCAGTCAGTTCCCTGCGAATTTTTGCCGGGGCCTTCGTGAATGCAGGCAACCGGGCAGGCATCAACGCAGTCGGCGACGCCTTCACAGGTATTGGTGATGATGGTATGTGCCATAGTGTGTCTCTCCATAGTTATCGGACCTTGGGTGGGTCACCCTACTTCAAGTTAACAAGAATGCCCCGCTAAACGACGAAGCTAGCTCAGGTCTGATCGCCCAGAACAGACTCAAATTAATCAGATTTGGATAGAGGCTACTGCTAAGATCCGGTAATATTTCTGCCAGCGTTCTATGAGCGAAAAAATTTTAGACATTCGCAATCTTGGGGTTCAGTTTCAAGTCGATCACACCCTTACTGCGGCAGTTGATGGCGTTTCCTTTCAGTTAGGTCGAGGACAAACCCTCGGAATTGTTGGAGAGTCAGGCTCTGGTAAATCCGTGACTTCTCTGGCACTGATGCGACTAGTCCCCAGTCCTCCCGGCCTGATTTCTAGTGGAGAGGTTTACTTTCGCGGCCTCAGAGAAGATGGCAGCCTGCTTGAGCCTGTTGATCTGTTGCGCTTAGCAGAAAGACAGAACCAGCAGTACCGGGGTAGCCAGATCTCGATGATTTTTCAAGAACCCCTGAGTTCTCTGAATCCGGTCTACACCTGCGGATTTCAGCTTGTGGAAGCAATTCGCCAGCACCAGCGGATTTCTAAGGCAGAGGCACGACGTCAGGCGATCGCCTTGTTGCAGGAGGTCAAACTGATTCCCCGCGATCCAGAACTGCAACAGCGTTCCCTAGACGGGCAACAGAGCGCAGCGTCTCAACCATCCCAGGCCGCTCAAGTGGACCAGCGACAGATCAACCAGCAAAAGCAAGCATTTCTAGACCGCTATCCCCATCAACTTTCCGGCGGTCAAATTCAACGGGTGATGATTGCTATGGCGATCTCTAGCAATCCGGCGATTCTGATTGCCGATGAACCCACTACTGCTTTGGATGTTACGGTCCAAGCGACAATCTTGGACCTGTTGCGGGAGTTGCGCGATCGCCGGGGTATGTCGATCATCTTTATTACCCATGACCTGGGAATTATTGCCGAAATTGCTGACACTGTTGCTGTGATGTACCAGGGCAAAATTGTCGAGTATGGCTCAGTTCAGCAGATCTTTACCAATCCTCAGCATCCCTACACCAAGGGCCTGCTCGCCTGCCGTCCCCGGCCAGAGCGCCGCCAGAAATACCTGCCGACAGTTTCAGACTTTATGGAAGCCGTCAGCGATCCCAGCGGCAAAACTGTTTTGCGGGAAAAATCAGCCACCCCCTCATCCCTAGACGTAACTGAAATAGAACTGGCCCAGCGCAGCGATCGCTTACAGCAGCGATCGCCCTTACTGGTCGTTGAGAATTTACAGGTATTCTTCCCGGTGCGGGGCGTGTTTGGTCAGACGGCCCGTTATGTCGCTGCCGTCAATGACGTTTCTTTTGAGGTTTATCCCGGTGAAACCTTGGGATTGGTCGGTGAATCGGGCTGTGGCAAAACCACATTGGGACGCTGCTTACTTCGCCTGGTCGAGCCTACAGGGGGACAGGTATTTTTTGAAGGCCGCCAGGTTACAGCCCTGCGGGGACAGCAACTCCGGCGGCTCCGCCGGGACATGCAGATGATCTTCCAGGACCCCTACAGTTCCCTAGACCCGCGCATGAACATTGGCGATGCTGTGATCGAACCGATGCAAATCCATCGAACTGAGTCCGGTGAACGCCAGCGGCGAGCCCGAGCAGCCTACTTGCTGGAGCGGGTTGGTCTCAGGGCCGACTTGATGCGTCGCTATCCCCACGAATTTTCTGGGGGGCAACGCCAGCGAGTTTGCATTGCCCGGGCCTTGGCCCTGAATCCCAAGTTCATGATCTGTGACGAGTCGGTTTCCGCCTTAGATGTATCGGTTCAGGCCCAGGTGCTGAATTTACTCAAGGAATTGCAGAGCGAGTTCGACCTGACGTATATCTTCATCTCCCACGACTTAAGTGTGGTCAAGTTTATGAGCGATCGCATTCTGGTGATGAACCGGGGCAAGATTGAAGAAATTGGTCCGGCTGAAAGCGTTTACCGCACCCCACAGCAACCCTACACCCGTCAACTCATTGCCTCGATACCTGCCGGAAGTCCCCCAGCCGTGCGTAAAGGCTCCACCCCCACCCGGTAATAGCCTGATAATAGTTGGTCACGGCCTACCCACAGAATCGCCTGTGGCCAGATCAAACCAGTGAATTAACTCTAAGGGCAGAGTTAGGGTAACCGTTTCTCCACTCCAGGTCTGATCCGCCGGTAAGAGGGCGCGAATGGTCACGGGTGGGCTCTGTTGAGCGCCAACTTGAACACTGATCAGCTTGTGCATGCCCAAGTTTTCCACCAGGTAGACTTGGCCGCGAATTTTTGACGTACCAGGGTATACCTCTTCTGCCGGATTGGACCCGGCTGCATCCTGAACTAGATGGACGTGTTCGGGCCGAATACCCAAAACAATCTCTGAGGCGGTAGCCAGACTCGCAGGCAGGGGAACGGTCGTGTCAGCCAAGCGGGCGTGACCGCCTTGACAGGGAAGCGTGAGCAAGTTCATCTGCGGACTGCCAATAAACCCGGCGACAAACTGGTTGGCCGGGTGGGTGTAAATTCGATCTGGGGCGTCGAGCTGTTGCAGGTTGCCATTGTGGAGGACTGCGACTTTGGTCGAAAGGGTCATCGCCTCTGTCTGGTCATGGGTAACGTAAGCTACCGGCGCATTTTGAGCCTTAAACAGTTGCTTAAGTTCTGCCCGGACCCGTTCGCGTAGCAGAGCATCCAGGTTACTCAGGGGTTCATCTAGCAAAAAAACGTCGGGTTGCCGCACCAGAGCACGGCCCAAGGCGACCCGCTGGCGTTGGCCCCCCGAAAGCTGACCGGGTTTGCGCTCCAGTAGTTCTTCCAGCCCCAGGACTTGCGAAACCTGATCGACGCGCTGGCGAATTTCAGTATTCGAGGTTTTCCGCAATTTCAGCCCAGAGGCGATGTTGTCATACACCGTCATGTGTGGGTAGAGGGCGTAGCTCTGGAAGACCATAGCAATATTGCGATCGCCCGGCCCCGCGCGCGTAACATCCCGTTTACCAATCAAAACCTGACCCCGAGTCGGTTGTTCTAACCCAGCGATCAGGCGTAGGATTGTTGATTTGCCACAGCCGGAAGGTCCCAGCAAGGTGAGAAATTCACCATTATCCACGCTTAAACTCAGTTCTTTAACCGGGACAATTTTGGGGCTGTAGGTTTTATTGAGGTTTTGAAGTTCAAGTCTAGCCATAATTCATTCATCCTTTCACTGCACCAGCAGTCAGACCCTGGATAATTTTGCGCTGGAAGAACAGGACCAGCAGGACTAGCGGTAAGGTTCCCAGCACGGTAGCTGCCGAGAGGGGGCCGTAGGGAATTTCGAACACGGAAGCACCACTCAATCGGGCTGCGGCCACTGGAATCGTCAGCAGCGTGTCCCGGGTCATAAAGGTGAGAGCAAAAATGAATTCATTCCAGGCAAAGATAAAGGTGAGGATACCCGTGGTGACCAGAGCTGGCAGGGTCATGGGGATGACGATTTGCAGCAGCATCTGCCAGATGTTGTAGCCGTCCACCTTGGCCGCGTCTTCCAAGTCTTTGGGCAATTGCTGAAAGAAGCTCCGCATCACCAGAATCGTCAGGGGCAAGTTGATTGCCGTGTAGGGAATAATTAAGGCCAGGTAGTTGTTGCCTAAGCCCAACGCTTGGACAATCTCTAGGAGTCCTAAGAACAGCAGAATGTAGGGAAACAACGTCACGATTAGGACCCCGGCCAAAATAACTCGCTCACCTGGAAGTCGCAGTCGGGCCAGGGCATAGGCAGCAGGTGCTCCTAAGCCTAAACATAGACCGGTAGAGGTAATTGAAACAAAAGCACTGTTGAGAATATAGCGGTGAAAGGGATAGCGCTGGAACAACTCCAGGTAATGCCTGAGGGTGTATTGCCTGGGAATATAGACGTTGGGAACGGCAGAAATATCGGCATTGACCTTAATCGAGGTGAGGAATTGCCACAGCACTGGACCCAGGCAAAAGGCCACGAGCAGTCCAATACAAACCCACCGAATCGCTGGCTGTAGGAAGCGAATGCCGTCAGATGTGGATTGAGAGGTCGAGTTGGGAGTTGACATCGGTTAGTTGGCTCCTGCTGCCTGAGCCCGTAGTTTTGCCAGCAGGAAACTGGCGATCGCCACTGCCGCAATCAGCAACAAAAATGTCACGACCACCAGGGCCGCCCCGTAGCCAAAGTCTAAGTAACGCATCACCGTAGCGTAGATATAGAGGGAAACCATCTCCGTTGACCCGGCAGGACCGCCGTTGGTCATCACTTTAACCAGATCGAAAACGCCAAAAGCCTGAGCGAAGCGAAACAAAACTGCAATCAGGATCTGAGGCAACAGCAGCGGCAGGGTAATCTGGCGGAAGCTGCCCCAGGGACTGGCCCCATCGATCGCGTGGGCTTCATAAAGATCTTGAGAAATTGACTGCAAACCTGCCAGCAGTAGGATGCTGACAAAAGGAGTAGTTTTCCAAACATCGGCGGCAATGGTGGCAAGCCAGGCCCACTTGGGATTGCCCAGCCAGTTGATCCCAGATTCAATCAAACCCAGGCGCAGCAGCATATCGTTCCAGACGCCAAACTCACCCTGAAAAATCAGGCTCCAGGTCAGGGCGATTAGGGCCGTGGGCAAGGCCCAGGGTAGGATGGCGATCGTGCGAACCGCCCCGCGCCCTGGAAACGATTGGTTCAGGATCAGGGCAATCCCCATCCCCAGAATGAGCTCTAGAACCACAGAGACACTGGTAAATACCGTCGTGTTTCCTAAGCTTTGCCAAAAACGTCCGTCTAAGGCCATTCGCACGTAGTTATCTAGGCCACTGAAAACGGGCTGAAGCTGAGTGCCAAGGTTTTGGGTGAACAGACCCAGCCAAAAGGCCCGCCCAATCGGATACGCAAAGACGAGGAGCAGCAGGATCGCAGCGGGGGCTAACAGCAACCAGCCCTCTAGTTGTTCCTTGCTAACCGTGTTAAGTCTCATGCAGTCAGGCTCCCTTTCTTCCCAGCAGTCTGGATATCACCGAGCAGCAGCCGGGTTTCCCTAGCTGCGGCTTGCATTGCACTTTGGGGACTTTGCCGTTCCGTCAGCGCCACACTCAGATATCGCTGCAAAATATCAGAGGCTTGAGCATACTGCGCGATCGGAGCCCGCAAAACAGCGCTATCAACAACTTCTAGCAACCGGGGATAGTAGCTGTATTTTTGGACGATCTGCGGGTCATTGAAGAGGCTGCGGCGGCTCGGCACGTAGGCGTTTTCTAGAATAAACTGGCGCTGGGCGGCTTCGCTGGTAAAAAACTGAATCGCTCGCCAGGCTGCTTCCGGGTACTTAGTGGTCTTAGAAATTCCTAAACCCCACCCCCCCTGACAGGCTCCACTCTCAGCGCCTGGTGCATGAACCATGGGCTGAATATCCACCTTGCCGCGAATCGGCGAGTCTGGTCCGTTAACCTGGGGCCAGGCAAAGGGCCAACTACGCATGAACACAGCTTCACCGCTCTGGAAGGGCCGCAGTGCTTCGTCTTCGTTGTAAGTTGTCACACTGGGCGGAGAAACACCTAGTGCAATCGTGCTACGCAGGAACTCGACGGCCTGCACGGCTGCGGGTTGGTCCAGGCCGACGGCTTGAGTTTGCGGGTCAATCCAGAAGCCGCCATGACCCTTGAGCACCTCAACGAACATTGCCACGGCCCCTTCGTACTGCCGCCCCTGCCAGACATAGCCGAAGCGAGTCGCCCCCTGATCTTGCAAGGTTTGGGACGCTTGCATCAAGTCAGCAAAGGTTTCTGGCGGTTTGTATCCGGCCTGTTGGAGTAGATCTTTGCGGTAGTAGAGCATGCCGACATCTGAGCGAAAGGGAATCCGGTATAGCCCTCCCTCGTAGCGCCCGCCTTCTACATCGGCAGGGATAAACGCGGCTAGCTCTACTGGAGAAACCCGATCTGTAAGATCTTGCAACCACCCGGCAGCGGCAAACTTGGGAGCCCAGACGATGTCCATGTAAACCAGGTCGTAGGGGGAACTGCCCAGCAAAAAGGCAGAGGTGTAGAGGTCTTCTTCCAGGTTGGTATCGTTAGGCGCTTCGACCAGATTAATGCGAATATCGGGGTTCTTGGCTTCGAAGGCTTGAATTAGCGATCGCCACTGAGTTGCCTCAGGAACATGCATTAACAGATTGAGGGTAACAGGCTGCTGCGTCAGCGCTGGTAGAATTAGCAGAATCCCCAGTGAAAAGGCAATCAGTAGCCCTAGAGTGTGGAGGCCAAGTCTTTGTAAACGCCTTAATCTGACAAGCAGCCGGCTTCTTTTCATTGGTGATAGAGAAATTAACAGTCGGGGGTTAAAGGTGCTTGATTAACTCATAGCCTGATCTCGACACCTGCTAGTGGATGTGGTTCATTGATGCAAACAAAATTTACGTAAAACGATCTGTAAATGAGTCTCTTAAAAAATTATAGGGATTACTGTCCTAGCTTTTCGTGAACTGTGCCTATGCTCTGGAGGATTTCTGCTTCGGCTTGGCGGTTGTTGAGTTCCCTAGCGATCGCCAGGGACTGCTCATAGTACTCCAAGGCTCTGGCGTATTGACCTAGCTTTTCGGAGACCGTACCCATGCTTTTGAGAATGTCTGCTTCACGCTGGCGATCGCGAATTTCTCTGACAATGGCTAAAGATTGCTCATAGTACGCCAGGGCCTTGGCGTACTCTCCTGCATCTCGATCCAAAAGCCAATCTTCTGCGTCTATCTGGACGTGATAACTTTGCAGGTATGGCTCCCAGTTCCAGGGGCTTGATGGGTAATACCATCCACTCAATAGATAGTTGTGCCACCGACTAGATGGATAGTCGTACCACCAGTAATGTACCCTTTGAGATTTTCGTTCTTTCTCCTTCTCTTTTGCTGGAGCACCTGTATGTTCTCCCTTTGAAGCGCCTTGATCTTTCTGCTTCTTTGGTGAAGTGTCTGGCTTTTTCTCCTTTGGGGTATCTTGGTCTTTTTGCTTTGCTTTGGGTGCAGTGTTTTGGCCTTGACTCCCTGTTGAAATGTCAGGCTTCTCTATTTTGCGTGGCTGAGGATTTAGCTTCTTACTTGGGATGTTTGGCTGACGGCGCTGAACTTTCGCCTTTTGTCTGCTTTTTTGAGTCCGCTGAGCAAGCTCTAAGTTCTCTCTACTCTGGTTGCAACTTAGACACAGGTTGTTTTTTAGCAGTTTTTCACCTGGTTTGAAGTCCTCTGCTTTAACTGGAGCTGCTAGACTGCTGACCATGATTAAAGCTGTGATAGTGATAAGCCCAGTTTTCATTTTTTCTCCTTACCGACAACAGCTAAACTGAGAAAATCTGTCCAGCAAGTTTGTTAAATTGAGCCTGTTGTGGTTCGTCTAGCTTTAGGTGCCTAAAAATACTATGCAACGTGGGTGAGAGACTGTTCGGTTTTTGGAATAATTTGAAAGAACCTGCGGCAGCGATCGCCATCCGGCACGCTACAAGCAACCTCCTCACGGGTAAATCTGTTGACTACCTGAACTTTCTAGAAATTTGCCAGGAATTGGGGCTGGATTGGAAAGCGATCGCCCAGTTGAGGGTGAGTCCCAAACCCACCTAAGCAGAGCCAGAATTACCAGTAGATTGACAAAAGCGATCGCCGCATCTGCAATAGCCTGTAGATTTTAAAGAACGCTTTCAACCTAGCTTGCTACTAAAGTAGGCAAACCTAAGCCAATCTGTCAGATCATTACAGGTTTTGAGCGAGGATACCGCTCCATCAAGCTTCTCACCTGCTCAGCGTGGTAGGAACTGCGAGTCAGCGGCGAAGAGACAACCTGGAGAAATCCCATCGCTTCCCCTGCCTGTCTCCAAGCCTCAAACTGAGCTGGAGGCACAAAGCCCTCAACATCCAGGTGTTTTTGCGTGGGTTGAAGGTATTGACCAATCGTCAAAATGTCGCAGTCCACGTCCCGAAGGTCTGCCATTACCGCACGGACTTCGCTATCGGTTTCACCCAAGCCAACCATCAGGCCTGATTTCGTGTAGACCCAGGGAGCGAGTTCACGAGCGCGACGCAATAACGACAGCGATCGCCCGTAATCGCCCTGGGGTCGCACTCGACGGTAAAGCCTGGGAATGGTTTCAGTATTGTGGTTCAAAACTTCCGGCTGGGCTTGCAGAATTATTTCCAAGGCTTGCCAGTTTCCACACAAGTCAGGAATCAGGACTTCAATCGTAGTCTGAGGCGATACAACCCGGATACATTCAATGCAGCGGACAAACTGGCAAGCGCCACCATCGGGTAAGTCATCTCGGTTGACTGAAGTAATCACCACATGGTTGAGGCATAGACGCTGTACAGCCTCAGCCAGTCGCTCTGGTTCACTAGGATCAAGGGGTTTAGGCTTTTTCTCAAAGTCAATGTCGCAGTAAGGGCAAGCTCGCGTACAGGCAGGACCCATGATCAAAAAGGTTGCGGTGCCGTGGCTGAAGCACTCGCCAATATTAGGACAGGAAGCTTCCTCGCAAACTGTGCTGAGGGCTAGATCTCGAAGAATCTCCTTGACGTTGCCAACGCGTTCCCACTGAGGTGCTTTTACCCGTAGCCAGTCTGGTTTAACAACCACGCTCAACCCTTGATTCCAAACTGCTTTTGATTCTAACAAGGTTAATTAGAATTCTAGGCTGGTATGTTGCTGACAAAAAAGCTGTAGTCCTGGAACTACAGCTTTAAGCTCAAATATCTTCAACCAGAATGGCTTAGTCTTCTCGGTTGAAAGCAATCAGCAGTCGCAGGATGAAAATGAACAAATTGATGTACGTCAAGTACATCGACAGCGCCGCAGGTAAGTACTGATCATCCCGGTAAGTTCGGGGCAAGATGTAGAAGTCAACCACAGCGGCCCCGGCGAAGATCACTACCCCTAGCCCTGAAATTGCAATCTCTAGCCAACTTGGGGTGTAAACACCAAACAACATAAACAAGAACTGGGCTCCGACCACAACTAAGAGGGCGATTACCCCCAACCCAATCGTGCGCGTCAAAGCCAGACCATCCTGGTCGGACAGATTAGAGCCAATTTGCCGGGCCGCAACAAAGGTGACGCCGCAGCCTAGAGCCGCAAACCCAATTCCCGCCAAGCCAACCCCCGGATTTTGAAGCGCAACGGTCACCAACCCAGCTAAGGTGTAGCCTGACAAGAGGCTGTAGGTCGCAAGCAGGGGTAGGGCAGTGCTGTTCTTGCCTTGTTCGGCCACCCGCATCGCCACGAAGAAAAGGACCAATTCCAGGATTACGGCCCCAATAAAGGTGGGAAAAAATAACCCTGGATTTCTAGCAAGAACTTGGATACCGCCGTAGGTACCCACAGCAGTTAAAACGAGTCCACCCCCAACGAAAGGGAGGGCATTCTTGATCACATTAGGGCCGACAAGGGCCTGCTGACCCGCCTGACGTATTGCTTGGCGAAAGTTACTGGTATTACTCAAGGAGTACCTCCCACTGGTTTTGGATAAAGCTAGAATTGCTCGTTACTGTCATTCTGCCTCAAATCTTAATGAATCAGGAATTAGTCCAATTCCTTTACTTAGCCGTATGTATTTATGCGGAGGATGTGAGATTGGGCCGGGCCAAGTTCAGTGAAATAACGATGGTTTAGCAGCCGGAATCTTCAGAAAATAGGCTCACGCAGCAGTAAAGGTGTCTTGCAGATGACAGCTACTCATTTAGATCAGCAACCCGTTTCCAAGACCTCCCTGGCAGCGGATGCTGCTACAACCCGTTTCCCCTTCTATGTCCATGACTTTACCCCTGATGCAGCTTGTGCCGAACGGACGAGACGGTGCATGGAGCTTTTGGTTTCCTACCATGGTTCACCCTCTGTAGCTACTCGCAATCAGTTGGTCCAGCTCAACATTGGTCTAGTGCGGAAAACTGCCCACCGGGTTGCCTATCAGTGTGCTGAACCCTACGAAGATTTAGAACAAATCGGCTTTTTAGGTCTGATTGCAGCAATTGAACGGTTCGATCCGACGCAAGGATGTGCCTTTAGTTCCTTTGCGGTGCCCTATATTCGGGGTGAGATGCTTCATTTCCTCCGCGATCGCGCCAACGCTGTCAAGATTCCCCGCCGGTTGCAGCAACTGAGCAAAGACGGTCAGAAAACCCGTCAGGATCTGATGGAGACCTTGGGCCGTCAACCAAGCGATCAGGAAATCGCTGAAAGTCTCAATGTTTCAGTGCATGAGTGGCGGACCAGCCGGTTGGCAACAAAAAATCGCAGTCCCTTAAGTTTAGATGCAGCCGTGAGCCAGCAGATAGATTCTCCTATGACGCTGGGGGATACCCTACTCGACGTGCGTGCTCTCGCTGTGCAAAACCTAGATGAGGATCAAATTCAGCTTCAACAGGCGATGGCTCAACTAGAAGACAAGACTCGTGAAGTGATTGAGTTTGTCTTCTTAAACCAGCTTTCCCGCAAAGAGGTGGCAGAGCGAATTGGAATTAGTCCGATGACAGTCACACGCCGAATTCAACGGGGAATTCAGCAACTCATCTCCCTCATGCAACCGCAAACGCCTTGAACTGAACCCTTCGGCAATTTTCCCTTATCCACTACATCCACACTGCTTGAATTTATTTTCCAGCATTGCCTAATCAAAAGACGAGTCCTAGACGCAATTCCTCTCAAATTAGCAAGAACGGGCAGTGGTAAGTAGAACTGTCGCTGCCGAGTTGTGGCTGCCATTGATGCAATCTTAATTTTCCAGAGGCTACTCCAGGGAAACGCCACTACATAACCCCTAGCATTTTATGTTAGAAGATTTAGTGTAAATAGAAATAGCTTAGTGAGGTACAAAACACTCCACTAAGCTGTTTCTAATCTTAAAAGTACAGTTATAAAAGCCAAGGACTACTATGGGTAGTCACTAGCTTTTACAAACAGCCACTATCAATTAGCTAAATTCCTTGATTCTGATCAGGGTGCCATCACTCTGGATTTCAGCCTCATTGATTTCCCCAGCCCGGCAGGTTCTGTCAACATCGTCAAGCTTGGAGTTAGGTACACTACTTGGATAATTGAATTGGCTTGTACATCTGTACGCAATCTCGTACTTGACGCTAACTGGACTGGCAGGGGGCACAGGTCTAGGGGCAGGCTGTGGATTCCGACTCTGTTCGACGCAGAGAATGTTACGATTGTTTGGGCGTACTAGGTTATTAAAACGGGTTTCTACTGCGTTAGGAATGTTACCAAACGCAATTAGTCGCTCAACTTCCTCGATCTTGTTGTCTGTATTGTCATTAACAATATCAACTTCTACATCTTTTTGGGCATCAGCATCTATATTCGCTTGGACCTCAAAAAATTCTGGATCACTTGTAAAAGTAAACTGGTTAGCACCACGAATTCCATAGGCATTAAGTGCAGCAGTTGCGCGGTTCCTTAAAGCCGTAGGTACAGGAGTTCGTCCTGCTCCAATACAGACAAATGCCTGCTGAGCGGCTGCAGGGGAGGTCTTAGAAGCACTAATAGCTCCTGTAAAAGCCAATGTAAGTGCAGAAACTTGCAGAGCAGAAACTGCCAAAGCACAACGCTTCAACCGTGAAATGGAGAGCATTTTTCCTCAGTTTTTACTTAAGTACACGTAGGTTTGTTGCTAGTGTTATTTGAATTCTTACCTTTTCTGTTCCTCTAAACGGAAACTTTCCTGGTTTATAAAACATTCATAAAAATGAAGTGCTCTATAAAAAAGGAACAAAGAGTAACTAGTAGTTGAAAGGTAAAAATTGCAGTAACATCGAACACAAATTAGAATAAGTTGAGGAAGTTAAAATCAGGCAACCGTAAGGTTAAGTCTTGACTAACAAAATAAAACATGACACTTTCGGTGGGCCGTTTGTGAATTGCTATGACTTCGGTTTACCCATTCGACAATCTGCACCGATAGATTTAGAACATTACCGAACAGGGCAACTCCGCGACACGGCTTAAGTCAAGTCGTGTAGGTCCTAACTGGAAGCACTGGTGTAGAAGCGCAGGGCAAACTGCCAGAAGATCCGCGAGCCTAGGAGTAGCGCCAGGGCCAGCAGCCCTGCACCTGTGATCCAACCTAGTTCGGTGCGCTGCAATAGAGCTTCTGCCGGAATGGTTGTCAGGAAAGCCACAGGAATCACAAAGGTGAAGAAAAAGCGGTACGCGGTGGGGTAGGCGACCATTGGAAAGCGTCCAGCCTCTAGCAAACCGCGCAGAACCTCTGTGACATTGTAGATTTTGACAAACCAGATACTGGTGGCTCCCAGCATAAACCAGAGGCTGTAAAGGCTGGCGAAGCCGAAGACGACAGGGACAATACTCAGGAGGTAATTGCTGATTTCCAGGTTCAGTTGCTGACCGGCATAGCCAATTAGAATTACCCCAAAAATCAGGTCTGGCAGCCCCCAGGGGGAAAGGGTGCGGGTTGAGAGCCAGAACTGGCTACTGATTGGCTTGAGTAGGACAAAATCCAGCGTCCCCTGCTGGACCTGCTGGACAATCTTGTTCAAGTTGGGACTTAAGAAGGTGGCAGAAAAGCCCTGCAACAAAGTAAAAATTCCTAGGACGACCAGGGTTTCCTCCCAGGTCCAGCCTTCGAAGCCAGCGCCGGTGCGGTAGAACAGGAAGAGTGTAAACAGACTGCCGATCAAATTTCCCAGGCTGCTGAGGGCAGCCAGGATAAAGTTGGCCTGGTATTCTAGTTCGGCGGCGATCGCCGTGCTCCAAAATAGCCCCAGGACTTTCAGATAGCGCCTCATCCTAGGCTCCCATGCCGGAGTACTGCTTCAGTCCCCGTCGCCACAGCCAGCGGTTCAAGCCGAAAAATATGACTGTCCACCCGACCATCATCAGTAGCCCCTGGGTGATATTCGCGGGGAGGCCGACTAACAGACTAGCGGGAAAATAGACCAGGTAGGGAAAGGGGGTCCAGAGGGCAATGTCCCGGATCAGCGGCGGGAAGACATCTAGGGGGGCAATTAAGCCAGAGAGAAACAGGAAAAACAACATCCAAAATTGCTCAATTGCGCTGGCTCGCTCTGTCCAGAAGGCAACCATGGCAAAAGTGTACTGGATCAAAAAGCGGAGGACAAAGGCCAGGGCAATTGTCCCTAAAAACAGAAATAGTTGACCGAGACTCGGTAGCCACCAGGCCTGAGGGTACAGGGCGAAGAACAAGATCACCAAAAATATCATGAACGGTAGACGGGCCAGCCGCTCGGCCAGGTGGGAGGCTACGTGATGCCAAGCGGGGTCTAAAGGCTGGAGCAGCCGTGGTGAAAGCCGTCCTTCTACCACCTCTTTTTCAAACTCCCAGACCACCCAGACCACTGTCATTTGTCGGGCGATAAAGGCAGCCAGGAAATAGCGGGCAAAATCTACCGGCTTGAGGCCAAACTGACCACTCTGAGATGCCTCAATCCAGACGCCCATCAAGATCAGCGGTAGGGACCCGGACAGCACCCACAAAATCAACTCTGCCCGGTACTCCACCATATAGCTGTAGTAGACCCAGAGCAGCGTTCGGGCTTTTCTGACAGCTTGGTTCATGCCACGGCTCCGGCGTTAAAGACCCGGCCAATCACCTCCTCCACGGGCGGTTCGGTCACAGTCAGATCAATCACCTCTAGTTCTGCCAGAATACGGGATACACTCCGAGTCAGGGTCTCACGCCGCACCAGGAAACGTACCATTGTGCCATCCACAGCTTTTAGCTCTCCGTAGGGTGACAGTTTTACCTCAGGCAGGGGGTGAGCCAGTTCTACCTTGACCTCCCGGTAGGGTGCAAAGTGCTCCACCAATCCGTCCAGACTGCCGTCGTAGATCAGTCGTCCCTCATAGATCAGCAGGACCCGCTGGCAGAGGGCGGTAATATCGGCCATGTAGTGGCTGGTTAAAAGGATAGTAGCCCCGTAACGCTGGTTATACTCTCGCAAAAATTCCCGCACCGCGACCTGAGCGTTGACATCCAAACCCAAGGTGGGCTCGTCTAGAAACAGGACCTGGGGACGGTGGAGCAAGGCTGCTAACAGTTCTGCTTTCATCCGTTCCCCCAGGGAAAGCTTGCGAACGGGTTGGGTCAGCTTTTCCTTCAAGGCCAGCATTTCCACCAGTTCACCCACGCGCCAGCGGAACTCCTTGTCTGGGATGCCGTAGACCGCTGCATTGATCTTAAGGGAGTCCTGGGCCGGAATGTCCCAGAGGAGCTGCTGCTTCTGCCCCATGACCAAGGTGATTTGATGCAGAAAGCCCACTTCTCGCTGGAAGGGAGTGCACCCGGCAACCCTGACCCGACCGCTAGAAGGATGAATCAGGCCGGTGAGCATCTTGAGCGTAGTCGTTTTTCCGGCGCCATTGGGACCCAAGAACCCGACAACCTCTCCCGGCTCAATCTGGAAGGAAACCTCCTGCACAGCCTGTACTGGTAGATATTTGCGATGCACCAGGTAGCGCAGCGTTCCCTTCAGACCCGGTTCCTTGACTGCCACAGGATAGACCTTACTCAGGTTCTCGACATCAATAATCGGCATTGGCTTTCCGGTAAAAGGCAAACTAAGGCAACGTCAATTGGGCGGCTGAGTTAAAAAATTGCCGGTAGAGTCCCTGCGTCATCAGTAAAGTCGTGACCAGGGTGGCAAAGGCGAGCATAAACATGATCAAGATTTGGTAGGAGGCAGCCTCCAGGGGGTTAACCCCGCTGAGGAGTTGGCCTGTGATAATGCCGGGGAGTGTAACGATTCCCACTACCATCATGCCATTGATTGTCGGAATCAGTCCGGCCTTGATCGCATCTTTGCGATACTGAGAGATCGCCTGCTGGGGCGTTGCCCCCAAGCAGAGATGGGTTTCAATCTCCAGTCGGCTGGTTTGAATCGTCCGGGCTAGACGTTCTCCAGCGATTGCGGCTCCATTCATGGCATTTCCGAGTACAATCCCGCCTAAAGGAATCGCATACTGGGGCTCGTACCAGGTCTCCGGGCGGACCACGAACAAATTAGTATAGGCGATGGTAAGCGCAGTACTGACAAAGATAGATCCCCAGGCCAGCGGCAGCAGGTTGGGGATTTTCTTACCCACCCGGTTACGGGTCTCAATCGCCGCGATCGTCAGCATCACGGCCAAGACCGCCAGGATTGCCCAGGGGTTTTTCCAGGCAAACACGATCGCCAGCAAGTACCCGACCGCCAAGAGTTGGACCACGGTTCGTCCAGTGGCGATCGTCAAACTTAGCTCTAGTCCTAGTCCTTGCCAGGTCGACAAGCCAATGGCGATCGCCATCATGCCCAGAGCTAAGGCCAGGTCGATTGGTTGCAGTTGAATCAGCGTGTTCACATCAGGCTTACTTGTTCTCTTTTCTGATCTTGCCAGATCTAGGACAACAGATTGCCTCAAGCTCGAACAATGAAGTTCTCAGTGGTGCAAGATACACACTTAGGGGTTACCAGTGTGAACAGTGATACAGCTGGTAATCATACCCAGTCATCCAGGCTGGGTCAGGGGCCTGGGAATCTGCAATGCACTTCTGATCTGCTAGCTCAACAGGTGCTTTGAACTTGACCAGCCAGAGGTCTAGGGGGCGGGGCATTTCGGCCAGAGTTTGTTGTAGTGTCCTGGTTGCGGTGCTTGTGTCTGACCCTTGATCGGCCAGGAGAAACTGGGGTAAGGAAGCAGAATGGTCTGCGCGATCGCGGTGTTTGAACTCCAAGGCTATGCCCATCAGGCTGCCCGTTTGCCCGTGGGTCCTGTGGGTCATTGCAATCAAAACCGGAACCTGAGAAGCCGCTTGAATTCTATTAACCAGGAGTGCTGGACGCTCATAGCGTTGGTAGCCAAGATTGCCAACCACTGTTAGTCCACTCACAAGTCCCATCAGCCAGATCAAGACCACAGCTTTTTTGCCGCCCATCTTGGCAGGAGGCGCTGAAGCCTGTCTCTCAACAGCAACCCACTTTGTTCTCGCGGTTGAGATAGAAGGATTCCAGCAAGCCACAAGGCTAGCTCCTAGCAAAACGACCATCCCAGGGAAGTAGATAAAATGATACCGGGGACTCCGGGTTAAATCAACGTCCAGAGCGTAGGTGAAGCAGAAAAACAGTGCCCAGACTGCTAAAACAAACCCACCCAGGACGTTGATCGCCAAGCGGGTCTCTGGAGTAGCCTTTAAGCCGTCTCGCCAAACTTTCAGGCCGCGCCTGACCATAGGTAAGGCCCAAAGCAAAAAAACCAGCATCCCCAGGGCTGAAGCGATAACAATCGGTAAAGCGGCGGCATCCACTGGCAAGAGAGAGAACATGGTGATCCAATCAAATAGAAATCGCGGCAGGGGTTCGAGCCACTCCCATCTAGTGCGATCGCTACTGTAAATCCACTGGGTCAACTCACTGCCGTAAATCGGTTGCCAAACAGGCAACCAAACCAAGCCTCCGGCTAAGGTTCCCACCGCAACAGCGTAAATGCGTCGCCAGCAAGGGTGGAGCCAAGCCCCTTTTTCCCGTCGGCTTTGCTGAATTCCCTGGATCAGCAGTGCCAAGCCTTCAGCACAGAGGGTTAATGCAAAGAAGTAATGGGTCGCGATCCCCAGGCTGTTCACACCAATCCAAGTTAATCCCACCCAGATCGGCAGAGGAGTCCGATGGTTGAGGGCTCGTGTTGCTACAACGAAACAACACAGAGAAGCAATCACCCACAAGATTGCCAAAGGGTAATGCCGCGCTTCTTGAGCCAGAAAGATACCGTAGGGGGAGACTGCCATCATCGCGGCTGCCATTTGGCCCACCCGTTGAGAGCGAAAGGCCAGCCAGCCTAGGCCAAATACGGCTGGAATCGAGGCAGCGCCCAATAGTGCACCTAGCGATCGCGCCGCCCAGATTGACACCAAACCATCCTCTGGTGGAAATAGCCGCAGCCACAGATGGGTCAGGATAAAGTAGATTGGCGGATGGTTGCTCTCGCTCAACAAGTGATGAATGACGCGATCAATTCCCGCCCCTGGATCGGGACGCAACGGCTGCAGCAGCGTGATTGAATTGATCGCCTGGTCCAGGGGGATAGTGCGGTAGCTGTTGCCCAGGCCGAACACGATCGTAGAAAACTCATCCACCCACAGCGGCTTTAAGGTCAGGTTTGTAAAGCGTAGGGCAATCCCAAGCGCCAGCCACACCAGCAGCAGCAGTGGATGAAACCAGGGTTGACGGGTGAGATTTTTCCCCTGCCATCTCTGCCCTTGAGATATTATTTCAGTCTCTCCTGCAAACGGCATTCCTTGAGAGCCAAAATTCAATTTAGACTTGATCCAGAAGATACCACCAAGTTGCCTTTAGAACTTCGACTTGAGACTTAATCCTTAGTCTTTTAAAGTAGGACCGACCTTATCGTTATTTCAAGCTGTACAGGCATTTCATGACCTTGTATCTTGGTTTCGATTTTGGCACTTCCGGGGCTCGTGCTGTAACGATTGATCGGCAGGGCAGCGTTCATGCTGAGGTAAACTACAGGTTTGGAGCAGTTCCAGACGACTCCCTGGCAGCCACCTGGAAAGTAGCCTTGTTTGAGCTGTTAGAGCAAATTCCTCCGGTGGTACGTGCCCAAATTAGCGCGATCGCCCTTGATGGCACCTCTTCCACCGTTATTCTGTGTGATCAAGCAGGAAACCCCCTCCATTCACCGCTACTCTATAACGACGCCCGCGCCGTCAGCACAGTTGAAATACTCAAGAATATTGCTCCCCCTGGCCATGTTGTTCTAAGTGCTACATCCAGCCTAGCCAAGCTCCTCTGGCTAGCGCAGCAACCTTACTTTTCGGAGGCCCATTACGTCCTACACCAGGCAGACTGGCTGGCCTATTGCTTGCACGGTCAACCGGGCATCAGTGATTACCACAATAGCTTGAAACTGGGCTACGATCCAGCTCAAGCGTGCTATCCTGACTGGCTCATAACCGCTGAGCAGTTTCAGCAACTCATTCCCTGTTTACCTAAGATATTAACTCCAGGTACGCCTGTTAGTTCAATCAAACCAGACATTGCCGCTCGGTTTGGTCTGGCTCCAGACTGCTGCGTGTGCGCCGGGACCACGGATAGCATTGCGGCTTTTCTCGCCAGTGGGGCGAAGTTCCCGGGTGAGGCTGTCACCTCTTTGGGTTCAACGCTAGTGCTGAAACTTTTGAGTCAAACTCGGGTAGACAATTCGGACTATGGAATTTACAGCCATCGACTGGGTGACTTGTGGCTCGTGGGTGGTGCTTCTAACGCAGGCGGTGCAGTGCTCAGTCAGTTTTTCGACAATCAGGAACTAGAGCATCTGAGTACCCAGATCCCCGTAGATCAGGAAAGTCCACTAGACTATTACCCCCTTCTGAAACCAGGAGAACGTTTTCCTGTAAACGATCCTGAGCTACAACCGCGCTTGCAACCCCGCCCTGAAAGTTTAGTAGAGTTTCTGCATGGTCTGCTGGAAAGCTTGGCCCGGATTGAAGCCCAAGGCTATGCTCTGCTACAACAGCAGGGAGCTACCCCCTTAACCCAGGTCTACTCGGCAGGAGGTGGCGCTAACAACCCGACCTGGACTCAGATTCGCGCTCGTCATCTCAGAGTACCGCTTGCCCCTCCCTCTCAGACTGCTGCGGCTTACGGTGCTGCCCTTTTAGCATCTCAAGGTATGTCTTCAAGTCGATCAGCTTAGATTCAAGGATCTCTGCATGGAAACGCTCAAAGTTGAGTATCAAGACCCCGATGCGCCGCAAAAACTTGTCAATGCCCTGCATCAAATTGGTTTTGCCGTTCTAGTTCATCCGCCAATCTCCCCGCAGCTTGTCTGGGAAACCTATGGCGAGTGGCAGCACTTCTTCAACTCACAGCAGAAGCACAACTACAGGTTTGATCCTCAACGTCAGTCTGGATACTTTCCGTTTCAAACGGAGCAGGCTAAAGGCTACACTCATCCTGACCTGAAGGAATTCTTTCACCTGTATTGCTGGAGTGAATTGCCAGCAGGAATGAGCGATCGCACTTGGCATTTGTTCAACTCCCTAGTCAACCTGGCAGAAACGCTACTCGGTTGGGTGGAGCAGGCACTACCTGCTAGCATTCAAGACCAATTGACGCTGCCTCTTAGCGCAATGATTAAAGGTAGCCAGGCAACCCTCCTGCGTCCGATTCACTATCCTCCACTGACTGAGGCAACACCCACATCAGTAAGGGCAGCAGCCCACGAGGATATTAATCTGATTACTCTGCTACCGACGGCGACGGCGGTGGGGTTAGAAGTTCAAGACAATCAAGGATACTGGCATCAAGTTCCGGGTCAGAGAGAGGATTTAGTGGTTAATGCCGGAGATATGCTGCAATTGGCAACCCAGGGCTATTACCGTTCCACGGCTCACCAAGTCATCAATCCTAGCGGTGAAGCAGCAAAGCAATCCCGCTACTCAATACCTCTGTTTCTCCACGCGCGGCCCGAAGTTGTCATAGCTGAGGGTATCACGGCCCAAAGTTATTTGCAGGAGCGTTTGAGTCAGATTGGCTTGCTCAAAAGAGCCGCTTGAGTAAAGATCTAGTCGTTTTGTGTTTCTTCCCACAGGCCGGTTTCTTGATTCTTTTCGTACTTGTGCTTAACTGCTGCCCAGGCAACCCGGTGCGATGGCCAAAGGCCGGTCGGAGACCATCGCTCCTGATCGTGGTTGTACTCATCTCAGGCGCTATTGTAAAGCTGCCCGGTAGATTTCCTGGGCGTGTTTGGGCAGAGGCTCCCGCACACTTTCGGGCAGATCGCTCAAGTTTTTGTACGGCATCTTCCCTCTCTCTACTCATCCAGAGGCCATGTTAACCTGATCGTATCAGGCAGATTAATAGGTTCGTCTTAACAGAAACACCCAGAGCCAGAAAGCGTCACCCTGATAAATCTATTGCTGAACTTTAAGCCAACACGTTCGTTGATGATCGTGCTGAATTGTTGGGATGCCAGTCATAGTCTTGCCATGGCTGGCCGTCTAGGGCCATTTGCTCAATTGAGCTAGCCAAGCGCAGTGCCTTCAGGGCTTGTTCACCGCCCACAGAGGGTTGGTTGCCGCCCCGGACACAGTTGACAAAGTGCTCTAGCTCCGCATGGAGGGGCTCAATATTGCTGGTGTAGACCTTTTCAATCAAGCCATCCTGGCGGTAAAGAACTTGCCCGTGGTCTGTCATACATCGGGCTGTGGTTTGGCGATGAATTAAGATTTCGTTGTTCAAGAAATCAGCCTCGGTCAGGGAGTTTTTGCAGTGGGCCGCAATTCGGCGGAGTTTACGGTGGGTGACCTTGCTGGAGGTAAGGGTGGCGACAATGCCGTTGGCAAACCCTAAAGTAGCTGTGACGTAGTCTAAGTAACCAGAGCCAGAAGCCCGGCTGCCACTGGCCGTGAGCTTCACCACCGGGACGGCGGCCAGTTCTAGCAGCAGATCAATATCATGGATCATTAAATCCAGCACAACAGAAACATCGTTGGCCCGTTGGGAGTAAGGGCTCATCCGGTGAGCTTCTAGGGCAAGTAGCTCTTCAGTTCTAAGTACTTTACTGAGTTCTTGAAAGGCCGGGTTAAAGCGTTCGATGTGTCCAACTTGTAAAATACACTGGCACTCTGCGGCTGCATTTACCAGCAGCTCAGCCTCGGCAATACTCGCAGCGATCGGCTTTTCAATTAAAACGTGGATACCTGAGTGTAGGCAGGTTTGGCCAACTTCGTAGTGTAGGCGTGTCGGAACCGCCACACAGACTGCATCGACGTAGGGCAGGAGATCGCGATAGTCTTCAAAAAAGCGAACTCGATATTTACTCGCAGTATCGATGCCTCGCTCAACATTAATGTCTGCAATGCCGACTAGTTCAACATCCTTAAGTAAGCTCAAGATCCGGGTATGATGTTGACCCATGTTCCCGACACCGATGACACCCAAGCGGATGGGTTCAGGTTGTCGTTGCGGATGAGCATTTAAGTGTGCCATTGATAAACCGTTCTACACTCCTCTAATCCCGACTACCACACCAAGCAAGTTAAGCTACCCCTATAGATCCTGAAACTGTTCAGATGGATAGTATCACAGCAGGATCTGTTATGAAGAATCTCAAAGTGTAGCAAAGTTCCTTCAGGTATAGCGCACCCTTAGCTCAGTTGATTGTGGCACAGACTCAAAAGTAGCCTCCGGCGTGATGCCCCTCCCCGGCTGGATACTCCCTCCAATATCCCTGCTATGAATAGAGAAGGCTTTACAGCCGTTCAGGTAAACTAGTCTTATTGTCGTGTAATGCAGTGAGTGGCATAGTTAGCCACTCAGGTTAGCCCTTTCATCTAGAGTATCTATGACAGACATAGCCAGAGACTCCGCTGCTACATCCGCAATCAAGCTGTTGACACACTACGGTTTTGAGCAGGGAGAATTCACTAGCCAGCAATTAGTTGATCAGTGGATTCAGGCTTACCCACTGCAATGGGTACATCTAGCGCTGGTTGAGGCACTTTACCAGGGTCGCTATAAGGCTGTTTCGGTTGGACAGATTTTGGCTTTCTGGCATCGACGCGGCCGGCCAATCTACCGCTTCGACCGTGAGTTTGAACGCCTTATCTGCGATCGCTTTCCTAAAAAACTATGGGAGTCGAAAGACAAAGAACTTGCAACACCAACGGTTGAGCGAGGCCGCCGTGGCTCCAAACAGGCCCGGCAAGCTACCGCTTCGATCGATCAAGCCAGAGTAAGCAAGGACTTGA
Source organism: Thermosynechococcaceae cyanobacterium (assembly GCA_041748155.1). GTDB lineage: Bacteria > Cyanobacteriota > Cyanobacteriia > Thermosynechococcales > Thermosynechococcaceae > JBGTDT01. The sequence goes on along the minus strand of JBGTDT010000131.1, from coordinate 72,986 downwards.
GTTCTTACACCTCAGATAGCAATAGCTCCAGTGACTCAGCCGCTATCCTAACCCGCCTTCCTTCAGCCAGTCCCCATACAGCGCAGCCCGATCAATCCGATCAAGACGTGGATCAGGCTGAAACACTAACCCAAAATACCCCGCTTCCGGTATCAGCTAGCAGCCATTCCCTCAAATCTCGGCAGCGGAAAACAGCGCGACAAGCAGCACCCAGTCAGAGTATGACTCAAGTAGAGCAAGAACTGTCACCTGTGGAAGCCTCAACACGACCTCTTGGAGAAGCTGAGTCTACCTACCAGGCATGGTCAGGTTTGAGACAGTATTCGATTCACCAATTTGTACCCCACTCAGAACCTTCAGACTTTTATACCAAGCTTACCGCGATCGCGGTTGGTGCTAGCCACGCCAAGTCCTAGGCAAGTTAAAAGCATGCCTGACTAAGTCTGAGTGTCGTTGCCCTTAGCCAGAAAAGGCTTACACTGCTCGGATTCCTCTTAAGACTGGGCAGTGGCGGTTGAATTTTTTGCTACTGTCTCAACTCCTGAGCTGGTAGAGGAGCTAGGTCCTACGCCTAAGCGAATCTCAGAACAAAATGAGGCCATGCTGAAACCACCAAACCGCTTGAGAATACTTGTGCGTAGTCGTAAATTGGGACTGGCAAACCACAAGCGCTCCTCAGAGAACATTGTTTCATACTCAGTCGTAAGGGTTAAAGCATCATCAGGTCCCATAGTGTAACGACCCGCAACTGAGGCCTTTTCGGCGTAGCCCATTTCCCGGAGTAACTTACCTTCGTTTTGCTTATCTAGGTCAGGCACCGGAACCAGAACGGTTGAGCCGGCGTGTTTGCCTTCGTCCCAGTCCATCGTGCCATCCCAACTGACACGGGCGCCCCCTAGAGCTGAGGCTGGATCAACTTCGTACTGGGCACAGAGCTGGATAACGGCAGGATCATCCTTGAGAACCGTCTCAATTTTTAAGTCGGAGCGACCTCCCTCTGTCTGCTTGAAGGCTAGGTGATGGCTTGTCCGTTGGGAAAACCACTTGCCAGCACTAAGCTGGAAAAACTCCATAATGTCCATGTCTGTCCTGCGCCAACTCTCCTTGATAATTCTAAAACATCTACATCTTGAGCCCATAGAATACTGCTAGCAACTCATTTAATTTTTGTGTCTGGTCAAACTGGTATTTATCACTAAAATAGTAGTAAATAGGTAACGGTTGTAATCGTAGGTAATCTGCAAGCCAAGAGAAAGTAGGCCAACTTCTGGGCAAGCCGGTCACCTGCCAGAGTCTTTTGTATAAATGGGAGTGGTTGAAAAAACTATGAGCAACACTCAAGATGAAATTGCTAAAGAACGAGAGCAAGCTCGTACTGCCTACAGAGACATTGGTAGTAACTCCGGTGAGTCTGCCGCTGCTTGGGATGCGGTGGAAGAACTTGAGGCTGAAGCTTCGCACCAGTCTAAGTCCAAGTCTGCGTTTGAGCGGTACTGTGATGACAACCCCGGTGCTTCAGAGTGCCGGGTCTATGAAGAGTAAGGACTTAGCGAACTCAAGCATTAAGTCTTTGAAGTACTTACATGCTTAACCAGTGAGAAACCTGAATCTAACCTAAGCTCAGTCAGGCTGTGATCAGGGACATCTCATAAATTGCAGAAAGGTCTAAGCTGACCCCCTAAACAGCTAACTTATTATTTTTTTCATTCTGATCGGTTTAATTGAGGAACTATGAGCAATATTCACGAACAAGTTGAGCAAGAGCTGCAAAAAGCGGCAGATAACCCTGCCGTACCAGATAGCGCCGCTGAAGTCGTTCAGCGGGAGATCAAGAAGGCTGCCAGCAACATCGCCAGTGGTATTGAAGACCTGATTGAAACTGAGCGGGAGCAGGCACGGGCTGCCTGTTCCGTCAGTGGTGGCGACTCTGAGGAGTGTGCTGCGGCATGGGATGCGGTGGAAGAACTTCAGGCTGAGGCTTCACACCAGCGATTTAGCCCTCGCACTAAACCCAAAACCTCGCTTGAGCAGTACTGTGATGACAACCCCGAGGCGGACGAGTGCCGGATTTACGACGACTAAAATCTTTGACAGTACTCTACAGCATCTAGTTTTTGATTGCTTTGATGCTTAATCAATCAGCAACCTAAGTCAGTCGAGATTCTGGGTTGCTGATTTTTTAATTTAGGTTATACCTGGGCCGCTGACTTATGTGGACTCGTATCGCTGAGCACATCAGCCAAACAACTGGCCAACCCTTTAAGGGCAAAAGCACTCGCTCGATTGGCGGCGGGTGTATCAATCAAGCCTCTATGTTGAGTGACGGTCAGCGGACCTACTTTGTCAAGCGAAACGATGCGGCCAAAGTTGCCATGTTTGCAGCAGAGGCAGGAGGGCTGAAGGAAATTTACCAAACTGCAACAATTCGTGTTCCCCAGCCAATTTGTTGGGGTACAGAGGCTGGCTCTAGCTACCTAGTGCTGGAATGGCTAGAGCTGGGTGGCGGCGGTAATACCCAAAGTTGGGAGGCAATGGGACGTCAACTGGCGGCGATGCACCAGGTTACAAGTAACACTGGATTCGGTTGGCACCAACAGAACACGATTGGCGCAACACCACAGATCAACGATTGGACCTCCGACTGGGCCGAGTTTTTTACTCAGCACCGGATTGGCTATCAGCTAAAGTTGGCAAACCGACGGGGTGGCCACTTTCCTGCTCAAAATCAACTCCTGGCTGTAATTCCCCAGCTTCTATCGGATTGGCGACCCCAGCCAGCGCTCGTTCATGGTGATCTTTGGGCTGGAAATGCCGCTATTACTATACCAGGGGAGCCTGTGCTGCTTGACCCTGCTGTTTATTTTGGCGATCGCGAAGTAGATCTGGCAATGACAGAACTCTTTGGCGGCTTCCCCACTACCTTCTATAAAGCTTACAACCAAGCCTTCCCCCTTGATCCTGGCTACCGGCAACGAAAAACCCTTTACAACCTCTATCACATCCTCAATCACTTCAACTTATTCGGCGGGAGCTATGCCCCTCAGGCCAATCGGATGATGGAACAAGTTTTGAAAGCAGTGTAAGAAATTGAGTCGGTTACTGATCAGTAGGGTTAGCTTTGGATAGCAAGCCCTTGCGTTGGAAGTAAAACAGCAAGCTGCCAGCAACGCTGATCATAACTACCCAGATCAGAGGATAGCCCCAAGACGACTTCAGTTCCGGCATAAACTCAAAGTTCATCCCATAGATGCCGACGATAAAGGTGAGGGGCATGAAGAGCGTGGAAAAAACGGTTAGGAAGCGGATGCTGTCGCTCATGTGGTTGTTCACTTCGTTCATCCGGTTGCTCACCGAAGAAAGGTAGACCTCCGTCATGCTAGAGACAAGCTCTCGGTAGGTCTCAACCATGTCGATCACATGCACCGCGTGGTCGTAGCAGTCGCGCAGGTAAACACGTACCTCCTCGCGAATTAGCGCTGAGTCTTCCCGGATCAGTACGTTGATCGCATCACGCTGGGGCCAGATCGAGCGGCGCAGCATGAGCAACTCGCGCTTGATCTCGTAGACTTTTTCTAGGGTCTGACGACTGGGAGAGCGGATCACTTCATGTTCAAGTTCTTCCAGGCGCTCACCATAGTCTTCCAAAACCGGGAAGTAGCCATCGATGATGGCGTCAATCAGGCAGTAGGCCAGGTAGTCTGCGCCCTGACAACGGATAGTCCTCTTATTGCGGCGAATAGAGTCGCGTAATGAATCAAAGCAGTCGTATTCCGACTCCTCCTGGATTGTCAGCACATAGTTCTGCCCCAGGACAATGCTCACCTGCTCGTTGTAAAAGCCGTTCCCTGCATCATCAGCCGTCACCATGCGGCAGATCATCAGTTGCTGGTCATCGTAGTCCTCGCATTTAGAACGTTGGGATGCGTTCATCACGTCTTCGAGGACTAGAGGATGGAGTTTGAACACCTGGCCGAGTCGCTGCAGGAGGTCTGCGTTGCCCAGACCCCGCACGTCAACCCAGCTCACGGACTCTGTAGCCAGGTAGAGCGTACATTCTTCAGGTGTATCGAGTTTGCGGCGAACCGCTTGCTGCTCGCTGTAGTTAATCAGCATGATATCTGTAGTCAATGAGCACCACTGCGGGCGGCTCTGTGTCCTCAGCAATCTTGAGGGTGCCAGACGGACTGCCCGATTTGTTGTAGGCGTATGCATTAAAGTATTCTCCTTTGTTGTCCTTCAACACCACTAGGACTGCAACGAGACTTTTTTGCCCAAAGTCGCCTCTGACTATCGAAACAAAGGAGAGGTAGCAGGGTGTAACTACTCGCAACCGTCCCCAGGATGAATCTAGCTTCTCAGGAAGATGACAGTGCAGTATGTGATGTGATTAGCAGAATTTTTCTATTATGCAGCCTGTCGGATTACTCAACACTTGATAAAGCGGCAAACACCACGGTCAAAATCACTGGTGGGTAACCTCCTGGAACTGCTGCCAGAACTGGCGAAACACTGGATGGTTCGAGGAGTCATACTGATAAGGATGAATCGTTGCTAGGGGCTTCAACTCCATCATGGTGGCAGCCAGGAAAGCACCGTCAAAACTCCCCAGCTCCTCAGGCCAGATATCCCGTTCAACCACCTCAATTCCTAGAGACTGGGCAATGTCAAGCAGGGTGGAACGGGTGATACCAGGGAAAATATTTGGGGTCAGAGCCGGTGTAATGACGGCGTCTTTTTGTAAGAGAAACAAGTTTGCCGCAGTCGCTTCGGTAATTCGACCTGCCTGATCCAGCAAAATGGCATCGTTGAAGCCACTCAACTCCGCAGCGCGACGGCTCAAGTAACTGTTGACGTAGGTACCGCAGATCTTCCAAGCAATCGGGATGGCACGACCAGAGACCCGTTCAAACTGAGAGATGTGGCAGGTCAATGGTTTATCTACGTCGCGGGCGATCGCTACTCCTAAGATTGTCACATCCACAGGCATGGAATCACTGAAGTTTAGATGGGGACCCGAACGGTAAACAATCGGCCTGATGTAGTAATTATTTGCCGGAACTTGATTGAGGAGCGCCAAAATGCCTGATTCAAGCTCTGCGTTCGACCAGGAAAATCCCAGTCCCATTTGGACAGCACCGTGACGTAGCCGATCTAAATGGGCTGACAGTCGGTGAACGTAATAATGATCGCCGTTCCAGTAGGCCATGATGCCGTCAAAAACACCGATACCTAGATGAAGAGAATGGCTAGCAATTGAGGGGGCAGCTTCTTCCCGCTGAACTAGCTTACCGTTATGCCAGGCGATCGCAGCCGCTTCAAACATCATAGAGGACCTCCGCTTACTCCTGCCCTCCTACCCAAAGAATACCAGTGAGGCAGTAGCGTGAAACCATCACAGATAGCCATGATCATCTTAGGAAGAAAGGGTAGTGTTGTAGATTCGTTGTTCTACGGATTATCGATTGGCGCTCAGGGTTAAGCCGAATTGTTTACCTTGTATATTGCGCTTGGTAAACTGAGGATCAATTGCGGTGTTTTTTCAGATTTGATCATACTTCGCAAACCAACCATCATTGACTTTACAAACGAGGATGATGTTCGGCAACTCTATCCTCATGGCATGACACTTTTGCAGCACCAAAATGTGTCAGCAGGGTTTGGGTTGGCTCATTATCGTCATCCACCGACAGATCTGCCTGAAAGTACTTGCCGACAGCATTTAGTCCTGATTAATACTCATGTTCCTTTTGATACAGAAGTTGAACAGGTTACAGATGGGCATTATCAATTTGGGGAGATGAAAAACGAAGATGTAATTATCATTCCTGCACAGATGGCTCATTCGGCCCGTTGGAATCAGGAACATGCTTATCTCGTGATCGCGCTTGAACCAGAGGCTTTGAATCAGCAGTTAGCTGAAGTGATCCAAGGTCAAGCGATCGAACTGTTGCCTCAATTTATGCAGCGAGACCCCTTAGTTTACGGCATTGGCACAGCATTGAAAGCGGAATTAGAGTGTGCTGAGTTGGGTGGAAAACTGTATGTGGAGTCCCTGATCACAACGCTGTCTGCTCACCTATTACGAAATTACTGCACCCAAAAACCAACCCAAATCCTGATGAGTAGCTTGCCAAAATACAGGCTGAATCAGGTCTTAGACTATATTCATGCTCATTTCGATCAGGATGTGAGGCTTGCTGCTCTAGCAGTGATCGCACAAGTTAGTCCCAATTATTTTGCAGCCCAGTTTAAGCAAGCGACTGGCTTCGCACCTCACCAATATCTGATTTATCACCGGATTGAACGAGCAAAAGACCTACTGGCAAAGAAAAAGATGGCGAGCCACCACGAGAGAAATTTCACTATTGCAGATGTCGCTTATCAGGTTGGTTTTGCTCACCAAAGCCACTTTACCCGACACTTTAAGCGTTTAGTCGGGATCACACCCAAAAAGTTTCTGAACCAGCCTTAAGAACAGGCTAAAAATTGGAAAAACCTGCAAGACAGCTTGAAGTTTAGCCGATTGAATGAGGGTAAAGCAATTCTAAGGCGGCTTATGGCTCCCTACTCAATCGGCAACTGGCTGTTCTTGGCAGGCTCAATTATTTTTAGCTTTGATGCAATTAGCGAAGTTACAGAAAAACTGTCAATCCATTCATTTGAGCACCTTCTAGCTTCTATCTTTTTTACAACGGGCTGTGTCCTGTTCCTCCTACCGAGTCAAAAGGAGGAAGTGTGATGGCAATATCTCACTGTATTGGCTTCCCCCTGCTTCCGGCCCAGATAGTAGATGGGCAAGGCAAACGCCATGTAAATTATCGTGCGATCGCCAAACTTTCTATTCCATTGTTTCTCGACAGCCTGACTTACATTATTAATAGTCTGACAGATACTTGGTTTTTGGGACGGTTATCTACCGATGCAACGGCTGCTCTCGGTGCAATCAACTGGCTGATGTTTGTCAGTATCATGCTACTAGCAAGCGTTGGTGTTGCGGTGCAAACACTAGTTGCTCAAGCGTTTGGGAGTGGTGAACTCACTAGGGCTGCAAAAATTGCCTGGACGGGCATTTGGATAGCCGTATTGACGATTCCAGTGTATGTTTTGCTAGCAACTCATGGACAGAACATCCTATCCCCATTTCGGTTAGAGCCTCAAATTGAACAACTTGCTTTAGCCTACTGGTTGCCCAGGATGTTAGGGGGGTCACTCGTAGTGGCAGATTGGACGTTTAGAGGCTTTTTTAACGCCACCAATCGCACTCATTTAACCTTCACGGTGACGGGAATTGTTTGTATCCTCAAACCTATTCTCAATGAACTATTCATATTTCAATTTGGCTGGGGAATCGCAGGTGCAGCTTGGGCAACGACGATTGCTCTGATCATTGGTTTAACAATTCAAGTTTGGCTATTTTTCCAGCCTGCCAACCGTCAGACTTATCAAGTTCATCAAGTTTGGCAACCCAATCTTCAAGGAATTTTGAAGGTGCTTGGTATGGGGCTGTTCACCGGCTTATTCATGACCTCTGATTTAGTCGGGCTAGCACTTTTTCAGATGATGCAAGTCGCACTCGGTGTCGCTCCGGGAGCGGCAACCCAAATTGTCATCACGCTACTATCGTTGGCGTATCAGCCTGCGGTTGGCTTCGGTGAAGCGGGAATTATTCTAGTTGGGCAGTCAATCGGAGCGGGTGATCAACACTGGGCAAAGCGACTTGGAAATGCTGTCATCCGGTTGGCAGTTTTCTATATGGTCATCGTTGGCATTGGCTTAGCGATTGCCGGGACATTTATTGTCTCTCGATTCGTCACTCCAACAGACACTCATGCCGCAGAAGTGATGACCATTGCTCCAAAACTGCTGTGGATTGCAGCAAGCTATCAGCTATTTAATGCCCTGATCATTTCGGCAACGTTCTGCCTACAAGGAGCGGGTGATATTAAATTTCCGGCGCTCGTTGCGGTTACGATGACTCTGTTCGGCTTTGTTCCCCTCGCTCATATCTTGTCGTTTAGAGCAGACCGAGGCTTTGTGGATTTTCTGCCTCATCTAAGCTTTGGTGTTTTTGGTGGATGGGTTGCTTATGCGGTTCATATGATGATTTTGGGAATCATGCTGTGGCAACGCTGGCGATCTGGTGCTTGGCAAAAACGACTTCAAAACACAGTCTTCACGCAAAGCGGCAGGTCGTCTCCATAGTTGTGGTTAGAGAGTTATTAACCCAGCTTAATTGAGCTTGCATCTTATTTGCTGCATACGGAATGAAAGGACGCTCAAAATACTTTTGAATCTACGGTAACAATTTCTGCAATTTGTGCGGATGTGAAATCAGTCGCTGCTTCAACTGAGCCAGATTCCAAGAACCAACAAATCTAGGACATTACCAGAAGAAAGTAGACGATCTGAAAAAAACATCTTATAGAGCGGTCATCACTTGGATTAACTCTAGGGATAAGTCGGTAAGCGCAGCCGATTGTTGCTGAAATAAAACCCCTGCCAAAAAGTAGATGTTATCTGAGTAAAAAGCCTTGGAATTCTTTCGCAGCTCAAGAATGCTGTTTTCGACTTTGGGTTCTGAGCTGTAATAGCCAAATCTCAGCGGCACAACAATGAAGTTAGCAACGGCGTAGCCCTGGGCGATCGCATGATGGACTGTCTCGACGGGGTTAGCGTAGCTAGAGAGCATCAGCAATGCCCTGTCGTAACCTAGCGATAACAGTCGTCTTGTCAAAGCTGAGCCATCACTGCCGCCGTGCAGTAAGGGCATGAGGATATTGTTGTCTGGGGCGGGCAGGTAAGGGGGATTGGCAATCAAGCAATCAGCTTTGGGTTTTGCTCCGGCAAAGAAAGATTGATTGTGGATGACATACTGGCTGTCAAGCTTGTGCTGTTCAATTCTCGACTTTGCCACTTCACAGGCGGCTGGGTTTAGCTCATAGCCGTGAATTGAACCATCAAACGAAGTTCTGAGCAAGGCACTAATGACCGGACTACCATCGCCACAGCCAAACTCAACCACTCTAGAACTACAATTTTTTACAACTAACGATTCTAAACAGTGGGAATAAAACTGAGATTCTTCCGGGCAAAAGAAAACTTTATTCGGGGAGCAAAGCTCAGACGATGCTTTTGGACGCAGCAATACTTCTTTCAAGGTAGTCACCTCGGGAGTGCTTAGAGTTAAGAGATTGAAAAAACGACAAGTTAGGAGCGCTCAGTCCACCCCGGCGACGGGTCCGGCAACAAAGCGGACTGGTTTTGCCCTCAAGCCTGCTCGTTTACCTAAATTTGGAGTCAGACTCAGCCCGGATTGATCGCACCACAGCGGCACCGGCGCGATCGCCCATCAGTTTCTCCTGGTCATAGCCGAGGATGAGTTCCCAGGCATCAGCCGGATACCGCTTAGCTAAGGGCAAGGCTACATCCTGCAACATCCACTGCCCGTGGCGTTCGTCTTCTCGAATGTGTAGCTCCCAATAGCCCATAGCAGCTTCCGAGAGTCCCAGCCGCTGGGCTGCTGCCAGGTAATTCCGGTAGGCTGCCGGTCCAGCTACTTCAAAGTAGGTCAATCCGCCGTTATACCGCAGGAAGTAGCGCTTGCGCTCGGTCAGCAAAAAGTTCTGGTTGGCGCAGGCCAAGACTTCCCAGGGCACTAAATCGAAGTAGGCTTCTGGCTCTGTGGATAGGCCAAACTCACTCAGCATCTGGGCAAAAAAGGTCGAGTGCTTGCGGGCTAAGCGACCGCCGCCGTACTCTTCCATCAGAACGCGGGTCAACATGCACTGGATTTCGTTCGCTGCACCCCCCAGGATGCGGGACAAACGGCTGCCCTCAACCAGACCATCGAAAGAGGCGATCGCCAGTAAATGGCAGTAACCCCTCTGGGTCATTTCCGACTGAAGATAGTGGCTGTCTGCTGATAAAGGCGGATTCAGGTCTGCTGTGGCTCGCTCTGTAAGAGCTTGCTCGACATCCTCTTGCTGCATCGCGCTGACGTCAAGTTGGGCCAGTTCCCAGGCTTGCCAGGCCGCTTCAATTTGGTCGCGCACCTGCTGTAGATAGGGTGATCGCTCGTTGGTGTAGTGCCGCAGGTCATCGTACCAGAACAGCTTGAGACGGTTGATGCGATAGAGGACGCGCTGGAGAAAAGAATGGGCCGGCTCAGAACTAGGTGAGTGCTCGTAGGCGGCGGCGATCGCCGTAGCAAGTGCTACTTCAAAATGACTAACTATAGACGGCTGGTCTAGCAAGCGTTGGTCTAGATCGACTAATTCAACCAGCGCTGCAAATTCTTGCTCAGTCTGGATATATTCTGAGGCGGTGAGTTGATCTTTGAGTATCACCTCGCCTTCAGGGATCGAGAGCATAGCTGTGTCGCTCTGCATGAAATTTCCTTGTTGTATCAATCCCTACCATTTTCCATCATCATTACATTTTGATACATTCGTCCAGAAGGTGGATATTTGCAGACTGGAAAAATCTCTACCCCTGCTGCAACAGTCTTTGACACTCACCATCACTGCCAGCTAGTGTCCCCTAGGAGGTGAGCCTTGCGGCCTATTGGGGTCAACTCTCAGGCCCTCTAAAGCCGCTTTAGACCCTAGGAGTCAGCCCGACGAAGATTAGGTTTTATCGGTCTTTCCACCGGTTCACGACGTACTCTATCTGCTGAAGTCGGTAACTTGGTATCCTTTGAGTAAACTGGCTTGGGAAAGTCTCGCTGCCGGCTGTTAGTAGAATGTCCTTCAGATTGACTTGGCCTTTTAGCCTTTTTAGGTGGAACGACAGCAACAGAGCTTCCCTTATTGATGACCAGGACACTGGCCCGTCGTTCTACCTCTAGATCCCAGAAGCGACCTACTGCTCTTGGCGGTAAAATACCCTCTAGTCTTAACTTGAAAGACTTTGGTTGCTCAGATTGCTTACGTGGAGACTGCTGAATCTTAACCGTGACATAGCTTTGATCCTGTGACTGGTAAATAACTTCACCCCGAATTGAGAAGTAACCGTCCGTTAAGGCTACTGGAGTTCTATAGTGACCAGTAGGCCCTGCATTCGTAACAGGAGAAGGCTGATCTTTACTGAGTTCTTCTGGTTCCCAAACCCCTAAAATTTGCAGGTGGAGGCTTCTCTGGTCTTCACGGGTGCGAGGATAAACAACCCAGAGATGCTCCTGCTCAAGATCTAGATGATTTTTGACTAGACTGATGACCCGACCTAAGAGAACCGCGTCAAGTGAGGTGTCATCTGTAGTCAGGAGCATACCGCGATTCAACTGAGTGGCTGATGGAGTATATCGCCCTTTAACCAACCCAATTGCCCGATACTGCATGGGTTCGCTTGGTGGTGGAATCGGCTGCTGTTGCTCGATCTCAACATACTCCTGCTCAAAGATAGATGTAGAGTCAGCCCCAGGACGACTAGGCGGAGAGTTTAATCTTGGAGCTGCTACAGCCGGGTTATGGGCAAAATCATTCCTGCTCAGCGGAGTAACTGGGTCTATCGCCTCTTGATTCGAGGGAGTTGAGTCAGAACCCCTTTGATCAGTTCCTTTTTCCTGACGCAAGGGTTTGTAAAACTTAGGGGATTGTTCGGAAGAGGAACTCATAAGCTTTAGTAGAAGCTAGAAATGGGCCAAATCAGTCCTTGGGTGTCTCTGGTGAAGATCTAGACTGCTGTGGGTAGGTAGCCGGTTAGCTTAGGGTGGCTGTGGACAATAACAGGTGAAGGTGAAGCAGATGATTCAAGTCGGAGCAGCTAAAGAAATAATTATCGCCTAAATGAGTATTGAGGACAGTAGCCATCATCCGGTACAGTTCATCTAGCCACTCCTTCAGGGCTTGAACGTTTAAGTTTGGGGACTTATCTAATGAGTGTACTCAACCAACTAAATTTGAGCATTAGTAAGTACGTAGTTATCCTCATGTCATTGATCCAAGACCTGGCCTAATTGCCTGCTAAAGGGGTTTGAACTCAGAGGCTCCCTGGTCTGCGGTTTTAATCGTTAGAACCTGAGGTGGCGTGGCATCTGGGGGATAGAGGAACTCGATTTGAACCAAGCGGCGATCGCCCGGTGCTAGTGTCAGGGTGACTAATGGCTCACTCTGTTGGCCTCGGCGTTGTACCAAGTGGACATAGCGCGTCAGGGGTGCCCCTTGGTCATCCTGGTAGAGCACCCGCACCGTTCCCCGGAAAAATACCTGGGATGGCAGCGGATCAAAAAAGCGCAGACTCGCTTCAGCTTTATCAGTCTTAATAGCAGTTTGTAGCGCCACACTCACCCGTTGTGGCTGAGCTGCCGCATTGTAGAGGGGCAAACTGAGATTGTAGGTAATGCCATAGTTCCCATGCGCTTCGTAGGCAGTATCAGGGTAGCGGGCTAAGATCGGCGCACTCTGAACCTGTCCCGTGCCAAAAGTACCCGCCCTGACGGTGCTTAAAGGGTAAGAGATTGCTTGACCGGGCCGGGGAATGCTGAGATTGAAATAGTTTGTCGGGCTATCGGCCAATTGAGCCAGCCACTCTGTTCCCTGGGCAATGCCTGCGACGCGGCCATAGGAGATTTTGGTTGTGACGGTTGGAGGTGTAGCAGGCACGTCCCTAGGACCAGCCAGATCTCCCTGCTGCACTAAGGTCTGCCACTCTTCCAGGCTAGGGGCGCGCTCACTGCCGTCAGGGTTCAAGGGGGCGAAGCGGGCTAGGCTGGCGACATAAACAGGCCCACTGCTGCGAACTCGGATCAGAGAGGAGCGACCATTCAGAGGTGGGGTCAGGGCCCGAACCGGAATGGGTAAGTTCATCAGCATACGGCTTTGGCCGGGGGGAATCACCAGTTGGGCCGGCCAACCTGGTTGCCGCTGGCCGCGCAGCACCTCGTTCATGACGCGATCGCCCGGTCCGGCATAAATACTTCCCCTAGGATTTTCTAGGGAAGGGGGCAACGCTACAAAGGGAGCATCGGGTTGGCTGAGATAACTGGCGGCCTGGAGGATGTCCACCGTCACTGCTCTCTGGCCGGGATTGTGCAGGATAATCCCCAGGTAAAGGGTTTTAACATCTTCTGGGGCGGTTCCCTTAGCGATGTGGTGGGCAAACAGGTCAAATCGTCCCTGCAAAGGTTTGTTCAAGTGAGCGGTGGGAACTTGCTTGCCAGTCGGCGGAAAGGTGGAGAGCAAAATTCCTTCTGTCTGAACTACCTCCGGGCTATTACTGTTGAACACCAGCGTGGTGTTGAGACCCCCAGGTAAAGCTCGCACCTCTTGGGGTTGAACCACCTCTTGAGGGGCTGAGGGGGCAGGATTAGCCTGAGCAAATAGAAAGGGTAGCAAAGGCAACATAGGCAGGGCGTAACACCGAATCAGAGGCAAGAGTGTAGATTAACCTATTTCTGCGGTGTAGTCTCTGATCCGAAGGAGATTGTCAGTTAAGAAATATTTTTAATCGCATATTCGGCCTCCCAGCGCAGACCCGTGGCAATCCGAAACAACTCCTGCCCTGTGTGCAGGTAGCGATCGTCATAGTTGAGCGTAAAGTATTCCAGCTCCTCAATCCCATCACCAACTTGATTCAGACAGTAGTAGAGGTGAGCCGCAACCCCAGCGACACTGGCCGGATTGGGAATAGATCGAAAAGAGTGTTGGGCCTGGTCCAAGCGGTGGCGGCAGGTTTCCAGGTAAGTCTGAAACTCCTCCATCAGTTCATCATCAAATGGGTCGGCGGCAAGGTCGTCAAGTTGCACCTGTAGCGGTTCCAAAATTAACTGGATCAGTTGGTTCACTGGGCCGTAAACCTGTTTGAGCCATAACTGAAAATGCTCATCCGTCCGTTGGCCCTGTTGCTGTGAGTAATGCTGCCTTTGCACCGTGGCAGTTCGCTGGTGGCGGGCTGTCTTACTGGATTGCTGGGTTGTCTGTCTAGTCTGGGGTTGAGTGTGGATCTGCCAGTCATAGGACTGCCGGTGCTGCGGGTCTCCCAAAATCTCGTAAGCGACATTGATTTGAGCAATCTGGTCGTGATTACCATGACTGGGGTTGCGATCAGGATGAAACAATTTCACCAAGCAACGATAGGCCCGCTTGATCTCAGCCTGAGTCGCCTCTGGGTGGAGTCCTAAGATGTCGTAGTGGTTGGGTGCCATAGGCTCATATTATCTTCAGGGCAACCTGAGATGCCAAGGGTCCAAGCAAACAAAGAGTGGCAAGATTCGGGTCAAGCTTTTTACAGTAGTAGGCAGTCTGATGGGTCTAACAGATGCTGTTTTTAAGTCTGGTTGGTCTCCTGGCATTCTACTTGGCCTGGAACTTAGGAGCTAACGACGTTGCGAATGCTATGGGCACCTCTGTTGGGTCAAAAGCGGTGACCCTGCGGCAGGCGCTCTTGATCGCCGGGGTGTTGGAGTTTACAGGGGCGGTTTTGTTTGGCCGGGAAGTTTCAGAAACGTTGGCGACTAAAGTGGTGAATCCAGCCGCGTTTGCCTCCGAGCCGCTGGTGTTTCTCACGGGCATGGTGTCAGTCCTTGTCACCTGTGGCCTGTGGCTGCAAGTTGCCACCTGGCGGGGTTGGCCCGTAGCGTCTTCCCATGCCGCGGTTGGGGCGATCGCCGGGTTCAGCTCGATTGCCGTCGGAGTCCAGGCAGTAGACTGGGGCTCAATTGGGGTGATTTCCCTCACCTGGATTCTGACGCCGCTGGTGAGTGGCACTGCGGCAGCCCTGTTGTATAGCTTGATCAAGCATTGGATTCTGAATCACCCTCACCCAACCCAGCAACTGGACGAATGGATTCCCTGGCTGAGTGCCAGTCTATTTGGCGTCTTTGGTGTGATTGTCTTGCCGACCTTGAGTGCTCCCCTGCAAAGGTACTTGGTCCAATTTGGCTTCCGGTTGCCTACCCATGATCTGGCGATCGCCGAGGGTGGAGTGGCAGCAGTTGGCCTGACGGTATTCAGTTGGCGACAGCTACGCCAGCCATGTCTCACCAGCACAGAGCACCAGCAGATTGAGCGGCAAATGGGCCGGTTTCAAGTCCTGAGTGCCTGCTTTGTTGCCTTTGCCCACGGGTCAAACGATGTTGGAAATGCTGTCGCGCCCCTGGCAGCCATTGTCTATATCCGCGATACTGGCTCCGTCCCAACCCTGGGTTTTGAAGTTCCTGTTTGGATACTGGTCTTGGGCGGAGCCGGAATTGTCGGGGGTTTAGCCGTCTGGGGTAAACGGGTGATTACGACGGTGGGAGAAGGAATTATTGCCCTCCAGCCGAGTAGCGGATTCTGTGCCGAGCTGGCGGCAGCGACCACCATTTTGCTGGCTTCCCGGCTGGGTCTACCTATCTCTACCACCCATGCCCTGGTAGGAGGGGTCGTAGGAATTGGACTGGTTCAGGGATTCAAATCCATCCGGCTGGACGTGGTGCAGCAAATTGGGCTGGCCTGGCTGCTGACAATTCCGATTGCCGCCGGATTGAGTGCAGGGATTTTTACCTTAGCCAAAGGCTGGTCGGAAACTCTGGCTCGTTTGTTGATATAGCCCTTGCGATCGCCTGAATAATCCAAGTAAAGCTCATTCCTTGACGCTTTTCTCTACTGCCGCAGGCTTTGCCTTTCCTAGGCTGTAAGCAGTTAGGGGACTGCTGCGAATATCCGCCTCTGCTTGGGCGATTCTCCTTCGGAGGCGCTTCGCGAACGCTTTGTTCAACAACAAGTTAAGTGCATCAAACCAGACTGCTATCACGTCTTGGTTCGATGTCGCCTTATTCTTTCCCGGTTCCATGCCTTTCCCTCCCCACTATTCAGCCAGCAGAATTTGCAAATACCGGGGTGAGATGAATCAGAGCGAATACTTCTATCACAGGTGCGACATTTAGTTAGTCCCAGCTTGCGGCGATCGCGCCAGCGTTTTTGTTGTTCGGCCGTTGCCATCTGGGGTATTATCCTCACCAAAAAAGCGGCGCTGAAGTCTTAAACTTTCAGTTCTAAGTCCTTTTATTTCTTCATACAGTCTTTCAATACTAGTTTGTTGTCTTTCTTGAACATCAATTACACGCTCAAGTAAATTCGTGTTTCTGATAAATGCTTCTTCAAGTCGATCAACACGATTTCTTCTCCCAAACACTTATCGTCTCCTTGATTAAGTGCCTGCATTGTAACTCACTATCTACACTAGTAAGTGCTAATCGTGACACAACAATCAAAGTCTGGCAGATGTCTCAACCAATTAAGGACAGCGCTAAAGGAGCGGTGAGGATGGAGGCTGTCAGACTAAGGCGCGATCGCCTCTAGCATCCAAACTAGAGATAAAAAGGGGACAATTGAGCTGAATTTCCAGATAAGATTTTTAAGTCAATTCACCCTGAAAAGCTAATGCCGATCGCAAAGTTAGATAAGAAAATTGAGGGACTCCCCATTAAAATAGGGACTAGTAAGGGAGGCATGCACGCATTTATGGCCGGAGTTTGGTGCATCACTATCGGCGACAAAACCTACGAACGACCCGTTGTTTTTCTGCACGCAGATCAGGCCCCTGATGCCATTCCTGATCTTGAGCAACTTCTGTCGATAGACCAACTGATCAAGTTTTCTCAGCCAGGGGCCTGGAAGTGGGACGAAGCGGCGATCGCCCAGGCCAAAGCCCAGCTTAAAACTCCAACGTCTGGCTAGGGGAGTTGCTTTGAAGGGCTGCTGAGCCTTGGAAATTTTAACCACTGCTCACCAACCTTGCTTAAGCTGCGATCACCAGAGCCAGATACAGCAGTGACTGCTTGCTTTAGTACCTACCATGTCCCATGCTTAGGGTATTGAACACCTGCAACATTATGGCGACAACGACAAAACCTTCTGTACGTCAGCAACAACACCCCTTGATCCAGCAGTTGGCCGATCAACTAGAGGCTATTTGGCACCGCTACCTGGATTTGTCTCCTTACCACTTGCCAGAGGATTTAGGGTACGTAGAAGGGCGACTGGAAGGGGAAAAACTGATAATTGAGAACCGCTGCTACCAAACCCCCCAATTTCGCAAGATTCACCTGGAACTAGCCCGGATGGGGAATGGATTAGATGTCCTGCACTGCGTTATGTTTCCCCACCCTGCCTATGACCTGCCGATGTTTGGCACAGATTTGGTTGGCGGGCGAGGGCAAATTAGTGCAGCGATCGCCGATCTGTCTCCCACCCGTGAGGACGGTAGTCTGCCTGAATCCTACTGGCTAGGGCTTAGTGCCTTGCCCCACCTCAGTTTTTTTCAACCCCGCGAGCTACCCCCCTGGGGAGACATCTTTTCGGAGTTCTGTCTGTTTGTCCGGCCCACTGAGCAGGAAGAAGCTAAGTTTTTACTCCGAGTAGAGAAGTTTTTAACCATTCACTGCAAACAGGCGATCGCGGCTAAGCCTTTACCGCCGGAAGCACAATCAAAGCTGATGGCAGGTCAGCGCTACTACTGCACGAAACAACAACAAAATGACAAAACCCGCCGCGTCCTAGAAAAAGCCTTTGGTTCAGAATGGGCAGAACGTTATATGACAACTGTTTTGTTTGATATTCCAGGTCAAACTACGCACTAAGCACTTTAGGAATTCGAAGTTGTTGTGTAACTGCTCTGTCTCTGGAACACTTGAGCTGTTTACATCTAATAATCTATTTGCTGGAATCCACAAAACGGGATTGACCCAACATCATCAACTGGAGACTATTTATAGATCGTCTAAAAAAGGACTTTAAATGTCATTTCTAAAGTCCTTCAAGAGCAAGGTTAATTATGCAGAAGTATTCTTGCTACTTACTGCCAAAGTCCACGACGATCTGTAGCATCTAGTTAGGACGATTCGTTACATCAGGGTCAGTATCGGTATATTTTTGACCTACTGCATTTGGATCTGTGTAACTGTTAGGATGAACTGCATTAGGATCACGGTACCCAGAGGCATGTTCATCTGCGTTCTGATCTGATCTACGCTTACGGAATAGATTGGCTAAGCCGATCAACCCAATTAGACCTAACCAACCAAAGTTATTAAAATCATTCTTAGTTTCCTGAAGAGGTGTGGTGTCAAAGGTAGGGTTATTAGATTCAGTATTGTTCTGGGCTGCAGCAGGCAAGGTAAGAGGCATCATTGCCAGACTTGTAGCTAGGACACCCGCCCCGGCAACTTTGGACAAACTAGATAGCTTTATCATTGAGATTTCTCTTCTGTGATGTAGTGCTGGCAGAGGTTCTACTAAATTAAACATTTTGTATGTTTGCTTATCAAGCTAGGTAAAGGTCTACCTATCTACGGTTTGTAGGTGGCTTGCTGATCAACTACCGATGGCTAGTACGAGTGTCCGCTGTATTGGGGTTACGGTATTCTGTAGAGTCTCGCTTGATCAAACCAGCTAATCC
The DNA here is from genome assembly GCA_041748155.1 of Thermosynechococcaceae cyanobacterium. Classification (GTDB taxonomy): domain Bacteria; phylum Cyanobacteriota; class Cyanobacteriia; order Thermosynechococcales; family Thermosynechococcaceae; genus JBGTDT01. The sequence continues at coordinate 54,611 of JBGTDT010000131.1, read as the reverse complement.
AGCCAAACCAAGTAGACCAAGCCAGCCCCAGTCAAAATCGCGATCGCCCTCTTCACCAGCGGCTTGCTCACCTGGAGCAGTTGTATTTTCGTCTACGCTATTTTGGGCAGTAGCAGGCAAGTTTAGAGGCACCAACGCTATTCCGAGGCTAACAATGCCAGCTCCAACAAGTTTGGAAATTTTAGAGTACTTCATTTGTAAGGTTCCTTCTGTAAAAGTTTTATGACGCTTATGTACTCAATCTATGATCTTTTTGGTGTTGTTTGAACTAGTCTTTAGGTATAAATGCACTATTTACAAAACTCTCTCTTGCGGTACAAAAAAAGCCTTTTTCTTGTCCTTAACAGTTGTATTCAAACAAAACAATTTAATTTTCTAGTTTGTAGTTAATCCGGCACGGACTAAAGGAAAGACGATGGAGTGGTGAAGGACCCAACTGCTGTAAGGCTAAGCGGTGCTTGATACTGCTATAGCCCTTGTTGGCAGCTAAATCGTACCCTGGGTATTTTAAGGCTAGACGTGTCACCCGTTGATCTCGCCACACTTTTGCAATTATGCTAGCTGCTGCGATCGCTAGGACTTTTTCATCCCCCTTGACCAAGGTTTGTTGAGGGATGCTGAACTGAGGAATTGGCCGGTTGCCATCGATGAGGCAAAGCTGCGGCTGCACCTTAAGCTTGAGTACTGAGCGCTTCATCGCTAATAAAGAAGCTTGTAAGATGTTTAATTGATCAATTTCCCGCACTGAGGCAGTGCCAATCTGAACATCTAGGGCCACCTGCCGGATTTGCTGGGCTAGGGTTAGTCTTTGAGCGGCGCTGAGTTGCTTACTATCTCTCACACCCGCTGCTACTAAATGGGCCACCGAATCCTCAGCCAAGATAACTGCTGCCGCAACAACTGGACCAAAAAGGGCACCTCTGCCAACTTCATCAACACCTGCGACCAGGCTATGACTGAGGTCCAAAGGGTGGGGCTGGGAGATATTTTTTGAATCTACCATTGCTGCTCAGGGGTGCAAAAGTGCATCAGTTGTAACAATCTAGTAGTTAGAGATCGGGAATGATCCAACTTAAGGCGTGCCAGGAGGAAATCATGGAAACTCAGCCCAGGATTAAAAAACTACTAAAGATTTTGATCGGAGCCGCCTGGATTGACGGTAAAATTCAGCCAGAAGAGCGACAGTATTTGGATCAAGTTGCTAAGCGTCAAGGTCTTTCAGGCGATCCAGAACTGCGGCCTTGGCTTTCGGAACTGCAACCAGTTTCACCAGCAGAGTGCCACACCTGGGTGAAGGAATATCTTGGTCGTCATCCTACTGCTGAGGACTGCCGTGAACTTATTGAGGCCATCAGTGCCCTGATCTACAGAGATGGTGATATTGCCAGCGAAGAGGCAAAGCTGCTAACCCAGCTACAATCCCTTAGCTCAGGCAACCCAGAACCAGCTCAATTCTACAACTCTGCTGTCGAGGCAGTTCAAAAGCTTTACCGCCGCTGGATTGAACCCTGAGGTCAGGTTTGCACCAGTGCTAGCAACTCGGCTTCTGACAAAGAGGGAATACCGAGGGCCTCTGCTTTATCTAGTTTGGAGCCTGGGCTTTCACCAACCACCAGGTAGGCTGTGTTTTGGCTTACAGAGCCAGTCACCTTACCCCCTGCCTGTTCAACCAGCGCCTTGGCGTCCTCCCGCTTCACTGTGGAAAGGGTGCCTGTGATCACTAAGGTTTTTCCGGCTAGGGGCTGGTTAACTTGAGCAGCTTGGGTAGAACTTGCCAGTTGCAGTCCTTGGGTTCTCAGTCGTTGAATCAGGGCTTGGTTGGCCGGGGTTTGAAACCACTGGTAAACGGACTGGGCAATCTCCGGTCCAATTCCATGAATTGCCGCGATCGCCGCAGGGTCCGCCTGGATTAACTGGTCAACCGAGGCAAACTGCTGGCTGAGAATTTGGGCATTGACACTGCCCACATGGCGGATGCCAAGACCGTAGAGAACCCGCGACCAGGGCTGGCTGCGAGACTGGGCGATCGCCTTGACAACCTTGCGGGCAGACTTCTCGCCCATTCGTTCTAGCGTTTCTAGGTGCTCTACCCCCAAGTCGTAGAGGTTGGCAACCGATTGGACCAAATTGTGCGCCAGCAACTGGCGCACCAGCTTTTCCCCCACTCCCTCAATATCTAGGGCAGCCCGGCTGACCCAGTGAATCAGCGCCCCTCTGAGGATAGCTGGACAGGAGGCATTGATACAGCGTGTCACCGCCTCGGCTGGAATTTGGACCACGGGCTGGCCGCATTCTGGGCAGTTGATCGGCATCTGGAACTTAAGAGCCTGGGCCGGACGTAACTCCAAGAGGACCCGCAGGATCTCAGGAATAATTTCTCCGGCCTTGCGGACCACAACCGTATCTCCAAGGTGAATGTCGAGGGCGGCAAGGCGATCGCGATTGTGCAGGGTTGCCCGGGAAACCGTCGTGCCTGCCAGTTGGACAGGGATGAGTTCTGCCACAGGCGTCAGGGCACCGGTGCGACCGACATTCACCGAAATGGCTTCAACCTGAGTCACAGCTTCTTCTGCCGGGTACTTCCAAGCGATCGCCCAGCGGGGAAATTTCTGAGTAAAGCCCAATTGGCGCTGTAATGCCAGAGAATTCAGTTTCACCACAACCCCGTCGGTCATGTAGGGCAGGTTAAATCGCTCCCTAGACCACTCCTCGTAGTAATCCTTGACGGCCGCTAGGGATCTGCAAAGCCGCCAGTGGGGATTGACGCGAAACCCTAACTCCTGCAAACGTTCTAGGGATTCCGACTGAGTTGCAGGGAGCTTCAACTCGCCCTTAGGTGTGGGAATATGCAAAGCATAGACAAAAAAATCCAACTGGCGGCGAGCCACAATCCGGGCATCAAGCTGCCGCAGGGTCCCCGCCGCAGCGTTACGGGGGTTGGCAAACAGAAGCTCTCCTGAGCGTTCTCGTTCCTGGTTAAGCTGGGCAAAAACCTCCAGGGGAAGAAAGGCTTCCCCCCGCACTTCAATCCGGTCGGGCGGGTCGGCCAGGTTCAATCGCAAGGGGATTGAGCGGATAGTTCGGATATTTGGCGTGATGTCTTCCCCGCTCATGCCATCCCCGCGCGTTGCCCCTCTAGTCAAGAGACCGTGCTCATAGGTCAGCGCCAGCGCCGAACCATCAATTTTAAGCTCACAGATATACTCCAGTGACTGCTCCGGTCTCTGTCGCAAAGCCCGCTCCTGCCAGGCCGTCGTGTCCTCAAACTGAAATGCATTCTCTAGGCTGTAGAGGGGAATCTGGTGCCGGACAGCTACAAACTGGCTGGCAGGTCGTTCTCCCACCCGTTGAGTCGGGCTGTCGGGTGTGACCAGTTCTGGATGCTGAGTTTCTAGCGCTTGTAGTTCTTGATAGAGCTGGTCATATACTGCGTCTTTCAGGATAGGACTATCAAGGGCATAGTAGGCATAGCTTGCTTTTTGCAGCAACTGCCTCAGCTCTTGACTCCGTTGGGCTAGAGGTGACTTCACAACAGCTTCCCTTGCTCCCTCTTTACTCAGGTTAACTACCCTCTAGTTGGACCATCACTTCCGTTTTACAGTGTCAAAAGCTAAGGTATTCTGAGAGAGAGTCTGCTCAGGCATTACAAATCTTGTCAATGCTGGGTTCGACTTTGATTTACAGTAAAGTCAATTTTGACTGTAGTTTATTTTAGGAAACATCGTTATGGCAGCTGGATACTTACCTTCAATTCTGGTTCCAATGGTCGGCTTAGTCTTTCCTGCTCTGGCCTTTGCCTTCTTTTTCCTCTACATTGAACGCGAAGATCCCAGGGGTATTTAAGCCTCCCTAGCCATGGAACTGAAAAAGCCGCCTGCTCAACTTGAGGGGCGGCTTGTCTGAAACTTAGATCCTCTGGTTATCCAGTTATTGGATCCTCTGGTTATCCAGTTATTGATGACCCAATTATAAAGAGGAGCCCAGACCTGCGTACGCACCGTAGAAAAAGACGCCCAAAATTGTAATTAGACCTGTTCCTACAACTGTCGCTACAATCCACAGAGGGATTCTTCCGCTTTGTAACACCGCTTTGTCTCCCATCTCAGAGTGAAGGATGAATGAACCAATTTAAACCTAAAAAACCTAATTAAAGCCCTCAAGTTAGTTGAAAAAGTAACTTGAAAAGAGTAAAGCTAGAACAAAAACAAGCAACAAGCCTAAGAAAAGTGAAGTCCGATTTAATTCGACAGACTGCTTATTCGGATTCGGTCCAGTCATTGACTTCTCCTATCGCTGAATAAACTGCATTGATGCGATCGCCCCTAAAAAGAAAATGGTTGGGATTGCCAGGGTGTGAACGGCAAGCCATCTAACCGTAAAAATTGGGTAGGAAACTGGTTGGTTGGGATTGTTAGTAGACGTCATTGCAGACTATTGTCCTTCGTTACTTGCTTGAGTTGTTCTTCGATCTGCTGTTTGGCTTCGAAACGATCTGTTACGACCGGGAGTTCCTGTCGAGTTTGAGTGAAATACTCGTCGGGTCTAGGCGTACCAAACACATCGTAAGCTAAGCCTGTGCTGATAAACAACCAGCCAGCAATAAATAAAGCTGGGATGGTAACACTATGAATCACCCAATATCGAACGCTGGTAATGATGTCAGAAAAAGGGCGCTCCCCAGTTGAACCAGCCATTTTATACTTCTCCCTTGAAACTAATTGCTGTTTTTATCATACGCAACTGCTGAAGCACTCCACAAGCCAATGCAAAAAACCTCAATCTACTACCGGCTATACCGAACTACCGGGTTGACTGGCCTCCTTAGTTTAGGTTTGGCCTCTGTATCGCAGCAAAGTTCCTTTTTGACCGATAATGAATCCCTGCTCTGGTTTAACAAAGACAATCTTGTAGAGATTGGAGGGGACATCCTCGATCCCTTCGTCCTTCTGCCAGGTTTTGCCCCCATCCAGGCTACAGAGTAAGTTACCACTGCCGCCAGCCAGCCAGATTTCTTCTGGCGTGCGGTAGGCAAGGTCGAGTAAGCCGATACTTACCGCAATCTGAGGATTTTGAGTCTGACTCCACTGTTCAGGTTGGTTGGGGTCACTAAATTGCAAGCCTCCACCGTTACTTAACATCCAAAGGCGTCCATCCTGGGCAAACCCCATATTCTGGACCCGGCGCGATCGATTGCGATTGTGAGGGACCCAGGCTGCCTGCCCCGGTTCCCAAGTCGAGTAGAAGTTACCCCGAGCGGAGACAGCAACATACTTACCGTCTGGGGAGCGATCAATATTCCGAATAACGCCTAGGGCCTCTTGAACCATGGCTTTCCAGGTTTTACCGCTATCTGTGGTCCGGTAAATTGCCCCAATGTCCGTCGTCATTTCTGCGGATTTGGGTTCAGTTGCCTCAATCGTATTGGGAGAACCGGGTAACTGGGCACTCAACTCAATCCGGGACCAAGATTTGCCCCCATCCGTCGTGTGCAACAAAATAGATGGCTCACCCACAACCCAGCCCTCTTGCCCGTAGAAGCTCACCCCCGTAAAACGATAGTCCTGATCTTCGTCTAGGTTTCTAGGTTGCCAAGTCTTGCCGCCATCCAGCGTTTCTAGCAGTGTTGAGTGATTTCCAACTAGCCAGCCATGCAGGGGATTATCCGGCAGGAATCCCAAGTCTGACACTGTTGCATCCGTTGGCAGAGAGACTAGCTGCCAGGGATTGTAGCCAAGGGACGGAGCGAAGCCACCACAAGCGGTACAAGCAAGCAAGACCAACAATAGGGTCAGGACTTGCTTCAAAGACCTCAGAATTGAGCGCATAGGTTCAAGGTGTTACTGCTATTACGATTGAAGAAGCGGCCAGCAGCTCACTGTAGCCCATACAAACTCAGAAGGGCCAGAAAGGCTAGGGCAAGCATCCCGAAGATTAAGATATTCTTTTGACCGGGCGTTAAGGTATTTACACCCAATCCATAACCAAGGTTCTCCTGAAATCCAGAAGGCTTCCCTTGGGGGCCAACACTTCTAAATTGTGAGTGACTAGCACCGCAAACCGGACAACGCCAGTTAGTGGGCAAGTCTTCAAACGCTGTTCCCGCCGAAATTTGACTCTTGTTGTCGCCTCTCTCTGGCTCGTAGATATAGCCGCAAACAAGACACTCATGCCGATCAAGTTTTTCTGGGCTAGCCGTTTGCATGCTCATTTTCCAAACTGTGGCTAAAGTTCAGAACCTTAAAATGTACGTGAAACATTATGACACAAACTTTGGTGTCCTCTAGTTGTGAGTTAAGTCATCAATCGCTGCTGCGAGGCCAGTCGTCCAGTCGGAGGAAGTTCATAGGTCAGCTAGTCTTGAGTCCTAGCCTGGTCAGATCAGGACTCAAGTTTTCATTGTCAGCAAGGGTGAAGGCTTTAGAAGTACGGTTGAAGCTGAGTTATGGACCTTCAAGGTTGTACACTCATTAAAGAGATCTAAAAGCAGTTACATAATTCGAGAACCAGCAAGAATGAGCGGTGAAATCCTGAATGCGGCTGTTCTATCCTTTACCTTGATCTTAGTCGGCCTCGGAGTCGGATACTTGCTCCTCAGGCTCACACCTGAAGACTCAGAACAGTAATGAAGTGGCTCTATCAAAGCAGAATCTAGTGACCAATCAGGGCTAGCAAACTTTTAGTGGGGTGTTTGCAGTTGTGCTAGAGACTGCCAGCCTGCCTGCCAGAGGGCTTGATCTTTTAGTGCTTTTGCATTGACCCAAAAGCGGATAGAGGGTTCACAAATCGCTACTAGTTCCGCAAACACGAGCGAACCCTGATTCTTTCGATTGACAACTTGAAAATGCTGCCAGCCAAAGGTTAACTCTTGGGCAGTCCACCTAGACCCAACCAGGTGCGGAAATTTTTGCTTTCTAGCCACGGCGCTAGGTTATGACAGGGTAACTGCGGACTTTAATCCGAGTTGGGACAGCAAGCGAGCCATGTCAAAGTGCTTTGCCATCATTTGACGAATGCACTGGACTTTGACGGCTTCGTGGAGACGGACTTGGCCAAAGGTTCGCTCTATGGTTTCGACGGTGGTCAAGGTGTCTAGGTCAACGGATAAAATTGGAATTTCTAGATCTTCTGCCCGGCTGAGGATCAATGAACTAGGGGGAAAGTGACCGGTTAAGATCAGGCATTGAGTAGAGGTTTCTAGGGCGGCCAACTGAATATCTGTGCGATCGCCCCCCGTGACGACAGCCATATTGTGGCTCTTGCGAAAGTACTTCAGAGCTGAGCTGACGTTCATTGCTCCAATCCTCAGCCGCTCAACCATCAGATCGAGGCGATCAGGGCGGCAGAGCACTTCTGCCTTGAGTTGACGCACCAGCTCCCTGACGCTGACACTACGGAGCAACTGACTGCTGGGTAGCATCCCCAGAACCGGAATACCCCGTGCTTCTAGAAACGGTTTAACAGTAGCGTCGACAAATTGGGCTTGGTTTGGGGGAATATCGTTAATCAAAACGCCGACAAGGCGATCACCTAGGCGTTTTTTTGCCGATAACAGGGAGTCAATTAGTGATGTTGGATGAAATAGGACAATAAGCAAAACCAAGGCATCCACAGCCTCAGCGATCTCAAGTAGCGAGAGATCGAATAAGCTGCCTTCTTCTAAAGAGCCTGGCCCCTCCAGAATGACGCAGTCACCCCCCTGCATCTGGGGATACTGCTGGAGGGTTTGGACGTAGTTGGTGATGTCGCTGCCCTGAACCCGGTTATGGACCGTTTCTGAGTCTAGTAGAAACAGGGTAGGCCGCAGGCGATCCTCTGGCAACTTTAAGGCTTGAGCAATAAACCGGACGTCCTCATCCATGACCTCGGTCTGGGACTCACTCAGGCAAGTTCCAAGGGGCTTCCCGTAGGCAATATCTAAGCCCTGTTCTTTGAACTGTTGAGCCATTCCCAGAATTGTGGCTGACTTACCACTGTAAGGCTTGATCGAACCGACCAGTAAATGCTTGATCGTTGGCACACTCTCACCCCTATCTTCGTTGACCACTTCTCACCCGACCCATTACTCACTTATTCTAGGTGAACTTTTACCTCTACCTGGGATAAAAGTCTGGTCAGAAGTTGCCTGAAAAAATAGCAAGCTCGAAGAGAGGTAGCATCACCCCTCCAACCGGAGTAGCTTTTGATAGAAAATCTTGGGAAAGTCTGCAGAACGAGCCTGCTTAAAACTGCTGATCACTTCGATCAAGAAGCCAATAAACTCAAAGTTGGTCATCATGACTTCATAGCTTAGCTCGCCATCGCCATTAAACTGGACTCGACATCGAGTTAGATCGGCTGGTAAGGAAGAAATGTTCCAGGTGGCAATAAAAGAGATACTCTCACCCCCTTCGATTTTTCGCTCTCCCTCAAGTGCGCCTTCCCGGTAGAGAGAGATTGCCGAGGGTAGGAGGTTGCGCCGGTTACCTTGAAAATAAGGTAAGTAGACATTTACATCCCTTGTAGCTGCTGGTTGAAGCCGGTCTAAAGTCTCAGTCATCCTTGAAGCTTCCTCTACAACAAATAAATATTCGAGCCAATAATCGGACTTTCAATTCTTGAACAGGGCCGGAGGGACAAGCGTGTCTTTATTTCTTTGGCCTCCAAGCTAGGAATATTGGCAGAGTTCTCAGCAGGCGGGTCAGTTTTTGCGACAAAGTTGGGTGTACCTGCGCTTGTGCCCAGTATTCCCCAGACCGTAGCGGTGTCATGCAAGGAGAAAATGCAATTTTGCTCAGGCTAGCAGCGGCGATGCTGGAAATAAATTTCGTTGTTCCGCCCAGCCTAGCCCCTAAACTTTGTGGTATACCTGGGACTAATATCAGCAAAGCAAATGCCCTAAAGATTTGGCTTGATTAGAAGCACAGTTCCGGCCTTGGAAAGCTCGACTTTGGTCTGTAGCGTCTCTATACCTCGCCGTTGAATTTTCTCGAAGCTGAAACTTGCATGCATGGTTGCGAAGCTATTCCTTCTCAACTGAGGTCAGTTTGGCGAGTCAAGTCTACTACTGTTCAAAATAGCCTGACCTGAATTGGAAAAGTATATAGGAAAACCGTATGGCTCCCCTGGTTGCAAACTACTATTTGACCTACCGCTGTAATGCCCGCTGCCACTTTTGCGATATTTGGTCTTTGGAACCTGGCAAGGAAGCTGACTTTGCCACAGTTGAGCAAAATCTAGAAAGCCTGAAGCGGCTGGGAGTGAAGTACATAGATTTTACTGGCGGTGAGCCTTTACTTCGAGCTGATATAGGTCAAATTTTCCAAACGGCGAAGCGACTGGGTTTCTTGACCAGCCTGACGACAAATACAATTCTCTATCCCCAAAAAGCCAAGGAGATTCGGGGGAACGTTGACTTTTTGAATTTTTCCCTTGATGGACCCGATGCGGGCACCCATGACCAGTCGCGGGGGGTGAAAATTTTTGACACCTTGGTTGAATCTGTGGCGATCGCCCAACAATTAGGAGAGTATCCAGTCCTCAACCACACGGTCACAGCCCAAAACTACCAGCACCTTGATCAAGTTGCCGCCTTGGGCCAGCGACTGGGAGTGCGAGTTTGGCTGAACCCAGCCTTCACAGCTCACAGCCACTACAACCACAAAAAGAACCCCACACCGGACATGGTCGCTGCCATCCAAGCCAGTGCTAAGCAATATAGCAACCTTGGCTATAACAAGGCCGCGCTAGCGTTTATTGAAGCTGGGGGCAACGACATTCACAAGCCTCGCTGCAAGGCGGTAGATGCCGTGATTGCGATCTCACCCAACGACGAACTCTTGCTGCCCTGCTACCACTTTGCTCAAGCTGGAATTGCGATCAAAGGTCGGTTGGAGGAACTGTATCGTCAGTCGGAAACGGTTGAGACCTACCGACAATCCCAGGGTAAACTCTCTGTATGTGAAGGATGCACGGTCTGGTGTTACTTGATCCCTAGCTTCTTCCAGGGTTTAGATCAGTATTGGTGGTTGAATCAAGTGACTTATGCCAAAGAATTCTTGGCCAGAAAACAATTTCTCCAACGGGTCTGACCCTAACATCCTCTTTGCGGATGTATCGGAGCTACCCAAAGCGGAAGATCTAAACGACGAGCTTGATCAAGGACTTGAGGGCCGTAGGCGAAAAGCAGCCGTCACGTTAGTCGTAGTTTGGGGCGGCACAATTGCGCTGCACCTCTTTTCCGGAGGATACTGGCTGATCTTTGGGGTGACCACCTTAATGGGGGTACATTTTTTAAGGGTCTTGCTGGCCCAACCCCTTAGCGTTCCTGAGCCCCTTTCTGCGGACACACTGGAGTCTGAGTGTCCTCCTGTCTCCCTCCTGGTCGCGGCCAAGAATGAAGCGGCTGTGATAGGCGCTTTGGCGAAGACTCTCTGCAACCTAGATTACCCCACAAGTCGCTATGAAGTCTGGATTGTGGACGATGGCAGTACCGATCAGACCTCAATGCTGTTAGAGCAGTTGGTTCAGCAATACGACCAACTGCAAGTGTTCTATCGGCAACCGGGAGCTGGCGGGGGCAAATCGGGTGCTCTCAATGAAGTTCTGCCGTTAATTCGAGGTGAGATCATCGGCGTGTTTGATGCCGATGCCCAGGTATCCCAGGATTTAATTCGTCGAGTCTTGCCCCTGTTTGGGCCAGAGCAGGTAGGAGCGGTGCAAGTTCGCAAGGCAATTGCCAACTCGACAATAAATGCTTGGACGCGCGGTCAGATGCGGGAAATGGCCTTCGATGCCTTTATGCAGCAACAGCGAATTGCCACTGGCGGAGTGGGCGAACTGCGGGGAAACGGCCAGTTCGTTCGTCGGACCGCCCTAGAGGACTGTGGCGGTTGGAACGAGCAAACGATCACAGACGATTTAGATTTGACCCTGCGGCTACACCTGAACCAGTGGGACATTAACTTTCTCGCCTTTCCAGCGGTGCAAGAAGAAGGGGTGACCCGCGCCTTTGCCTTGTGGCACCAGCGGAACCGTTGGGCAGAAGGGGGATACCAGCGCTACCTCGATTACTGGCGACTGATTGTCCGCAATCGTATGGGGACCCGGAAGACGCTAGATCTGGCAATGTTTTGGCTCACCCAGTACCTACTGCCCACTGCTGCCTTACCAGATTTTGTCATGGCGATCGCCCGTGATCGCCCCCCCCTGTTGCTGCCTATGAACAATTTGACCGTTACCCTATCCTTAGTTGGAATGCTACTGGGCCTGAAGCGAATTCAGAAGTTACAAAGAACTAGACCGCTACCCCTAGCTACCTTAGTGCAAGCTCTACAGGGAACTGTGTACATGTTTCACTGGCTACTTGTCATAGCGAGTACGACGGCGCGGATCTCAATTCGCCCTAAACGGCTCCGGTGGGTTAAAACAGCTCATCAGGGCACTGACGAGGTCTGGCTGGATCTGCCTGAATCCTAGAACGGCACTTCGCCCGACTGACCCGACTGATCAAATTCATCGGGATCGAGGAAGCCGGGCTCGTTTGTGTCTAGCAGCGGTTGAACTAGGTTGTATGACTGGTCAGGATCATTACTGGGTAAGGTGGATTGTGTACCTTCTAAGGCTTGTTCTTGATTGACAATTTCACCGTTAAAGAAGTGAGCCATGCTCTTAGCGGCTCTGCTCACTTCATTGTTTTCCTGCCAACCTGGCGTCTGAGGGGCTGGAACGTCTGAAGGGTTTAGAAACGTTTTTGCTGGTGAAGGGTGTTGAATAGCGTGTCCGCTGAACTCAGTCACTTCTACCAGTGGATTTGCAGTAGGCCCATTCATCTGGGCTTGGGTGTCAGCAGCAGAGAGATTAGACGGTGCGTCTGCTTCAATCGTAGCCTCTGTATCAGCAACAGATTTTAGTTTGATAGAAGCAGCATTGCCAGTGGGTTGCTCGTTCAGTAAGGATACCTTCGGCTCGGTTGAAACCACGACCTCTAAGCTTGCCTTCACCTGGCAATTGAAGGCTTTTTGAAAAGCAGCCTCAACATTGGTTAATCTTGCCTGGGCCATTTTGAATAGCGGCTGCGAACTAATCCCAATTTTGGCTTTCTGACCATCAAAGGCTAGTAAGACACCCTGCTGCCGGAGTAGAGCTTGAGTACCAGGCGGGTAGAGGTGCACAACCACCTGCTGCCAAACTTGCTCCAGGTTAGGTTTGGCAGCATCAGTAGCAGGGCTTCTGTAATTCCTGTCGCTGGCTTGAGCAGATGCTGTAGAAATCTCAGTAGCTAGTTCTTGCTTGTTCTGAGAATTTTCACCGATTAGTGGCAGAGACGGCGGAGGTTGAATAGAAATTGGAGGCGTTTCTGCTTCAGCCGAGGTGAGTTGGGCCGTGACAGGAGCTTCTGCCCGCATGGGTTGCTGGACGGGCTGCTGCCTTTGGGCTTCAGTGCCACCAGGGCCGGCTGCTAGGGTGACTGGGTGAGCAGATTGCTGTATCCTCTCTGGAGACTTCAGGCGTGACGCGGCAGATTGAGTAGGGCTTGTGTCTGGCTGCAAAGCTCTGACTGGTGTAATTACAGGCTGAACTACTTCGCCTGCTGGGTGGCTGACTAGAGAGGATAACAGTCCTAGCAGGATGACCTCTAGCCATAGTCGAGGCTGGGTTGTTGTTTTAAGTTGTGCTTCGCCAGTTCGCAAGTGTTGCTGAGCAGCAAGAATCGTTGAAATGTCCATCGCTTCAGCCAGATCACAGAGTTTGGTCCAGACCGATAGGGAGATGCTGACCAAGTCATTTCGTGCTGGTGCTGTTTTGGCAATTAGTAGGTCCCGATAGAAACCGGCAAGATTTTGCAGCACAATCAGCGGTTCGCGGCCCCGGTCCATCAGGTGGCGGGTTTGGTCAAGAATTGCCTCCGGGTTGAGTGCGGCGATCGCCGTTAATAGAACCAGCAAATCCTGTTCTGGTACAGCCCCAACTAGGTCCCAAACCTGCTCTGGGGTAATCTGACCTGGGAGTAAACTTAGCTGGTCTAACAAGCTTTCCGCATCCCGTAGTCCACCCTGGGCAGTTTGGGCCACCAGGTCCACAGCATTATCGGCAATATTGATATTTTCTTGGATGGCGATCGCCCGCAAGTGGGACACCATTGCCGCTAAGGGAATTCGCCGGAAGTCAAATCGTTGGCAGCGAGAGATGATCGTGGGCAACACCCGTTGGGGGTCCGTCGTCGCCAGCACAAATACCACGCGAGCAGGCGGCTCTTCCAGCGTCTTCAATAGGGCATTGAACGCTGCCGTGCTGAGCATATGACACTCGTCAATTACATAAACTTTGTAACGGCACTGCACGGGAGCAAACTGGGCCCGCTCGATCAGATCGCGAATGTTGTCAACGCCCGTGTTGCTGGCTGCGTCAATTTCAATCACATCGAGGGCTATTCCCCTGGCGATCGCTTGACAAACCTCACACCTGCCGCAGGGTGTTTCTATGGGCACATTGCTCTGGAGACAGTTAAGGGATTTTGCCAAGATCCGAGCACTGGAGGTTTTACCGGTGCCTCTAGGACCAGTGAATAAATAAGCTGGGGCAATCCGCTCCTGGCGGATTGCATTGGCCAGGGTGGTTACAACTGTCTCCTGCCCCACTAGATCAGCAAAAGTCTGCGGGCGATACTTGTGGTGTAGGGGTTCGAACGGCATAAACCTAGGGAAATTCTCTACAATCTAGGGTACACGCGACACCAAGGGTCGGCAGATGCTAGGGCGACTTTGGCAGCAACTGGTAAGGTTGTTTCAGCATTCGGTTCATCTATTTCAGGTTGGCAAACCCCAACCCGCAGAGTCCTGCTCAGAAACTACCCCCATGAGTGATGTGGCCTATGAGCTGCTATTCATGCGAATTCTGGATAGAGTTGAGGGGGGTTGGAATCGACTCAAGTCTTGGCCCATTTGGGAAGGCGTACCCGTGACCATTTCTTCGAGTCTTGGCTACAGCGGTTTGGTCGAGACAGGCTGCTCACTTTCCCGCTATCAAATCACGAGCTGGGGCGGCGGATGATCAAACTGGAAAAAATTGGCTGTGGAGAAATTGCTCAGGAGTTTGGTCGGCAGTTGCTAGAACGGGAGGAACCTAAAATTGCCCGAAACCGAACCAACTAACCATATTGTAGAATTCCCAGCAGAGGAACCAACTGGCTCCCCTGGTGATGCTGGTAGGGCTGAGGTAGACTCAGCAGAAGCTTGGTTTAACCAGGGCTTGGCACTCCAGAACTTAGAACGGTGGGAGGAGGGAATTGCTAATTTTGATCGCGCCCTGGAACTGAGGCCCAATTTTTACGAGGCCTGGTATAACCGGGGCAACGCCCTGTCTGAGTTAGAACGTTTAGCCGAGGCAATTACCAGCTATGACCGTGCTCTGGAACTAGAACCCAGCAAGGTCGAAGCTTGGAACAATCGCGGCAATGCCCTAGCTAATTTAAGCTGCTTTGAAGCTGCGATCGCCAGCTATGACCACGCGATTGAAATCAAGCCCGATGACTACCCACCCTGGTACAACCGGAGCGTAGCCCTAAGGAATCTGGGGCGCTTAGTAGAGGCAAACGAGAGCTACGACTGGGCGGTTGCAATCAATCCTAACCTCGACCAAGCCTAGGTCGGCCAGCAGGTGACACCAAAGTGCTTGGGTGAGCGTTGGATAGCTGTCTAGGCCCTACTCCTACTCAAGTTACCTAATTGTGGAGTGGTAGCCCATCGTTGTCTTTCCTAAGTTTGCTTGGTGCAGAATTGCCCTAGACAGATTGGCTCTGCTTAGATTGGCTCTGCTTAGGTTTGCTCCGGTCAGGTCGGTCACCAGCAGGCTTGACCCACTTAGGTCTGCATCACTCAGGTCTGCACCACACAAGTTGGCGTAGTCTAGGTTTGCCTCACTCAGATTTGCCATAGATAGGTTCGCTCCGCTTAGATCAACCTTACTCAGGTCTGCTCCCCTCAAGTATGCTTTGCTCAGATCGACCTCACTGAAATCCCGTTCTCCGGCTACGTAGCGATTTAGTACTGTAAGGACTTGACGCCGTCGTAGGCTATCGCTGCTCATCAATAACGTTTGTCCCAATTCATTACGGTTTCCCTAGT
Source organism: Thermosynechococcaceae cyanobacterium (assembly GCA_041748155.1). Taxonomy (GTDB): domain Bacteria; phylum Cyanobacteriota; class Cyanobacteriia; order Thermosynechococcales; family Thermosynechococcaceae; genus JBGTDT01. Next base: position 39,510 of record JBGTDT010000131.1, on the reverse strand, counting down.
TGACTGAAGAATTTCAGAGTTGACCTAAAAAATTCCCAAAAGCTCTAAACTGTAAAGGCTTTGAACTGCAAGCAAAAACCCTGTACAAATCTGCCTGACTCAGGGCTTGAGATTGCTAGTCAACCAACCCCGACTCTTGGTTAGGAGTATCATAATCTTGAAATCACTAAAAAATACAGAAACGATCAGCAGAGTGATTTTAAGAAGCCGTGCTTGAAGAATTTTTAGGATAGTGCAGTTCGAGTTTCAGAACTAATGGGGTCTTCTGAAGACTGCTATCTGTTCGGCAACCCAATCTCTTATCTTCTATGGCAGCCACGATTGAGAGTATATACACTGACGGAGCCTGTGTTGGCAATCCGGGTCCTGGTGGCTGGGGAGTTGTGATCTATTTCACTGATGACTCGACCTACGAGCTTGGAGGGGCCACCCCACAGACAACCAACAACCGTATGGAGCTCCAAGCCGCGATCGCTGCGTTGAGATTTTTGACCGATTTAGGTCAACAGGAACCAGTAACCCTCTACACCGACAGTGAGTACGTCAAAAACGGAATTACTAAATGGATTATTGGTTGGAAACAAAAGGGCTGGAAGACTGCTCAGGGTAAACCCGTTTTGAACCAAGACCTTTGGCAAGCTCTAGCGCAGCTAAACTCTGCTCAAGTAGAGTGGCGCTATGTTCGCGGGCACACAGGCAATCTAGGAAATGAGCGCTGTGATACGATTGCCCGTACCCTTGCCCTTGGCAAGTCTCCCATACTTCATCAACCGGAGGAATAAAACTAGGCTATTGGCAATATAGTCTCCAGACAGACCTGATTTGACAAAGACTGGTTCAATTAGAACTAACGTTGCACGCTTTAAAAGCTACAATCCCGTTTGGTATTCCTTCGTTTTCTCTTGACTCTATGCCGGACCCTGTTGACCAGACTACCTTCCCGACTGAAGTACTCAACAGCTTACCTCGCGAAATTAGAGCTGCCCAGCTTCGTAACCTGATTGAAACGCTACACGTTGCCGATGAAGTCGCAAGTCAAGGCTACCTGATCAGTAGCTCCGAACTTGCAGATTTAATGGATGTCAACGCTAGCGCCGTGACTAGTCGCGGTGATGAGTGGGTATGGCGCAACTGGGTTGTCTCGCGGGTCCGACGAGAAGGTAATCAAATCCTCTGGCAGTTAGAGCGCGTAGATTAGGGTTGATTAGTCAACTCTAGCTGATGTCCACAGCGATAGGCTAACTCGCTCACTAAAGTTATTGCTTTTGACCAAGAATTCGCTCCCTCAAGGATTGGTACTCCTGAGAGAGTTCTTGCCGTCTTTCGGCAAAAAGCAAGTAACGGTAGACAAACCAAGAGGCATAACCAAAGCCTATTAGTTCAAATGTAGGAGCAAATAGCGGAATTGCGTTGATCATTCTGAGCAATGCCAGCGTTAACACAAGGAAGGGAATTGCAGCCAAAGCAATGCCAGTAGTTGTTATTGGCTTTTTATACTCCTGATAGATTTCACCAAAGCGCTCCGGCAACACAGTAAGTAACCAAGAGATTTGGTCTCTGGCCTCTTGCCATTGTCCTTCTACGCGCTCTTCACCAGGAGGAAGCATAGACAAACTCCCTGGCTGGTCTGCATTAACATTCATCTCGATATTTGCGACCTCTTCGGCCTCGGCAACTTGTGCAGGGGTGAGGTCAACAGATTCGGTTGATTTTGCTTCAGGATTCATAGCAATATCCAAAAAATAACAACTTGGGCGATACTAAGGTAATTCTAGAAGACAGATTCATGATCATCAGGTTTGTACAGAAGCTGTAGTCTAACTTAGGAATTCAGATGCCCTCCCAAGGACTGCTTCAGAATAGTTAAGCGCTATTAAGAGTAATGGAAGTGTTCGTTAAAAACTTTACAGTTACGCGACCAGTCGGCTGAAACCTAGACAAAAACCCCAGAACTATTACGCTTTCAATCCTATCTATCTCCCGGTTATTAACTACCCTCCACAGGTAGAGAAATTACTTCTCTAGAGCAGGCTGACTTGAATCTAATAACTACTCAGGAAACCTTAAGTGGAGCCCGATCCACAGATTCAGCCTGGTTCAACAAATGTTGAAGAGTCTTGCCTTCAATCACCTCAGTTTCTAGCAGTTGAGTCGTGATCGTCTCCAGTAAGTCCCGGTTATGTTGAAGAACATCTAAAGCTTGCTGGTGACCAGCTTCTACAATCTCCTTGATCTCGCTGTCGATCGCCTCAGCAGTCTGTTCGCTCATCGGTCGGCGTTGATTTGTGGTTCCGTTCCCCAGAAACATGGCTTGCTGCTGCTCATAAGCTTGAGGACCCAGTACTTTGCTCATGCCGTAGGTCATTACCATCCGCTCTGCTACGTCGGTGGCGCGTTGTAGGTCATTGGAAGCTCCCGTCGTGATACTGCCAAATACGACCTCTTCTGCTGATCGCCCGCCCAGCATAGTCGCGATCTGACCCCGAAGTTCAGCTTCATCTAAAAGGAAGCGGTCTTCAGTGGGCAACTGTAAGGTATAACCCAGGGCGGCCATCCCGCGCGGTACAATTGAGATCTTCTCCACTCGACCACTACCTGGCATCTGGGCAGCGACTAAGGCATGGCCCACTTCGTGATAAGCTACAATCTTTTTCTCTTTATCATTCAGCACGCGGCTTTTCTTCTCTAGACCGGCAACCACCCGCTCAATTGCTTCAGCAAAGTCTTCTTGGGCCACGGCCTCGCGACGCTCGCGAGCAGCTAGGAGGGCGGCCTCATTGACAAGATTGGCTAGGTCTGCGCCAGCAAAGCCAGGGGTCCGCGTGGCGATCGCCCTGAGATCGATGTCTTGACCCAATTTGACCTTGCGGGAATGAATCTTGAGAATTTCCTCTCGTCCCAATAGATCAGGGCGATCTACCAGCACCTGCCGGTCAAACCGTCCGGGACGCAGCAAGGCCGAGTCCAGTATTTCCGGGCGATTGGTTGCAGCCAGAACAATTACAGTTTTGTCGGCTGCGAACCCATCCATCTCGGTCAAGAGTTGATTCAAGGTTTGCTCCCGCTCGTCGTTGCCCCCATAAAAACCATTACCGCCGCGAGACTTGCCAATTGCGTCCAGCTCGTCAATAAAAACAATACACGGGGCTTGCTTCTTTGCTTGCTCAAACAGATCTCGAACCCGAGAGGAGCCGACTCCAACAAACATTTCCACAAATTCAGAGCCGGAGATACTAAAGAAAGGAACCCCTGCTTCCCCGGCAACAGCTTTAGCAAGCAGAGTCTTGCCCGTTCCGGGCGGCCCTACCAAGAGTAGCCCTTTGGGAATCCTGGCCCCAATCTCGGTAAAACGTGCTGAATCTTTGAGAAAGTCGACCACCTCGACCAGTTCTGTTTTGGCCTCTTCAACGCCAGCAACATCAGCAAAAGTCGTTTTAGCTGCTTCTCCTTCAACGTAAACTTTCGCCTTACTCTTGCCAATTGAAAGCACACCTTGGGAACCACCCCCGCCGCGATTCTGAAAAAACTGCCAGACAGCAACGAAGATTAGCGGTGGAATCACCCAGCTCAGTAGACCTGTAAGCCAACCATTCTTGGGCGGGGGGGTGGCGGCAAACTCAACCCCTTTTTCCTCGAGTAGCTTTGGTAATTCCAGATCGAAGATTGGTGTAGTCGCAAATACAGGGCTGGGCTGCTCACTGCTAGGCTCAGATTTAAGCTGGTAGCGGATCTGATTTTGCCCAATAGAGGCTCCTTGGACCTCTCCTGATTCAATTTGATGAATGAACAGGCTGTAGGGTACTTGCGGCGTAGGCGGGGCAAACAAACCCGGGAAAATTATATTTACAAGCAAGAATAAACCCGACACCAGCAGCAAGATATTAGTGATCTGGCGAAAGCGAGGGGGTCGGGGTTGATTTTTAACAGGCATTTTGTGATTAACACTCCGTATGGGCTGACTAAACTGTTTCTAACCAAGCCAAAACTTGATTTAACTGCCCTATAGTGATGAGCCCGTACTGCCAAAGGACTACAGGCAGCAGGTTTACGTTTTGTTCGCAATGTCGAAGCGCGATCGCGATTGAGGAGATCGGAATTGCCAACTCTTCTCTTAAGTAGCGAACAAGTTGAGCTTGGGTAAGAATCTGCACAGGGGTTCTTAGACTGGAAGGCAGGAACTAAATAAAGATGAATAACTGTATTAAGTTGTACAACATTATTTCATAATTGGTCCTCAGCCCCGAAGCAGATTTTGCCGGGGTCGAAATCACTCAGAAAGGCTGGGTTCTTGCCCCACTCGACAGTTCGGGGATCAGTTATAAAACCGACAAATCGCGGTACAGAGCTAACAGATCAGGCTCAATCTCACGAGGATACAGAAGCCAGGCCCGTCGAAACGGCTGAGTTAAGGTTTGCACAAGCGGCGACACTTTGCTGATCTCTTGCAGGCCGCTGGTAGTTTGTAGCTCAATCCCCCGTTGGTAAAGAGTATATCCTCGGCTCAGGGCTACCCGGAGGCCAGTGTAGTACTTTGGCTGAAAGCGCGCCTGCTCAAGCAGTTGATCAGTTTGCTGGCGCAGTATTTGCTGTTGACTGACATCCAGTTGACTGACATCTAGTGCTTTAAGCAGATCCCGGTCTAAGAACCGACGACAGAGATCTGATAGTACCGGGTCTGTACTATCTCGCCAGCGGTGCAGGTGATAACTAAAAACGCCGTCATCTGCTGCCAGGTAATGGGCGAGGGATAACTGGTCAGAGGACTGCGTTAACCATGCTGTAACCGTTGCATCTGCTTCTACCTGGCCCTTTGCCAACTGAGTTCTAGCTCGAACAAACGCCTGCTCCAAAACCCAGGATGCCGCAATGTTTTTGTGGTGGTTGTAGATTTGAGCGTACATGAAGTAGCGGACAACCAAGTAGTGCTCGATCGCGGCCATTCCTTTATGGGCAACTACGAGTTTCTGGCTAGTTGGCTCGTAATCTAGGGCCATGAGAATGCGATCTAGGTCTAGCTTGCCGTAGGAGGCTCCTGTGAAGTAGCTGTCTCGCATCAGGTAGTCTAAGCGATCGCAGTCTAGCTGGCTGGAGACCAACTGGCAAATCAGGGGAACCGGGTACTCTTTCAGATAAACCTGCTGTAGCTCGTCAACTAAAGCAGGATGAAACTGATCCAGGTGCTGGTGAATCGGCTCAGATTCCCTTAAAATCCGCCGAGTCCAGACTTCATGATTTCCACCAAAAATTTCCTCCCCCGTATGACTAAACGGGCCATGTCCTAAATCATGGAGTAAAGCAGCACAGAGGACGAGAGGTCGATAGGGCCGAAGTTGTGGGTAGGACTTGACCAGGCGATCAAAGACCCGGCGCGTCACCGCCATCGCCCCCAGCGAGTGAGTAAAGCGCGAACCTTCAGCCCCATGAAACGTTAAGCTAGCTGTGCCCAATTGGCGGATTCGCCGCAACCGTTGAAATGCCGGCGTATCAACCAGGGAGATCAAGAGTGCTTCCGTTGGATCGCTTTTCTCAAGGGTAATTGCCCCGTGCAGGGGGTCGTGGTAAGTCCGGCTTGTGTTAGGTAGCACCAGCCAATACCGGACTCGAATTCAGTAATTGAACAGCGGCTTGATACTGTTGGTCCATCTCAGTAGTGATCTGCTGTCGATTGACGATATTCAGCGGCACAATTTGGTCCGGTATAATTCCTACCTTGTTGATGTCATGATGGTCGGGCGTCTCGTATTTCGCCACGGTGACCGCTAATCCCGAACCATCTGATAAGTTGAATAAAGACTGAATTAGCCCTTTACCAAAAGTTTTCTCACCCACAACGCGAGCTCGCTGGTTATCCTGAAGTGCTCCGGCAAGAATTTCACTGGCACTGGCCGTTCCTTGATTGACTAGTACCACAAGCGGGTCTTGAGTGATTGAGTGTCCATCGGCAATGAAGTTACCCAAAATTCCTTGGCGGCTAACAGTATAAACAATAGTGCCATGGTCTAACCAAAGACTAGCAATCTCAATACCTGCCTGCAGCAGCCCGCCTGGATTATTGCGTAGATCTAGAATGTAGCCACTGGCTCCTTGTTCCTCAAGCCGGGTAATGGCTTGCTTCATAGCATTCACGGCATTGGCATTGAACTGGCTTAGACGAATGTAGCCAATCGATCCCCCCCCTGCCTGGGAACGTAGCTCGGTTCGAACGGGATTGAGGGCAATGCGATCGCGCTTCAACTGAATTTCCAGGGGTTGGCTGGTAGGCTGCTCCAGATGTTCTACCGTGAGTCTAACAGAGGTCCCAATCGCTCCCCGCATCCGCGCTGCTGCTTCATCTAAACTGAGTTCAGCAGTAGAAATGCCATCAATCCTCACGATTCGATCCCGTGGTTGTATGCCAGCACGCTCAGCCGGAGAACCTTGAACAGGTGCGATTACCTCTAACTGACCCGTTTCAGAATTCAGCGCGATTTGTAATCCAACCCCGGTTAGTTCCCCCGCAGTGCTAGTTTGCAAGCTGCGATATTGCTCAGGCGTTAGCAGTCGAGTAAACGGATCATTCAGACTTGCCAACGTCTGCTGAATCGCTGCATAAGTACTTTTTCGGTTTTTGAAGGGCTGCCTCAGAGCCTTTTGCCGGACTAGCCACCAATTTTGGTGATTAAAGGAGTCGTCAAAATAAGCTTGGCTGACAACTCGCCAAGCTTCATTAAAAAGCTTTTGCTCCTCAGCCAGAGCTTGAGCAGGAGTTGAGGTCCAGCCAAAAGTAACAGCCTCTAAGATCAGCAGCAACCCAACCCAGAAAATTCGTTTGATCATGATGTAAATATTAGCTTCACTCCAGGTTTCTAGCGACTGGTAGAAAACCTTAAAATTCTGAGCTAGCCCTAGCCTAGTTATGCCTTGAAACAATGCCACAGCTTACTCGGAAAACTGTAACTCGTTTTCTAAACCTTTCCTTTGGACTATGTTACATTTTTCATAGAAAGCAATACATTCTCAGGAACTCTTGCTGCATGTTTTCTAAGCAGGTAACCGATTCTAAAGCATACAACTGGTTTGAGGAACGCCTTGAAATTGAGGCACTCGCTGAAGATGTTACAAGCAAGTACGTGCCACCTCACGTCAACATTTTTTACTGCTTTGGTGGAATTACGCTTACTTGTTTCCTAATCCAGTTTGCAACTGGATTTGCCATGACCTTTTACTACCACCCTACCGTCACTGAGGCTTTTACCTCTGTTCAGAGTTTGATGACAGAGGTTAGCTTCGGTTGGTTGATCCGGTCTGTCCATCGTTGGTCCGCCAGCATGATGGTGCTGATGATGATCCTACATACGTTCCGGGTGTATTTAACTGGCGGGTTCAAAAAGCCACGGGAGCTAACCTGGGTAACAGGGGTGATCCTTGCCGTCATCACGGTTTCGTTTGGTGTGACTGGTTACTCCCTGCCTTGGGACCAAGTAGGTTACTGGGCCGTCAAAATTGTTTCTGGTGTACCAGAGGCTATTCCAGTGGTCGGCACCACCATCTCTGATCTGTTGCGCGGTGGTTCGAGTGTGGGGCAAGCTACCCTAACTCGCTATTATAGTGCACACACCTTTGTGCTGCCTTGGCTAACTGCCGTATTCATGCTGCTACACTTCCTCATGATTCGTAAGCAAGGCATCTCAGGTCCTTTGTAAGTCACTTCTAGGAGAGCACATTTAACCATGGCAAAAGTACAGAAAAAGCCGGAGCTGAGTGATCCTAAGCTACTGGAAAAACTAGCAAAAGGGATGGGTCACAATTATTATGGGGAACCTGCTTGGCCCAACGACCTACTTTATGTTTTTCCCGTCGTAATTTTAGGTTCTATTGCCTGCTGCGTCGGTCTAGCAGTACTGGATCCAGCGATGGTCGGTGAGCCCGCTGATCCCTTTGCAACCCCACTGGAGATTTTACCAGAGTGGTACCTTTATCCGGTTTTCCAGATTCTTCGGACTGTACCCAACAAATTGCTGGGTGTTGTTTTGATGACCCTGATTCCGATTGGTCTGTGCTTAGTTCCATTCATTGAAAATGTGAACAAGTTCCAGAACCCTTTCCGGCGACCTGTGGCAACAACCTTCTTTTTAGTGGGTACACTGGTCACTATTTGGCTAGGTGTCGGTGCTACCTTCCCCATTGATAAGTCTTTAACGTTAGGTCTGTTTTAAAAAGGCACCTTAATATCATTCCTAATTAGCGACCTGTCTGCCTAGCTTCTGATGGAGCTGGATAGGCAGGTCGCTTTGACATGGAGGCAGGCTGATCAGGAGTAAGCCCTAAACCGGGTGAGGTTAGGGAATTCACATTGCCAAACTAGAAGGGCGGTAGCTACGATGAGGACAGGGATAACATCATTACTGAATTACTGATCAGGTCTAGAGTCCGACTCAGTTTTAGGATATTGTTTTGACTACCTTGAATTGCTGATCTCTTAGAATATAGAGCTATGCATTCTGTCTAGCAAAGAGTCGCAACAGGCTTTGGTTTGCTTCGTGCGCCTACCATAATTCTAGAGGCTAAGCTAATGATCGAAATGAAAGTTGCTGGAATTGCATTAGATGCGGCAACTCGCATTCCTATCGTGCTTTTGAAAGATGCCACGGAACGCAGGGCTCTACCAATCTGGATTACCCAAGATATGGCCAGGGCAATCTTGAGCGCTCTGGAAAACCAGCGCCCACCTCGGCCCTTAACCCACGATTTGATGGTCAGTTTTCTGAAAACCTGGGGGATGACTTTAGAACGAGTCGTTATTCATGCCTTGCAGGATAATACCTTTTACGCCGTTCTTACCGTGCAGCAGGGAGAAGCGAAGAAAGAAATTGATGCCCGTCCCAGTGACGCGATCGCCCTAGCACTGCGGACTGACTGCTCCATCTGGGTTTTGGAAGAAGTTGTTGCTGATGCCTCTATTCCCGTAGATCGAGATGCTGATGAGGCGGAGCGGCAAGCTTTTCGCGACTTTCTCTCCAACCTCAGCCCAGAGGACTTTACCCACCAGGGTGACAGTCAGGGTGAGACAGATCAAGCATCGGCCTGAGCCATGCATTACCGCCGGTTTGGCAAAACAAATCTGCACCTCTCTGCCTTTTCCCTGGGAACGATGCGCTACCTGGCCTCAGCAGAAAATGCTCAGAGGACGGTACAGCGGGCTCTTGAGCTAGGTATTAACCACATTGAGACAGCGCAGGGTTACGGCAACAGTGAGTCCTACTTGGGTAGAGCACTACAGGCCGGACTATTAGGGCCCCGCAGCAACGTACATATCACGACCAAACTAACCCCTGTGCCAGACTCGGCGGTGATGGACCGCTGCATTGATGAATCCCTGCAGCGTCTGAATCTGGACTATGTAGACAACCTGGCAATTCATGGCCTGAATACGTGGGAACACTTGGAGTGGGTGCAAGCAACCTGCGGCTGTATGCAAGCTGTGCGTCAGGCGCTGTCCGACGGGCGAGTTCGACACGTTGGCTTTTCGACTCATGCAGCTTTGGAGGTGATTCTAGCTGCGATCGCCACCGACCTGTTTGAGTTTGTCAATCTTCACTACACTTACTTTTTTCAGCGCAACGCCCCGGCGATTGACCTGGCTCAGCAAAAAGACATGGGCGTGTTCATTATTTCTCCGGCGGACAAGGGTGGGCTGCTGTATACCCCGCCAGAAGCTCTGCAAGCGCTGAGTGCTCCATTCTCTCCACTGCACCTCAACTATCGTTTCCTACTCAGCGATCGCCGCATCACGACCTTAAGTGTGGGGGCAGCAAACCCAGCAGAACTTGACTTGCCCTTGGCAGTAGCTGATCAGGCGGGTTCCTTGACAGACTCAGAGCTAGCAGTACTAGAGCGACTCAACCAGCACCAAGCTGATGCCCTGGGTACAGACCGTTGTAGCCAGTGCTATGCCTGCTTGCCTTGCCCGGAAGGAATTCACATTCCAGAAGTCCTGAGACTCCGTAACCTGGCGATCGCCTACGATATGCAGGCGTTTGGTCAATACCGCTACCAGATGTTTGAAAACGCTGGACACTGGTTCCCGGGGATGAAAGCCAACCGCTGTAATGAGTGTGGGGACTGCCTACCCCGCTGCCCAGAAAATTTAGATATCCCTACTCTGCTAGCGGACAGCCACCGGCAACTAAACGGTCAACCTCGTCCTCGACTGTGGGAGTCGATTTAGCATTCCTGAATCAGTACGTCTAACGACTAAGCTCAGCAGCCCCCGCCGCTGCTGCAGCTATGAACCCCAGAAACGCTAGATGCCCCCGCCGTCTGCTGCAGCGCCTGGTTCGGCGTGCCTTTGGCCCCACAGCGACCACGACTTCCTGGCCCGCAGGTCGGCGTCGAAGTTGATCCTGGCAAGCGCCTCCAGCCCCGGCCCGCTCAGCCGGACGCCGCCCGCTCCGTATCGAGCGCATACATTGAATGCTTTAGACTCATTCGTTTATTTTTTGTTCAGGGTGCTTTATACTCCGTAGCGACATCTAGGACCCACGTGATGCCGAAGCGGTCCTTGAGCATGCCGTACAGTGGCGTCCACCCCGACGGCGCGAGCGGCTGCGCGACGGTCGCACCGTCGGAGAGCTTTTCCCAGAACGCGGCGATTTCCTTGTCCGAGTCACCGCGGACAGAGACGAAGAACGCATTCTTGCCTTGGTCCCACGGCATCCGGGACGGCACGTCGTACGCCATCACTCGGAATCCGTTGTTGGCGGCGACTTGGCCCCACATCACCTGATTCGCCTCAGACGGATCCTGGACGTTTTGGGCGTCCTTGTAGGTGATGATGGTGATGTCGCCGCCGAACACGGACTGGTAGAACTCCAGCGCCGCACGAGCATCGCCACGGAAGTTGAGGTGGTTGGTAACGCTTAAGGTCATGACTCTCTCCTATGCAGGTTCAGGGTTTCGAGCGTGTCCGCACACTCGCGGCTCGTCGGGCAGGTGCATCAACTCGACGCTGTGGAACTCGAACGGCTGCATGCCACGGAAGCCCTCCGCCGCCGAACTAGTTATTAGACTGACTTTTTCCATATAGCACTCTGATTAGGGTGGATAGACTGATAAGTAGATCAACTTAGTTAAACCCAAAATGTACAAACTATGAAAGCCACTCTACACAACGACTTCTGTTGATTAGTATCTTGAGTTTGTTTAGGTGTACCTACTTAGCTTTCAGCGTATCTTCCAGTTTCGGGTAAATAGACTGACAAGTTGTCGGTATAGTACCCCACTACAGGTGGCTACACTGAAAATTTCAGTATATCTTCCAGTGAAAGATGCGGAGATTTCTAGATAGCATCCTGGATACCAACGATACATGGAAATCCTTCGTACCCCGATGGAATCACAACCTCGAAAGCTACTGGACCAGGTACGGGACACGATTCGCCTCAAGCATTACTCTTATCGAACTGAACAGAGCTATATCTACTGGATTCGGCGCTACATCTTGTTTCACAACAAGCGTCATCCTAAGGAGATGAGCAGTGCTGAGCTAGAAGCATTTCTGACCCATCTGGCAGTGAAGGAGCAGGTGGCTGCCTCAACTCAGGATCAAGCCCTTAATGCGGTTGTGTTTCTCTATCGAGACGTGCTCAAACAGGAGTTGGGAATTCAAATTGAGGCAGTACGGGCGAAGCGAACGCGATACCTGCCAACGGTGTTGACATCGGTAGGTCAGTCCGGTTGGCTTGAGATCTCCGAGTCCCATATAATAAAAAACTGCTGTAAGCTATGCTGATATAGCAAAGCTACTTCAGCTTATTCAAGCAGAATGTGGGCGGATGTGGTGGAATCGGTAGACACGCACGCTTGAGGGGCGTGTGGCGTTAGCCTTGCGAGTTCGAGTCTCGCCATCCGCATTAAAAAATTCCTCTTTAGGCTGTAGATACAGCAACTTGAAGCACAGCTTTGCTGCTTCGGCAGGCTTATGCTTTCCTTAGTTATAGACATTTCCAGTCAAGGATTAGAGCTTCGAACAGGAATTAGGTAGCCTCATTGCTATCACTTCACCATCTCTAACTTGCAGAAGCTTCCCCTGTTCTTCCAGTTTACTCTTTGGACCTTCCGCCAGGGACTCTCTGAGTCAAGTGGGTAAAAAGGTGGCTCGTCTCCTAGGTGGCTACCAGAATTTGAATCAATAAAGATTATTCTTACTCTTTCAGGGTTGGCAGACGCGTTCCAGGATTTACTGCCTTCCCTGAGGATGTTTTTAACCTGCGCTCTTATAAGTTACAGGGTAATCAGCAGAGCATGGAGTTCATCTTTGTCTCGTATGTCAAATATCTCAGAGCTTGGGAACGAATTTGGCTACAGCTTGATGGCGAGTCTAGTAGAGATTAATTCTACCAAAGTGCTTCAGGCTTAGCAGCGTACCTGCAAAATGCTCTGGAAATTGCAGCTTGTACATCGTATTTGCAAGGGATTCTTTGCGGGAAAGTAGATCATGAAAGATAGTCCTCTTGTCAGCATCATTATTAACAACTACAACTACGGGCGGTTTCTCCAAGAGGCGATCAATAGCGCACTGAACCAGACCTACACTTCTACCGAGGTAATTGTCGTAGACGACGGTTCTACAGATGAGTCGCGGCAGATCATCGAGCGCTACGGCAACCAGATTGTCCCTGTGCTTAAAGAAAATGGGGGGCAAGCCTCAGCCTTTAATGCCGGTTTTGCTGCCAGCCAGGGCGAGATGATCTGTTTTTTAGATGCCGATGACTGGTTTATACCCGGCAAAGTCGCGGCGATCGCAACGATATTCGCCCAAGACCCGGCTCTAGAGTGGTGCTTTCACCCCCTGTGGCTGGTCAATACCCCTGCCCAGACAATGTATCAAGACACTGATGAAGGTCCATTACGACGGTGCGATTTTCGCTCCTGCCTGAATCAAGGAAAACTCCCCTTCACGCCGCCTGCCACCTCCGGCCTCTGCTTTCGGCGATCGCTACTGCAACTCATCTTGCCCATGCCTGAGGTAATTCGGATCACCAGTGACAATTACCTGAAGCTAACTGCCTTGGTTCTCAGTCAAGGGTTTTATCTAGACCAGGAGTTGGCAGTTCAGCAGATCCACGGCAAGAATGCCTGTGCCTTCAGGGCTAACCAGCAACAACTCAGGGCCAAAATTCTTGTCCTGACTGCCTACTGGATGCGGGTTAAGTTTCCGTCTTTATCAGGGTTTACCCACCGGCTGTTGGCTAACGGGCTAAGCCAATGCTGGCAGATTCGAGGGCTTGAGGAGCAAAAGGTAATCAAACATTACCTGGCCTCGGTTACTCATCGCGAGCGATTGGAGATCTGGACCCGGGCCTTCTACTACCGCCTGAAATTTAGCCCCCGTTTGGGCTTGACTGAACCCAGGCTTACCATGACCAGCTAACCCAGTGCTATCCTGCTCAGTCAGGTCCAGATCCTGGGGGCCAAAACTGACTCTAATCATTTACTGCGATCGCCGAGTGCCTGCGTCTGTTAGCACTGGGCGATCGCAAGCAAAGCCTCCAGGGCAGTTTAGACAATCCTGCAAAATATGGTTCTCCCATCATTTGACAGCTTCACCACACTCATAGAACAGCGCGATTAAGCTAAACTGGGACACACTCCTTTGCAAGCTCAGGAGGCTGATTGGAGCCTGATCAGCTATTCTGGGTCAGCCTTCTTTACCCGCTTTACTGCTGCTATGCCACAGTCATACTTTGATCCGGACAGTAATGGCCGTCAGTCTTTTGAGCTACCAGGGGCCCGTCCCCACTACAACCCGGATCGCCCTGGGCAGGTAGCCCATATTTTCCTAGATCTAGACTTGGATATCCCGAATCAGAGTTACGATGGCACCTGTAAGATCCAGCTTAAACCTGTCCGCAGCGGCATTGACCAACTCACCCTGGATGCCGTGAATTTAAATATCCAGTCTGTGAGGGTGGGGAGAACCAAGCAACATTTTGATTACGATGGCGAACGGTTGCATGTCCAGCTCAAGCAGTCTACTCAGGTCGGGAAGGCGATTACCTTAGCGATCGCCTACAGCGTCGAAAAGCCCCAACGCGGCATCTATTTCCTGGGCCCGACTAAAGACTACCCCAACAAGCCCGTTCAGGTCTGGACGCAGGGAGAAGATGAAGACTCGCGGTTTTGGTTTCCCTGCTTTGACTACCCCGGACAACTGGCAACTTCTGAAATCCGCATCAAAGTTCCTAAAGAATACTTGGCGATCTCCAACGGTGAATTGGTGGAAACTGTCGCAGCAGGCAACGATAAGATCTACCACTGGTCCCAAACTCAAGTCCACCCCACCTACCTGATGACCTTGGCTGTCGGGGATTTTGCCGAAATCGGAGACGAGTGGAAGGGTAGGCCCGTAACCTACTACGTGGAAAAAGGCCGAGAGGAGGATGCCCGCCGCAGTATGGGCAAAACTCCTCGGATGATTGCCTTCTTCAGTCAAAAGTATGGCTACGACTACCCCTTTCCCAAATACGCCCAAGTCTGCGTGGATGACTTCATCTTCGGTGGGATGGAAAACACTTCTACCACGTTGCTAACGGATCGCTGCCTGCTGGACGAACGCGCGGCCCTAGATAATCAGTCTACTGAAAGTTTAGTGGCCCACGAGCTGGCCCACCAGTGGTTTGGAGACTTGGTGGTGATCAAGCACTGGTCCCACGCCTGGTTAAAGGAGGGGATGGCATCTTACTCAGAGGTGATGTGGACTGAGCACGAGTACAGTCCTGAGGATGCTGCTTACTACCGGCTGCGAGAGGCTCGCAACTATTTTGCCGAAGACAGTGGTCGCTACCGACGACCGATTGTCACCCACGTCTACCGGGAAGCGATCGAACTGTACGATCGCCATCTCTATGAGAAGGGCGCTTGTGTCTACCACATGCTGCGGGCAGAGTTGGGTGAAGACCTCTTTTGGGTCGCCATCCAGACCTTTGTGCAGGATAACGCCCACAACACAGTCGAGACCATTGACTTACTCCGAGCGATTGAAAAGGCAACCGGACGCAACCTCAACTTCCTCTTTGATCAGTACGTTTACCGGGGTGGGCATCCAGAATACAAAGTTACCTACGCCTGGGATGCAGACGTTCACCTGGCAAAGATTACGGTCACCCAAACTCAAGCAAAAGAGGGCAGCGATTTATTTGATCTAAAGCTTCCCCTTGGCTTCGGCTACACGCAATCAGAACCTGGTCAGAACTCTCAGCAGCGCTTCTGGGAACTTAAAACCTTTACCGTTCGCGTCTATGAGCAGGAGCAAAGCTTTTATTTTCCCCTGGAGACTAAACCCGAGTTTGTCAGTTTTGATGTTGGCAATGCCTACCTAAAGCAGGTGAGCCTGGAGTACCCGCTGCCGGAACTTAAAGCCCAACTGCAATTCGACCCAGACCCGGTTTCCCGTATCCATGGTGCTGAGGCTTTGAGCAAAAAAGGGGGACTGGAGGCGGTAAAGGCGCTATCTACGGCCCTCCGATCTGATCCGTTCTGGGGTGTGCGGGCAGAGGTTAGCAAGCAGCTTGGCGCGATCGCCCTAGACCAAGCCTTTGATGGTCTGGTTATCGGTTTAAAGGATGACGACCCCAGAGTGCGCCGGGCAGTTGTAGAAGCCCTCGCCACTATTAAGACTGCTCAGAGCTACAAGGCCCTCAAGCCCTTAGTGGACAAAGGCGATCCGAGCTATTACGTGGAGGCGGCAGCAGCTCGTGCGATTGGCGGTATTGCTGAGGCTGGTCTTGGAGATAAGTCCAGATCAGATAAAGTGCTCAAGGTGCTCAAATCCATCCTCAAGTCAAGAGCAGGTTGGAATGAAACGGTTCGTGCCGGGGCGATCGCGGGCTTGAGCCAAATGAAAACATCTCAAGAGGCGCTGGAGTTAATCTTGGAATATACAACCCCCGGTATGTCTCAAGCTCTCCGCTTAGCAGCAATCCGGGCTCTAGGAACAATTTCTATCGGCCAAACCAGCTCCAATCTAGAGCGAATTCTAGATCGACTCGCAGACCTGTGTCGAGAGACGTTTTTTCTCACCCAAGTCTCAGTGGCTGTTGCCCTAGGTCAAATGGAAACTCTTAAAGCAATTAGTATTCTCCAAGCCTTGGCAGACCAAACGCCTGATGGCCGTGTTCGTCGCATTGCCGAAGAAGCCATTGCAGGGGTACGCAAACAGGCAAATTCAGACCAGGCCGTCAAAAAATTCCAACAAGAACTGGATCAACTGAAAAAGGACAATCAAGAACTTAAGAGCCGCCTGGAAAACCTAGAAGCTAAGTCCAAGTAAACGTACCGCTTTGTAGAATCAGGCTTTAGCTAGGATTGAGCCAGAAAACTAAATTGCTATCTGATTCGGTAGCTTGCTAATCTGTCAATACTAAGCCTAGCCATATAGAGGATAGATCAATGGTTACCCGGCTTATCAAGACTGTGAACAACTTCGTCACGCTGAGTGCTATCACGACAACCCTCGTTGCCAGCCCCCTCCTGAGCCAGCCTGCCAAGGCAAGTCCTTGCTCCATTAGCACTTCCACCTGTACCCCAGCAGAGATAATTCAAGCGATAGAACAGCAGGCCCAACAGGAGAAAAAAAGCTTAGAGCGGGCTGTAGCCGAATTGGAGCGCGACAAGGATGCTCAAGATGTTCTCCTTACCACCGTGGAGCGGCAGAGTACACTGACCAGAAGCCGCACCCGCTTAGCTGGTGCTCAAGATAACTTAGAGCAAACTTTGATCCAAAACCAGATCGGCGCCTTGACCAGAGCCCAAGCGATCGCTGAGCAGCTGAATGACAATACTCAGAAGAGTATTGCGGTCCAAACTCAACTCGAGCGGGAACTCACAGAACTCTCCAGATTCTCCCGGACTACTCCCTTGCAAATTATTAAGCGCCGCCAAGTCCTAGAGGACCGTGCCCAGCAGCAGCGGTTTGCTAGCTTGGCCCTAGCGGAGGCACAAGCCAAGTCTGCCCTAGAAAGTGAGATCAGGCAAAATCAATTCTTAGCCGGAAGAATAGTTCTAGAAGCCCGGATCAGAGAGATGCGAACCCGCCAGCGAATCACCGATGCCAAAACCGAACTGGCGATGGCAAAGATAGCAGGGGGCCGCCAAAAGATAGAAGCTGCTCAGGTGTCGAGGAAACTGGCAATGGATAGCTTCAAGCTGGCCCATCAAGCAGTCAAGGCAGCGCAACAGCAGGTTAAAGACCAACTAGAACTGGCTCGCAACAGTCGCAGGGTGCTGGAACTGGAGCAGCAAGGAACCAGAGAGAAGGAAGCACTATTAAATTTGGCCCGTGAGCAAAAACAAGAGTTAGACCTAGTCCGGGCCGGAGGCTCAGCTACAAGCAACAGTCGAGTCGGATCGCTTCCACCCTTAACCACCGTAGTACCTGCTCGCTAACTCAGGCCCTGATTCCTCAACTGTAACCAGTGCAGCGAATCCCATCGTCGGCCTATGCCCTGCGGGAGTAGTATTCAACCACCAGCAGTTCATTGATTTGCAAGGCAACCCACTCACGATCTGCGACACCATTGACCCTGGCAACCAGTTTATTCTTGTCAAACTCCAGGTGGGCTGGCAAATTTGCCAAACCGGGGAATTGGAGGTTTGCTTCTACCAGTTGACGGGAGCGATCGCGATCGCGCACGCCAATCACTTCTCCCGGTCGGCATTGGTAGCTGGCGATTGAAACGACACGGTCATTGACCTTTACATGACCATGATTGACAAGTTGACGAGCGGCTGGGATCGTCGGAGCCATGCCCAAGCGAAAGATGACATTATCCAGCCGCATTTCCAACATTTGTAGCAGTACTTGCCCGGTAGAACCCCCGACGCGGCGAGCCCTACGGACGTAGCGGACAAGTTGTCTTTCTGATACGCCGTAGTTGAAGCGAAGTTTTTGTTTTTCCTCCAGTTGCAAGGCAAACTCAGAGCGCTTCTTGCGAGCTTGCCCATGCTGCCCAGGAGGATAAGACCGTCTGGCAGTCTTACGGGTTAAACCTGGTAAATCTCCCAGGCGACGTATTACTCTGAGGCGTGGGCCTCGATATCGCGACATGCAACTTCCTCTTAAATTTTGGTCAGGACTTCTAGTATAGGTCCTGAGGTTTTCCAGTTCAAATAGCAGATTGATACTATAGCAAGCATGGGAGTATTAAAAAGATTAATCTTAAGTCTAATTCGGGGTTATCAGATTTTCGTTTCTCCCCTGATCCTACCCACCTGCCGGTATCAACCTACTTGTTCAATGTATGCCCTAGAAGCAGTCGAACGGTTCGGCCCGTGGCGGGGAAGTTGGATGGCGATTCGGCGGGTGTTACGTTGCCATCCCTTCCACCCTGGCGGCTACGACCCAGTACCCAGGAGTCCTAACTTAAGCATTCTTCCTGATACCCTAGCAAAGGATAGAGAGAATCCTGAACACCAGATAGACCAGCCACTGCACTAGATGCCTTCATTTTTTTTCAAGATGTCGCTGTTTAGCCTGCATCCCCTGGTGTGGGGTTGAGTTCTGATTCGACTTTTTCGGTGGTTGCTTCCCTCCTCGCGTTGGCTTCGGCAGGGTATTTGACTTTGTCTCCTGCTGCTTTTCGGTTGATTGCAAAGGTGCGATGGGTTTTCCATCTACAATCACTAGATCGTGACCGTCACGCTCACACTCAAACTCACAGAACTGACCCACTGTTTCCGGTGGAACAAATCCCTCCAGGCGAATGATGATTTCCTTCACTTTGCTGGAATCCGTCCGATTTCGCCTCACCTTGACTACTACAAAGCCTGCCTTGTCTTGACGCTGAGTCACCTCACCGCGAATTGAGAAGTAACCGTCACCCTCTGGGAGGAGCTGATCAGGTTTAGCTTGCCGAAACCCCTTGAGCTGAACGCTGATTGCATCCTTTGCGGGGTATCGCCTGGGATAAACAACCCACAGGTGCTCCTCGCTTAGGTCAAGATACTTTTCCGCGTAGGGTTGCAACCATCCCATGAAGGCTTTGATCTGAGTTTCATCGGGCGTGATCAGTATTCCCCGGCTCCCCTTTTCCTCATCAGGCACATAGAGTCCTCTGATCAAGCCAATAGCGCGATACTCAAGCGGATGACTGGGCAGCTCAATCAGGGGGTTGTCGGAGTTAGCCATGGCCTCAAAAGTCCTTGCTCGTAGGGCAGCGTTCCTGCAGCGATTCAGTCTTTATAATCTCTCAGACCTTGACTGCTCCTGCAGCTAAAGCCTCAGCCTTTTGCACCTTCAGATCAGTTCATTTCTAGAGGTTCAATTTAAGAATGCCCCGCCGCCTTTGATTAGTAAACATTGATTCCGAAGAATGGATGTCCAGTTTGAAGCGTCATGGGCGTTCTGTAATCACTGATAGGTCCAAGCTTGCTCGAACTGCGCTTGTAAGCTAAGAGCCTGTTACGCCAGGTATGAGTACTGAAGTTAAGCTCTCCTGGCCTGCTGGGATTTAGAACGAATACCGTAGTGTGTTCCAGTCTGTCCTTTAGTTTCCAGATCAAAAACTGCTCATTTTTTGCCCACTTTTCCAAAAACGTTTCCTTTGCTGTCACGGTGTTGGGCAGAAACCATTGTCATGAAGTCTGAGCTTTTGATCTCAACTTGCCCCAGAGACTGTGGCAATCTAGTACCAGGGGGCTGAGAACTACGTACGTTGAAGTCCTATAGCGCTATGTGCCCTATGAAAAGACAGCAGTGTAAGATTGCTGAACTTAATGATCGGTTTCGAAAGGGAGACTCAAGTTTAGGACTTTGGTTGATCACGGTTGGTGTCGATGCCCTGCCAAGTGATAAAAAGCAGTCCTTGATCCAAGCAATGCGAGTCTATAACAATTTCAGTGAGGACAATGATCCCTATGGTGAGCACGACTTTGGAATTGTTGACCAGGATGGAGCAGAGTACTTCTGGGAGATTATTTGCTACGACAAGAGCTTGCAGCATCTCTCTGGTCATCCTACCAATCTCAAGACTACAACTAGAGTCTTGACCTTAATGAGGGCAGAGGAGTATTACACGACGCCAGTCCATACTGTAGCACTCTTGAATCACCATACTGTAGTGGCTGCTCAAGGAGTTCTGCTTGAGTAGTTTGTGAGCAACTTGTCAGCTCTCTAGTTAGATCTCCAACAATGGATCGATGGTACGGCGATCGCGCTAAGCTGGCCCTACCTGTGAAAGTAGATTGGGCCAGTCTTTAAAAGCTTGATTGAATAGTGAGTGGGTACACTCTGCTCATTCCTTAGGGAATTCTGAAAAACTGTTTGCGTCCTTTTGGATCA
Organism: Thermosynechococcaceae cyanobacterium; assembly: GCA_041748155.1. Taxonomy (GTDB): domain Bacteria; phylum Cyanobacteriota; class Cyanobacteriia; order Thermosynechococcales; family Thermosynechococcaceae; genus JBGTDT01. The sequence continues at coordinate 19,193 of JBGTDT010000131.1, read as the reverse complement.
CAACTGATGTGTATCCAGGAGGGATGAGTGGGTGTGCCGTACTCAAGGATGATCTGGTCAAAATTGCAGTGGGACTTTACCCAGTTGGCAAATTCTAACTTGCTGGCACTGAGGGGAATGACATCTGCTGCATATCCTTGCATATGAGCACTGGTTTTGCTACCACCGACAGCCCTGTTGAGGGCGGGGCAACGATAACCGGAGGATATCCGCAGGGGACCCACTGCCTGGCGGGCTGGCTCAAGGATCTGTTGACATAGGGTACGTAGACGATTGATGACGACTTCAGGGGGCGTGTTAGGGATGCCATGACGAGTTGCTGTCTGGGACGTTATGAACTCCCAGAGCTGAAAGTGTTCAGACAGTTGCTGACTATCAGGAGAGGTACTTGCTTGCTCAGGCTCCTGAGAAACCTCTAATTTTTGAACGCTACCACCTTGCAAGACTTGGATGTGTTGAGTGTGGGCATACCAGTTGAAAATTCCGTTTTCTGGAACTTTTAACTCAAATAGAACGTGGTCGTCTTCTTGCTTCCACCAGTTGACCTCAAGAACCTGCTCCACTTTTAGGAATATCTTATCGTCAGAGGGTAACTCTGTTGCTTGCTTAGGGGAGCGTTTGAGACAGGTTTCTTGAGCAATTTTTATGTGACTCATAGTTGCAGAACTCTCAAAATTTACAAAGTTTTCCCTGCCAGCGCTTGTAGCCACGCTGGGCCTGGGTAAATGGCAGGTGATGTTGCCACTGTAGCCTGCAAAAGTTGGCTCAGCAGTGGGGTGGCAATGCCTCGGTATCCAGTGGGATAGCGGTTTTCCAGATCATTAGCAAATCCACTAGAAACTGGCTTTGGCGAAATCTCGCAACCAAGTTACCGTTCCAGATAAAGCTGCTTAGCTTGATCGAAAAAGTCAGTCCTGGCTTTTAGCTGGCAACCGAAACTGGACGGGAGTGATTCTGAAGGCTCCAGGTAGCCAGATCGGCTAAAGCGCGATCGCGGTAGGCGACATAGCGCTGCTGCTTGTTGCGAATGCGATCAGGCAGGTCTGGCAAAATTCCAAAGTTGGGGGGCATTGGCTGAAAGTGCTTTGGGGAAGCGGAGCTGATAAATTCAAACAGTGCTCCCATCATCGTTGTGCCTGGGAGAACCAGGGGATCTAGTCCTAACACCAGTCGAGCGGCATTGGTGCCAGCCAGCCAACCCCCAGCAGCGGCGGCGGTATAACCCTCTGTGCCAATCAACTGACCTGCTGCTAGCCGGGTTGGGCACTGCTTAAACTGCAATGTTGGATGGAGGAGTTGAGGGGCATTCAAAAACGTATTGCGGTGCATTACGCCCATGCGGACAAATTCGGCTTGCTCCAGTCCGGGAATCATTTGAAAGATTCGTTTCTGTTCTCCCCAGCGTAAATTGGTCTGGAACCCAACTATGTTCCAAAGTTTGCCCGCTTTATCTTCCTGTCGTAGCTGGACCACTGCGTAGGGGCGTACTGCTTGGTTTTCAGGAGCACGAAAATCTCCCTTGCGGGGGTCAAATAGTCCTACTGGTTTCATTGGCCCGTAGCGGAGGGTATCTTCACCGCGTCGGGCCATCTCTTCGATCGGGAGACAGGCCTCAAAGAATTTGGCAGTATCCTGCTCGAACTCCTTCAGCTCGGCTTGCTCAGCCTGAATAAGTTCCTGCCAAAAATGCCGGTATTGGTCCTGGTTCATGGGGCAGTTGAGGTAAGCAGCTTCCCCCCGGTCGTAGCGAGAGGCAAGAAAGGCGACGTTGTGATTGATTGACTCTCCGACCACAATTGGACTGGCAGCATCGAAAAAGCTGAGATAATCTAGACCACTAGATCGATGTAAGTCTGCCGCTAAGTTCGGACTTGTGAGGGGACCAGTGGTTAAGACCACAATGCCGTCGGTGGGAATTTGATCTACTTCTCCCCGACGCAGTTCAATCAGAGGGTGGTGGGCGAGGGTTTCCGTCAAATCCTGGCTGAAGTGTCCCCGGTCCACGGCGAGAGCCCCGCCAGCGGGCACGGCGTGTTCGTCTGCCTTTTGAATCACCACTGAACTAAGGTGTCGAAGTTCGGCATGCAACAGCCCTGCGGCGCGATCGCTGGACTGGGCTCCAAAGGAGTTACTACAAACCAGTTCAGCCAGGTGGGCTGAGTGATGAGCAGGACTGAGACGCTGGGGCCGCATTTCGTGCAGAATCACCGGGACGCCGGCCTGAGCAATCTGCCAGGCTGCTTCGGTGCCTGCCAGTCCGCCGCCAATTACTTGAATCGGTTGCTGTAGCACGGCTATCTTTCCTGAAAAAGCTTTAAGCTTTTGTTACTACACCTATCCTGACAAACTGGAGCCAAAGTGGATTAGTCCTTAATTCCAACTAGGTCCAAAATAAACCCGTAGTCAAAAGCAGTTTCTCGATATTGCTCGTATCTACCAGAGGGTCCGCCGTGACCTGAACCCATGTTAGTTTTCAGTAGTAACAGGTTGTGATCAGTTTTCGCTTGCCGCAGTTTTGCCACCCATTTTGCAGGCTCCCAGTACTGGACATTGGCATCATTCAGGCCCGTGGTGACTAACATTGCTGGATAAGCTTGGGGCTTGATGTTGTCGTAGGGTGAATAGGACTTCATATAGTCGTAATAGTCTTTTTGATGGGGATTACCCCACTCGTCATACTCTTGCTCAGTTAAGGGGATAGAGGCGTCCAACATGGTGGTGACTACATCCACAAAAGGCACATCCATGATCACACCCTTAAACAGTTCTGGTCTCTGGTTGATTACAGCCCCCATTAACAACCCACCGGCACTGCCACCGGAGGCGATGAGTTTATTGGGGCTTGTATATTTCTCCTGAATCAGGTGCTCTGCACAGGCAATGAAGTCTGTGAAGGTGTTTTTCTTGTGAAATAGTTTACCTGCCTCATACCATTGCCTGCCCATTTCTGACCCACCACGAGTGTGGGCGATCGCGTAGATAAATCCTCTATCGAGTAGACTGAGCCGGGCAGGGCTAAAGTAAGGGTCAAGGCTAAAACCGTAGGACCCATAACCAGTCAGCAAGCAAGGGTGACTGTTATCTTTTTGAAAGCCTTGGCGATAGACTAGCGAAATCGGAATGGTAGTGCCATCTTCTGCTGGGGCGTGAATTCTCTCAGCTAGATAATTTGTCGGGTCAAAATCACCTAAAACTTCCTGCTGCTTCACCAATTCCCGTTTCCGGGTTTGCATGTTGTAGTCGTAGACTGAACTAGGGGTTGTAAGAGAGTTATAACCGTACCGCAAGAGGTTAGTATCAAACTCAGGATTGTAGTAAATGTAGGCTGTGTAGGTCGGCTCACCAAAATTCAGGTAGTGTTTCTGACCTGTCTGCCAGTTGATGATCTGGATGTTTGTTAAACCTGCCTGCCGCTCTTCTAAAACCAGGTACTCCTTAAAGATCTCAATTCCCTCTAGTAATACCTCTTCCCGATGAGGAACAATTGCCTGCCAGTACTCCTTGCTGGGTTGACTAACAGGGGTTTCGACCAGACGAAAGTTTTCTGCATTTAGGTTTGTGCGAATGTAAAACTTATCCTGGTAATGAAAGACGAAGTATTCATGATCTGACTCTCTAGGATTAACAATCTTGAAGGCTTCAGTCGGCGTACCCGCATCAAGGAACCTCATTTCAGTAGACAGGGTACTAGTAGATCCAATGATCACGTATTGCTTAGACTTGGTTTTATGAACGTAGGTTCGAAAAGTAGTGTCTGTTTCGTGAAAAATTAAAGTATCGTGCTCGATGTTACTACCCAGCTCATGGCGGAGGATCTTAAAGGGACGTTTTGCTTCATCGACAACAGCATAAAAAACAGTCTTGTTATCACTTGCCCAGGCACAACCTACAACACGGGGAATTTCATCCTGTAGCGCTTCTCCAGTATTTAGGTCCTTGAAGCAAAGCGTGTATATACCCGATCCAGTTGTATCCACACCGTAGGCGAGAATACTGTGATTAGAGCTAACTTGGAGACCACCAACTGAAAAATAATCATATCCTACTGCTAGCTGGTTAACATCTAAAATGACTTCTTCAATAGCTTCTACGCTTTCTTTTTTTCGACAGTAGATTGAATAGTTTTTTGCTTCTTCATAGCGGTTGTAGTAGATATAATTATCTTCCTTGTAGGGAACAGACATATCAGTCTGTTTAATTTTTCCTAAAATCTCGTTGTATAACTTTTCACGTAGCTGGCTAGTATGCGCTGTTAAAGCTTCAGTATATTCATTCTCGGCCTTTAGATACCCAAGTACTTTTTGATTATCTTTTTCTCTCAGCCAGTAATAATCATCTGTTCGCACATCTCCATGAACTATTAGTTTTCTAGGAATTACTTCCGCATAGGGAAACTCAGTTTGTTCTTGGTTAATTACTCTGTTTTGTTTCATTGCACACTCAATACTAAACTACAATCCTTGTCGATCACTTATAGATAACTCAACGTTGCTTTAAGCTTCCTAGTTATTACTACAATTCTCTTCCGCTAAAAGCATCTATCTTGATGTTGAGATATTAAAGAGTAGGACAAAATTACTCTTAAACTATCTTGCATTCCTTGTGATTAACTTTAAAACCACTCTCGAATCCAGCCAGATTGGGAACAATCACAGTGAACCAGCACCAGACCAGTCCGAGGAAACTGGTAGCCACTCTGAGAACATCTTCCTGGAGTCCGTTTTTTTCCTCCACTCAGGTTTCCTCCACTCAAATTTGCCCCATTTAGGCTTGTCCCGCCTAAGTCTGCTTTGTGAGAGTCTCGCTCTCCTGAAGCATGTTGTCTTAGAAGTTCATCCGCTTCCTTAACATCTTCCTTCTCATCTCTGTCACGTACTGCTCTATGCTGAGAATGCCTGTTAGTAAGGTTTTGCTTCCACTATCTTTTGCGGTTTAGCTTGTAGCCCTAGGACAACTCTATCCTCCCATACTTCAACTACTCCGCAGTTGTTGGCAGCTTAGAAGCGATCGCAGAAGGATACATAGGCAGGTAGACAAGAAAGTAGAACTAAGTTGCTTGGGACAGACTACTTGAGCAAAAAATAGCCCCGGAGTTTTGATCCGAGGCTTGCAGCTTCTTCTTCCAAGTTTTGCTTTGTTTCTTTAACTGCCTAAGTCTGGCCGATGCCTGCTTTGATTTATCGTTTCGACCCCTTCTTCTAGGGGACTCCCAGGACTTCAATCGCATTGTTATCCTCCTAGCTCTTGCTTTGGTAGCTGTGTAGCTTTATTCCAACTGGTCAAACCCGTTTGTTCTCTAAAGTGCTTGTTTTCCACAAAATGAACAAATGAATCGCAAGCTATACCTTCATCTTACCCGCAGAGCAATTGTATGAGAAGGCCGTTGTTTTGCTTCACGTTGGGTTTTAACTAGGCGAAAATGGCTATCTATGTAGAGGTGCTCAAAGTAAGGGGTTGCCAGGAATATTTTTTTGACACTGTTCGGGCTTAGCCTACTTAGCTGAGGTACTTTTGAGGATTCGGACTTTTCGGAGGCTGGTTGTAGCCTGGATTGAACTGCTGCTGAAAACCAATTCTCTGCCCTGTGAGTATCTAAGGGAATTCCTCTGAGTCTAAAAGCTTGTTCTATGCCAACATTTTGAATAGCCCACTGGCCGTTCTGTACCGCAAACTTTTGCAATATCATAAAGTCATAAGCTAGCAGAAACCCTGCAAACTTCTGTAGAAATGAGTGTTGCCCTCCAGGAGCGTAACGGGCAATGTTGGCATAATAGCCATCGTTATGAAAAATTTGGTAAGACTGTTCGCGTAGGCGTCCTGGCAAGCTGTCTTGAAAAGGAATAGTGGACCAGATTGGTATCCAGACGCCGGGAATAATCCTTGCTTGATCTTCGGCAGCTGGAAATGGATTGCGTCGATTCAATTCCTCAAAAATCGGCTCTAATTCTTTTTTGTAAAACCAGACTTTCTTGTTTAAAGGTTCAGTGTCCCGGCCTTGAGTAAGCTGTAATAGTTTATCTTTAAGTTCTTCTGTACTAATACACCTTAGTTGATTCAGGTTTGTTGCGCTCTCTGTCATAGCTTATACTCCAATCAATCTAAAGCCTGCTGCTTCTCGATTGAGTTTACTTAAACTAGCTGCCGAAAAAGTGTAGAGATCCCTGTAGTGGTTACCATAATATCTCAGGGTGTTTGAGAAAGCTCTCAGGTCCCTTAGCTGCGATCGCCCCAGGACAGTCTTTCTGACTTGTTTAAGATTACACAACAGCTCGTTGCCAATTTAAACCTGGCGGCCAGACTTAAAACTGGACAAAATCCTCCGAAAATGATCTCCGCGCTCCTCAAAGCTTTGGTACTGGTCAAAGCTAGCGCAAGCGGGGGATAGCAGGACCACCTTTACCTGATAGTGTTTTGCTAACTCGACTGCTCTCGGCACCGCTCGTTCTAGAGTTTCCACAACTTCCCAGGCTGAGTAGTTCGCCTGCTGGAGTCGTTGGGAAAAAGTGGGGGCAGCACTGCCAATCAGCAGGACGGCTGCCGCTCTGGCTCGAATTGTTTCAATCCAGTCCTGATCATCTCCGGGCTTGGCTTCTCCACCAGCGATCAAGATGAGTGGAGAAGCGACTGAGGCTTGGCCAACTTGGGCTGCGTCGTAATTTGTGGCCTTACTGTCATTGATCCAGTCCACACCTTGCCAGGTGCAGAGATATTCTAAACGATGGGGAACGCCGGGAAAAGTCGCCACCGCTTTTGCGATCGCCCTGGCTTCAATTCCAGCTAAGCGAGCGGTTGCCACCGCCATTAAAAGGTTTTGCTGGTTATGCCGCCCCGGCATCCGCAACGCTGCTAGGGGCACAATTGGCTCGCTCTGCGCCATGACCCAGCCTCTGTTGAGATAAACTCCCCGATTTGGACCGGGTAAATCTGCTTCCTGGGTACTAGTCCAGCAGGCTCGGGGCCATCGCACCATACCTCTTTGTTTTAGGTAGGGGTCCTCGCCATTCAAGACTTGTTGCTGGGCGCGATCCAGCAGAGAAGCTTTGATATCCCAGTAACGCTCTAGAGTACCGTGCCGGCCTAGGTGATCGGGGGTGAACGTGGTCCAAACGCCAATTTTGGGTGCGATCGCCGCTGAGGATTCGATTTGATAACTGCTAAGCTCAGCAATGACCCAGTCTATCGGGGTTTTCGTCAAAACTAGGTCGCAAGCACTGTAGCCGATATTTCCACAGGCCGGAGCCCTGAATCCAGCCGTCTCAAAGATGGCCGCAATTAAAGCTGTAACGGTGGTTTTACCGTTAGTGCCCGTAATCCCAATCCAGGGAAGACGGGGGAGGTAGCGCCAGGCCAGTTCGATTTCACCCATAACTTCAATTCCTTCGGCTCTGGCCTGAACCAGTCCTGGTAGCTCCCAGGGGACACCGGGGCTAACCACGACAAGTTCAGGTCTGAGGGACAGTGCTTCTAGGGCAGTTGGGTTAAAATCCTCACCTAGGCTGACAGCAATGCCTTCTGCCTGTAAGATTTGCTGCTGCTGAGCCAATGCCTCAGAGAGGGCGCGATCGCTGACTAAAACCTGCCATCCTTCCCGCTTTAATAAGCGGGCAGCAGCGATCCCAGAGCGTCCAAGGCCAATTACATGAGCACTGGGCATAGCTAGACTGAAAAACCTGTAGAGGAATTAATTTTGCATCCCCCATGTTACCTGAGGATTTGTTCAATTTTCTTTAAGAAGCCGCCGCCTAGCATTCTGGTGGCAAACTCTAGGGTAGCTGTGACTACCTCTAAAACATCCCCATCCCCGGCCCAGTGCCTTCTGGCAACGTCCGGGCCAGAACTTTTAATGATGGAATTGAGCACGTAGGCGGCTAGGGCGATGTCATCCACGTACCCCATCGGACCGAAGACAAGACCGGGAATCAAATCGATCGGTGAGACAAAGTAAGCGATCGCAGCGGCTAATTTGACTTTTTCAAGAATCGGAACGTCTTGATCGACAGACAGTCGGCAGAGCAGATGAAACAGATCCGGTGCGAACATTAGGTATTCGGCCCACTTATTCGTTGCACCATCTTCAGTCTTGAGCCAATCCCGAATCTCGACTCTGAGGGTTTGATAAAAATCAACTTGCTGGCTGTTCATCGTTTGCCTGTGGTTGAGGACTGCTTTTCTGATCGACTCTCAGAGTCGAAACTTTTAACAATCGGACCAAAGTCGGCTAAAACACGGGCATGATTCCGCAGCAGTCCCAGTAGGTTTAAGCGATTTCGCCGGATTTCAGGATTAGTATCCATCACCAAAACACTATCAGGACCATCAAAGAAGCGATTTACAATGGGTGCAATCTGACTCAGGGCCGCTATAAGTCGAGTGTAGTCGCGCTCTTGCTGGACTGCTTGCGTCTGTGGGACTAATTCCAGCAGGGCCTGGTAGAAAGCCTGCTCTGAAGCTTGCTGGAGAAGCTCCGGCTGAATCACCTGCGCTGGATCAAGCTGGCTTGTCCTTAAATCACCTTGTTTCGCCAGCCGAGAGGCTCGATTCACCGTTTCATAAATTTTTGCCAAGCTGCCGTTAGCACGAATACTCTGGAGAAAATCAGCCCGTTGCAAAACATCCACTAAATCCTTTAGGGCTCGTTCCGCATATTCTGGGTCTGAGTTCGTCTCGCTTGCAGAATCCCCGTAGGAGTCAGGTAAGACGGCATTGATTAAGTCGTAGTCAAGACCTCGCTCCTCTAGCAAACTACGGATACGTTGAAGAAAGTACTCGCAGAGCTGCGATCGCAGTGCCTCTAAAGGCTGGGATTGGGGAAAGGCAGCGACAAACTCTAGAGAAATTTGCTGAAGTAGTTGGAGTAAGTTTAAAGGCAACGCGGCAGCCCAGGTGATGTTGACCACGGCGTTAGCAGCCCGCCGCAAGGCAAAGGGGTCCGAGGAACCCGTTGGCAGCATGCCTAAACCAAAAATACTGACCAGAGTATCAAGCCGATCAGCCAGTCCAACCACTTGACCCACCTGGGATTGGGGTAGTTGGTCCTCGGCACTGCGGGGTAGGTAGTGTTCAGAAATCGCAGTTGCTACCGCCCCAGTTTCACCACTGGCAAGGGCATACTTCTGCCCCATAATCCCCTGTAGCTCTGGGAATTCCCCTACCATCTGGGTGACCAGATCAGCTTTACAGAGTAAAGCAGCTCGCTGCACATCGGCCCGGATATTGTCGTTCAGTTGAAGCTGGTCAGCGATGTGAACCGCAATTTTACCCAGGCGCTGCGCCTTGACAAACATGGACCCTAACTTTTCTTGAAACGTAACTTTTTCCAGGCGGGGCAGATAGCTCTCTAAAGATTGGGCCAGATCTGCTTGGTAGAAAAACTTGCCATCGGACAATCTGGCCCGAATTACCCGCTCATTTCCGGCGGCAATAATTGCTTGCTGGCCTGGATCACCATTAGAAATCGTGATGAAGTAGGGCAACAATTCGGCGGTTCCCTGCCGGGCAATCGGAAAGTATCGCTGGTGGCTGACCATGACGGTTGTAATGACTTCTGGGGGAAGGCTGAGGAATTCTGGGTCAAATTTTCCCACCACCGCCGAGGGCTTCTCCACCAGGTTTGTGACTTCTTGCAACAGGTCGGGATACAACCTAGTGGGTACCCCGGCTGCTCCTCCTATTTCTTTAGTCTTTGCCTCAACTTGCTGTTCAATTAGAGCTTGACGTTGCTCCAGGGCAACTTGGACAGAGGCTTGGTTCAGCCGTTCAACATAGTCCTGGGCGTGTTCAAGGATGACAGGTTTGGGATGCAGGACTCGATGACCTTGGGAGATGCGATCGCTCTTGATCGTCTCTGACCCGTTCACCAGCTCAATCGGTAATATCTCTTCATCCCACAACGCCACCAGCCAGCGAATCGGTCGGGAAAAGCGCAGATCCCCATTCCCCCAGCGCATAAACCGCAGCCCTTCCAAGCCTAGAATCCAGGCTGGAACTAGTTGGGGTAAAATCTCTACCGTGGGGCGACCGGCGATCTGCCGTCGGACAAAGACAAATTCTCCCTTCTCGGTCCGGCGGACTTCTAAAGCACTTAGCTCAACCCCGCGAGAATGGGCAAATCCCACCGCTGCCCGGGTCGGTTTGCCCGCTTTGAAAGCCGCCTGGGCCGGAGGACCTTTGAGGTCTTCCACTTGATCGGGTTGCCGGCAGGGGATATCTCGGATCAAGATAGCCAAGCGCCGGGGCGTGCCGTAGACCTCTACCGCCGACCCTGTCAGGGTGCACTCGTCCAGGCTTTGGGGAACTTGCGATCGCCATTGCGCCAGGGCACTCTTGACAAAGCTTGCCGGTAATTCCTCGGTGCCAACTTCCAATAAAAACGTTGCCATAGGGCACTGGGTTTAAGATTGAGAAACCAGATAAGGCCAGTTCCCACAGTTTACCTCGCCGACGAATCTGAGTCAGTAACCTTGAGAAGATGCTAGATGTGATTTGATCAGTACTTTGATCAGTACAATGAGAAACTGCAAATCCCTAGCCTTGAACCCCTATGGCTCAAAAGCAATATTTCTGGAACGTTCCGAGCTGGTTAGTCGTAGTCTTCCTACTTGCCGCTGCGATGATTGCTGCCCCCCCCAAGGCGTTCTCACAACCTTCACTGCCACCAGCTTCTACCCTGTCCTCGTCTGCCCAGTCGGGGCAACCGCTGCGCACCCTGAGCGGACATTCAGAATCCGTGATTTCCGTCGCCATTAGTCCTGATGGACAAACCCTTGCCAGTGGTAGTTTTGACAGCACGATCAAACTGTGGAATTTACCGGCGGGCAAAATACAGCGCAGCCTGTTTGGATTCGCTGCGCCAGTGTTTACCGTAGCCGTGAGTCCCGACAGCCAGACCCTAGCCAGTGCCCACGCCGATCAGACGGTGAAGGTTTGGAGTCTGCCTAGTGGCAAACTGCTGCACACCCTGCCTGGACACTCCCAGTATGTTGTATCCGTCGCCATCAGCCCGGATGGGCAGACTCTTGCCAGTGGTAGTGCGGATGCCTCAATCAAGTTGTGGAATCTGAATACAGGTAAGCTGCTGCGGACCCTGACCGGGCACAGCTATGCTGTCACCTCACTGGCTATCAGCCCGGATAGTCGCACCCTAGCCAGTGGCAGCAGTGACAATACGGCTAAGGTTTGGGATTTGCAGACAGGGGAGCTGCGCCAGACCCTAACCGGACCGTCCCAGCAGGTCTGGTCTGTGGCGATTAGTCCTGATGGTCAAACCCTGGCAAGCGGCAATAATGACAAGACAATTAAACTTTGGCACCTGAGGACGGGTAAACTGCTGCGATCGCTCTCCGGTCACGCTGATGCGGTCAGTTCGGTCGCCTTTAGCCCGAATGGAGCGGCGATCGCCAGTGGCAGCCTGGATAAGACCATCAAACTCTGGGACCCCCAAACGGGCGAACTTCTGCGATCGCTGAGTGGGCACGCCGATGCAGTCACTTCTGTGGCTTTTAGCTCTGACAGTCAAAGCCTAGTCAGCGGTAGTACGGACAAAACCCTAAAAGTCTGGCGAGTATTGCCCTAACACTGAGTCTGGAAAGAACTAGGAGTTATATCGCACTCAGAGCTGCTTGCTGCTTGGCTAGCTCTAGTAGACGGCGAATCCGCTCCTCAGTGGAGGGATGGGTGCGGAACAGGGACTGCAACCCCTGAGTACTCAGCGGGTTGACAATCAAGAGCGGAGATAGGGCGGGATTGCCATTCATCGGGATCTGGTGGCCCACATCCTCCAGCTTCTCCAGGGCACGGGCCAAGGCGGTTGGGTTGCCTGTGATCTCAGCCGAGCCCAGATCAGCCGAAAACTCCCGTGTGCGGGAAATGGCAAACTGGAGCAGGGCTGCGGCGATCGGAGCCAGCACAATCAGAAACAGGATTCTAAACGGGTTGGCCGCGCGACGGTTATCCTGGGTAACTGGACCGTAGAGGGCTCCAAAACTCAGCAGTCGGCCCACAAAGGTAATAGCCCCGGCCACGGTTCCGGCCACAGCCTGGGTTAAAGTATCCCGATTGCGAATGTGCGTCAATTCGTGGGCCAAAACTCCTTCTAGTTCCTCACGGGAGAGTAACTCAAGAATGCCCTGGGTAACCGCCACTGCTGCATGCTGGGGATCTCGGCCCGTGGCAAAAGCGTTGGGGGATTTGGTCGGGACGAGGAACAGCTTCGGCATCGGAATTTCAGCGCGATCGCTCAGAGAAGCAACTAGATCGAAGAGTTCCGGCGCTTCATGACGCTCTAGCGGTTGAGCCCGGTAGGTCGCCAGTGCTACCTGGTCGGAGCTATACCAGGACCCAAAGCTGGTGACGGCAGCTAAAGCGAAGCCCATGTAGAGTCCCTGTTCATTCCCGATCAGGTAGTACCCTCCCAGCACCAGTAAACCACTCAGGAGTCCCAGCAGGGCTGCTGTTTTGATTTGATTAATTCCACCCATACTCTTTCTCAATCGTGGTTGAGTTGTAGAAATATTCTAAGCTGCTTTCAGCTTCCTAGAGCCAGAACCCCGCGGTCTCTATCCTAGGGATGGTTGTTTTAAAGTCGAAGGGTGAGGAATGCCTTGTCGCTAGAACTTATAGCTGAGCACCTGAATCACAGGACCCGCTTGAGGCAGCCCTGCTGGAGTCAGGGAAATGGAGTCCCCTGGAGCCTGACGTACCTCGGTTCCACCCATGGCCGCTAGAAAAGCATCTAGGGGTACTAAGTCACAGGTATCAGCCGCTGCTGCGCTGGTGCGATAGTGGGTGGGAATCACTAGCTTGGGCTCAAGGGTTTGAATAGCTGCTTTCGCTTCCTCAGGAGCATAGGCTTTGACACTGCCACCGACCGGGACAAAGAGTACATCGGGACGACCCATAAGGATTTTCTGCTCCAGGGTAATGGGCGCAGCAGCACCGCCTAAATGCAAAATATTGATTCCGGCTTGGGTCCAGCGCCAGGCAACGTTTTGACCAAATCGGCGTCCACCGAGGCGATCGTGGTCTGTCTGAATGCCTTGAATTTGCAAGCTACTATTAATTGGGTAAACGCCTGGTTCAACCAGTAACTTAGAATTTTTCGGGAGTCCTTCTACGGCTCCTTCATCTAGTAAGCGGCTACTCACCAAGACGAGGTCGGTCTCAACCGTAGGTTGGCGATACTTCGCAGTACAGCCCAGGGTTCGAAAAGGATTCACCAGAATCCGAGGACCACTGCCAGTGAAGAGGAAGCTGGTATGGCCAAGCCAGCGGACCGATAATGAACTGGTTTGAGCTTGAGACTGAAAGTGGGAGGTCAAACCAGTGCCTAGACTTGCTAGTAAAGCCGCCTGAGTGTAACGGATTAACCGTCGTCGCTTCATAATCTCCTCACATTACAATGCAGTACATTCTCACATGCTTTCAACGCTTAGCTTGAGAAAGTGAGGCTAGGCAAGTAGGTGAGATCGGCTAGGCTGCTGAAAGCCGGAGCAGGAAATTTCTCAGTAACTGCTTCCCGGAAGCAGTCAAGATACTTTCTGGGTGAAACTGGACGCCCTCAACCTGTAAATAGTTTCGGTGCCGCACCCCCATAATGGTGCCGTCCTGAGTCCAGGCTGTAACTTCTAGAACCTCTGGACATGTTTGACGTTCGATCACCAAGCTGTGATAGCGAGTTGCCGTAAAAGGCTGTTCCAAGCCGTCAAAGATACCTGTACCCGTGTGGTAGACCTGAGAGGTTTTACCGTGCATCAATGCAGGGGCTGCAACAATCCTGCCACCATAAACTTGACCAATGCTTTGATGACCCAGACAAACCCCTAGAATGGGTAAAGTAGACCCTAACTGTTCGATCAAGTCCAGAGAAATTCCGGCATCTTCGGGGCGACCAGGGCCGGGAGAAATTACTACTGCATCGGGCTGAAGCTGGTTAATCTCCTCTAGGGAGATCTGGTCATTCCGGTAGACTTTAATATCAGTTGCAACGGGCAGCTCAGCCCCCAGTTCTCCCAAATACTGAACCAAATTGTACGTAAAGCTGTCGTAGTTATCGATAACCAGGATCAACAGTGTTGCTCCTCAGCTATAAGGTCAAGCTGGCTGACACCGAAGCCCACAGAGGAGGCAGGAGGAGGAAACTAGCCACGACTACAGCAGCGATCGCAGCAACCAGGACAGCCCCAGCCGCACAGTCCTTGGCAATTTTAGCCAGGTCGTGGTATGTCTGCCGAACCGTTAAGTCAACCAGAGCTTCTATGGCCGTGTTCAGCAACTCCAGGGCTAGCACAACTCCTGAGGTCAATCCAATCACAGCCATTTCTAGGGCATTGAGATCTAAACAGAGTCCCAGGCTCAGCGCCAAGGCACCGATAGCCAGATGAAGCCGAAAGTTGCGCTGCGTGCGAAAGGTATAGCTGAGTCCAGCCCAGGCATACTTGAAACTAACCAGAAGATTTTCAGCGATTTGAAAAGATGAGACTCGGCTTGACTTCCTTGCCTTAGTAGGGTGGCTGGCTCCGCTGAGGTTCACAAGTAGGAGCTTTGGGGGGACTACCTGAGCCAGGGGCCTTTTTGGTGTCTGAAGGGTCGCCTGTTGGTTGAGTTTCATGTTTTCTCAGGGTTGTAGATTACAGCTTAAGACCAGAGCACGGGCAACTTAATGGGTTATTCTACAACTTAGTTCTTGAGGGCTAAGGTGTTAACGTAATTTTTAGCGTAAACTAACGGTTTCCAACAGGATATCCTGTTGTCTCAACATTTGCATCAGGCTTTCTTCATCAGGGTGGTCCCAGCCTAGCAGGTGCAGCAGGCCGTGGGTAGCTAACCAAGCTAGCTCTTTTTGGAGCGGTTGATTGCGCTCTGCGGCTTGTCGATAAGCAGTGCCAACAGAAATGACAATGTCACCTAAATAAACTGGTAGACAGCTAAGCGGCTCTGGTTGGAGGCGGCCCCCTTCCCAGGCGGTAAAGCTGAGAACATCAGTGGGGTGATTTTGCTGACGGTACTGGGCGTTGAGAGCCTGAATTTCAGCATCATCGGTTAATCGCAGGCACAGCTCATAGGCGTAGATGGGTGAGATGTCAGGCTGCAACGTTTCTATCCAGATTTGAAACCAGGCTTCCCAGGTTTGTGTAGATGGCAGTGTAGCAGTCTCGATCTCGATAGTGGCGGCGGAGCCGCAATCAATCTGTAAAGTCCTTGATTGGACTAAGGGTGAAAAAAAGTCCTGTACGCTTAATTCGACTTCCACCTTCTGCTTCTCCAACACCAGAATTACAGATTAGATTAACCGCAATCCTTGTTTCAACAGTATTTTTCCTGAGTTAATGGAAGAGATAGGCAAGACAGACTAAAGCCATTAGGAGCCCTAGGGTGGTTAAGGCAAAGTGACGTAACGAAGTTCCCGACTTACGGACCATATTTCGCATCGCCAGCTTGACATAACTGTCCTGAGGCTTGCCCAGAACTGACTCCGTTGTAGCAGCAGATTGAGTCGGCCCATCGTCAAGGGGTTCAGCTTGAGAAGAATTCTGGCTCATAGAAAGGGAGTTCTAACACGTTTACACCGGGGGTAGTCTCAGTCTAACGAGGATTCATGACTTCCAGTCGAGTGATATTCTGAGGATATCAAAGGCTTGTATTATAAGGACGCCCGCGAGGTGAGTGGATGAGTATAACGCCTGAGTCCGTGCAACAACTCCTTAGTTCTGAAGACTTTGGCGATCGCCTGCGCGGTGTGAACCAGCTTCGCCAGCTTGAACCCGCGATCGCTTACGACCTGGCTCAGCCCGCAATCATCGACAAAAACGCCCGGGTTCGGTACGCAGCGGTGAGTCAGATGAGTAGATTGGGGGCTCAAAACCCATCCGCAGCTCTGGCAATCTTGCGCGATCGCCTCCTGAGTGACCCAGAGCCCGATGTCCAGGCGGTTGCCGCTGATGCTTTAGGCGCACTTAAATTTACAGAAGCCTTTGAGGATCTAGCGCACCTGTATCAAACAACCCCTGAGTGGTTGGTCAAGTTCAGTATTGTTGCGGCCCTAGGTGAGTTAGGGGATACTCGTGGCTTTGCTCTGCTGGAAGATGCACTCAACTCAGATCAAGAGATCCTCCAGTTGGCAGCGATTGGCTCTCTGGGTGAGCTAGGAGATCCCCAGGCAGTCTCTCTACTAACGCCCTTTGCCTCCAGTCCTGACTGGCAAACCCGGTATCGAACCGTCCAAGCCCTAGCTCACCTGGATGGTCCCCAGGCAAAGTCGATCTTGACAAAGCTGACTCAAGATAGCGAGCCCCAGGTCGCTCAGGCCGCTCAGGATGGCTTGCAGTCCTGATAGATCTACAGAGATCTACTTCTATCAAAAGCCAGATGAGGATAGTTCAGGTCGGCTTTATGATTAGGTTTATGACTTTGCATTCTTATCAAGGGCGTGTAGAAGGATAGTATGGCGACTACTAATACTGCTACAACCCGGATCCTGATTGTCGATAACCATGAACTGGTCAGAGCTGCTCTAGCCATTGACTTGAACCGCTACACCGACTTGGAAATTGTTGGATTAGCAGCAGATGGAGAGCAGGCGATCGCTTTGACCCAGCAATTCCTCCCTGATGTTATTTTGATGGACTTGCAGATGCCCGTTATGGACGGTCTGACGGCCTCTAAACACATTAAACACAGCCATCCTAACGTTCGAATCATTGCCTACACCTCGTTGGATGACCCTCAAGTAGAAGTCATTGCCCAAACGGTCCCCATCGACGAGTTCTGCTATAAAGACATCAAAACTCAAGCCCTAGTCGATTTAATTCATCAGGTCAAAGGAGCAGACCAGTCTAGGCATCAAGACTACTTAGGTGAAAAGGAATGAGCATGACTCCCGTGATCCGTCGGTTAGTCGAAGAAGCACTGTACTGCAAGCAGTTAACCCCTCATATCGAGGACCAAATCAACTGCGAACTCACCCGGCTGGGTTATATCTCAGAGGTTGACTATGAAGCTTTAGAGCTGTTGATGTCCGAAATGGATGCGGGCAGAATCCAACTTATTAGCAGTCGCTGAACTGCATTGTTTCAAGCGGTGGGTTAAGCACGGGTAGTCTTCGAACACCCTCTACAAAAGTAGGGAGTTTTTCTGTGAGTTTAGGCAGGGGATTTGGGTAATCTCTGGGTTGAAACTGTTTGCTATCAAGTTGAGCTTTACCTAGCAAACTCCCTATTGTTGATTTTCGAGATCTTGAGTGCGCTTGTATTACCGCAAACTTCTCTGGTTTACTGTCCTAGTCTTTGGCCTGAGTGGATGTCAACGGGCTCAACTTCAGGTGCGGCGATTAGCTCCCTTACCCCAAGACCCACTGATTCAAGTTTTCTTTAACCACAACCAGTCTGCTTCCTACCCTGAGCTTTACCGTCAGCAAACCCGGCCCGGCGATGATTTGGAGCAAGTTATCGCGAATAGCATTCAGTCGGCCAAAACTACTGTTGATGTGGCTGTGCATGAGCTGCGCCTGCCCCGGGTTGCCCAGGCCCTAGCTGAGCGCCAACAGGCTGGCGTACAAGTTCGGGTGATTTTTGAGAATACCTACACCCGTCCCTGGAGCAGCTTGACACCTACAGACGTGGCTCAGCTCGATGATCGGGAGCGCGATCAGTATCAAGAGTTTCAGCAACTGGTTGACCGCGATCGCAATGGACAAATTAGTCCGGCAGAAACTAACCAAGGGGATGCGCTGATTGTGCTCCGCAATGCAAAGATACCCTGGATAGATGACACTGCGGATGGCTCAGCCGGAAGTGGCCTGATGCATCACAAATTTGTTGTGGTGGACCGGCGGACTGTCCTTGTGACCACGGCCAATTTCACTACCAGCGACATTCATGGAGATTTTGGCGCTGCTGACAGTCGCGGCAACCCCAACGCCCTGCTCAAAATTGACAGTCCAGGCTTAGCTTCCATCTACACGCAGGAATTTGATTTGATGTGGGGGGATGGCCCCGCAAAGCAGGCAGATAGCCAGTTTGGGTTGCAGAAAGCCTTTCGTCCGGCTCAAAGAGTCAAGCTGGGAGCTACCAGCGCTGAGGTGCAGTTTTCTCCCACTTCTAGCCAGCTGCCCTGGGAGCAGAGCGTCAACGGCTTAATTGGCCGAACCTTGAAGCGTGCCACAACCTCAATTGATATGGCCCTGTTTGTGCTTTCAGCCCAACTCCTGTCTACGGCTTTGGAAAATAGACATCAACAAGGCACTGAGATTCGCACCCTGATTGAGCCGGATTACGCTTACAAAAGCTACAGCGAAGGGCTTGACATGCTAGGGGTAGCTTTGGCACGAGCAGATCAGCCCAGTGAGCCGGGTTACTGCCAGTTTGAAGCAGGCAACAGACCCTGGCAGCAGCCGATTAAGACCGTGGGGGTGCCCCGGTTGCCTCAGGGCGATCGCTTACACCACAAGTTCGGCGTGGTAGATCGCCAAACCGTTATTGTGGGTTCCCATAACTGGTCAGAGGCCGCTGACCAGAACAACGATGAAAATCTCCTGGTTATTGAGAGTCCTGTGGTTGCGGCTCACTTCCAGCGGGAGTTTGAACGACTTTACGCCAGTGCCGAGTTAGGTGTGCCTAAGTTTCTCCAACGCCGGCTTGCAACTCAGCAAACTCAATGCCAAACTGCTGTTGTGACGCCTTCGCCAGCTCCGCTACGGGATGACTCTAGTTCAGGCTCATCTACCGATCCAGCCTTCGCTAGTCAAAATTCAATCAGCGCCAAAGTCAATCTCAATACCGCTGGTCCAGCGGAACTAGAAGAACTACCGGGAGTGGGACCTAAACTGGCAGAGCGAATTATTCAAGCCCGCCAGCACCAACCTTTTACTTCCCTCACAGATCTAGATCAAGTGGCAGGGGTCGGTCCTCACTTGGTCGAGCAGTTAAAAGAACGAGTTACTTGGTAAATGCTTAATCGCTGAGGTCTCTGATATAGTCCTACGCAAACACGTTAGGACAATGTTTGAAGGCGGCGTCGACGCAATCTCGAAAATTGTCAAACTCATCCCAGCGCTGCCGCATCCAATTCTTGAGCACAAACCACCAATGCTCAATTTTGTTTGAGTCAGGAGAATAAGGCGGCAGATACCAGATCTCACAACCTGCCTCTGCCACAATTTCATCAATTGTCTGAGAACGGTGGAAACTGGCATTATCGAT
>JBGTDT010000130.1:0-4162 GCA_041748155.1 Thermosynechococcaceae cyanobacterium | reverse complement strand
TCTCAATCGCTGGAGTTGCCTCAGGGTTTGATAGATTTCAGGCAGGCGGCTATATAAGATGGCAGCTCTGAGCCAGGTTTTGTGCGGTATCCCTGGATAGCCCGATACAACCATTTTCGGCTCAACGTCGCTGATAATCCCTGCTTTCGCGGAAGCAATCACCCCATCACCGATTTTGATTTGGTTGCTAACTCCTACTTGACCTGCCAAAACCACGTTATTACCAATTTGGACTCCCCCTGCCAATGCCACTTGAGCCGCTAGGGCACAGTTTCTGCCAATCTGACAGCCATGACCGATTTGGACTAAGTTATCAATTTTGGTTCCCCAACCAATCCGCGTTTCTCCAACGGCAGGCCGGTCAACGGTGGTATTACAACCCACTTCAACTTTGTCTTCCAGAATTGCCTGGCCCGACTGCTGCATTTTAAACCAGCCCTCAGTCGTGGGCACAAAGCCAAATCCCTCTGCGCCAATTACCACCCCACTGTGAATCACGCAGTCAGCCCCAATCTGGGTCCGCTCGTGAATTACACAATTGGCATGTAACACCGTGCGATCGCCAATCTGGGTTTCTGGGTAAATCACCACATGCGGATGAATACAGACGCCATTGCCAATCTTGGCTGCCGCCTGAACCACCACGTGAGGTCCAATAAACACATCCTGGCCAATCTGAGCCGAGGGATGGATCACTGCAGTGGGATGGATCTCCGGGGCTGGTTGCCAGGGCTGGTAGAACAGCGCGATTGCCTGAGCAAACAGCAACCGCGGCTGGGAAGTGGCAATCCAAGCGATCCCTCTTTCTGCGGCCTGGGCCTGGAGGCTTGCCTGCTTGGGTAAAATCAGAGCGCTTGCCTGAGTCTGCTTAAGTTGCTTGGCAAATCGGCTGCCCTCAATAAAGCTAAGCATGCCGGAGGTTGCTTGCTCCAAAGCAGCAACGCCCACAATCCCAGGATCAAATTGCGTATCTGCTGAAAGGCTGTTTTGAGCAGCCATCGGACCAAGTTTTTGGACTAACTCACTAAATTTCATCATTAATTTGCTGATTCAAATTAGGAATAGCCAAGGATTCATCACAAAACCTCCATTGCTCTGATCAGCCACCGTCCCTCTTGACGCACGATGTCGTATCGTACCTGATAGGTGTCTGCGTAAGCAGCAGCTTTCCGAGGCTGACCCTGGTTAAACTGAGCGGCGGTTTCGCTAATCGTGACTTCGGCCTTAGCTTGATTTGAGCCAACCAACTCTAACTCATCAACACTAAGGCGATTTAGCTTGTACTGCCAGTACTGGTCTGCTGCTTTACCTGCTTCAGCCCGGGCCCGCCACTGGGAAAGAGCTGGTTCGGTCAGCACTTGTGATAATTGATCGCTGGCATGTTTAGCGCCGAGCGCCTCTGCTTTAGTTGACTGCCAGGTTTGAACCAGCTGTCTGACCGTTTCCTCAGTTAGAGGACCAACAGGGGTGATTTGCGAATTACTCTTACTTAAGCCCGGTTGACTCGCAAGTTGTCTATTAGCAGTAGGAATTGGCAGGGGAGGTCGGTCCAGTTGTATCAGGGGTTCTTCTTGGGTTCCGGGAGAGAGAACAGGAGGCTGGGATCGGCGGATCAAGGTGACAGCGACCGCTGCCAGGACTCCTGCTCCTAGTAAACTCAGTAAGATCAGCCCGGCCACCTGAGCTGGACGTCGCCGTTTGGAGGATGACCGGGATTTTGGCTGGCGGGGCATGACGCCAGAGGCGTCGCTGCGGGTTCGCGTCGCCTCTCCAGTGGAGAATTGCCTTTGACGGAGCTTGGTAGAAGTGGATGGCCCCTGTACTTCGGAGGGAGCCCCATTATAGGCAGCACCATGGGAAACTCGGCTTCGAGGAGCTCCAAACAGCCATTGCGGTCTCCGTCGCTTCGCAAGCTCTTTGACCGGAACTCTTGCAGCAGGGGGTGGGAGAGGATTCTCAGAGGGATGTAAGTTTGAACCATTAATTAATTCAGAGGGACGGGTGGATCGATTAACCACTGGACTAGGGCCACGGGTTCCCGGTTTCAGAAATTGGGTTTGGGGTGACTGCCATGCGCCATCCGTCACTGGCTGCCTTTCGGTATCTGTGCGGTGTGAGGCTTCTGGGTTGATAGTGCTGAAGGACGGCGACGCTGGGTTGTCTACAGCCATCCCTGAGGGCGTTGGTGTAGGGGTGCTTCGCGTTGGCATAGTCTGTCTGGAGGACGCATCGCCCATACTTGGCTGAACGACTGCTACATCTTTTTTTGTAGTAGAGCTATAGAGCTTTTCCGCAGCTAACTCTTCTAAGTACGTCTGCACCTGCTGATCGGCAAAGTAAGTTTTCAAGTCTACTTGCTGATCGCTCAAGTCTTGAAAATAGGGAAAAACTTCATCCTGTAACCATCGCTGTGTGTAGAGGCACAGACCTGGGATCAAATCTGGTGAACCTTCAGAATAGTCTCGAATGAAAGCGATCGATTCATACTCCTGGCTGAGTTCTAAGGCTTGAGTCGCTGCTTCTGTTTGTCCCAAGAGTAAGGCACAGGCTGCCTGCTCCAGATAGACATCCTGATGACTACTCAAGCGTGCCAGCATTGCCCTGGCTCGGCGGATTAAGGCAGGTTGAGGTTGCGTAAATCCCTGAACCAGCAGCGTATAAACGGCTAGATAAGTTGCGACTGCTGAGGGACGACTGGCTTCAGCTTCAAACAGTTCTCTTTGTTCAGCAATAGTCAGGTAACGCCGAAGTTGCTGGATAAACTGCAAGAAATCGTCAACGCCTAACCCTGACTGGTCATTGCCAGTGCCGTCGATGCCCCCCCGTTCTGTCAACATATCCCTGAGCAACAGGAATCCCTGGCCCCGCTCATCCTTGTCGTTTGGTAAAGCCAGGAGTTCTAAGATCCGGTAAGGACGCAATTTATAAAGATCTGTCCGGATTTCACCTTGAACATCAGAAAACAAGCCTTCACGCAACAGCAAGTCCAGCCCGTCCTGGAGCGATTGAGCCGCCTTTTGGTACTGATTTTGCTGCCACTGCTCCCGTCCGAGTTCTAGATCAGCTAAAGCAACGCTGAGAACAATATCTGCTTCTGACAAAATACTGCCTAACCGGGAATACTTTAGCTCTAAAATGCCATTACTGAGATAGGGGCGGCCCAGGTTTAAGACCAGTTCGTATTCCCCCAGTTCTTGGAGTAGCAGTAAAGCTCCAGCAAGCTGGTGATCTTGGATATCAATGCCGCTAATCTCTGTTTCAGTCGATTCTAGGGAGTTGGGGGCGTAAACTGTAGCCAGAAAATTGGCATCGTAATCCTGGTGCTGGTTTGGGTCGGAGAGAATGGCGTAGGCTGCTTCTAGAAGTTTTTTGCGCGCAGCGATCGCGCCATCAGAATAATGATATCGAGGCAGTTGCAGCAGGCGATCGCGATAAGCCTGCTGCAACTGATCAGGGGTAACTTGGTGGGGAACACCTAGAATTCGGTAGAAATCGAGGGGAACACGCATGATCCACTTCTCGGAGGCGAACGACTAAATTCTTATACTAGCGGAGATTTAGCCAGCAAAAGCGTGCAACAATTATCATACTCCTGCTGCCGGCTTGGAGGTTAAATACAGAACAATATAGCTAGGTTTTGACCCCAGGATACCTTGTCGCCTGACATTGTTTGCGCCAATTATTTGCTTTTTCACACCTGAAAGCAGTATTTTAATTCAGGCCTGATAGCTGTAAAATCCTAGCCTCAGGACATTTGGATTCAAAGTAGATTGTACTGGATTGCCAAGTTTTCGCTACGTTCGCTACGCCTGATCTAAGAATCACAGGTTAACCTGAGGACAGGCTGTTTGGGTATTGCTACGAGGGTACAACGATCAATGGTTCAAGAACGAACTTTACCCACATTCCAGGCTGACTCCGCGACAATCACCAGAGAGGAAGGTCTGCTGCTCTATGAAGATATGGTCTTAGGGCGCTCGTTTGAAGACAAGTGCGCCGAGATGTATTACCGGGGCAAAATGTTTGGGTTTGTCCACCTGTATAACGGTCAAGAGGCAGTGTCAACCGGGGTGATCAAGGCAATGCGCCCGGATGAGGACTACGTCTGTAGCACCTATCGAGACCATGTTCATGCTCTCAGTGCTGGAGTTCCTGCCCGTGA
>JBGTDT010000129.1:0-16821 GCA_041748155.1 Thermosynechococcaceae cyanobacterium | reverse complement strand
ATTGGTAAGCTCAAGGTCTTTAGGATCTTAGCGGAGCGCTACAGAAATCGCAGAAGGCGCTTTGGATTGCGCTTTAACCTGATTGCAGCACTCTACAACTACGAGCTTGCTCTGTCTCTATGACTCCTGCAAGAGGTCTATTCCCTGTCCGTTCATCCGTACGAACAATATTAGACTTGTCGGGTAATAACGAGAAAAACGGCTGAAACCCTTGCTACACACGAGTTACAGTCATTTTTGACAAAATCATCTGAAATGCCTGCAGTGTGAGGTTTTCAAGGATTTCTTGTCTTATTTCCAGACAACTCTATTGATAGGCAAGTAAAGCTTAGTGAACCAACAGGACAAAATATAGCACTGTGTTTTTTGCTCCGGTGTAGGGATAAACTGAACTCCTCTACAAATAAGGTGAATAAGGGTTTTGATTTAGTTAAGCCGTCTAACGGTTAGCGTCACTGGTTGCAAATAGCACCCAATTTAGACCAAGGATCGTTCGTCAATCTGGTACATGTGGTTGTTAGGTAGCCGATGTTTGCGTGATTACTCGGTAAGCTTAAGACAAGCAATGCAACCTGAAGAAAGTCCCTCATGAACTCAACGACTGGCTTGTTAAATCGCATTACCCAAACCCCTGGTCAGTGTGGTGGTCGTCCTTGTATTCGAGGAATGCGAATTCGAGTGACCGATATCCTCGAAATGCTGGCTGAAAATGTCAGTGTTGCTGAGATTTTAGAGGATTTCCCTGATTTGGAGCTGGCAGATATTCAAGCTTGCTTACTTTTTGCAGCACGACGCACTGACTTCCCTAGATTGACTGCATGAATGTCTGGGTTGATGCTCAACTACCACCAGCTTTAGCAAATTGGCTGACGGATAATTTTGATCTGAACGCTGCTGCATTACGGGAGCTTGAACTGCGCGATGCTCAAGATATTGAAATTTTTGAAGCAGCACGAACCGCAAATGCTGTGATTATGACCAAAGACAGTGACTTCATTGATTTGGTATGTCGATTAGGATCACCTCCTCAAATTTTGTGGTTGACTTGTGGCAATGTCACAAACCGTAACTTGCGACGACTACTTACGGCTACTTTTGCTGATGGGTTGGAACGATTGCGACAAGGAGAAGCGATCGTAGAAATCAGCAACAATCCTTGAGCGAGTTGTCTGCTATAAGCCTTGAAGTACCTCTCAACTAAGAACTCAAGGTTCGGCAATCATAGAACGAGTCACTTAGTAGGACTGACGTTACCTCTAGGTCTACCAACATCTTTAGGTAGTCAGATTGTGTTGATCGCCCGTCAGTTAGGTAAAGCATTGTAGAACTTAGCACCCGCTCAGGTTGATTGAGTTCCATGCGTGCTTCAGCTAATCAACGATAGGTTTTTGCCTGAGCTTTCTCTCTATCTTTCATAGACGTTTAGACAGACCTTATCCACGGCAGTAACCATTAGAAATAAGGTGAATAAGGGTTTTGATTTAGTTAAGCCGTCTAACGATGCAAATTAGCGGCGGCAGATTACCTTTGCCCCATCACCGACTATCTTTGCTCCGTCCGTTGCAGCGTAGTGTCAGCCTGCTGGCGACGGCGGATCGTGGACAGTCTGCTCTGCAAGGGATTTAGGCATATAGCAATTGATTCATAATCTGATCAGCCGTTAGCGCACTCACTAGAATACCAATCCGCCGCGCGACTTCATAGGCATTTTTCTGGGGCACAATGATAATCCCAGAGTGCTGTTTGTTCTCCTCCATGTACTGGAGATGCAAACGCTCAAAATCGACTCGGTTATGGGTCAGGATACATCTGCCCAGAGAAGTTGCGAATTCAAGCTGTTCGCGATCAGTTTTACCGAGGGTTGTTTGTTCAGGAACAGTTGTGACATCAAGACCGCGCGATCGCAACAGTGTAGCAACCAGCGCCGACATATCCTCATCTGAGTAAAGGGTGACAAAAATTGTCACGATGCGCCCAATGCAGCCTTTACGGATGGATGCACCAACTCTTCAGGCACTTGGTTGCGCTCAATGTACTCATTAATCTCTGCTTGATGATCGAGATAGAAACTCAGGGCATCGAACACTTGTGCGAGGGTGAGATGAGGTAAGTGGTTCAGGATTTCTTCTGGCATAATGCCTAACCGCCACAGACCAACAATGGCCCGGACTGATGTACGAGTACCAGTAATGATTGGCTCTCCGCTCAAAATCTTAGGGTTCCGAACAACGTAGCGAGAGGGAGTTTCGGCAATCATAGAACGAATCACTTAGTAGGACTGACGTTACCTCTAAGTTTACCAACAGCTTTATGGTAGTCAGATTGCGGTGAGCGCCTGTCAGTTAGGTAAAACATCGTAGAACTTAACACCCGCTCAGGTTGATTGAGTTCTATTCGTGCTTCAGCTAATCAACGGTAGGTTTTTGCCTGAGCTGCCTCTTTATCTTTCATAAATGTTTAGACAGACCCTATCCACGGCAGTAACTATTACAAATAAGGTGAATAAGGGTTTTAATTTAGTTAAGTTGTCTAACGTTGCTGTTTAGCGGCTGTCAATGATTTTTGCAACTCCACAAGTGGCTCAGGTCTGTCCGCTGCAACAGCGTTGTTGTGCTGCTCATGCTGTGACCATTTCAGCTTGCGTATCAGGCGATGCTGGCTCAAAATGCAACACCATAATTTGCTCTGAACGCAGTCCTAAAGACTCGTAGGTGCGCCCACTGCGATCGCTGAATTCAACTTCAAACGCTGCGCCATTCGCCAATGTT
This sequence comes from Thermosynechococcaceae cyanobacterium, assembly GCA_041748155.1. GTDB lineage: Bacteria > Cyanobacteriota > Cyanobacteriia > Thermosynechococcales > Thermosynechococcaceae > JBGTDT01. The sequence continues at coordinate 14,053 of JBGTDT010000129.1, read as the reverse complement.
TCAACCACTGTCCCAACTTGTCCCCGCCACAGATTGTATTGAGGCAGGTCAACCGTCAAGGCTACAACATCTAACAACTTGGCTGTATTGTTTATCACGCTGATTACCTCCACTAACTACAGAGGATAACAGGTCGTTAATTTTGGAATCTCCAAACCGTGCTCAATGATCCAGCCACTCCGAAGGGTTGCACTTCTTTTTTGCCATTCGATTGTGAAATCTAAAAGACACTCAGGGCGCGATCACTGCACTGAAGTATTAGGCTTCTGGCTTCAGTAGACGAATGAAACCCTCCTGCTCAAAGTGCCGATCAGTAGTCAGTGATTCAGTAATCTCCTGCTGATGCATCAACACAAAGCTTACTGAATCACACAGAGAGTAGGTTTTGTCTTGCCTCACCCTAAGTAACTCAACTGCTGCTCGGTGTAATGGCTCATAAACCCAAACCGTCTCTATGTCTGGGTTGTCCAAGCAGTCAATTACAAAATCAAGGACAAATGAACGCGGAAAACGCCTTGCATTTGCTAACGCAACAAGCTTGAGCATGAAAAGGCTCGGTTTGATAGTGCAAACAAAGCAGTCCAGAAGTATCAAGGAGCATTAATCCTCTTCATGAGTACTGGCATACTCTCTGGCTAAATCTGCATCAATGCTCTCATTGTCTATGTCTGTTGCATCACCAAGGTTAATTGCTCCAAAGTGGCGCTCGAATCTTGCTCGCGCTACCTCCTTTTCTGCTTCAGTCAGTAGCAATTTGAATTGAGCAAACTGCTGCTCTAGTAACGTTGCAACCAGACGCTCTGGAGGTACGCCAATCGTCTCAGCTTGTCGCTGAATAGCAGTGAAAACTTGATCACTTAATTCTAGAGTCAGAGTTTGGCTCATAAGGCTATGCGACACTGACATTACCTCTTAAGTTTACCAACATCTTTAGGTAGTCAGATTGCGCTGATCGCCCGTCAGTTAGGTAAAACATCATAGAACTTAACACCCGCTCATGTTGATTGAGTTCCATTCGTGCTTCAGCTAATCAATGAAGGTTTTTGCCTGAGCTTCCTCTTTATCTTTCATCAATATTTAGATAGGCTTCATCCACGGTAGTAACTATTACAAATAACGTGAATAAGGGTTTTGATTTAGTTAAGCCGTCTAACAACTCGGTTGAGCGGTTGTTAATAACCTTTGCATCGAGGCCAGCGGCCTTCGGCAGTCCACTCCAACCGAATTGTTAGGTTGCAGGGCTAGACCTGATGTTTCGCCACAAATCGGCCTGCACGAATCGAGATAGATGCCCTACGTTGGTTGTTGCAATTACAACATCTGGAACTCCAAGCGTCACAGCTTGGGCTACCAAAATTATATCGCCATCAATTGTCTTGTCCCCTGCTGTAGGCTGCCCTTGCTGACGTGCCTGTGCCCAAAACAAAGCTGCTTGGCGCATTGCAGCAGTTGTGATAGGTAAATACTCCATCGACTGCGCTAATTCATCCAACCGAGCAAGACCTCTGGTTTTGCCTGCCCTTAGCAATTCCCGTCGAACTTCATAATCAGAAATTTCTGGCACAACAACACGAACACTAGATGCAACAAGTCCTTGCAACCATTGAATACAAGCAACACCTTCAGCAGATCGTTTCGGATTTGTCACTAAACCAACTAGTCCTGCATCTAACAGCACTATCCGGCTCACCAAGTCACGCTCTTCATTTCAATTGGGAACAATTTGCGGTCAGATAAGCGATCTTCATCCAAGGCAGAAATCAGATACTCGCCTGTCTCTCTTTGCTCCTCACCATTTTCTTCATCAAGCCAAGATTGAAGCAAATTGACCACTTTGTTTTGCTTTTCCCTCAGCAAAACTTGCTCCGTCAAGAGTTGCAGGGTATATGCCTCAATTGAGATTCCCTGTTGCTCAGATTTCTGCTTCAGGTATAGCTCTAATTCGGGTGTTAATCTGAGGATTAGTGTCATAAGTACTGTTTAAGTCACTAAAAACATTTTATCCCTGCTTCGAGCCTTTCGATAATTTCAGCTAATCTACAATGAGACTCTTGCTATCGAAGGTCTCGCTTGATCATTCCTATGCACGACTACCGAGAACAGCCGTTTCTTGTTCTAGGAACTCAGTAACATTTCCTAGAGCGGTTTCCTTGAATGAATATCTGGGTAGTTCAATTCTTTAACTAGCTGATTTTGTTTTGTTACAAGAAAGTCATTGAAACATCGTCTGATGCATATTAACTCATCTATGATTTGCTGACTATAGCTGCCTGGATCAATTGCCAGGTAATGTAGTGTATTTCTTTTCTGATTGATCGGCTCTAAAGCTGTAAAAAGCTCTTTCGGCATTTTAGTCTTCAATTTGTATTGAGGTTGCTTGAAAAATATGCTGAACTCAAGGGTGAAGTTTGAAAGGCTTTGAAAGCTATAATCGTTCTTTCGCTTCCAGCGAAGACCTTCTGCAACTTTAATCTCTGATATGAGTATTGGGCGAGTCGATTGATCTTTGGCCAAATATTTATGCCCTTGCGTAAGCGCTTGTTTGTCAATCTTGTGGATAACATATCCATTCAAAAGTAACTGCGCCTTAAAGATTCTCAAAGCAAATGCATATCCGAACAGCATTGAGAATTGCTGGATCAAGCGACCAGATAATTTGACTAATCTTTGTCCATGTAGTCAGGCATGTAGTCAGGGTCGGCTGAGGTAAAAGTGGTTGCAATATCATCAAGTCGTTTGATGAGAGATGTTCCTGAGAAAACCTTATAGCAGTTTTGAAGTATATGAAGAACAACCCACTTTCTCGTTGGAAGGTTTGTATAACATGCGGCTTGCGCGAAATGATTAGCTGCGAGCATCTAGTTAAATAAACTCTCCTCAGCAGGTACGTGTAACGCTTTTCTGATTGCATAAGTAGACCAGAGGTTGCATCCGTTGCAAGCTGATGCTGCACATCGGCAGGATTGCAGAACTTCATGACAACATTGGTGTCAACCAGGTAGCTTGTCATTCTGCGTAAATAGTATCACGGCTAAAGGCTTGATCGGGTAGACTCGAACCATTTTTAGGAAGTTGTGAAATCCATTTGCGAAACTCCTTAGATCTTTCTACTGATGTTGCCCTTTGCCAAAATGGAGTAGACGATGTAGCTTGTCTAGACTGAAACTCAACGAAGGCGATGAAATCGGCAATTTTCTTAAGTTGCTCATTGTTTAGCTTGTCTAATTCTTTTTTAAGATCTTCTCGCAGCATAGGTAGATTTTGAGAAAATATATGTTCTCCATAATAACCAAAACGTTAGCTCGGAAATATACGCAATCGATGGACAACACCTGGGCACTCTAGAGAGAGTCAACCTCTTAGAGAGCAATTTTTATCATGATGAATCGAATCAGTGCCACCCTCACCCCAGCAGATCGGCAGGCCGTGATTGCTGCGATCGCGACAATTAAGGAAAAGCTACCGTTCTTGATTGATTTGACCCTAGAGGAACGCAAGGCTCTGCCCAAGATGGGAGATAAAAGTCGGGCCTTTGTCACCAAGGCATTGGAAATAGCAGCACAGAACCCAGACTTCTTGCCCCGCTCGTTTGACCTGGAAGAGATGCGGCGGGATGTGCAGTTATTTGAGGCAATGTATCCGCTGTTGCTGTCGATGACCCAGCTACAGGAGTTGATGGATGATACCTACACAACCGTGGGCAGTGAAGCCTATGCAGCGGCCTTAACCGTCTATAGCTATGCAAAAGCAAGTGATCAGGGGGCAGGTTTAGAGGCAGTGGTGGATGAGTTGGGACAACGGTTTGCCCGCAAGTCTCGCCGCGAGAAGCCCCAGAAGGCAGAAGCGTAAGGTGAACGGCGGAGAGTCTTGTTTCCGGGGGGAACGTTCTTGGTTTGAGTGGCAACGTTTTTATTTTGAATGAGACAGTTCTTGGTTTGAGTTAGGAGATTCCTGGATTAAACAGCAATGTTCTTAGTTTGAGTCGGGATGTTTCTGTTTCAGATGAGAACGTTCCTGTTTCAAACCACAAAATTCCGGGATCAACCAATAGTGTTCTTGGTTTGAGTGACAAGCTTCTTGTTTCAGGTGAGAACGTTCCTGTTTGAAGTTAGAAGTTGCGCGTTTACAGGTCGAAGTTTGAGAGTTTAAACTAAAACGATTCAAGTTTGCGCCTGGATGAGCAGGGCTGGGGGGCGATCGCGCTCTGCCGGGATACTGTTTGAGTCGGGCGATCGCAATCTGGCACTAGACAATCGCACTCTCCCCAGGCATTTGGCTTGGGCCAAGATTGAGTTAGTGACGGTTTAGTTAGAAATTGGATCAATGAATATCTCTCACGACACTCTGCAGGGTTAGGTCAGTGAAGCATGCATGTCTGATTATGAATCCGGTTTCTGGTAGCAATGAGCCTAACTCCCCAGACATCGTTGCGGTCCTGGAAGCAGAGGGCATTCGAGCTGAATTAACATTTACCGAGCCGGATCAGTCTCCGATGCTGATTGCCCAACGGGCGATTAAAGCAGGCTATGAGATGGTGATTGTCGGCGGGGGCGATGGTACGGTCAGCGAAGTCGCAAAAGGCATGCTGCATGCCCCAATCCCCCTCGGAATTGTGCCATTCGGCACCTATAACAACATTGCCCGCAGCCTGAATTTACCCACGGATGTGACCCAAGCCTGTCAAGTCTTGGCCCAAGGCCAAATTAAGCAGATTGATGTCGGACAAGCCAACGATCAGCACTACTTTTTTGAGGCGGCTGGGGTAGGGCTGGATGCAGCGCTGTTTCCGCTGGGTGAAGAAATTAAGGGGGGACGCTGGGGACGGATGCTTCAGGCTTTTCGCCTAGCAATGGGTTACCAACCTCAACCGCTGAGGATTCAGTTGGACCGCCCGATTGCAGAGGCGCAGGCTCACCGGTTCCGCCGCCGCCGCTTTTGGCGACAAAGCAGAGCAACTCGGAGTGAGTTTCAGCTTCGAGCCCTGCTGGTCGTGATTGCCAACGGTCCCTATTACGGGACTGGCTTTACAGTCGCTCCAGATGCCATCTTGGATGACGGCCTGCTGACCGTGACCATTTATCGCAGGTTCAGTAAGTGGGAACTGGTGCGCCATTTTTGGTCAATTAGTCGCGGCCAGTACCACTACAACCCAAAAATTGAAAGTTACCAAGTTGCCAGGGTTCGTCTCAGCTCAAAGGTCAAGTTACCGATTCACATTGATGGCCATGCGATCGGGGCCGTACCCGTTACGTTTAAGGTGGTCAAACAGGCATTGAAGGTGATTGTCCCGGCGACTAGTACACCTACCTATCGACCTGAAGATGATCCCAACCCACCCATTGCCCTCCCCGTTGATTCCCAAACACAAAGCAACAAAGATGAACCACTGATTTGAAGCAGATTCAACGCTCAGTCTTGTTCAGGCCAAGCCAACTAACTTGGCGCTGAGATCCCACATGCGATCGCCCTTTTCGTCATCCCGTGCTTGGGGAGAGACCCTTTGGACAAACGACTTGCCATCTTTTTTCTGGCGATTTCCCCAACTCCAATAGGCACCAGATTGCTTGTACTCGGCATCGGCGACCACGGCTGCAACCCGCTCACCAGAAAGCTCCTGAGACACGTATCCCCCCGTGATGTACTTCTGGAACAGGGGGAAGAGTTTCTGAAATAGAGGATAGTGGTTGCGGAATAGCGGCGTTTCGGCAACACATCCCGGATAGAGAGAACTGAAGGTGATGCCGGTTTGGTGATAACGCCGGTGCAGTTCCCGCATGGTGAGCACGTTACAAACCTTGCTGTCCTTATAGGCCTTGACGGGCTCAAACTTCTTGCCGTCAATCATTGCGATCGGTGACTTAAAGCCCTCTGCAAAGCCCTTGAAATCGCCTAAGTCCGGTCGCGGCGGAATCTTGCCGCCCAGCTCGTCCGGGTTGTGCGTCACAGTTCCCAAAATCACCAGCCGCCGATCTGCTGCAGATGACTGCTTTAGATCCGCCAGCATGAGGTTACAGAGGAGGAAATGACCCAGGTGATTGGTGGTAACGGTCAACTCGTAGCCTTCTGGGCTTCGCAACGGCTGTTTCAACAAGGGCATATAAATTGCGGCATTGCACACCAAGGCATCCAGAGATTTGCCGCTGGCTCTGAAGTTGTTCACAAACTTTTGCACACTCTCTAAGGAACCCAGGTCGATCGACATAATCGTGTAGCTATCCGGCGGCATTTCCACTGTCTGGGCAGCTTTTTCCGTCTTAGCTAAATTTCGACAGGCCATCACCACGTGCCACCCTCTTTGGACAAGCGCTTTGGCGGCGTACAAGCCAACCCCTGAGGAAGCACCCGTGATCACAACCGTTGACTGCTGATGTTGTTCCATTCTGTTCAAATCCATTCGTCCTACTAATCTCTAGGATCTCACGCTATTGAGCCATCAGCTCTAATTTTTTCAGGTGTCCTCCGGTTATCGGGATATTGGCAAAGGCTTTCGATTTAGCTTTGGCAGGAAAGTCACTGCAATCTAACGCTTCGGTTCAGTGGCGTCGAGTACGGCGAGGTGTCCCCTCCAAGCGGTTGCTAGATGGTGCTTCCTCCCACTCTGGTTTAAGGATTGAACATAGGGTGGTATTCCACCACTGTGCTTTAAACCAGCGGTTTTCCCGTAGCTCGCCTTCTTCGCGCATACCTAGCTTCCTGGCTAGGGCGATCGCTGCGTGATTTTTAGATATAGTTTCAGCGAATATTCTGTGCAGGCCCAAGTTAGAAAAACCAAATTCGAGCATAGCGTGGGCCGCTTCCAGCGCATGGTCATTGCCCCAGTAAGCTTCGCCTAACTCAATCCCAACTGAACCTTGTTGATCTTCTAGGGATGTAATGCGGACCCCACACGACCCGATCAAACACCCAGCTTGGGTCGTAATCGCCAGTTGATACTGAGTCCGGGGTTGCTCCAAAGCTTGAGCAATGAACATCTTGACTAACTCATCGACCTTGTCAGGTGCGGATTCCCTTTCAGAGCAGAATCGCTGAAATCTAACACCAGCCCACAACCTCCCGTAGTCCGACAGGTCAGATGCTTGGAAGTCGCGCAACACCAAACGGTCTGTTTTTATGGTCAGCATTTCACCAACTACCTACCATCTAACAACTAGTTATGCTGCATACAGCGGTTTGAGACTCACAATTTACTGAGGCTACTGATCTAAGGAACTACGATAGGGCATCAGAGCGCGTATTATGGTCTAACAACAGGAGTAGGATGGGTGTCATTGAGCAAGTCTGTCCAGTTTGTTTCTAAGCTGACCTTTTTGGCGGCGATCGCCCTGGCAGTCAGCGACTTCTCGGCTGCGATCGCTCAGCAAAGATTGCCTGCACGAGAGGCAGGACAAATCTCGGCATCAACCCAAACCGTCTCAGTCAAGGAGCTACAGGAAGAGGTTGATACCGCCTGGGGGTCCTCTAGTACTGAGGTGCGATCGCGGTTCCCTAGCAGACAAGACCCAGTCAGTCAGCTAAAAGCCGGATGTGCCACTCAGGCGCTACCCGCCTGTGCCACGACTACCCAAACCATACCTGGAGGCTTTCAGAGCGGGCAACGCCGCTACAACCTCAATCTCAACTTTGACTATGACCGGCTGACTTCTGTCTTGATCCAAGTCCCAGGATCTGGCTCATCCAATGATTACGCTGAGCTAAAGCAGCAACTGGAGGCAGCCTACGGGCCTGGTACGGCTAAGTACTCCTCACCTGAAGGGCCAGAAGTCACCTACTGGGAGTGGCGTTTGCCTACAACAACCATTGGCCTGAACTATTTAGCAGGTCTTGAGGGTAGCACTGAATTACTCTACTACCCGACACCTGCAACCAGTTCCAAATCACCGTAAAAGATGCTGGGTCCTCATCGTCGCCAAATCTTGATCTGCTCGTCCTGACTGCCACTGATCAAGGCTTTTCCATTCGGGCTAAAGACAGCAGAATTGACATAGTTGGCGTGCCTAGGAAGGGTGCGGAGTAGCTTTCCGCTCCGAAGGTTCCATAGCTTGATTGTGTAGTCATCACTGCCACTAGCTAGAGTTTGCCCGTCCGGGCTAAAGACAACAGAATTGACATAGTTGGCGTGCCCGGAAAGCGTCTGGAGCAGTTTGCCCGTAGGCAGGTGCCAAACTTTAATGGTCTTGTCCCAACTGGCGCTGGCGAGGGTCTGCCCATCCGGGCTGAAGCTGACAGATCTGAGTAAGTCTGAGTGGGCCGAGAGAGTCCGCAGCAGTTTGCCGCTGCTCAGACGCCAGAGCTTGATGGTCCTATCTTTACTGGCACTGGCAAGGGTCTGCCCATCTGGACTAACAACAACAGACAACACATCGCTTTTATGTCCAGAAAGGGTCCGGAGCAGCTTCCCAGTCTCTAGATTCCATAGCTTGATCGTGGTGTCGTTACTGCTACTGGCTAAGGTCTGTCCATCCGGGCTAAAGACAACAGACCAGACTTCGTGCGAGTGCCCGGAGAGCGTCCGGAGTAGTTTGCCTGTAGGCAGGTGCCAAATTTTAATTGTCTTGTCCCAACTGGCGCTGGCGAGGGTCTGCCCATCCGGGCTGATAGCGACGGACAAGACATAGCTGGAATGCCCGGAAAGGGTCCGGAGCAGCTTCCCAGTCTGAAGGTTCCATAGCTTGATCGTGGTGTCGTCACTGCCACTGGCTAGGGTCTGTCCATTTGGGCTAATTGCCACAGACCAGACTGAAGCTTCATGCCCCGGAAGGGTCTGGACTTGGATGTTTTGCCAGGTGGCTCCAGCTTGACACTGGCTGAGCAGTTTCTGGATCTGGGGGCTACGCCTCAAACCTTCAGGCAGGGTTTGCACCTGGCTCAAGCAGGCTTCGTAATCTCTCTGGGCTACCAGCATCTGAATCGACTGTAGCGATTGAGCTACTTGCCACTGACGCCAGCTATAAACACTAGCGACCAGGGCTAAAAGTACAGTAGTGCCTGCAATTATCAGCAATCGGGAATTTTTTTGCGTTGAAACTGGTGTCAAATCAGTTTTGGCTGCTGTCCCGATAGTTTCTGTTAGAGCAAGCGTGGTCGTCCGACTGGCTACACTAACATTGCCATTGAGGGGATCGACGGAATCCCGACTAGCAACTGGGTCGTGGTTTAAGTCAGTCTTAAGTTGCAGGGGAGCACTAATCACTGCACCAGCAGGGTCAAGCTTCACTTGGCGGGCAACCTGGGCTTCAACGGGGGCAATGTCTTGATCTCGCAGTCCCAGCACTTGCTGAACCCGATTGAGGCGATCGCGCGTTTCATCCTGGACCGGATACTCTTGCTGGATGGCTTTAACCACCAACTGGGCGTATCGCTGTAAATTTTTTTGGTAGGTCTGATACGGTTTGAGCACCTGCCCCTCGATCGCCGTGGCTACTCCAGTGGATAGTCCTAACTGGCCGCGCAGCAAGTCTAGGACACTGCGGCTAACAATTGAGATTTCGCCAGCACTGGCGCACTGCTCTACAGCTTGACGATATCTCAGTTTTGGGTCATTAGTAGGGGCTTTAGCAACCCAAATCTGCTGGTTTGGCGTGGTTTTGTAAATTGCTGGTTTTTCTGCCGGGGCGCTTTGTTGAACTTTTCGACGAGTAAACTCATGCAGTTCATCCAGGGAAATCAGGCCGTCTTGATCCAGATCAGCAGCTCCTGTCTCCAGACCCTCGACCAAGTATTTTGTATAGCTTCCCTCTGAACTTTGCTCGTCGCTGCTCTGAATCAAAGCGGCTGAAGTGAGAATCATCCGTCCAGGACCGCCAAGTTGCTGCTGCACCATCGAGATAACACTCTGCTCTTGCCCGGCTTGGCCGTTTTGCGATCCGGCAAAACCACAGTCTAGAATCACCACCTGCGCTTGAGCCCAACTGTCGTTCATGACATCCTGCAAAAAATCAGTCGGAACAGCAGTTGACTTGACCAGTTTTCCCTGAGCGTCTTGGCGTGTGACAGGAGTTTTCAAGAACAGCTTGCCCCGGTCAGCCAAAATGGTCTGACCCAAGAAGTAAAACAGGACCAGATCATCCTGGTTGCGATCGCTACACAAAGCTTCAATTGCCTCCTGCACAGCAACAGGCTCAGGATTGTTTAGGGTTATTACTTGGGTGAAGTGCCCAATGTCCCGATGCCGCAAAACGTGTTCGAGGGTTGCAATGTCCTGCCTGGTCACTGGTTGCGAGTTCAAGCTCGGTTGACCAGCATCCATCCCAATCAGCAACGCTAGCTTCGCCATTTAGGATTTTCCACTTCAATCCAACCCTTAGTTGTGCTATGAAACCCACTCTTACCTGTGTCCCGTAGTTCTGGAGGGGTCTAAGAGTGTTTAGCGTCTCAGTAGTTTATTACTAACAGGTTATTGGCTGCTGTTGCAACGAGGTCTAAGTTGAGTATTTCTGGAGTAGAAGTTACGAAATAAAGCTAAATCAGACCTTCTGAGGCCGGCATCCTTTCGACGGGATCTAGATATCTTAAGCCGAGTTTGGCGCGATCGCACCTAGCAAAACCCGGCTTTGTTGCTGACTCAGGTTGAGACCTAGCTAGTCGTAGCGTAGTCCGCTGAGTTCTATGTAGTCCGCTGAGTTCTATTTGGAGGAACGTGGGCTCCTTCGCACCACTAGGGGTTGTTCAGGTATCGCTAACCAAAGCCAGCATCTCAACCCGGACTAAAACTCAATCAGGATTAGGGTGTGGGATTTGGACTAGGGCTAGGACTGGGTTGCAGAACAGGATTAATACTGGGGTTGGCGTTAGAACCAGGAACCACCGCGTAGGGCGAGGCAATGGGTTCCGCCTTGCCAGCATTAACCAAGGCCTGGTAGACGAAAGCTGCAACCTCAGCCCGAGTTGCGTTCTGATTAGGATTCAACTGTGCAGTTGTAGGGTAGTTAACCACAATGCTCTGCCCCGTCGCTGCGGCTACTTTATCTGTAGCATAGGTCGGAATCTGGGCTGCATCTTGGTAAACCGAAAGTATAGTCGGATCAGCCGTGCCTAAGTTCAGACCGCTAGCGAGGGAAACCAGTACCTGGACCCTAGGAATTTGCTGGTTGGCTTGAAAGGTGCCATCGGGATACCCTGACATGAAGCCACTCCCAGAAGCTGTTTGGATGGCTCGATATCCCCAGAAGCTTCTTAAAACATCCTTGAACTCGACGCCAGAGCCTCCCTGCTGTGAGGCAAAGGCTTTGTTAATAATTGCAGCAAACTGGACCCGTGTGACCGGATCATCGGGGCGAAAGGTGCCATCCGGGAAACCACTGATAATTCTTCTTTCTGCTAGAGCTTGAATGTAGGCTTGAGCCCAGTAGCCCTGGGCAACATCTGTGTAAGTTCCGAGAGGCTGGAGGCTAACTAAACCAGAAAGCTGCTTGGGGTCAAGTTGATTCCCGACTGCTACAACCAGGTTGTCACGAGCGGAGTTATTAATGGCGTAGCCACCGTTATTGCGAAAAACATTGTTGCCAGGGCTCACACCACTCCCCAGATCAGGTAGAGCTTGGGAGAAGGCCGCGATCGCAACACCATCCTGGATATTGTTCTCAAACAGGTTATTGCGCAAAATTGGTCGGGCTGCTTCCGAGAGCGTGACTCCAACTCGATTTTCAGTAAAACGGTTATTCTCGACGCGAGATGCCGCATTGTCGCCGAAAGCAATACCAAACCCAGTATTTTGAAACAGGCTATTGCGGATCTCGCCGCCTGCTGCTCTCACCACCGTCATACCGCTGGCACTGTTTTTAAAGAAAATGTTCTCCTCAACCGTGGGAATTCCTGAGCCTGTCACAAAAATGCCTTCACGCAAACTCTCACGAAAGGTGTTTTTCCGGACCACCGGGTTTGTTGTTTCAACCCATAGACCAGTGCCACGGGTCATAGGATTCGTCACAGTAATCCCGCTAATCGTGGTATTTTGGGCGGCTCGGAGGGTAATATTCTGGTTGCCAAAGGTAGAGCTTTGAGTCATACCACTTCCTTTGATCACCACCGTTTGACCGTTTGTTGCTTCATCGCCTCGCAGGATGACGCCTGGCGTCAGGACTAGCGGGAATACCTCGCCACTTTCAGTCGTGTAATTACCCGGTCCAAGCTGAATCACAGTCCCCGGCTTCGCTTGCTGGAGGGCATAGGTGATGGTTCGGTAGGGTGCTGCCGCTGTACGACCTAGACTCAGCTCATCTTTGCCAGTCGCAGGATTGACATAAAGAATAGTCTGAGCCTGAGGTGTCGTCGTTCCCGGCGCTGGAGTTTGAGAAGTAGGGGCAGTAAACTGAGCACTGGCAGGAAGATTTACTCCCACCGAACAAACAATTAACAGGATGAGACCAGCACGAGAAGACTGTTTAACTTTGATAAAGCCTTGATTACGAGAGTGAGAGCCCTGATGCATCATAGCTTTTGCTCTATGTTTTGTGCTTAATGAATGTATAGGTTCGGATACTTTTTTGTCTAGAGGTGAATCCAGAGAGAAGCCACAGCTTGCTAGCCAGATTCCGAGTTGCCTTAGATAGGTAGTACATTCCCCACTCAATCAGGGTAATGACAGGTTAGTAATTTGGACCAGTAGAAACCGATAAACTTAGCAACTCCAAGCGAAATTGATGACAACTAACCAAGGAGGCAAGTTCCTTTGAGTCGTATCGTTTTGAACAGGTTACGTTCAAATACCGAGTAAAATACTGGTTCAAATGGGTACTATGCTTCTTTTGAACTGTTTTTTTTGACTCGGCTTACCATAAATCCCTAGCTGTGGACCTCCCAACCCCTCCTCCAACTGAAACCCAGGACCGTAAAGCCGATCACCTACGGATTTGCTTAGACGAGGATATTCAGTTCGCTGAAGTAACGCATGGACTAGAGCGCTATCGGTTTGTCCACTGCTGCCTGCCAGAGTTAGATCGGCGTGAGATTGATCTAGCAACAACCTTTCTGGGGAAAAAACTTAGTGCTCCCTTGTTGATTTCTTCCATGACGGGAGGCACCGAACTGGCAAAGACGATTAACTTTCGCTTAGCTGAGGTGGCGCAGCACTACAAAATTGCCATGGGAGTTGGCTCCCAACGAGTTGGAGTCGAAAATCCCCAAGTGGCCTCTACCTTTGCTGTGCGATCGCGGGCTCCCGATATTCTCTTACTCGCTAATTTAGGAGCAGTCCAACTCAACTATCGTTATGGCTTAGAAGAGTGCCGCCGCGTGATTGATTTATTGGAGGCAGATGGGTTGATCTTGCATCTAAACCCACTGCAAGAATGCATTCAGACTAATGGAGATACTAATTTCCAAGGGCTACTGAACAAAATTGCCACCCTTTGCCAGACTTTACCCGTCCCCGTCATTGTTAAAGAGGTTGGCAACGGGGTTTCTGCCGCCATGGCCCAGAGGTTAACTGAGGTAGGTGTAGCCGCCATTGATGTTGCCGGAGCTGGGGGAACCTCCTGGGCCAGGGTTGAAGGGGAACGGGCCCAGGATGAGCGACAACGCCGTTTGAGCCAAACCTTTGCAGATTGGGGCTTGCCAACGGCCGAGTGTATCACAGCAATTCGAGCCGTTGCACCCCAAATACCGCTGATTGCCTCAGGTGGGTTACGGAACGGACTGGAGATTACCAAGGCGATCGCACTAGGTGCCGATATCGCTGGCATGGCTTGGCCTTTCTTACAAGCAGCCCATGAATCAGCAGCCACTTTACACAGCTTTGTCGATATTTTAATCGCTGAGATCACAACAGCTTTATTCTGTACAGGCAACCTAACACTAAACGAGCTGAAGCGCTCTGAAGCACTTCAGCTCAAATCCTGACACGACTTTATCTTCTGAATACTGTCCTTGCAGGACCTACTACCAACCGCTTCACTACTTCAGAGATTACATAGCCGCAACAGGTACTTTTTTTGAGGCAAAAAGCTCAGTTTGCTCATGCCTTAGCTTATCGGCCAGCCTAGCTGGGGGTAGCTCCACATCCTCGTAGGTGAGCACCTGGTCCTTGGGAACGTCCCGCTTCAAGCGGCACTCCTCC
>JBGTDT010000128.1:0-2440 GCA_041748155.1 Thermosynechococcaceae cyanobacterium | reverse complement strand
TTGGCTTGAGAAGAGGTAGGTGCCAGACGGTATTTTGACGTGGGGAGGTTGAACAAGCTGAGTTTCGCTCTATGGGAGAGCCATCAGGTTGTACCGGGCCAACGCAAGGCCACAACTTCTTCCCGTAACTGCTCTTTAGTGCCGGTGGCTAGCCGAGTGCGAAACAAGTCAATGCTGATTAGTTCGTAGCCGAGGGACTGAGCAATATCTGCCAGTAGCTGCCCTGTGCGGATCATAATTCGCAGGTAGGAAGCTTGATCCCCCACTACATAGGCTAGGTGAGCACCAGGACGGAGAATCCTTCGTAAATCTGATAGGTGTCGTGCCATGCCTCCAAAATAGAGTTTTGTGACTCTGCCGTAGAGTTTCTCAAAACCGCTGGTCTTACCCAGCTCAATCCGTCTTGCTTCGATCGCTGCTGCGATTCGTTGAACTTCTGGATGGGCCGTAATCCACCGCTCATCATCATCTCCTTTGTAGACCCCACGAGTGTTTGAGCGTACCAGACTACGTTTGAGTGCTTGCAACTCTGCCTTGTTACAAATAAAACCCAGTAAAACTAATTCAAGACGGGTTGTGCGAGTGTAGTCTTTCTCATTGGGATAGGGAGGGGATGTGATCACGGCATCAATAGAGTTCGGCTCCAGCACGTTCAGAATTTGCCGAGAATCTGCGTAGTGAACTGTTGCGGGAGCGCTGTCAATAGTTTGCAACTCACGCAAATCATTTGAAATCTTCCTAACCTCAGATAGCCAGGGTTGAACCGCTGGAGTATCGAGCTTGAGAGGGCCTACCCCGACTTCGGGACCAAAGCGCAAATTACTAATTGAATTAACTAAGGCTTTGGCAAGCGCCAGTTGTTCGTAATGCTCGTACTGCTTGTTGGAGTGCTTTTTCAGTTGGTCCAACAAAGTCAGTGTCTTGTGCAGCGGAAACGGGCTGATTGAATTCTTGAGCAGTAGCTTTTGGCTGTCATCAGGGAGAGTTTGCAGCGAAAAGCGCTCTTCTAGAGAGGTATTGAGAATATTGTCTTTAATTCCTGCCAATTCGAGCTTAGCTCTTGCAGCCTCAGCAACCTGGCAAGCGTGTTCAATCAAACCGTCAGGATCAGAACTCCAATCCACCTTGACTTGACTGGCGAAATGAGCCATCAGATTTGCCTCAACCCCCACACTGGGGATACCCAGCTTCTTGCACTCAACAAGTGTTGTTCCTGTACCGCAGAATGGGTCTAGGACTTGGCTATTGCGATTAACACCGAACTGCTGTAGGTAAACTTGCACCAGGTGAGGCGGAAAAGAGAGTACGAAACGATACCAGTCATGAGCCACCCGATCTTCGTGACGTAGCTGGTTAATTTCTAAGAGCTGGCGACGGCGTTTCCCTTCAGCGTTTCGGGTTGTGGGTAGCAACTTAGGATTTCCGATACTTTGATCTTATTTTGCACCTTTGCCTCATAGAATTACCTTCAAGAGGAACATGAGATGATCTATGCCGGTATTGTCCTGTAAACAATTCTATAGGCAAGTAACAAGAGTATCCGCTAGGTCATGCTCTAAAGAAGTGTGTGGTAGGTAGCCAAATCCGTCCAAGTCCAAGGTATGGCAGCTAATTCCGCTCGTTGAGCTGCTGTTGTTTTCAGCTGAGAATGTTGCCATATCCAGTTGAAGTAGCTCATGACCAACCGTACTGTTACCTTCGTCTGGTTCCAGACTTTACCAAATTTGTTCTGCCGTCGATGCCACCGTCCTGTTTGTTGTCGTAAAACACCATTGGTTCGCTCAATACGTTGAGTCAGGACTTTGCCAACAGAGTGATCAACGTCTGAAGTCAGTACTCGCTCATATCCACCCCAACCATCCGTATCCCATTCAAGGCAAGCAGTTTTGGCTTCGCTACTCACTACCAGTTCTTCAATGAACTTATCAGTATGCTTGCCAACTCGGGCACTGAGAATCAAGCCACTCTCCTGAGCAAGGCTAATTCCAATCCAACAATCTCCCGCCTCTAGTTCGTTGGCGTGGCAGTTTTTCTGCTTTTTTCCACAAAAGACCAGAACTCATCGGCTCCAATGGATTCGGTTTCCACTGCTTTAAGTTCTTGATTATGCATCATCTGCGCTTTTTGGCTTGCTGCATGAATGATGCTGACAACCGTCTCATAAGCTAAACCAGTGATACGACTAATCCCGCGTAAACTGCTCCCTTCACTGTGAGCTTGCAGAACCACGCGAATCTCCTCGGGCGTGATTTGACGCCGATAGTACAGGGTATCGAACGTCTCGGTGAAGCTTTGCTTACAGCTAGGACAAAAGTAGCGTTGGCTTCCTTTGCTAGTCCTGCCATGACGATGGGATTTGGGGTGGTTACAGAATGGACATACCATTGCTCGATTGGAAACTCAATTTCTCTCTGAGTCTACCAATCCCACACTTCTATCT
>JBGTDT010000127.1:0-4506 GCA_041748155.1 Thermosynechococcaceae cyanobacterium | reverse complement strand
AGGTTGAGCGTTGTTTCAATCGGCTCAAGCAGTTTCGTCGCATCGCAACTCGCTATGAAAAGAAGGCTGAAAACTACCTTGCTATGCTGACTCTAGCCTCTATCTTGTTGTGGTTGTAGTTTTAAAACACTCCCTAGTACTGTAGACCAAAACACTAGTGATTGCCCCAAAAGAAATGCATGATAGAGCAACGAAAATAATAAGCGCATAGTAGAGTCCAAAACCGTCTATCTCTATTTCAAGGAATATGCATTCTTAGTAGGTTGGTCAGCAGGTGGAGTAACATCCCTGAGTTCTGGTTCAACGGTCTGAAGCTGTTGCTCTAAAAGTGCCAGGTTGCGAATATTTAGACTTGTAGGCAGCATCGAATAAGTCACCGACCAGAGGCACTGAGCCAACTACTGCTTCTAGAGCGACGTTGAATATCATTTGGGTCAAGACTTCACGGGGTAAGCCAAAGCGGGTCGTTAAGAAGATGATGTAAGCGGAAAACGTTGTACTGACTACGTCCCCTGCACCAGGAACTAAACCGATAATTGGGTCCAAGCCAAAACGAAAGCCCGTGCCCGGAATTCGGATTGCGGTATCCATCAGGCGGCTAAGTTTGCGGATGCGGTTGAGGGTAGTGAGGCGTTCGGCAGTATTCATACTTTTGAGTGATATAAATTGTTGGCTAAAGACCAAATTTTTGGGTGATAGTTTCTATCACCTTGGCTTCTTCTGGCATGATTAGCTGATCTGAGTGAGCAATCTTGTCACACTGAGCCAGTAGCGGCACAGCAAAGTCATGATCAATTTGAGCGAGTAAAGTCTCTAGCGGCGGGGGTGACTTACTATGGGCCGCGATCGCTTCTAGGGAGGCAGGGCTAAGGTGCAAAGTTTGGAGTTCGGGCAAAATCTGTTCCCAGGTTTTTCCAGGATGACCTGCTAGAACAACATGAATTAGAATCTGATCCATAATCACTTCTTGGGTAAGCGCACTCTCTAGATACTTCTCGCTTTCTGCCTGAGAAGCCACTACAGTTGCTTCAGAAGTCAAAGGATTAAGCTTGGCTTCATAGAAGCGGCAGGCAGCATATCCCAGGGTGTAGAGCATCGCCGCGTTCGTGCTAGCCCCAATGACCGCCCCGGCAACGGGTACATTTCGCAAAAAACCGAAACCTGCTTTAGCTGCATAGCCACCACCTAGGGACAGACCAAAAATCGCTAGAACTTCACTTTTTCTCGCTGGCTCTCTGATATCGAGTCCGTAGGCACAGGCAATTTGGTAAACCATTTCTGCCTGCAATGTAGTAGTCGCAGCTAAATCAAGGGCTAGCAAGGCGGCAGCGAATCCTGGAACCAGGCTACTAGCTAGCCCTGATCTGCCGGCGCGAAGCGCTTTGTCTACCATCAAACGATGGGCAATCTGGCTCGGCTTCTCCTCAGGATGCTTCTGCTGTAGCCTTTTGACTTCAGCTTCGGCTTTATCTACATCCACTCGGTCGATAAATTTGGCTAACCACCCCACTGGTAAGGCTTTAGTTGCCCATCGTAGCTGAGGACTATTACTCACTAAGTCAAGCAAATGCCTGACTCCCTGCGGTGCTTGTACAGCAGCGTCCTTAATTGCCCCGGCAACTCCTGCTGCTGTACCAACGACCCCCTGACCTGCTTGGATGGCAACACCTCCAGCTCCTCTTGCTACTGCTACTGCCGCAGACAGTGACTCCCAGGGGGATGGCTTTTTGTCTTGCTTTATCTCTGGCTTTATTTTTGGGTTGGAGATCGCGGGTTGAACCTCAATAGTTGGTTCGGGTGCCGGGGGCAGGAAACTGTCTTGTTTATCTAGATGATTTGGCTGGGTCATGGGGGTTTGCTGGGCAGCAGAGACTATCAGTCAAAAAAGTTGTGAGAATCAGCAGAATTGTGAGAATCAGCAGAATTGGTACTTTGGCACCAAACTTTTTCAGCTCACTTTTAGGAGCAAAAAGCTTTACTCTCAAGCTGAAACTTCAGGATCAATCTCAAGAGATGAGTTTGGAGATACTTGGCCAGGAGCTGGTTCAGGAGTTTCAGGGTCTAGTTCGGAAGCCAATTCAGAACTAGGTTTGGGTGATTCAGGGTCCGGCTCTAGATAGGATATCAGCTCTGGTGAGTCTGGACTGGTCTGAGATTGAGTTGGAACTGTTTGTGGGGAAGTTATTTGATTTTGGTCCCCTAAAACTTGCTGTCTCAACCCTTTGAGTTCCTTAGACAATTCTTGTCGATGGGGTGCAAAGAGTAAGTATCGATAGACAAACCAGGCAGTAACTCCAAAACCAACGAGCTTAAAAGTCGGGGCTAGTAGTGGGATGGCGTTAATTATCGATACAAAAGCCACAATAAACGCCAAAAGAGGTACTGCTGCTAAGGCTATCCCAATCGCGAGGATGGCTAATTTGTATTCTCCAAACACTTCCCCCGCACGCTCTAGTAGTAGGACAATCTGCTCGGAAAGCTCCTTACCAGTTTGACTCCACGGTTGGGAAGAAGATGGCTCAGCAGGTGGGATAGCTAAAGTCCCGGCTTCCTCATTAAGGTCCGCTTCAGGGTTGACAGTCTCTCCTGCTTGTGGTGTTTCAGGCGGCATAGTGGTATCTGTCCAAAATGACAACTTAGGCTAGTTATTAAGTGTAAAAGGCTTGGTTTTTAAGCTTAGCTAGAATTGTTAAAACTTTAGCCAGGGGATGCCAGCTACAGCTAAAGCTCCTGCAACTGCCGAGGTAGCCAGAGAGGTAAGAGCCGCACCAAATAGCCACCAGGCAGCGTCGGCTGCAGCGTTGCGGGTTTCTGCTACTTGCCGAGCCCCTTGCTGCTTGAGATCCTCGATCCGTCGTTGAGCTTCCTGCTGGAAGTGTTCAATCTGCTGCAGTGCCTGATTACGTGCCCCTTCAACTTGATCAATAATCCTGTTGGCATCTGCCTCAGAAATATCTTCACGGGAGCTGAGGACGGCGACTAGGGTATCCCGATCAAATTGACCCAGGCGATCGCGCAGGGCTTCAAATCCGGCCTGGGGGTCATCAAACAATTTGCTGATGTCTTGCTGGATGCCCTCATAGTTAAGTTCCGGAAGCTCAAGCGAGTTGAGAGAGTTGCGGATTTTGGCAAAGATGCCGTCAATCACAGATTGAATTCTTTGCTGAACTTTCTGAACTTGTTCAACAAACTGGTTACGCACAGACTCTATTTGATCGGCAATCCGGTTTGCTTCCTCCTCGGTGATATCCTCTCGTTGCGATAAAAATGCGACAAAGGTGGAACGGTCAAACTTTGAGAGGCGATCGCCGAGATTACCGACTCCCGCTCGTGGATCGTTGAGGAGGACTTGCAGGTCTCGCTTGATGCCTTCT
The DNA here is from genome assembly GCA_041748155.1 of Thermosynechococcaceae cyanobacterium. GTDB lineage: Bacteria > Cyanobacteriota > Cyanobacteriia > Thermosynechococcales > Thermosynechococcaceae > JBGTDT01. The sequence continues at coordinate 1,132 of JBGTDT010000127.1, read as the reverse complement.
GGGTTGAGTTCTTCCTTGTTTGTATTCCGCAAATAGCTTTCCAGATTTGCTTCAAAATCCAGAGCCTGCTTTTGAGCGCGGCTGGCCAAGCGCCGGGGTGCTCTGGCAAGGCGACGAATCCCTTCTTGGACCTGATTAATCGCCCGATTGACTTGCTCTTCGCTCAGGTCTTCTCGCTGGCTCAGCAGTTTGACCAGGGTTTCACGATCCACCTGCGAGAGCCGCGATCGCAGGGCCGACGTTCCTGCTTTGGGGTCATCCAGTAGTTTTGCTAAATCTCGCTGGATGCCTTCTGGGTTGAGTTCTTCCAAATTGGTACTCCGCAGATACTCAGCCAGGGTGGCTGTAGTTTGGTCGTACTGCTCCTTGGCTTTACCTGCTAATTTCTGCGGTGCTTGCAGGATACTATCGCGCACTGCTTCGATCTGATCGATGACCTGATTGATCTGCTCCTCGCTGAGATCCTGGCGCTGGCTCAGCAATTGCACTAGCGTATCGCGATCAAACTGAGATAGACGTACCCGTAGTGCACCTAGTCCGGCCTGCGGGTCCTCTAGAAAGGTTTGCAGCTCCCGCTGGATGCCTTCGGGATTGAGTTCTTCTTTATTGGTATCCCGCAGATAGGCTTCTACCTTTTGTCGCAGCTCTTGTGCCTTAGATTTTGCCTGTTCTTGCAGTTCCTGAGCCTGGGTCAAGACAGAATCACGAGTGCTTTCGAGCTGGCTAATGATCTGATCCGCTTCCTCCTGGCTAACGTCCTGCCGTTCCTTAAGCAGTTGCACAAAGGTGTCGCGGTCAAACTGGCCCAGGCGATCGCCCAGAGCCTCAACGCCAGCCTCCGGATCTTCTAGAAGTGCTTTGAAGTCCCGCTGAATCCCGTCTGGATTCAGTTCCTCTTTACCTGTCGAGCGCAGATAATTTTCGACTCGGCTGCGGAGGTCTTGCGATTGGGCTTCCGACTCAGCAGTTTGGACAATGGTAATAACTTCCGTCCGAATATCTTCAAGCTGATCGACAACTTCCGTCACCTGATCAGGCTTAAAATCATCCCGCTGATTCAGTTGTTGGGTGAAATACTCCCGATTCAATGGCTCTAATTGCTGTCGAACAGTCCCTGGATCAGCCTCCGGGT
>JBGTDT010000126.1:0-1738 GCA_041748155.1 Thermosynechococcaceae cyanobacterium | reverse complement strand
TCTGGAGCAGTATACAGCTAAATGCCCTGATGAAGTTCTCCTTGTCACGACTGAAATCGCGGGCGAACCAGACCAAATTGCCATCTTTAAGGGCTACTCTAGTTCCCTGATGCATCCCACTGCCTTTGACCCAGACATTCCCGTTTTACCCGACGAGGCAAAAATTATCACGATCGATCGGCTCACAGGGCCTTACAATCCACACCAGCCTCGTTACTTGCAGAAAGGTCTCACTTGGGAAAATTTCCAACCGCTGTTGTCGGAGGTAGGCGTTTAACATAGCCTCAGCTTGCAGTCTACTTCGTTTGCAGTTAGCCAACCAATAGTTAATGACTAGCCCCCTGGAACTGGTGAATCTACAATTTCCTTCGCAGTGGATGGATAGCTCTCGCTTAGACTACTCAGTCCTGAGGTAGCCTATAGGTACATACCGACTGCCAGCGAGCTTTGCCAGAGGCTGAAAACAAACAGTGATTCTTAAGAAGTCAATCAGAATTCTTGGTTTTGGCTTAGTCCTATCACTCATGAGCCTACCTGGTCAGGCTGCCGAACTGAAGGAGATTCAGCAACGAGGTCATTTGATTGTTGCTGTGAAAGATAATCTCCGTCCACTGGGGTTTAGGGACGCTACAGGTCAACTCAGAGGTCTAGAAATTGAGATTGCCCAGCGTCTGGCTCAAGAACTTTTGGGTCGCCCGGAGGCAGTTGTTCTCAAGCCAGTGACTAATTCAGCCCGGCTCTCGGTGCTGTTAGAGGGGCAGGTAGATTTGACGATCGCTCAGGTTACAGCGACCGCAGCGCGATCGCGGTTGGTGAACTTTAGCCCTCCTTACTATATCGATGGCCTGGGAATCATCACCCGGAATGCTTCAGTTCAAAAGCTTGCAGATCTGGCGGGTCAGAGAGTAGCTGTTCTCAATGGCTCCAGTGCGATTGCCACGTTACGGTTCATTCTGCCCACGGTCAAGCTGGTGGGGGTGAGTTCCTATCAAGCGGGGCGATTCTCCTTGGGAGACGCGGCGCGAACGCAATTGGAATCTGGCAGCCTGATCGCATTTGCAGGGGATACCAGTGTTTTGACTGGTTGGATTCAAGCAGCACCCCAGTATGATCGACTGCCCTTCTTTCTTTCGGCAGACCCCTTGTGTGTAGTGCTCCCTAAAGGTTTGCAGTATGAAGCGTTACGGCAACGGGTCAATAGTGCGATCGCTCGGTGGCAGTCAGAAGGATGGTTACAAGCGCGGATTCGTTACTGGGGACTGCCCAACAATAACCTACTGAAAGAGAACGTCATCCCTTCTGGTAGGCTGAAAGAAAGCAGTTAATCGAAATCTTTGATTTTCTCAAGTCTATGAAAAGCTTCCTTCCAGTTGTCTACCTCTCCTTGCTCTTAGTCTTGCTGGGTGTAGCTGCTTGGGCTGTATTTCGCCAGATCCTCAAAACTCGTAAGGTAGAAATCGCCCTCTCCCGGCTCCAGACAAAACTTACAAAAGAGAAGGGAACGGTCCAAGAGTACTACGAGCTGGGCAGCATTTTTTTGAGTAAAAAACTATATACCCAGGCGATCTCCCTGTTTCAAAAAGCTCTAAAAGTAGATGTAGAGGAAGAAGAAAACCTTGCCCCTATCTACAATGCGCTGGGATTTGCTTACTTTTGCCAAGAACAGTACGATCTTGCCATCCGCAACTACAAAGAAGCCCTAAAAATAGACCTTGACTACGTAACTGCCCTGAATAAC
>JBGTDT010000125.1:0-10610 GCA_041748155.1 Thermosynechococcaceae cyanobacterium | reverse complement strand
GGTAAGCTCAAGGTCTTTAGGATCTTAGCGGAGCGCTACAGAAATCGCAGAAGGCGCTTTGGATTGCGCTTTAACCTGATTGCAGCACTCTACAACTACGAGCTTGCTCTGTCTCTATGACTCCTGCAAGAGGTCTAATGCTTAATCTTCGTGATCTTCAAACGGGTCGCCTAATTCCTTTGAGGGAGGACCAAAAGCAGTGTAAACAGAGAGACCCGTGATCGCTACAAACACCGCGGCGATTGTAATGCTAAGAACTATTGCGGGTTCCATAGGCTGAATTAATTGTAAGGCTTGTTCCTCTATAATATTACGGAACGTTAAAGAATTACGGTTGCGGTTAAGAATAGGTGACCTATGGCAAGACAGACTTGGTTGGGAGATATACTCAAACCTCTGAATTCTGAATATGGGAAGGTAGCTCCTGGTTGGGGAACTACACCCCTTATGAGCGTGTTTATCCTTTTATTCTTTGTGTTTTTACTGATTATTATCCAGCTCTACAACTCGTCGCTGATGGTAGAAGGAGTGAACGTAGACTGGAGACAACTCGGTAGTTAAGTCCAGCGTCTTAATCACTGACCCTGCACTACCAACTCTGTGCTTGAGCTAGTGATCAGGTGCAAAGCTGCCCCGGTTAAGCCGGGGTTTTTCATGAATTCCCTCTACCGCTAAGGCATCATAGAAGTTGGAGAGATTGAAGTCCGGGTGTTGCGGTGAACCGATTGGAGGAAATTGAATGAACGTTTTTGGCATTGGTCTGCCGGAAATGGCCTTAATTATGGGCATGGCCCTGCTAGTCTTTGGTCCTAAGAAGTTACCAGAAATTGGTCGAAGCTTGGGCAAGGCAATGCGAGGCTTCCAGGAAGCATCGAAGGAGTTTGAATCAGAGTTTAAACGAGAGGCAGAGCAACTTGAGCAGGCGACATCCTTGGAAGCAACCCTTGAACCATCTACTCGTCAAGCCTTGCCAGGTCTGGCCCAGTCGCCGGAGCAAAAGAGCGATGGGTCTAAGGTGACTGCCAATGCTGAAGCAGAGGCAACAGGTGACTCAGCCGATTAGCAGTATGACCCCCTCAGAGCCTCACCGGCGCATTCCGGCGCTGATTGTCGGTCTGGGCAATCCAGGCCCTAAGTATGACCGAACACGGCATAACGTTGGATTTGCCGCCGTAGATGCTCTCTGCCGTCACTGGCAGGTTGCTTTGTCTGTGCAGCAAAGATTTCAAGCCGAGTTCGGGCAGGGATGGTCCTCTGGCCAGCGGGTACGCCTGCTTAAACCCCTGACCTATATGAACCACTCAGGCCAATCAATTCGAGCTGCCCTGGATTGGTTCAATCTACCCGTCAGTTCCCTCCTAGTCATCTCCGACGACTTGGATCTGCCCCTGGGTAAAATCCGTCTCCGGCTGGCTGGTTCAGCAGGCGGTCATAATGGTATCCGGTCTGCGATCGCTCACCTGGGCACTCAGAACTTTGCGCGCCTGCGGGTCGGAATTGGTCACCCACCCACCCAAACCCACCAGCGGGATGCAATTTCCCACGTCCTGGGGCGACTAACCCCTCAAGAAGCTCAAGATCTAACTCAAGTCCTGCAAGCTGTGATTGAAGCAACAGAGTACAGCGTCGCCCAAGGTATTGAAAAGGCAATGAGCCTCTATAACGGTCGAACCCTTGCCGGCACAACGCTAGAGTGAACCAGTCCTTGAGGAATGATTCAGGCTCAGCCCGCCCAAAACATTTTGCTTAATTTCTCCCTCGCTGCGTATCATGGGTACTTAAACCGCTTGCTCGGCTTAACCACGACAGATCAAGACTACTTCCATGGATTTCAATCGTTTGCCAGAAACCACTGCCTACGTCCACATCACTCATCAGTCCTGGCAGCAGGGACAAATTCAGGGAGAAGTGAGTGCCAATCAGTTTGCCTGGCAATTTCAGTGGTGCTTTAAGCAGGGAGAGTTGCTGGTCTGGCCGGCGCTGGGACGGGCTCTGATTCAAGAACCCTTAGGCCGCTTTCTAGAGCAATGGGATTACCAACTAGAACCTGGCGGGGCTTATTCCTTCAAAATTCGCGCCGGACTCTAGTTAAATACTATTCAATCAATTCAATCAATCAACCGTTCTAGGTAGCGCTCAATTAGGACAATCGCCACGATGTCATCGAGCGGGCGCGGCGCAGCTCGCATCCCAGCAGGCACGAGACGGTAGAGCCCTTTGGGAGGATACATCTGCCAGTAGCGATCGCGAGCTTCTAGGGTACTGTAGCGTTCATCTACCATGATGATTCGCAGGGGTTGAAGTAATTCCCTAGCTAGCCTTTCCCGCCAGGCTTTAGCCATGGTCTGGTCTCCCATAACCAGCAAAGAAATGGGCAGCTCTTGGCGAAGACGCTGAATCTTGGTGACGACTTGGTCTGCACCAACAACCTCGTGATAGTGGATGGCGCGATCTAGGCCCATGACTCCAAGGCCACACTTTTGGCGACCGGGATCAAACCCCAAAATCATTGGTTGACTGGCGGGAGAGGACTGTTCAGGACCAGAAGCAGCACTAGGGAACATAAGGATTGCAGGCCAAGCAACGGCGGGAAGACTGGGTGAAGACGGCGTTGGTATAGCCACACTCCGCGCCAAAGCAGTAGAGTCGTGAAAACTTTGACGCCCTGTAGTTCATTCTCTAGTCAAACACGACTGTTCAACCTTAGCCACTACCGAAGGATCACTGGTTGATTTTGTAGCGCCACCAGTTCTAGCTTGAGGGGACCTGAGGTATAAATAGTCTCTGGGGTAACCACTGCAACATTGATGTCACCCTGGTATCCCTTGAGCTGTAGAATAAACTTGATCAAGTCAGCCTGGCGAAAGGAGCCTACAGTTCCGGTTAAAGGGTCTCGTAAAATTCCCGCTTCAACGGCTCGCCGGTTAGCAACAGAAAATAAGTAATCTAATCGCTCCAGAATCTGGTCATTGGTCATCTGACTCGGATTCACAGCCACAGTAGCGACTTGCTCTCCCCTAGGGAACACGATCTGGTTTGGCGCCACTTCAGGAATCACCAGCACCTGCGCTTCCCCTTCAAAGTAGTTTACAACTGCAAGGAGTCTGACTGCGTAGGCCTGGCCATCACTAATTTGCTTGACCAGTTGCTCAAAGTCAGTCCTGGTAATATTAACCACTTGTTGGTTAGGGTTGAGCTGGGCCGGCTTTGTTAACCCAGTGGCTGTCCGACGGGCCTCTTGTAAGAGTTGATTGATGACCTGAAGCGCTGCTGAGCGGCCATTGATATCCTCAACAACTCCCTCGGCCAGGACTTGGCCGGCTCGAATCGCGATGTTTCCTCGACGCAGCCCTAGCAGAAGGGCCCGGACATTTTGCTCCAGGCGATCGCGATTACGCTCTAACCCACCAATTTCGGCTTCTAGTTTCTCCTGTTGACTCAGCAAACCAGCCTGCTGAGCGTTTGCCTGCTGAAGGTTGGTTCTGGCCTGAGCAACATCTTGTTCTAGCTGCACTTGCTGTTGCTCTGCCTGTTGCAGACTCGCCTCAACTTGGGCAACAGAGCGCTCCAGTTGGTCTCGCTGCTGCTCAACTTGCTGGAAGCGGGCTTGAGCCTGCCCAACGGAACGCTCTAGTTGGTCCCGCTGCTGCTCAGCTTGACCGAAACGAGCTTGGGCTTGATTTCGCTGGGCAATCAGGCGTTGGCGCTCGGCTTGGAGTTGACGCTCTTCGGTTCGGAGACGATTGATCTCGGAACGGAGCGCTCCAGCCTGCTGAGAGAACTTTTTCAAGCCAGCTTGGGCTTGTTCCAGTTGGGCTTGGGTCCGGTTCTGCCGCGCGATCGCCGCCTTTAAAAACTGGTTGATTTTCCCCAATCGTCTTTGGGCCGCAGCCAGTTCAGTTTTTGCCCCGGCTAAATCTGCTTGAATTTGATTTTTTTCACCCACGGCCTCAGCCAATTCAGCTTCTGCCTGCCGTCTTTGGCGTTGAATCGACTCAATTCGAAATACTCCATCTCGCAATTGGTCACTAGTGGCAAACAAAATTGCCAGAGTTAAGAAGGAAATTAGGCTGCCCGTCAGAACTGTGACCACAACAGCCGTATCCCGAGGCCGTAGGTTGAATAACCTCAGTCGCGCTCTGCCCACCCGCGACCCCAGGCGATCGCCGACTGTAGCGATCGCTCCCCCTAAAATTAGAATCGCCAGAATTAAAATATATCCAGCCATTGCGCTACTATGGCACGTCTAAGTACAGCCTAACTGCCTAGAAATCACCTTCATTAATGGCTTTTCCAAAAGCCATTAATGAAGGTAGCAGCGGTTTTGTTCTACCAATCGTTATTTGCTGCTATATGGATCGCTAGATCAAGATGAATTCAGATTAAGAAGAAAGGCTTTCTGTCCCCTAACCTAGAACAGAAGTATCAGGCTACCACGCTACTAAAGCAATCCCTCTAGCTGACGACGAATGCGGTCTAAGTCCGAGGTCGCCGGAACCTGAGGGGAATTTTTATCGTCAGTAGCATCGGGCTGCCAGTCAGTTTCAGCGACATTACTTTCCGGGGGAACCTCTAAGGTTCCGGCGGGAATAAATCGCAGGGCTAGACCAGCACTTTGACAAAACTCCTCAATTTCTGAGCGATCAATACTTTCAAAAGTCGCAGTTGGGAAATCCTGAGCCTCCAGGAGTAGGCCGTAGCGAACGGCATCATCTTCTGCTTCAAAAGCCAGCACAACGTCCTGAGATAAACCGTTGTAGTCATCTGGTTGACTCACTTTTAGGGTATGAATTCCCTCATTATCAGTCCGGGCGTGGAACAATAAGATGAATACTTGCATGAGTTTAATTAGAGTGCTCTTAAACGGTTGTCTCTTATCTTAAAAGGCTTGCAGAGCTTTACGTTGAATTAGGAGTTGCCGGGTGGAATAATGATATAGATCCCAAACTTTTGGCTTAAGCTAGGCTTTTAACGTTTGCAGTTCACCCAAGCTGCTCTGATTTACTTTTCCAGTTCATCTTTGCTAGAGCTTCTTAGGGTCTCGTAAGAACACGATGGCTAATTCTAACTTCGGTGGCGGCCCTTCAAACCGTGGTCAACGCCTGTGGTTGATTTTACTCAGTCGCCCTGCGATTGGGGTGTTGTTGGGTTTCTTGATTGTCTTGCTGTGGGGCAGTTGGCAGCTTTGGATTTTTGTCCATGAGGAATTAGCTCCTCTAGTTGAGAAAAACCTGAGCCAAACCTTAAATCGACCTGTCAAACTAGGACGAGTTGAACGGTTCTCACTCATTGGCCTGCGGTTTAGCCGCTCATCCATTCCTGCCTTTAGCAAGCAAGTCGAAAATCGGTTAGTCAAAGATCCTGATCAAGTTACAGTCCAGGCAGTCGATGTCGTCTTCGACCCGATCGATTTACTCCTCGAGCGCACGCTTAACTTGGACATCACCCTGGACCAACCCGACCTCTACGTCGAGCAGGCGAAAGATGGCCGCTGGATTTCTACAACCATCACGCCGCAAGAAGATGAGGGGTTGGTCAAAACCAAGCTTCAGGCGATTCGATTTCGCGGGGCTAGGGCTGTAGTGGTGCCGACTGGAGTTGCTCCGCGTACCTTGCAACCAGCAAGCGGCACTATTTTGTTTGTTGATCAGTCTGAGCGAGTCAAGTTTGATCTTGCCGGCCAGGTCGTCCCTGGCGGCAAACTCCAGATCGCAGGGCAGTGGGTTCGCCCAACTCAAGCGATTAACCTGACTATTAAAGGCGAGGATCTACCTGCCAAAGAACTGGCAGGACTGGTTAAGCTGCCCGCTGAGGTCAAAGCTGGTCGGGTTGACAGCAATCTCAAGGTTCAACTGCGGCAAAACCAACTGTTAAGTCTAGAGGGAACCACTCATTTTCAGGCTGCCAGTGTTGTCGTCCCCGACCAGTACCTGCTCAGGAGCAGTCGTCCGACTCCTCGCTCCTTGCAAGCGGTAAATGGAACAGTACAGTTTCTTGACCGGGCCAAGCGACTTCGCTTTAACCTGGAAGGGCGAGTTGCAGCAGGGGGAAATTTTAGGGTTAGGGGACAGTGGCTGCGTCCTACCCAGCAGGCCAACCTTGTGCTCCAGGCAGAGAATCTCTCGGCAAAGTTTCTAGATGGGGCTTTCAAGCTACCGATCGCAACCCGTTCTGGCCAAGTAGACGGCAACCTCAGGATTCAACTGCGACAAAACCAGCTTCCCAGCCTGAGCGGAACCGCTCACCTCAAAGGGGTCACGGCTCAACTTGCCCAGGTCCCCCGGCCCCTGACTCAGATTGATGGTCGGTTGCGCTTCCAGGGACTGACCACCAGCATGGAAAACGTCAGGGCCTTGTATGGCGAAATTCCGCTTCTAGCTAACGGGTCGGTCGATCCTAAACAGGGCTACAACCTCAGGGCTGAAACAGCCCAAGTCGAGGTTGCCCAAGTCTTGAATACCTTCAAGATCGAGCTGCCCTTTACGACAGCCGCTCAAGTCCAAGCTCAAGCCTTGCGGCTGACTGGCCCGATTGCCCAGCCGTTGCTTTCGGGTGAGTTTGCCACCCGCCAAGCTGCTCGTGTTGATCGCGTCAACTTTCGCCAGATTCGGGGGCAGTTTCAACTGAAAGCTCCTGTACTGACCGTCTCTCAGATCCAGGCTCTTCCAGTGGCGGGTGGGGTAGTTACGGGGAGTGCCCGATTCAATATTCGTCCTGGGGGTCAGTTGCTGCTCGATCTGCAAGCTTTAGGCGTCCCTGGAGAGGCGATCGCCCGTGCCTACGGGGGTCCTGCCGCGATCAAAACTGGTCCGGTGTCAGCCCAGGCCCGTGTTTCTGGCCCGGCCACTGACCTGAGAACGGCGGTGCGATTTCAGGCCCCCCAAGCAATCTATCCGGGCACAGGAGAAGTCTTTTACAGCGGCGGCAGAACGCTGCTGCGGAACATCAACTTCCAGGTCGCAGACGGTCAGGTTAACGTCGAGGGTCGAATTGCAGCGGGTCAACTACAAGCCACCGTTCAAAGTGCCGGGGTGCAACTGCGGCAATTTTCCTCAGCCCTGCGGGGACGTTTTAGTGGTCGCCTCAACCTGTTCGGTGCTGTGGCTAACCTGAATCCGGCAGCGATCCGGGCGGTCGGACAGGTCCGCTTTTCCCAAGGATTATCCCTGGTGCAGCAGCCCCTCACGGCTCAGGTACGCTGGGACGGCCAAAAAATTCTGGTAGACCCGGCCACAGCAGACGGATTCAGGGCCAGCGGTGCAGTTTTTGCCCGCCTAGAGGGACCTGAGGCACCGCAGATCTCGGCCTTCAATCTGAACGTGCAAGCCCAGGATTACTCCCTCCAGGCCCTTCCCTTACAACAGGTGCCTGGACTGAAGCTGCTGGGTCGAGCTGACTTTAGCGGTCGGCTCACCGGCTCCCCAGCAGCACCTAGGGTCGGGGGAGCCTTACAGACTGACAACCTGGCTCTAAATCAGGTAGCCTTTGAACCCAGACTGGCAGGCAGCCTCAACTACAGCAGTCGCGGTCTGGCCTTAGAGTTGGATGGCGCTCGAGACCAAATCAGTCTCGCTTTGGGTTCTGACTTGCGTCCCCGCTCTTTTTATGTCCGCCGGGATGAGGCTGTGGCAGTGGGCCGCTCCCAGGGGCAGCAATTGCTGGTTAACCTGCAACGCTTTCCACTGACAGCCTTGAATCTTGCTCCTAGCGGCCAGTCTGTTGGTCCGTTAGCGGGGCTTGTCTCTGGTGATTTTGCCGTCAACTTCACCGCCTCGACCCTGCGGGGGAATGTAGCGATCGCCCAACCAAAAATTGGCGGCTTTAGCGGCGATCAGTTTACTGGACAGGTACAATTTGCCAACGGGGTTGCCAGGCTCAGCGGCGGGGAATTGCGGCAGGCAGATACTCGGCTGGCTGTTGCTGGTACCTACGCGCCTGGACCCAATCCGCGCTATACCGCCCAAGTCCAGATTACCCAGGCAAAGGTGCAAGCTGTTCTGGCCGCTTTGCAGTGGTTTAACCTCCAGGATGTGCGCCGGGGTCTGCGATCGCCCACTTACGGGAAAGCAGCAGCGGTACAAACTGTGAGGGTTGGCGCCCCAACAGCATCCCTAGAAACCCAACTGCGCCGCTTGTCCGAAATTGAAACCCTGTTGGCCCAGCAAGTAGCCCGGCGGCGAGCCGCCTCGCCCCTACCCGACTTAGCTGATTTAGAGGGAACCTTCGGAGGTCAAATTCAGGCTTCCGGCTCCCGGCGCTCCGGCATTGCCGCAGACTTTAACCTCCAGGGTGAAAATTTTGATTGGGGACCCTACAGCCTCAACCAGTTGGTCGCTCAGGGCAGTTATGAGAACGGGGTGCTGGATTTGCAACCCCTGCGACTTCAGTCGGGAAACAGTTTAGTCGCCTTCTCCGGCCAAGTAGGGGGGTCACGACAGTCCGGGCAGTTGCAAGTGGTAAATCTTCCCACCGAGCGACTGCGAGAGCTTGTGGATCTGCCCGTGAATTTTACCGGAGATCTCGACGCTACGGCGACGCTGGCAGGCTCCCTCGCTAATCCTCAGGTGTTAGGAGACTTGCGCCTGAATCAGGCGACTCTGAATGGTACGCCAGTCGAAACTGCTCAGGGCAATTTTAAGTACGACAATGCCCGTTTAGACTTTGGCAGCAGGGTAGTGATTGCCGGACCTGAGCCGATTCAAATTACGGGCAGCCTTCCCTACGAGTTGCCCTTTGCCGCTGTTGCTCCCAGCAGCGATCGCATCAGTCTGGATGTGAACGTCCAAAATGAAGGGTTGGCCCTATTGAATGTGTTTACCCCTCAAGTTGCCTGGGTCAACGGCCAGGGTCGCGTTGATCTTCAGGTCCAGGGGACCCTAGACCAACCTCTAGTGAACGGAATTGCCACGGTCAACAACGCGACGCTCCGGGCCCAGGCGTTACCCGACCCCCTCACCAATGTGACGGGAACCGCGCGGTTCAATCGCGATCGCATTCGTGTCGAACGCCTGATCGGTCAGTTTAGTGAAGGTCAGGTCAGTGCTGCCGGAGTGATTCCAATTTCGGCTGACTTGTCGTCTACAGATCCCGATCGAGCGACACCGCTAACGGTCAACTTAGACAATCTGGCCCTACAGTTGAAAAATCTCTATACCGGGGGCGTTGATGGCAAGATCATTGTCGGAGGTGCCGCCTTGAGTCCCAAAATCGGCGGTGCAATTCAGCTAACAGAGGGGCAGGTGTTGTTGGGGGCAACGCCTGGATCATCTCAAGCACCAACAAATCCGCCGGCGCCTAGCTTAAATCCCCTCCAGCCTCCAACCGGGAGCGGCTTGGCAGCTTCGAACCTACAGTTTAATAATCTCCGGGTTACTTTGGGTGATCGCCTGCAAGTGATCCGCGCGCCCCTCTTAAACTTTCTAGCCACTGGTAATCTTACTCTGAATGGCTCTGTCAGTAACCCCCGTCCTCAGGGGAGGATTCGGTTCCCACGGGGTCAGGTCAATCTGTTCACGGCCCAATTTCGCCTAGACCGGGGCGAACCAAACTATGCCCAGTTCAGACCTAACCAAGGGCTAGATCCTGACTTAAACGTCAACCTGGTTACGACCGTAACCGAGGCAACGAGTAGCCGGATAGATGCACTCGGTGGTACTAGTGAAACTGCCACTACTGGTGCTTTGGGCTCCCTAGAGTCAGTCCGAATTGAAGCAAGCGTGACCGGACGGGCCAGCCAGGTCACGACAGACTTCGAGAACCGGGTAGAGCTTACCAGCAGTCCGGCACGCAGTCAGAACGAGATTATTGCCCTGGTCGGCGGTGGCTTTAGAGAAAATATCAGTGAACAAGAAGGTACACTAGCCCTGGCGAATATTGCCAGCTCGGCCTTTCTCAGCAATGTTCAAGGATTATTTGACGATGTCCTAGGTAACCGAGTTAATTTCCGGTTATTTCCCACCGTGCTTCCCAATGAGTCTGGTAACTCTACCCTAAACTTAGGGGCAGAAGTTGGCTACGATGTGACTCGTAGAGTCTCCGTATCTGCGCTCCAAGTCCTGACTGATCCAGGGGAGCCGACTCAACTCAACACTCGCTACCAGCTCAACGACCAACTGAATTTGCGGGGTTCGCTCAGCCTAGAAGGAGATACCGGAGCTTTGGTAGAGTATCGCATTCGCTTTTAAGCAGCCTTCTACACTGCTGCTGCGCCACGAAGATCTGAAATACTTGGGCCAAACTGATCCTTTGCATGTGCTGCCAGTGCAGCAGGAGTAGAGGTGCTAGTCCGTCAGGGTTTCTGAGCTAGCTCAAAAGAGACCTAATGCAGTTTGAAGCAGTTTGCACTTGGACAACAAGTAGAAGTACTCAACCACATATAGCTTGCAATTATGACTATAGCGGTTGCCATATAGGTTAGGACGAGTTATCGAGAGGTACCTGCAAGAGTGGCTTTCTTAAATTCACTAATGTCCTAGGGAGTGTTTTAAAACTACAACCACAACAAGATAGAGGCTAGAGTCAGCATAGCAAGGTAGTTTTCAGCCTTCTTTTCATAGCGAGTTGCGATGCGACGAAACTGCTTGAGCCGATTGAAACAACGCTCAACCTGA
>JBGTDT010000124.1:0-1536 GCA_041748155.1 Thermosynechococcaceae cyanobacterium | reverse complement strand
TGTTGTGTTCCGTCAGAAGACTGAACTTGAGCGGTTACCTTTGCATCAGGTATTGCCTCATGGTTATCGCCGTTTTGTAAATAGAAATCTAAATGAGTTCCGTTAGCCTCTGGCTCAGGGACAAACTCCAGGTGATAGGGCCCTGATTCTACTACTTGGCCTCCAGCTTGAGCCTCTTGGCCCTCACTTGATTGCTCAGTTTCAGCGGGGGTTTCAGCGGGAGAGGTAGCGGGACTGTTTTGTAAGTTGCTTGCCTGGTTACCGTTACTGCAAGCTCCTAGGAAAACCAGTCCCATAGTGCTGAGAACGATTAAGAGTGGCTTGAATGACTTCATACTTTTTACTTACTAGGTGAAACGACTGCGAATACGACGAAAAACTTTGCTGCACCAATTGCTCAGAGGGCGAAGTATTTCTGTAACCTTGAGCTGAGAAGCGGATGTAGACGTTTTTGGAACTACGTATCTCCCGAACTGGGCGTACAAAGCTGGGAGAACCAGCAGGGTTAAAGCAGTGGAGGTAAATAACCCCCCCAGCACCACCACCGCCAGTGGCTGGAGAATTTCTTTGCCTGCCCCACCTCCAAATACCAGGGGTCCTAAGCCCAGAGCTGAGGTAAAAGCGGTCATCAGGATGGCGTTGAGCCGCTCCATCGACCCGGAGACGATGACTTCCCGGAAAGGCATGCGGGTTGCAAACTTTGCATTGTAGTTGTCCACCAGCAGCAACCCGTTACGAGTCGCCACCCCGAACAGAGTGATGAACCCGACCAGGGAGGCAACAGAAATCACACCACCTGACAATGCCACGGAAATCACTCCCCCGACGAGTGCCAGGGGCAGATTAATCATGATCATCGCCGTGGAGGGAATGGACTTGACCGTCAAGTACATCAACACCGAAATCACCACAAATGAGATCGCGCTAAACACCAGGATGTTCTGGGTGGCTCGTTGTTCTGATTCAAACTGCCCCCCATACTCGATGAAGTAACCGGGGGGTAACTGCACCTGTTGCCTCACCTTCTGTTGAATCTCATCGACAATGGAGCGCAGGTCCCGCCCAGTCGCATTGGCAGACACCACAATCAGGCGGGAGACATTCTCGCGGTTGATCGTGTTTGGCCCGGTGCCGTAGTTGATGTTCGCGAGCTGAGCCAGGGGGATCTTTGTGCCAGATGGAGTATCCGGGCTGGGTGAAGTATCAACCAGCAAGTTGCGGATGGTGTCCAGGTTGCCACGGGCATCTGGCTGTAGCCACACCAGCAGGTCAAAGGTTTGCTGCTGTTCTAGCACTTGAGACACCACTCGCCCATTGAGCGAGGTTTCAATCGTCTGGGCTAGATCTCCTACCCTCAAGCCGTAGCGAGCGGCGGCTGCTCGGTCAATCTGAATCTGGATTTGACGAATGGGCACCTGGGGTTCGAGTTGCAGGTCTACGACCCCCTCGACGGTTTTCATGGCCGCTTCAACTTCGCTGCCGACGCTGCGAAGTTCCTCCAGGTCAGGGCCAAAAATCTTTACCACGATCGCGGTG
>JBGTDT010000123.1:0-5331 GCA_041748155.1 Thermosynechococcaceae cyanobacterium | reverse complement strand
GAAGGCAGTGCAGACGGCTTAGCGATGAATAACCGGTGCCAAAGTCATCAATGCATAGCTTCACATCCAATGCTCGTAGTTGCGCCATGGTGGTTGTGGGTTGGGTGTCTTTCATAATGACATTTTCGGTAATCTCCAGGTTCAAGTTACGTGCATCTAGGCCAGTCTTCTGTAAAGTTTGGTTGATCTGCTGAATCAGATCGGGGTGCAGGAACTGTTGGGTGCAAAGGTTGACGTTGATGGTCAAGGGTGGATTCTGGGGGAATTGCTCTTGCCACTGCTGCGTCTGGCGACAAGCTTCCCGTAGCACCCACTGGTCAATCAGGAGGATCAGCCCGGATTCTTCTGCAACTGGAATAAACTCCCCCGGGAAAATCAGACCCCGGTCTGGATGTTGCCAGCGAACAAGGGCTTCAAAACCAGTAATTCTCCCGGTTGTGAGTGACACAACGGGTTGATAATGGACTCGAAACTCCTGCCGCTCAATTGCCCAGCGCAGTTCAGTCTCCACCTGCAAGCGCCCTACTGCCCGTGCATGCAAGTCTGTGTTAAAGATTTCGTAGCGCGCCGGCCCCCGCGCCTTGGCCTGATACATGGCGATGTCAGCATCCCGCAACAGGTCTGCCGGCTGGTCATAGCCTGTCACACTTAGGGCGATGCCAATACTCGCCGTAGTCAGCACCTCCTGGCCACCTAAATTGAGCGGTAATGCTAGTTCCGCTTGTAGGCGCTCGGCAACCCGGATCACATCGCTGCCGTCCTCGACACCCTCCAGCAGGATAGTGAACTCGTCTGCCCCAAGCCGTGCCACTGTATCTGTAGGACGCAGGCATGCCTGTAGCTTACCCGCTACAGTAATTAGCAACTTGTCTCCCCAGGTATGCCCCAGGCTGTCATTGATCAGCTTGAAGCGATCCAGATCCAGAAAAAGTACAGCAAACAGGTAATCCTCGTGCCGTTTCCCGTAGGCGATCGCATGTTCCAGGCGGTCCATAAACAAAGCCCGGTTGGGTAGACCTGTCAGTGCATCGTGAAGTGCCTGTTTACGCAGTTCTGACTCTATTCGCTGGCGCTGAATAGTTTCTTTTTCCAATTCTTGCTTGGCCGCCTCAGCCAGCTTCGTTCGCAGTAGCACCGCCTCAGCCCGCTTGCGTGCGGTGATATCCCGCAGCATCCAACGTAAGGTAATGGGCTTTTCGCCGTCTCGAACTACAGCTACGGTTAGAGCTGCATCAAAGGACTGCTGCCTTTGACGAGATTCCTGACGCGGCTGTAGTTGCACTTCCCACTCTTGAGGCGAATCCTGCTTGGTCAGTTGGGTGAGTTGGGAGCCAAAGGCCCGGCGTTCTGACTGGGGGACGAAGTTGAGCAGCGGCTTCCCTACCAAGGACTGCTGTGAGAGATTGAGTAACACAGCAACGGCCCGATTCGCTTCCCGGATGATCCCTTTTACATCCGTCACTAAGTAGCCGTCTGGTGCAAACTCAAACAGATCTTGGTAGCGCTGACGTTCTGCTTCCAACATCTGATGAGTTGCTGCCAGTTCCTGATTCTGCTGGCGCAGCTCTTCCTCTGCAACCTGGAGTTCTTCTAGAGTGGCACGGAATTCCTCAAAGGCTTCTGCTGCCAGCAGTCGTGTATCCGCTGGTTGGCCGTACTCCCAAGGCAATCTATCAAGACGCTGTTGCAGTGTAGCAATATGCCTATGCATGGCCGCTATCTGCTGGACAAACTTGTCTCCGTTCACGCAAGATCTCCTGCTCCGTCAATCAGAGCCTGCCATGAATAGTTTTTCTTACCTTCCTTGATGGAGCGACTCCGGTGGAGCCACTTATGCGTTGGCGAAGCCCGTCCGTAAGACATCTAGTGATTAGCATTATCAGCATCCCCCCAAAGCAAACAGCTTTACTGCGTATCATAAACAATCTCGTAGTGATTTCTGTTGTCTAGTAATTCTAGGTCAGCGGTAGTTCAGCTTCCAGTAGTTGTCTTTTCCAAAGCAAAGGGCAGGTGATCGCTCCGGACCTCAGCTTGAATCGATACTATGGAACAAAAAGGAGTGGATGCCGGCAGAGGTCGCATCACGGTGGATACATTAGTCCTTTACTAAGTGAGTACCCATGACTTCAACACCCCTGCTCTCTCTCACAGAACCCGAATTTTCAGTTGAGCAAGTCCGTCAGAATGATGCTGCAGAATTAGAGGCGATCACCCGCTATCGTCGCGCTGCTAATTATATCGCTGCGGCTCAGATCTATCTGAAAGACAACGTCTTGCTACGAGAACCCCTACGGCCTGAGCAGATCAAGGATCGCCTATTGGGTCACTGGGGAACTAGCCCTGGGATTAACCTGGTCTATGCTCACCTCAACCGTTTGATCCGGCGCTACAACGTTAATATGTTCCTGATTACAGGGCCGGGACACGGGGCCCCTGCCAACCTTGCCAATCTGTACTTGGAAGGCACCTTGCAGGAGTTTTATCCCAAACTGACCTTAGACAATGCCGGACTGCATGAGCTGATCAAGCAATTTTCCTGGCCCGGTGGGTTTCCCAGTCACCTTTATCCGGGCATCCCCGGCACGATTCACGAAGGCGGAGAGCTGGGATATGCTCTAGCGACGGCGTTTGGAGCGGTAATGGACAATCCCGATTTAATCGTGGCTTGCCTTGTGGGCGATGGAGAAGCAGAAACGGGTCCCACCGCAACTGCATGGCATAGCTACAAGTATCTTGACCCAGCAGAATCTGGGGCAGTGCTGCCAATCCTGCACTTGAACGGCTACAAAATCTCCAGTCCCACAATCTACGGCACGATGAACGATACCGAACTCCGGCATTTGTTTACTGGCTACGGCTACCAGGTGCGAATTGTGGAAGCTGCCGATTTAGATGCTGACCTTTACGTCTCAACGGACTGGGCTTATCAGGAGATTTGCCGGATTCAGCAGGCAGCCCGGTCGGGTCAGGCAATCGCTCAACCCCGTTGGCCCTTAATTATCTTGCGATCGCTCAAGGGATGGACAACGATCAAGGAAATGGACGGCCAGCCGATTGAAGGGTCTTATCGCTCTCACCAGGTGCCCATAACCAGTCCGAAGACCAATCCAGACCACCTGCAGTTGTTGGAAAATTGGCTGCGCTCTTATCAGATTGAAGAACTCTTTAATGAGCAAGGTCATCCGCTACCAGAGATTTTAGAGCAATGTCCCAAGGGAGACCGTCGGATGGGTGCTAATCCGCATACATTTGGGGGGCGGATGCGCCGTGATCTGGATTTACCCGACCTATCTGAGTTCGAGGTGTCTGTCGAACGGGTATCGACAGAGCAGGTTTGTGGACGAGGGGGAAATCTTGCCGGCAACACCCAGCAGGCGGGTAAGTACCTGCGAGCTGTGATTGAGCGAAATCCCCAAACCTTCCGCATCTTTAGCCCGGATGAGCTAGAGTCCAACAAACTGACAGAGGTCCTGCAAGCCACCCAGCGCGACTACCAGTGGCCGACTCAGCCGCACGACGGTCGTATCGGCTCTCAAGGGGGACGAGTGCTAGAGATCCTCAGCGAACATACCTGTCAGGCTTGGCTACAAGGATATTTGCTCACAGGTCGTCACGGTCTCTTTCCTTCCTATGAAGCATTTCTGGCGATTGTCACGACGATGATGAACCAGTACGGCAAGTTTCTCAAGTTTTCTAGAGAATTCCCCTGGCGATCGCCTGTTGCGTCGCTGAACTATCTAGAGACTTCAACCCTCTGGCGGCAAGAGCATAATGGCTTCTCGCATCAAAGCCCTGGCTTCATCAATAGTGTGCTGAATCAAAAAGCTGAAACTGCGCGGGTTTATCTGCCTCCTGATGCCAACTGCCTGCTTAGTACGATTGACCACTGTATGCAGAGTACGGGTAAAGTCAACTTGGTAATTGCCAACAAGAATCCCATGCCCCAGTGGCTTTCGATGCCAGAGGCGATCGCCCACTGTCGTGCCGGGGCTTCTGTATGGCGTTGGGCCAGCACGGATGATGGTGTCAGTCCAGATGTGGTGCTGGTAGGTATTGGTGATAGCCCCACGATCGAAGTCATGGCTGCCGCTCAAATCCTGAAGTCCGAAATGCCAGAACTACGGGTGCGGGTTGTGAATGTCACCGATTTGCTGGTGCTGGAGGAATTGTCTGGTCATCCTCATGGTCTAGATGCAGAGATGTTTAATGCCCTATTTACCCCCGACCACCCCGTGATCATTAACTTCCACGGCTATCCTTCAGTAGTGAAGCAGTTGCTCTTTGGCCGTCCCAATATCCAACGCTTCTATATCAATGGCTATCAAGAAGAAGGCACCACAACCACACCCTTTGATATGCATGTCCGTAATCGCACCAGTCGCTTCCATCTGATTATGCAAGCGATTCGACTGGCAGCAGCCTACAACCCTCGCGTGGCTGCATTAGCTAGCGAAAAGGTGCACTACTACGAGTATGTCCTGGTCGATTACCACCACTACATTCACCTGCACGGCAAGGACCCAGATGAAATTAGTCACTGGCAGTGGTGCTAGGCCGTAGCAGCTATTAGGTCTCCTGTCCTAAGCTCGACGTTCCAACGGTTCCTGTGCTCATTTTCAGCTCTCTGGATGCGGCTGAGCTTGATCATTCGTGGCAGGATCAATCTGCTTGCAGGAAATCAAGGTAGGCTTGACTAATTTCTTGGACTGCACGTTCATACAACTGCCTGCCATGTTCAGGTGTTGCTAACGAGGGATCAGAGCCCATCCGACCGTCAGGATAGCGACGCCGGAAGTCAACAGCACCATAGATGTTGTGCTGTGAGGAAACCTCTGGGCTGAGGGGAGCTTGTTTAATTGCTTTGGGATAAGCATACTGAGTCAATGCAACTTCACTTGGTGTGGCATGGGAGCCTTCTTGATCGCCATACAATTCCTTGGCAAGATGATAGACTGAACTGCTCATGTACCAATTCTTGACCTGACACTGCACGCGATCTGAGTTAGGAACCTGCAAATCTGCCAGAGCTGCATAGGTTTCTGCAAAGGCAGCTTTAAGCGTGGCGACATTGCCACCATGCCCGTTAATAAAGAAAAACTTTTCAAATCCAGCTTTAGCCAGACAGACTAGATAATCTCGGATCACTAAGATCAGTGTGGAAGGCCGCAGGCTGATACTGCCTGGAAAAGCGGTGTGATGAAGTGCCATGCCGACGTTGATTGTGGGAGCAACTAGTCCATTCGTGCTCTCTCCTACAGCCTGAGCAATGACTTCAGCGCAAATTGCATCAGTCCCGATCAAACCAGTCGGACCATGTTGCTCTGTTGACCC
>JBGTDT010000122.1:0-12888 GCA_041748155.1 Thermosynechococcaceae cyanobacterium | reverse complement strand
CAGGTTGAGCGTTGTTTCAATCGGCTCAAGCAGTTTCGTCGCATCGCAACTCGCTATGAAAAGAAGGCTGAAAACTACCTTGCTATGCTGACTCTAGCCTCTATCTTGTTGTGGTTGTAGTTTTAAAACACTCCCTAGGGTGAACGTGCCGATTGACTCTGCAAATAACTCCCGTGAGTAAGTCGCAATCGGTTGGCGATTTTGTCCCTTCATGCCAAGGCCTCAAGCTAGGAGCAACATGCTTGAGAGTTGGTTCGACCCACGCCAAATGTGGCGGAATCCTCTAATACGGTATAGACTTCCCAATCCGCACCATCTGGATCTTGAACCCAAACTTTATCTTGCAATGCATAGCAGCAAGTGACTTGATTTTCTGGGTCAACGGATAAACCTGTTTGCTTGAGGCGATCATTTGCGGCTGAAACTTGCTCTGGCGACTCCACTTCAACACCTAAGTGATTGAGCTGACCCGCAGCCGAAGCATTTTCAATCAACACCAGTTTTAAGGGTGGCTCGTTAATTGCAAAGTTGGCATAACCTGGGCGGCGCTTAGCTGGCTCAGAACCAAACAGTTTGCTGTAGAAATTAACTGCCGTATTAATGTCACTCACATTCAAAGCAAGTTGGACACGAGACATGATTCAGTACCTCCTTGTATCGATCAAAATCAATATTTGCGTTCGTCAATATTTTGGCAAAGTACATCGATGCATGTCAATATAAAAAGCATGAGGCTTTGTAAACTTGCTATTCCTTGCTGTCCTCCTTTACTGGCTGGAAAACTTACACCGGGCGAAGCCGTTCAATTGGCGGCAATCTTTCGGGTATTGAGTGAACCGGCACGACTGCAAATGTTGAGTTCAATCGCAGCCCAACCGAGTCAAGAAGTGTGTGCATGTGAGTTAGTCGAAACCCTAGGGCTATCGCAACCCACGATCAGCCATCATCTCAAAGTTTTATACGAAGCAGGTTTGTTAGAGAAGGAGCGGCGTGGAACTTGGATTTATTATCAGATTGTCCAAGATCGGCTGGTCGGGTTGCGAGATGTGTTGGCTTAAACTAGCAAAGTGATTGCAACAGCCACAACCTAACACTCCAAATCAGCCGCCGAGGACAGAGGTCGACTGCATTTCATTGTTAGGCGGCGTGGCGAAGAATTCCAAGAGCGCCGCCGAGAACTTTTCTGGCGCATCTTGCTGCACCCAATGCGACGCTCCATCAATTGCTCGGAAGACGGCACCAGGAATCTCTCGAGCCAGTTGCTTCCCATCTTCCGACTTCTGCCAAGGGTCATCCATCCCCCACAGGATCATTGTCTGGGCAGAGATGTCTCCATGACGGTCGACGAGTGCCATGGTCTGGTTGGCATTGAGCGCAGAAGCATTTCGAAGCAGACTCAACTTTCCTTCTTCGCTAGCCCAAGGAGCAATGATGCCTTGCCGAAACTTATGCGTGAGTCGGCTTCGGTCCGAGAGGCCTGCTGCGAGACTCTTTTCGAGCGCCTCGACCAAATCTACTACCGGGCGAGGCTTCCATCTCAAAGGGTGGCCAAAGTCGAGCATGTCATCGTCGAACCGGTCGTAGCAGACCGAATTTGAGATAACAAGACGATTCACATAGTCTCGGTGCTCGATAGCTAGAATGAGTGCGATCGCGCCACCAGTATCGTGACCAACAATATCTACGCGCTCAAGTTCAAGTGCTGACAGAAGGGCAATAATCACGCGCGCCTGATCTTGAAAAGATCGGTCGAAACGGTCCCGGCGATCCGACCATCCATGGCCCAGAAAGTCTGGTGCGAGAATCCGATAGCCGGAATCTACCAGTGACGGAATAATCGCATGGTAGAGATATCCCCACGTCGGTATTCCATGCATTAGCAGAATCGTACCTTGCCGAGCCTCCCCTACGTCGATATACCGAATAGTGACAGAGATATGGGCTACCAGACCGGCGGGCAGAACGATTTCTTGCTGCGCAGACCTGAATTCCTCCCATGTGTTCCAACCACTCGACACTAGTCTCATATCTTCGCTCGATTCGTTGCCTGACCGCAAAATTGAGCAGCGGTAGATTAGCTTCAACTTCTAGTAATTACAGAGTCAGAGATTGGGGATCGGTTTCAACTAGTTTAGCCAGGTCTTGCAAGAAAGCTGCTGCGTCAGCGCCGTAGATGATCCGGTGGTCGCAGGTGATATTGACTTGCATCTGTCGCTTTACTCCTAGGAGGCCCGCTTCAGTGGCAACAACTTGGGGACGGGAAGCCCCGATCGCCAGGATTGAGCCTTGCCCTGGTTGCAGAATCGCATCAAAGCGATCTACCCCGTACATGCCCAAGTTGGAGAGGGAGAATGTACCAGAGTTGTACTCTTCTGGCTGTAACTTTTTGGTCCGCGATCGCGCCACCAGATCCTTCCAGGTGCGAGAGAGGGAATAGATATCGACCTGATCTGCCTGTTGCAGGACTGGGGTAATCAATCCGCCATCCGGCATTGCCACAGCAACCGCAATATTGATCTTGGTCCGGTGTTGAACTCCTGGCTCGACAAAGCTGGCATTGAGTAAGGGATGCTTCTGGAGGGTGACTGCAACTGCCTTAGCCAGGAGTGCCGTCATCGTCACCCCCTTGGGCTTAATCTGCTTGTAGAGTCGGTCCAGGTTGTCTGTCGTGATCGTGTAGCCGACATGGTAGGTTGGCACCTCCAGGCTGGCAACCATATTTCGCACCACTGCATTTTGCAGCGTATTAAAAGAGATTACTTGACCATTGCCCCCAGGAGCGGGTGTTGGCGCAGGTTCTCTGCGCGTTGCGGTGGCAGCAGATGCAGGCTGTTGTGGCTCGGTTGTTTTTGGCGCTGGAGTTGCTGGTGTTTGCTTCCCGGCGGCGGCTTCTATGTCCTCAGCAACGATTCGACCGTGGGGGCCACTACCCTTGCCAGAGAGCGTACTGAGATCAATCTTAAGTTCTTTGGCTAGCTTGCGGGCGCGGGGAGAAACAACCAAGCGTTTGCTCTCCAAGGCGTGATCGCGCTCTCCGCCGTTCAGGGCTGCTGCCTGCTGGGGGGCTTCTGTGGGGCCAACCTGAGACGCTGCTTCGGAAGGGGCCTTAACCTCAGGGGCTTCTGGCTGGGCTGGTTCAGGTTGCTTCGCTTCAGTTGGAGTAGATCCTGCGGCATCGGAACCCCCTAATTGCTGCTGGGCAGATTCAATCTCTGCCTCGGTCTCTGCCACCAGCGCAATAGTCGAACCTACGGAGGCTGTCTCTCCGGCTGGAGTTGCGATCGCGGCTAAGAAACCCTCATAGAAAGACTCCACATCCATGTCCGCCTTATCGGACTCAACGATTACTACCGTCTCACCCTTTTCCACCTTCTCCCCCGGCGACTTGACCCAAGAGACAATTTTGCCTTCGGACATGGTAGAACTCAGCGCGGGCATGAAAACTTCGTGAATCATAGAGTGATGTTCCGAGTCAGTTGCGAATGGAAAGCTAGATCAAATTTTAGCCTGGCAACCTCTACCAGGACTATCGCGGTGAACAAATTGCCGCTACAGCTCGCCCCGGATCTCCTCGACCATGCCATCTCGTAGCAGAATTTCGACTTGCATCTTCTGGATCAAGTTATCTCCTTGCTGAATCGCAAAGAAGCTGTCAATCTGTCCCTGGTTCACTTCTTGATTCAGTTCCAGGAGTTGTAACTGTTGGAGTTGCTGAAGGGCCTGGTTTTTCCGCTCCAGGAGTTCACTTCTTTGATTATTGACTTGAACTTGGACATCATTGAGTTGAGCTTGAATTGAGTCACTGGGTTGCAGACCCGTTGCTCCGACGATCTGGATACCCTGCTTCTGCACCTCTGTCATAATTTGTTGAGCTTGCACCTCTAGTTGCTGGAGCTGAGCATCGGTCTGGTTGAGTTGGGTCTGGAGTTGCTGTTGAGCCTCTTCCTTCCAGCGGGGCGTGACGATCGCCTTGACATTGATACTTCGCTTCAAGAGGAGTTGTTGGTTGGGAACCTGCATCATCGTTCTCGTTCACTTATACTCAGTCAAACATCCCGTTGATCATATCGTGGTAGCGTTGCGTCACAACCGGACGCCGGATTTTTAGCGTCTGTGTCATCAGGCCGTTTTCTGGAGCAAAGGCTGAGAGAATGAACCGGAAAGGCCCCACCCGATCATCAGGGCGGTAACCCGGTCGATTTTTGACTTCCCGGTTCAGTTCCTGGCGGAACAGATTTTGAATTGGCTTGCTTTCAAGTTGAGTCAGCTCTAAATCCGCTGGGCACTTTTCTTCTGCCCCAGGGAGTTCTAGAAATAAACGCTGACTTTTTGCCCACGCTTGTAACGCTTCTAGATTAGGCACAATCAAGGCACCGAGCGATCGCTGGTCCTGCCCAACCAGCATCATTTGATCAATGTAGGGGCTACGCAGGCAGGCATCTTCAATCGACTGCGGCTCGATGTTTTCTCCGTTAGACAGCACAATTGTATCCTTAGCCCGTCCGGTGATGACCAGATCCTGGCAAGGCGTGAGCCAGCCCAAGTCCCCGGTATTAAACCACCCTTGGGGGTCAATCGCCTCAGCCGTCGCGGTTGGATTTCGGTAGTAGCCTTGCATGATTTGCGTTCCTCGCGCCAGGATCAAACCCTGTTCGCCTTGGGGCAGGGGCTGGCGGTTTTCGGGGTCAACAATGCGAATTTCTGTTTCTGGAATCGTCTGCCCAGAAGCTCTACGTAAGTTATGCCAGGGGCGACGGGCCGCCAGAACGGGTGAAGTCTCAGTCAGACCGTAGCCGACTAGAACCTGGACGCCGACAATTTCAAAGAAGTTTTCCAGGTGCATTCCCAGGGAGCCACCCCCACTGATGGATTGCTTAAAGCTTCCTCCCATCGCCTCGCGGACTTTTTGGTAAACGATCTTATCGGCCAAAGCGTGCACTGGCCCCAGCAGGGTCATCTGCAAGCCAGCCGCCAAGCGTTCTGCCGCAGAGGGGTTAAGCTGCTTGAGGTTAAGTTTCTGGACAATCCGGCGGGCCTCGATATAGC
The DNA here is from genome assembly GCA_041748155.1 of Thermosynechococcaceae cyanobacterium. Lineage (GTDB taxonomy): Bacteria > Cyanobacteriota > Cyanobacteriia > Thermosynechococcales > Thermosynechococcaceae > JBGTDT01. Next base: position 7,842 of record JBGTDT010000122.1, on the reverse strand, counting down.
GCTGGCTGTTTATAAAAAAAAAGTTGACCAGTCGCTGCTTACTGAGGGGTTGAGCGCGGAATTGCTTTTGTATGCCTTCATAAATCGACTCCCACAGTCGCGGCACGGAGACCATGTAGTGGGGTTTAAACTCTTGCAGGTCCCGTTTGAGCTGGCGGATATTGGTGTAGATTTGCGTACAGCCGCGAGAAAATAAAAAGTATTCAGCCGCTCGTTCGTAGACATGCCAAATCGGTAAGATGCTGAGGACGCGATCGCCGGGTTCCGGTTGAATCACACTGTCTAAAGTTCTGACTTGATGCAGCAGGTTAGCGTGACTCAGCATGACTCCCTTCGGTTTACCGGAGGTGCCAGAGGTATAGATTAGCGTCGCCAGGTTGTCTCGGTTTAAGGGTACGGGCTGGAAGTCCCAGTTGGCTCCAGCTTCTAGGACTTGGGAGAAATTCACGATGTAAGCAGGGTGAGATAGGGTTGGAATTTCATCCGATAGCAATACAATCAATTGCAGCGGTAGCTCGTTGAGCTGCGGCTGCAGTTTTTGCAGGGTGACTTGATCTTCGGCTACCAAGGTTGTGCTGCCACTATCTGCCAGAATAAATAGTAGTTCCTCACGATCCGCTTGTGGACTACGAACCGCATCTGCTGCCCCGGCGAGCATGATTCCCTGGTCGACGACTAACCAGCGGTAACTGTTATCAGCAATTAGCGCCACGGGGGGTTCCGAGCCGGTTATTCCCAAAGCTTGCAGTCCAGCAGCAAACTGCTGCATTTGTTGATAGAGCTGAGCATAGGTCAGTTCAACCGCAGGTTTGCGATGGGGATCTTTTAGGACAATTACATCCTTGAACCGCTGGGCGGCGATCGCCCACATCTCTGGCAGAGACTGAACTGCCTCATAATCAGGGCGATTCAATGGCTTTGGCTGGGAGGTTTGTGCAGGTGAGGAGTGACTCATGACTTCTTTACAATGAGCTGGCAGGGATGGCTGCACCAAGCGCTAATTGGCGCTAATCGGTTGCTGTTGCAAAACTTACTACTATTTGTGGTCAAATACCTGGTTTAATGAAGATTCCTTAATAGTCCTGGCCTGTTTAGCCACGTAAACGTGACAATAAATCAAGAATTATTACAAAGTTTTTATCAAAATATGTCAGTTATGCCCCAAAAACCCTACTCAGACGACATTTTTTGATAGAAACTCTTAAAGGGGGCGCAGTTGTAAGCACTCAGGCCTAGCTTTTGCTTTTTGTTGCGCTCAACCCTCCAGAGATATCCACCTAAAGGAGCCGGAATACATGTTCACTCACGTCAAGCCCACCGTCAGGCACATTGCCCCTGAAAACCTGCAAGGACGCGCCCTGATCAAGGTGGTCTATGTCGTGCTAGAGCCCCAGTATCAAAGCTCTCTCTCGGCAGCCGTGCGTTCAATCAACCAGGCTCATCCCAGTTTGGCCGTGGAGATCAGTGGCTACCTGCTAGAAGAGTTGCGCCAGCCCCAGAACTACGAAGCCTTTCAGCAAGATGTCGCCACGGCGAATGTGTTCATTGGCTCTTTGATCTTTGTGGAAGATTTAGCGGAAAAAGTGGTGGCGGCGGTTGAACCCCAGCGCGATCGCCTGGATGTGGCCGTGGTGTTTCCCTCGATGCCGCAGGTGATGCGCCTGAACAAAATGGGCAGTTTCTCGATGGCAAACCTGGGCCAGTCCCAGAGCATGATTGCCCAATTCATGCGGAAACGCAAAGAGCAGTCAGGCTCTTCTTTCCAGGATGGAATGCTGAAGCTACTGCAAACCCTGCCCAAGGTTCTGAAGTACCTGCCCGTAGAAAAAGCCCAGGATGCTCGCAACTTCATGCTCAGCTTCCAGTACTGGTTAGGCGGCTCTCAGGATAATCTGGAGAACTTTTTGCTGATGCTGGCCGACCGCTACATTCCGGCCTTGCGTCACCAAGTTAGCTTTCAAGACCCGGTCACCTACCTGGATATGGGCATCTGGCACCCGCTGGCTCCCAGCATGTTTGAAGATCTTAAGGAGTATCTCAATTGGTTTAATTCCCGCCAGGACATCTCCCCCGATCTGAAAGATCCCCTGGCCCCAACCATAGGACTGGTCCTCCAGCGCACTCACCTGGTCACCGGGGATGACGCTCACTACGTCGCTATGGTACAAGAACTTGAGTCGATGGGAGCACGGGTGATTCCGGTCTTCGCGGGAGGGTTAGATTTTTCCAAGCCCGTTGATGCCTACTTCTACAATCCGGCATCGCCAGGACGACCTACTATCGTAGACACTGTGATCTCGCTGACTGGGTTCGCCCTGGTCGGGGGTCCAGCCCGCCAGGATCACCCCAAGGCGATTGAAGCCTTGCAGCGGTTGAACCGTCCCTACATGGTGGCGCTGCCCCTAGTCTTTCAGACGACTGAAGAGTGGCAGGACAGTGACCTGGGCCTGCACCCGATTCAAGTCGCCCTCCAAATTGCTTTGCCGGAACTGGATGGAGCCATTGAGCCAATTATTCTCTCTGGGCGGGATGGTATGACCGGCAAAGCGATCGCCCTGCAAGATCGCGTCGAGACTGTGGCCCGCCGGGCGATGAAGTGGGCCAACTTACGACGCAAGCCCAAGCTGGTCAAAAAACTGGCGATCACCGTCTTCAGCTTTCCGCCGGACAAGGGCAACGTGGGCACTGCCGCCTACCTAGACGTGTTTGGGTCGATTCACCGGGTCATGGCTGCCTTGAGGCAAAATGGCTATGACGTAGAGAACCTACCGGTTTCTGGGGCTGAGCTGATGCAGGAGGTCCTGCACGATGCCCAGGCCCGGTACAGCAGCCCGGAACTCAATATTGCCTACCGGATGCCTGTCCAGGAGTACGAAGCCCTGACCCCCTATGCCAAACGCTTGGAAGCCTCCTGGGGTCCACCCCCAGGACACTTGAACAGTGACGGGCAAAATTTATTGGTCTACGGCAAGCACTACGGCAACGTCTTTATTGGGGTACAGCCAACCTTCGGCTACGAAGGCGATCCAATGCGGTTGCTGTTCTCCCGCTCGGCCAGTCCCCACCACGGGTTCGCCGCCTACTACACCTATCTGGAGCGGATCTGGCAAGCCGACGCCTTGTTGCACTTTGGCACCCACGGCTCCCTAGAATTTATGCCGGGCAAGCAAATCGGCCTGTCTGGAGACTGCTATCCCGATAACTTGATTGGTACAACGCCCAATCTTTACTACTACGCGGCCAATAACCCTTCGGAGGCGACGATCGCCAAGCGTCGTAGCTATGCCAACACGATCAGCTATCTGACCCCACCGGCAGAAAATGCTGGGCTCTACAAAGGCTTAAAGGAACTAAGTGAGCTGATTGCCTCTTACCAAACCCTGAAAGACACTGGCCGGGGAGTGCCGATTGTCAACACCATTCTGGACAAGTGTCGCCTGGTGAACCTGGACCGGGATATTGCCCTGCCGGAGCAAGGCGCTGAAGCAATGACAGCGGCAGAGCGGGATAACACTGTTGGCCAAGTCTACATCAAGTTGATGGAGATCGAATCTCGCCTGTTACCCTGTGGCCTGCACGTAATTGGCAAGCCTCCCAGCGCTGCCGAGGCGATCGCCACCCTGGTCAATATTGCCAGCCTGGATCGCCGGGAGGAAGGGTTGCTGGGTTTGCCCCGCATTATTGCCAACAGCATGGGTCGGGATCTAGATGAAATTTACCAGAACAGCGATCGCGGCCTCCTGACAGATGTGCAGTGCCTGCAAGACATTACGCTGGCAAGCCGCGCCGCAGTCACAGCCCTCGTGCAAGCCCAGGCCGATACAGAGGGGCGTATTTCTGCAATCACCAAGCTCAACTTTTTCAACTTGGGTAGAAAAGCCCCCTGGCTGGAAGCCCTGCATCAGGCGGGTTATCCTGATGTCGATCCAGACCCGCTCAAGCGCCTGGTGGAGTACCTGGAATTTTGCCTGGAGCAAGTCGTGGCAGATAACGAACTGGGTGCACTGCTCAAGGCCCTGGAAGGAGAATACGTGTTACCAGGTCCGGGCGGAGACCCCGTCCGTAATCCCGATGTTTTGCCCACGGGTAAAAATATTCATGCCCTTGATCCCCAGTCTATTCCGACCGCAGCAGCCGTTCAGTCAGCCAAGTTTGTGGTGGATCGCCTCCTGGCCAGGCAGCGGCTAGAACATAACGGGGCCTGGCCGGAAACGATCGCCTGCGTGCTCTGGGGCACAGACAATATTAAGACCTATGGGGAGTCCCTGGCCCAGGTCTTGTGGATGATCGGGGTGCGGCCCCTGCCTGACTCCTTGGGACGGGTCAACAAATTGGCGCTAATTCCCCTGGAAGAGCTGGGGCGGCCCCGAATTGATGTGGTGATCAACTGCTCTGGGGTATTCCGGGACTTGTTTATCAACCAGATGGACTTACTAGATCGAGCTGTCAAGCTGGCAGCGGAAGCGGTTGAGCCCCTGGAGATGAACTTTGTTCGTAAGCATGCCTTACAGCAGGCAGCCGATCTGGGCGTGAACCTGCGTCAGGCCGCCACTCGTGTTTTCTCCAACGCCTCTGGTTCCTATGCCTCCAACGTTAACTTGGCAGTGGAAAATAGCACCTGGGAGAGTGAGTCTGAGTTACAGGATATGTTCCTCAACCGCAAGTCTTTTGCCTTTACCACCGACTCCCCCGGCACGATGGCACAATCGCGGCAAATTTTCGAGCGCACTCTAGCTACGGTAGATGCTACCTTCCAGAATCTCGACTCTTCCGAGATCAGTCTCACAGATGTCAGCCACTACTTTGATTCTGACCCCACCAAGGTTGTTGCCAACCTGCGGCAGGATGGCAAATCCCCCAGTGCGTTCATCGCCGATACCACTACCGCTAATGCCCAAGTGCGGAGCCTGGCTGAAACAGTTCGCCTCGATTCTCGCACGAAGTTGCTCAATCCCAAATGGTACGAAGGAATGCTCAGCCACGGCTACGAAGGAGTGCGGGAAATCTCCAAGCGGCTGGTCAACACCACAGGCTGGTCAGCCACTGCTGCTGCAGTGGATAATTGGGTCTACGAAGATGTCAATCAGGTCTACGTTCAAGACATAGCAATGCAGGAGCGACTCAAGAACCTGAATCCCCACTCCTTCCGCAAGATTGTAGCGACGCTGCTAGAAGTTAACGGTCGCGGCTACTGGGAAACCAGTGAAGAGAACCTGGATAGATTGCGTCAACTCTATCAAGAAGTCGAAGACCGGATTGAGGGAGTTGAGTAGCTGTCCCACTAGAAATAGCGGAGTGGCTCAGTCCAGATCAGCTCCGCCCAATGTAGGTATTGCTGACTATAAATGCCTTCGAGTGACTGTCATTAAAGCGTTAACCTGGATAAGAGTTCGGTACAGAATAGGCTGGACGATCGCTAATGTCGGGCAATCGGGCAAACATGCTAGAGTAGTTCACTCTACTTCATTGCACACTTCGACACTTGTTGTCAGGCTATTTCCGTATTCGCTAATTTTGCCTAGATCATTAACTAGAAGGTAACTATGGCTAAACGCCGAAATCAGAAAAAAGAAAAAGCTTTACGTAATCAAGCCTACGCTCGTAAGTTCCGCAAGCGAACCTTCACAGGCCGGTTTGGCAGAAGAGGTTACGGCGATAATCGCTCTGGTAGACCTGAAGGCGAGGAAGGTAGTGATCAGGATAGCGGAACTGGCGCGGTAGAAAATCCTTAGGCGAGTACTGGCTTTTCTCTATCCAGTCGATCTGACTTAAAGTTCCGGCGGTGCTGAAGTATAGTCTCCTGACTTGCCACCACTCTTACTGAGCAAATAGATCTGCTGGATTTGCATAGATTTGTCTAAAGCTTTCGCCATGTCGTATAGTGTCAAAGCTGCTACAGAAACAGCGGTTAAAGCTTCCATCTCTACACCTGTTTCTGCTTTGGTTTTTACGGTTGCTTGAATCTGGTAACCTGGCAAATCAGGAGCAGCTTTAATCAAAACTTCGATCTTTTGCAGGGGCAGAGGATGACAAAGTGGAATCAGTTGAGCTGTTTGCTTAGCCGCCATGATTCCCGCCAGCCTTGCTGTAGCGAGTACATCTCCTTTGGGAGCATTGCCAGCCTCAATTGCTATAAAGGTCTGATCTGACATGCGGATTTGCCCCACTGCGATCGCCTGGCGGACAGTCTGCACTTTAGCTGAAACATCCACCATCTGCGCTTGGCCCGAACGATCCAGATGAGTGAGTCTGGCCTCTGGAGAATCTTTTGCCATCTGGCTCGCATGTGATAGGATAAGAATCCTGTAAGGGCTTGTAGCTCAGTGGACTAGAGCACGTGGCTACGGACCACGGTGTCGGGGGTTCGAATCCCTCCTAGCCCGTTTAGAACTTTACTACTAAAGAAAGTGCAGAGGCGGCTTTCTGCACAAATCTTAGATGTAAAAAGTACCACAAAGGCTTCATGAGTCGATACAGCGTGGTTGCTCAATAGTCATATGAGGGTCAGCTTTCCTTAGTGATAGTTCTAGAGTTAGCTGATCGCGCTGTCATACCCTGCAATTATGGCAAGACTCACGAGGAAGTAATTCATCATGGTGAAGAAGTGACTGAAATGTAATCAGAAGCTTGGCAGGAAGAAGTTGAATCTGTCCCTGAACATGGCACACTTCACTGATGAGTCGGGCATCAGCCTTGCCCTGAGTCGGTTGTTTGCTTCTGCGCCTGAACAGAGCATATGGTAAACAACCTCAAAAGCGGGGCAAAAACGTCTTCATCATGGGTGCGATCGCGTTGAGTGGGCTTGTTACTCAACTTGGTCTGAATGGCGCAGCCGATGAACTCACCTTTGATGGGTTCATTTCCCAAACTGGTTCCTAAATTGTACGCAGGGGCATAAGCAAGTGGTGGGTAATTGCTCAATCTACAAAGGAGATGAGATTGAAGTTTTGATTGAGCGCTCTGGAGATGGACTGCTATACCTTCTACCCTATTCTCCCGAGTTCTCCCCAAAAGAAAATTGCTGGTCGAAGATTAAGAGTTTGCTGCGCTCAATTGGTACTAGAAATTATCCAGACTTAGCACAAGCGATTGAAGATGCGTTTGAAGGAGTATCTCTGAAGGACATTCTCAACTGACTTACCCATTGCCGCTGTACTTCAGTAGACTGGGAAAGGTTGTAATAAATAGCACTTAATATGTAAGATTCAGCCACTTTAGATGCAAACCTCTTGATAGTCTAAAGAAGTAGATTAGGCTAAACATATGAACTCGTATTTGAGTTTTGCAAAAGCAACACTTTTTCAATCACAGTAAATGTTTCTTGTGCACATTTTTGCCAGGTAAATTGCTTCGCACGTTCAAAGCCTTTTTGTTGCAGATTCTCACGTAAGACTCGATCACTAATCAGCTCCTGAATTTTACTTGCAATATCGTTTGGGTTGTGAGGATCACAGTACAACGCTGCATCACCACAGCGCTCAGCTAACGCCGGAATTGAAGAAACAACAACAGGGCAACCGCAGGCCATTGCTTCAACGGGTGGTAGCCCTGAGGATTCATGAAAAGAAGGAAACGCAAGGCAAGAAGCACTTTTATAAAGCTTAATAAGTTCACCAAGATCATTAATTTGCCCTTTAAAGTCGACTTTGTTAGTAATACTGTTAGGTACATTGAACTCACGGTTATCAAATACTTTTCCTTGCGTTCCTACCACTACAAGATTTACACCAGTATCTTTTTCTAAAGCTGCTATAGCTTGCAGGACTCCCTGAAAGTTTTTCCTTCTACTAAGCGAACCTACGTACAGTACAAAGGGACGAGAGACACTTGATCTGCTAGGCT
>JBGTDT010000121.1:0-31302 GCA_041748155.1 Thermosynechococcaceae cyanobacterium | reverse complement strand
TCAGACCGGAGAGCTACTGCAGACCCTCTCTGGGCATACAGGACCAGTTCGCTCTATCGCCATCAGTTCAGATGGGCAGACCCTGGCCAGTGGCAGTAGCGACCAGACCATCAAGCTGTGGAATCTTCAGACCGGAGAGCTGCTGCGGACCCTCTCTGGGCATGAAGGCCGGGTAATTTCTGTTGCCATCAGTTCAGATGGGCAGACCCTGGTTAGTGGCAGTGTTGATCGAACTACAAAAATCTGGCATTTGCGAAATGGAGAGCTACTTCACACCCTTTCTGGAGACCCAAACTGGTTTAATGCTGCTGCGATCGCCCCAGTCAGTCCTGGGGCACCCAGCTCTGCTGGGTCGTTGGCGGAGCCTGACCAAAGGTCATACCCCAAAATTCTGGCAACGGGCAGCGGAGACATCAAGCTCTGGAATCTTTATACTGGAGAGCTGCTTCACACCCTTTCTCAGCATTCAAAGGATTTAACTTCTGTCAGCTTTAGCCTAGACGGAAAGATTCTTGCTAGTGGTAGCCAGGACAGAACTATTAAGATTTGGCAGTAATGACGGTTAGCTTAAGCTACTTTGGTATTTCCTAGAGAAAATACCAAAGTAGGCTAGAAATAACGAAGGATGAATTCTGGCAAAGTGGTATTGCAATTGCGGTAGGCGCTTAGGATTGCGCTTCATTCCAATTGCCGGGCTACTGAACTATGAACTTCCTCGCTCTGCCCGATTCATCAGCAGGTCTACTACTAGAAGCTTTGTATTTCCTTAGAAGCACCGAGGTAGCAGAGGGGGTTGCTGCTACTGCCAAGGGATCGCTTTAATAATTTGTAATAAAATCAGGTACGACCGCGTTGTATAAAGAGATCCGAAAGGGGATTAAAGACAGGCAAATGTTAAACATTCCGTTGGTTTATCAAATTATTAAGTCTCTCATACAAGCATAAAGTTTTCTCAGTTTGCCTTGAGCAACTTGCTACAGTGGTGTAGCGAGTCAAAATGCCTTGAGAGGTGACTAGTCCTGTCTTTGGCCCTTTTCAAGTAAAGTTGACTTTGCATCCCTGGCTTTGCCAGGTCACAACCTAAAGCACATTCAACTAAAAACCAAACTAGGAGATTGAGTCAATGTTAGATGCATTCGCCAAGACTGTTGCTCAAGCTGACAACAGGGGTGAGTTCCTGAACAGCGGCCAGTTAGATGCGTTGACCAACATGGTCAAAGAAGGTAATAAGCGGATCGATGCGGTCAACCGGATCAGCTCGAATGCTTCCTCGATCGTGACCGATGCCGCACGAGCGCTGTTTGAAGATCAACCTCAACTAATCCAACCCGGTGGTAATGCTTACACCAACCGTCGTAATGCCGCCTGCCTCCGCGACATGGAAATCATCTTGCGCTACGTTACCTATGCCTTGATGGCTGGTGATGCGAGTGTTCTAGATGATCGTTGCTTAAATGGCCTGCGGGAAACTTACCAGGCGCTTGGCGTCCCTGGCAGTTCTACTGCTGCTGGTGTACAGAAGATGAAGGACATCGCGATCTCGATCGCCAATGACCCTAACGCCGACGGCATTGTCAAGGGTGATTGTAGCGCCCTCATGTCTGAAGCAGCTAGCTACTTTGATCGCGCGGCAGCCGCCGTTGCTTAATTCTCTCAAGCTATTACACGGTTTGAAAGACGTTCTCAAGTAACGTTCTCAAGTAAGGACAAATTTTAGGGAGATACCTAGACTATGAAGACCCCCATTACTGAAGCGATTGCCGCTGCCGATACCCAAGGCCGTTTCCTGGGTAATACTGAATTGCAAGCCGCCAATGGCCGATTTACCCAGGCAATGGCTGGTCTGGAAGCTGCCCGCGTTCTAAGCGATAAGGCTCAAAGCCTGATTGACGGCGCTGCCCAAGCAGTATACCAGAAGTTCCCTTACACGACTCAAATGCAAGGGCCTCAGTACGCCGCCGACCAGCGGGGTAAATCCAAGTGTGCCCGTGACGTTGGTCACTACCTGCGGATGGTCACCTACTGCCTGATCGCTGGCGGTACTGGCCCCATGGATGAGTACCTAATTGCCGGTTTGGACGAAATCAACCGTAGCTACGAGCTGTCTCCTAGCTGGTACGTTGAAGCCCTCAAGTACATCAAAGCCAATCACGGTCTTGAAGGTGGTGGCCAAGCCGCCAACCAAGCGAACACCTACATCGACTATGCGATCAACGCCCTAAGCTAGTCTTTTGATGTAGTGCCCGGAAGAATGAGCGAGTGTTGGCTGGCTGGCTAGCAGTTGTTGATTGTTCCGGGCATTGTTTTTCTTACTTTTAATACAAAGAATCTTAACTTTTTACGCTGGGAGAGCAATCATGCGCGCTTTAGAAGTATCTAACTTAGCGGCGGCGCCACAACTTGGCCTTTCTGCCTTTGATTCCCTATCAAGAGTGGAACTGCGGCCCGACTGGACGGAGGATGATTTGCAGACCGTGTTTCGGGTTGCCTACCGTCAAGTCTTGGGCAATGACTACGTGATGAAAGCTGAACGCCTTACCTACGCTGAGTCCTTGCTGCGGAATGGCAATATTACCGTCCGGGATTTTATTAGGGCGATCGCTAAGTCAGAGCTATACAAAGAAAAGTTTTTCTATCCCAATTCAAACCAGCGATTCGTCGAGCTAAACTTCAAGCATTTGTTGGGTCGAGCCCCCTACGATGAGCCTGAACTTGCCGAGCACACTGGGCTATGCGAGGTCAAGGGCTTTGATGCCGAGATTGACTCCTACTTAGACAGTAGGGAGTACGAAACCAGCTTTGGCAATAATGTTGTCCCCTATTTCCGGGGATTCATGGTTGAACCTGGGGTGAGAACTGTCGGCTTTACCCGCATGTTCCGGCTCTACCGCGGCTATGCCAGCAATGATCGCGGCCAGTTTGGTGGCAAGAGCCCTCGCCTGATGCGGGAACTTGGCCAAAATCGAGCTTCAATGATCAACAAGCCGAGCGGCGGCACCTGGAGCTACGGTGGCATTCCTAAAGATGCCGCTCCCAGAAAAGCCTTGGGAGGTTCTTGGGGTGAAAGCGGTCGGGTCTACCGGATCGAAGCGGTAGGTATCCTGGGTCCCGGTTATCCTAAGGTTCGTCGTAGCAGTACTGCCTTCTTGGTGCCCTACGAGCAGTTGTCCCCAAAAATTCAGCAAATTCTGCGCTCAGGCGGCAAAATCGTCAATGTTATGCCAGCCTAAGCACTGACCTCACTCGACAGTGCTGCCTAGCACTGATGTTTGGGGGCAGCACTCATGACAGGCAAGAGCCTGTCATCACCAACTTTTTTGACCTGAATTACAGGAGCTATCATAACGATGTTTGGTCAACCCGCACTTGGCAGTGGCAGACTCACTGGTGCAGAAAATCGGATGTTTCGCTACGAGGTTAAGGGTTTCCGTCAGACCTACGAAGCTGATCAACTCAGCTATCCCATTCGCCGCAGTGGCAGTTTCTTTGTCACCGTACCTTACAACCGGATGAACGAAGAAATGCAGCGAATTCAACGCATGGGGGGTGAAATTGTCAGTATTCAGCCCTTGTCTCCTGAGGCAACCAGCCAAGTCAAAGGCGAAGCGACTGCTACCCAGCAAAACCTCGAAGCTGAAGGTAAAGACAAAGCGGTAGGGGCCTAGCTATCAGCAGGCGAGTAACTAATCCAGACTTTTGTCTTTGATACTAGGTCCATGCCAGAGTTTGATTCTGAGTTGCATTCTGAATCTGTGCTGCCGTTAGCTGAGTCGTCTAGCGGAGAAGCTCTAACCGTGGAGCGGGCGAACGACTTGGTCGCGCAAGCTATCGCCAATCTGCACCACGAAGATTTGAGTCTACGCTATTATGCTGCCTGGTGGCTGGGTAAGTTCCGGGTGCGCGAACCCACCGCTGTTGCAGCTTTGATTGCCGCTTTAGAGGATGACGACGACCGGACAGAATTAGGTGGCTATCCCCTACGCCGCAACGCAGCACGGGCGCTGGGCAAGCTAGGGGATTGGCGGGCAGTGCCAGGGCTAGTTCAGTCTTTGGCTTGCTCAGATTTCTATGTTCGTGAAGCTGCGGCTCAGTCGCTGGGGATGCTGGGCGATCCAGCTTGTATTCCCGTGCTGGTCCAGTTCCTAGCTGGTGGTGTGGCAGCGGCTCAGCTTGTGCCTGGACGGCCTCACTTAGTTCAGCCGACTGAAGCTGTGATTGAAGCTCTGGGAACCCTAGGGGCAACCCAGGCTATTCCGCTGATTCAGCCCTTTTTGGACCATCCAGTCGAACAAGTCCAGTATGCAACCGCTCGGGCCATGTACGTGTTAACCGGGGAATCTATCCACGGCGAACGGTTACTCCAAGCCCTAGCCGGGAATAATCTCCAACTACGTCGCGCTGCCCTGGCCGACCTGGGGGCAAGTGGTTACTTACCTGCGGCTGAGGCCATCGCCAACGCTGCCGTAGAAAATGGCTTTAAGCTAATCGCCTTGAAAGGATTGTTAGACAATCACTTGCATCGATCAGGGATAGCGCCTTTATCCAGTGCAGCTCAGCAGGTTATGACCCTGATGGATATGCTGCTGTAGGCTCTCAGTTAATATCTTAAGGATCGGGCCTTGACCTGCCTGTGCAGGGAATATTTAAATGACTGTGACTGACTCTGTTAACACTTTAGTTCAAGCAATTGAGCAGGCAAATTCCCCTGCTGACTTGGTTACTGCTGTCCAAGCTCTGGCAGCAGTAACCAAGTCAGCAGGCTCAGAGGCGGGGATTTCAACTTTAATTGCAGTTTTAGGCTATAACAATCCGGCAGCCGCCGCTGCCGCTGTTCAGGGTTTGGTCCAGTTAGGTGATCGGGCAGTTCCGGCTCTGCTGGCCCAGATTGACGATTACGACTACGGGGCCAGGGCCTCCTCGATCCGGGCTTTGGCTGCGATCGCCGACCCGCGAGCTCTAGACGTCCTACTTGCTGCTGCGACAGATGACTTCGCCCCCAGCGTCCGCCGTGCTGCGGCCAAGGGACTGGGAAACCTGCGCTGGTCTCGACTGGCCCTGGAGCAGATTCAACCCGCTCAAACCCAAGCCCTGGAGGCGCTCTGCCTGATTGCTCGTGACCCCGACTGGGCTATCCGCTACGCAGCCATTGTTGGACTCCAAGGCTTAGTCAGCTCAGAATTTATTTCTGAACCACTAGCCGCCCGGATTCTAGCTCAACTTCAGCACCTGGCTCAAGCAGATCCGGACTTGACGGTTCAGGCCCGGGCTCAGGCGGCTCAACAGCAGGGGTCAGCCCAGGACATGATTGCTCCCCAGGAGCCACAATTATGAGAAAGCATTTACTTGATGACAACAAATCCCAGCTTCAGGGTTTGCTTGGCTCAACGGAAGTTCCATTCCGCGGGATAATAGGCGGAGAGGAGGATTTTGCCCACACCAGCAACTTAGCTTGCTGTTGCGTTCTTTAACCACACGCTTGTAAGGAGATTTGGCATGGCACTGCCGCTACTAGAATACAAACCAACTACTCAAAATCAGCGGGTTCGCAGCTTTGGCAAGGCGGATACGAATGAAGACACGCCCTATATCTACCGGATTGAAGACACCTTTTCCTCAACCGAGGTAGAGGCCCTGATTAAAGCTGTCTATCAGCAGGTCTTCAGTGAACACGAAACGCTCAAATTCAATCGCCAGATTACCCTGGAAACCCGATTTAAGAATGGGTCGATTACAGTCCGGGACTTTGTCCGTGAGTTAGCAAAGTCAGAGCGCTTTTACAACTTGGTTGTTGAGCCCAACAACAATTACCGACTAGTAGAGCTTTGCCTGAAACGACTTCTGGGCCGCGCCCCCTACAACCGGGATGAGGAAATTGCCTGGTCAATTAAAATCGCCACCTTTGGTTGGAATGAATTTGTCAATGCTCTGGTAGACAGTGAAGAATACACTCAAGCGTTCGGAGACAATACCGTTCCCTACCAGCGCAAACGGATGGAGGGTCGTCCCTTTAACCTAGTAACGCCCCGGTATAACGATTACTACCGTGATCAGGCTGGCCTGACCAAGTACGACTGGCGCTTTACCCTGGATAAATTCTCTAGACGTGTCTACCAGGAGCAGCAAATTCCAGAAGGAGATCCCCGCAAGTACCGCAATATGGCGGCGGCGATCGCTCCCAAGTCAAAGTACGAGAAAAAGCCTTCCGCCTTTGAGATTGACTATCTCAATAAGGTGCCTGTCCGCCGCTAAAGCGGGCACTTTGCTTTAACACCTAACTGGGGCTCGTTTCCGTTGCAAACTACGCTAATAGCTTCCAAGTTGCTAGTCACAGGAGGAGCGGCAGCGAGACCCAGTCCCTTTAACTCACCCTCTACTTATTTTCTTTAACCACACGTTTTTGAAGGGGATTTGGCATGGTACTGCCGCTACTAGAATACAAACCAACTACTCAAAATCAGCGGGTCCGCAGCTTTGGTAAGGCGGACCAGGACGAAGACACCCCCTACATCTATCGCCTAGAGGATGTTGGCTCCTATCCTGAAATGGAAGCCTTGATCCGGGCCGCTTACCGTCAAGTCTTTGGTGAGCACGAAACGCTGCAATTCAACCGCCAGATTGCTCTGGAATCTCAACTCAAGAATGGGTCAATCACCGTACACGACTTTATCCGAGGTCTGGCTAAGTCAGAGCGCTTTTATAGTCTGGTCGTGGCCCGGAATAACAACTATCGGCTGGTAGAACTGTGTCTGAAGCGACTCCTAGGCCGTGCCCCCTATAACGAGGAGGAAGAAATTGCCTGGTCAATCAAAACTGCCACTCTAGGCTGGGGTGGGTTCATTGATGCCCTAGTGGACAGTGAAGAATACACCCAAGCCTTTGGAGACAGTACCGTTCCCTACCAGCGCAAACGGATGGAGGGACGGCCCTTCAACCTGGTGACGCCTCGTTTCAACGCCTACTCCGGTCGTAAAGCTAGCCCCTCTAGAGCTGCGTGGAGCACTAGCTTAGATGAGTTAGCAGGGCTATACGGTCAGCGCACATTCCAGCAAGCGTCAGCAGGAGATCCCCGCAAGTACCTCTCGATGGCCGCTTTAGTTCGACCCAAAACTCAGTTTGTCCAAAAGTCTACCGTGGCAAACATGGATTATCTCAGCAAGGTGCCTCGTCGCTAGAAAAGTGATCCGCCTAGATCGCAAATCAATATCAACTGGGTCTGGTTATTATTCGCTCGGCTGGTGGGATGAGCTACCAGTTCTTGAGCTAGGGAGTAGCGAGACCCAGTCGTGTGACCTATCATCTCTGTCTTTAACTACTCAGACTTTTGACTCAGGTCTTTTAAAGCTTCTAATAAATTTTTGTTCACCTACTCACTGGAAACTGCTTTATCGTTAACCTCTTCGGTTCGATTTTGTAGCTTCTTTAGTTCAGCCTGAGTTTCTTCAAGCTGGTTGGATAAGCCCTTTGGGACTTGCTGGTTCAACAGATTTACTTGAGCCTGCAAACGCTTAACCTGATCAGTTTCAGCCTGCTTAGCCATCGTTAGTGATGACACCTGTTGGGTCAGTTGACGCTGCTCCAGCTTCAGCCAGATCGTCAGCCCAGTTAAGGTACTGACCAAAGTTAAAGATAGCCCAAGCAAAAAACCAAACCAGGTATACAGACGCCGGACTTCTTGGGAGAGGATGTCCTGATGCTGTTCTAGGGTTTCAGGACTGCTTCAACTATTGCCGGCGGAAGCAGGAGTCTCCTGATTAACTGGGACAATGGCGGTAGGACTGTTCAAAATGTGGTTGCTGGACATACTTACCAATTCTGCTCACGCTACTCATACCCCAGTTAACGGTAAATGTTCACGGACCATTCAAGTTACTTTCAACAGGACTTACGCGGTTGGTCAGAGCTTTTTATTGTTGCGCCCCCTGAGGTTTAGGCAGACAAACATCTGCTTACCCTAAACAAGACAGGTGGGTTAAAACGTAAGTCCCGTCGATAGTATCTTTAGGCCACGGTGACTTCTAGGGTATAAGGACCAGGATTGAAGGAGCCATTCGTGAAAGTTCCGCCATCTTCAGGGAAGAAGTCGAAATCACTCACCGAAATAGAGTAAGTCCCCGCCCCCAGAGAAGCGGTGATAAATGCACCATTGCCGGGGCCACTAAAAGCATTAGACTCCAGTACGTTCCCAGCATTGTCGAACAGTCCCAGAACTGTGTTGGTTTCAAAGGTAGGTTCCTCCGTGTCGAGAGTAACCGTGCCTGGGTTTGCCAAAGAAAATCTGAAAAAGTCGAAATCAGGCCTGTTCCCTTGCGGTGAGGCTAGCTCAGCGGCAAGATTAACCTCTGAACCTGATGTTAAACCACCTAGCCCTTCGGCAGTGGCCAGGGTATTGTTTGCAGCTTGTCCAGGGTTCTCTCCCTCAAAGAAGCGGAAGTCATCACTATTAAGTGCAAGGGATGTAGCCCCTTCCACCAAACCAATGATTTCATCTGGCTCACCTCCTGGCTGGTTCAAAAATACCTGGGTATTGCCGCCGGCAGATTGCAGCAGATAGTCCTCCGCTGTACCTTTGAGCTGGATTGCATCCTCGCCAGAGTCGAAGTTACGAACGGTAGCCAAGTCGTCAAAACCGGGACTCGTAGCATTGTTATCGTCGTAGAAGATATTGGCGGCGTCCCCCAGTAAATATGTATCTCCCTCAGGCCCGCCCGCTAAGATATCAAGCTCTCCTAATCCAGGATTGGCACTGTCGGGGTCAACACCGATGAGCGTATTGTTTCCCGGCCCCCCGAAGAGTTGGTCATCACCGCTCCCACCCAGCAGCGTGTCGTTCCCTTCTCCGCCATTGAGTTGGTCGTCGCCGTCCCCGCCCAGCAGCGTGTCGTTCCCGTCCTCACCAGTGACGATATCACTGCCGGCCTCGCCATCAAGCAGGTCATTGCTGTCTCCGCCGTTGAGGCGATCGCTGCCAGCGCGACCAAATAGGGCATCGCTGTCGGCTCCGCCCAGAAGAATGTCATTGAACCGAGAACCAAAAACTTGTTCAATGTCAAACAGGACATCATTCCCAGCTCCCCTGCTGGTAATACCATCCTCAAGGTTGACCGTAACGCCTGCACTGGCTGTTGAATAGTCGGCAATGTCATTACCACCCCTACCAAAGAGTTGGTCATCCCCGGCCCCGCCATTGAGGAGGTCATTGTCACCCCCGCCCAGCAGGGTATCATTCCCAGCTCTGCCAAACAGGCTGTCATCGTCTTCTCTACCCACAAGGGTGTCATCACCCTCATCGCCTGCGAGGGCGTCATTACCTCTACCACCAAGGAGGGCGTCATCACCGTCCCCACCTGAGAGGGTGTCATCGCCGTCTTCACCATTGAGCAGGTCATCCCCAAGCCCTCCCAGCAGAGTATCATCGTCGGCCTCACCATTCAGACGGTCATTGCCGCCCCTACCGTTGATGCGGTCCTCTCCAGCCCCGCCCCTGAGCAGGAAATCACTTTTGGATGTGCCAGTCAGGGAGTCATCAAACCGAGAACCAAGGACTTGTTCAATGTCAAACAGGGCATCATTCCCAGCTCCTCCACTGGTTGTCTCAGTCGCGAGGTTGACGGTGACTGCTGCATCGGCAGTTGAATAGTCAGCAGTGTCACGGCCAGCCCCACCCAGGAGGCGATCGTTGCCAGCTCCACCCAGGAGAGTATCATCCCCGTCCCGACCCAGCAGAGCATCATTGCCGTCCTCGCCATCAAGCCTGTCCTCCCCCTCTCGGCCATCGAGGCGGTCATTGCCTTCTCTGCCAAACAAGGTGTCGTCGTCAGCCCCGCCAAGCAGAGTGTCATTGAACCGAGAACCAAAGATTTGTTCAATGTTATAGAGGACATCATTCCCGGCCCCCCGACTGGCAGTGCCAGCAGCAAGATTGACGGTAACCGCCGCCCTGGCAGCTAAATAGCTAGCAGTGTCAAAGCCCGTTCCACCGAACAGCAGGTCACCCCCAGCTCCGCCTTCGAGCTGGTCATCACCAGCCCCACCCAGCAGCATGTCATCGCCGGCCTCACCAATCAGGATGTCGTTGCTATCCTCACCGTCAAGCAGGTCGTTGCCGGCTTCGCCATTCAGGGTGTCATTTCGTTCTCCACCAAAGAGCTGATCATTACCGACCCCACCAGTTAGGTCATCGTCTCCGTCCCCACCTTCGAGTTGGTCGTTGCCAGCCCCGCCCAGCAGGGTGTCATCATCATCCTCACCAAAGAGGCGATCATTGCCGGCCTCACCACTGAGGGTGTCATCCCGATCTCCGCCAAAAAGTAGGTCGTTGCCAGCCCTGCCTAGCAGGACATCATCATCAGAGCCACCAAGGAGGGTGTCATCCCCGTCCTCGCCATTCAGGAGGTCACTGCCATCCCCGCCACTGATGTCATCATCTCCGTCTCCGCCGAAGAGGTCATCATCCCCGTTCAAACCATCAAGGGTATCGTTACCGCCCAAGCCACTGAGAAAGTCATCATCAGAGGTGCCAACTAGGGTGTTATTTCTATTATCGCCAATAATATCTGCCATATTTAATCCCGCCGCTATAGTCCTAATAAAGTAAAAGTATCGTATCAGTTGCTACGGTTTTTTAGGGTAATCTGTAATACCATACGTCACCAAATACTGACACTCGTTGATGGATTTCAAAGACTCAACGGCGAGGTTCTGATACTCGTCCACGGATTTCAAAGACTCAACGACGGGGTTCTGATACTCGTTTTAGGGAAACCTTTCAGGCAGACAGGAGTCCCGTCGTTGAATACTATTTCCTGCTACCTGACTTCCTCGATAGAAACGGCGCGGCAGCAGTTAAAACATCGGCAGGCGAGATATCTTCTAAGCAGGTCTGCCAGTGCTCAAAGGGACAGACCCCGCTGTACCAGCAGCGCTGTGCTGTGAAGTTAGCAATCACTCGCTCAGGACACTCTGAATAGCCCTGCAAATTGATGTGGGGAGGGGGTTGACCGTAGCGCCCCTGCCAGGAAGGACCAAATAAGGTGATGGTAGGCACTTCTAAAGCAACAGCGATCCGGGCCGCCCCCGTATCCGCAGCCACGACTAGATCAGCACAGGCCAACACGGCTGCCAGATTTCGGAGAGGACTCCGGGGCCAAAGGTGAGCTGAGTGACCGATTTCCCTGGCAAGCTGGATGGCTTGGTCGCGATCGCTGCCCACAGGAACCAGAATCGAGGCCCCATAGTTGGAGTGTAAAGTCTTTCCTAAGGTGACAAAATTTGCGATCGCCCAGCGCTTAACTGCCATGCCAGCATCCGCAATCAGACAAACCAGGGGACGAGTGATTCCCGCCAGGGCCTGCTGGGCCTGCTGCCGTTCCGCCTCGCTCAGGTGCAGCCGGGGGGGAAGCATGGGGGGCTTGATCAGTTTTTCCCTGAAGAGGATTTCCAGGAAGCGATCGCCAACAAATTGGTCCGGGGGCGGCGATCGCCACAGATTTGTCACCGTCCGGGGGGCACCAGTCTGCTGAATCAGTCGGCCAATACTGTCGTAGTTGGTGTCAGAGATGATCAGGTCAAAGGCGTTGTTGGCTAAAAAGCCGGCAAGAGACTGGCAGGGATGGTTGCGTTGGCCGGAGGCCGGTCCGAGACCATCGGCGTAAACCACTTGATGAATCAGCGGATCAGTTTGCAGTAGTTCACCCCCAGGAGCAAAGGTGAACACGGTTACCTGAGCTTGGGGGTAAGAGCGGCCTAGGGCCTGAATCGCAGGCAGAGCAATCAAGACATCGCCAATTCCCCCCAGAAGTTCCACAAACAGGATCCGCTGTCTAGGGGCGATTCCTGCCTTGCTCATGATGGCAAGAGCTGAGGAGCATCCACGGAGCGATTGGGCACTGTTGTGGGCAGCTCTTGGTGATAGACCCCGGAGGGAATCAAGCCGCAACCGCCATAGCGGGCCATGACTCGCAGTTGGGTCAGGACATCTTCGCCGCAGTGTTCCGCTGGCAAGTCACGCCAGAATTCAAAGCCGCCTACGTCTCGCAGCTTTGTCGTGTCGTAGAGGCCGCATCCTGCTGCCCAGGCAATCCGGTACTTGCGCTGTCGATCTGGGCTTAGACCCAGGCGCTGCTGCACGTGATAAAGATTGGCGGCGTTGTGGAGGCGAAAGCGCTCCCAGGCGGGGCTGCCCGGTTTAACCGTCTCTGGCTGTACCGGACCCTGCCAAAAGGCGATCGCTTGCTCTTGGGGACGGACATCTTGAATAAAACTCAGTCCAATCGCAGCACAACCGACAAAGCCGCAGTCCTCCTCGCGGATGGCTTTATACATGCGGCCAATCACGTCCGGTTCCAGAATCAGGTCGTCATCTAGAAACAGAGCATAGGGGGCTGTAACCTGGTCTAAGAGAAACTGGCGCTGCTCTGCCAAGCCGCGCCGGGGCAGGTGTCGATGCAGGGCGATCGCCTGACCGTGGATCGCAAGCACGCGGAGTGCCGCCTGCACCTCAGGGGTGGGTAGGGGTTGATCGGCTTCTGTTTGGTCTGAGATCACCACACGGAAGTCAGCAAAAGTCTGGGCGCAAAGGCTAGTCAGCGTCACCGCCAAGGCAGCCGAACGGCGATAGGTCGGAATCAAAACATCAATGATGGCAGTCATGGCAATGCTTCGAGGGAAGACGTTAGCCACGGGCTGGTTGAACTTAGTGAACGTGTCTCGCCGCTGAGCAGTTCACAGGTGGCCTGCACCACGGTTTCAGGTCTAACCAGGCGGAGGCAGTCGTAGTGTCCCTCTGGACAGATACTCTTGTAGCAAAATTTACACGGAACCTCGTGGAACAAGACGCGGTTAGGCACTCCCCAGGGCGTATGTTGAGGGTTAGTCAGGGCGTACAGATCAACTACTGGCGTGCTGACGGCAGCAGCAACATGGACTGGACCCGTATTGTTCGAGATCAGAACCGGGGCAAGCTCTAGCAGGGCTGCCAGCTCTGCCAAACTGAGACACCCAACCAGAGAGTGGCAGGGTAGGGCGATCGCCGTTTGAATTTGCCCTACCAGTTCCTGCTCTGGTGATGTACCAGTAAATACAACTTGAATGCCCTGCTGCAACAACTGCCGGGCAACTATCGCAAAGCTCTCCGGTGGATAGCGCCGGGACAAGGCTGTAGCACCAGGGTGAATCACGACCCAGGGGCGCGATCGCTCCAGGCTCAAGTTATCAAGCAGGTGGAGAACCCGGCAGCGGGCAAGATCTGAAACCCGGAGCGATAAGCGCTCATCCTCAACTCGGCAGCCTATCGTTGCCACCAGATCAAGTTGACGGCGGACTTCATGGCGGACGTATTGCTCTGGTTCCAGGTCACGGACCCAGTGGGTAAGCAACTGGTAGGGATTTTCGTGGCAGTGGGCCAGCCGCACCGGAATATCAGCCAGGTAGCAGAGAAAGGCAGAAGGTAGGGGACTCTGGCTGTAGACTGTGAAGATCACCGCAGCATCAAACTTTAGAAGACGGAGTTGCTCTGCCATAGCGTACTCTGGCTGGCTATTGGTCCGGGGTGCAGTGGCCTTGAGCCAGGGGGCATCGTAGACCAGAGTAGCGTCGAGGTCTGGAATCAGGGGTGCAACCGCAGCTCCCGCTGCGGAGGTAAAGAGTGTCACCCGGCGGTGAGGGTGGGACGCCTTCAATGCCCGGATCGCCGGGGTGGTCATGAGCACGTCACCAATGGTGTCCAGCCGAATGCAGAGAAGATTCTGAATAGAGTCCCAGTCCTTGACAGTCATCCAAAAGTCCTCAAGTGGTCTGGTGCGGTAATTTCTTGTACTTAGAGTGGTCTGTACTTCTCAGGCAGGCTTGCAACTCTTGCGGGTCACAGGTTGCCGTTCCCTCCTTCCCGACTACAACACTGGCGGCAGCAGCAGCCAGCTCAGCAGCAGTTGGGGTAGATGCCCCGGCAGCCAGGGCCAGGGTGAGGGCGCTGATAAAAGTGTCCCCTGCACCTGCCGTCTGAGCTTGAGGTTGGGGGCAGGCATAGGTGCGGTAGAGGGGCTGGTCCTGTTCAATCACCAAGCTACCTTCCGTATCTAAGGTAACAGCCGCAATCCGAGCACCCGTCAGCTTCAGCAGTTGGGCGCTGTGGGCGGCAATCTGAGCTGGGCGATCGCCAGCAGGGTTATGGCCGTTGCCGCAATGGTTGAGGGTGTCAGCCCCAAGCAATTGCATCGCCTCCCGGTAATTTGGCTTGACTAAAGTGACACTGGCGTGGCGGTAGGAGCTTAAGCAGCGGGAGTCAACGGCGAGAATTTTGGGGGATTGGCTTTGAAGCTGGGCGATCGCTGCGACAACCTTGGGGGTGAGAATGCCATAGCCGTAGTCGGAGACAATCACTGCATCAGACTGGCAAAAACCTTGGCTAAGCTGCTGAATTAACACCCGCTCGATTTCTGCATTGACCGCAAGCGTGCTGCCTTGGTCAAACCGAACCAGCATCTGGGAAGCTGCAACCACTCGCTGCTTTGCCAGCGTCTGCCGCTTCGGTGTAGTGAGGAGGTGGGAGGCTGAAACGCCTCGGTTTGCCAACCCCTGCCGCAGGCGTATCCCTTCTGGGTCGTCCCCTACAACCGAGAGAAAGGTGACAGAGCTGCCCAGACTGGCAACATTTGCGGCAGTGTTCGCTGCCCCACCGGGAACATCCTGACGGTAGGATACCTTGACGACAGGAACTGGCGCTTCCGGGCAGAGACGCTCGGCAACCCCCTCTAGGTAGCTGTCCAGCATCGCCTCGCCAATCACGAGTACTTGCAGACCCGCGATTTTGTCCAGTAATTTGGCCCAGTTAACGCTCATGGGTCCGTTCCAGTCGGTATCCAGGATCAATGTTGGTCATCGCTCCCTGGTTGGCTGTAATGATCCGCCCTGCTTCGGCCAGGTCAGCCACGATGTAGTGGGGCGTTCGTGTCAGGGTTCCGACTGGGGAAAGCTGCCACTCAGTCTCGTTGCCATTGTCAATGAGTACCGTCCGGCAACCGGCTCGACGACCCGCCTCAATGTCATGCAAGATATCCCCGACCAACCAGGAGAATTCTAGGGCAATACCATGCTCCTGAGCAGCACGAAGTAACAGGCCCGAGGCTGGTTTGCGACAGCCACAGTTTAGGGTATATCCCGGAATTGCCCCCTCTGGATGGTGTGGGCAGTAGTAGAAACCTGCTAGGGGAACATCAAATTCTTGTAGTAACTGCCGCAGGCGTGCCTCAAGAGGAACAAGGGCTGACTCCGGGAAATAGCCGTGGGCAACACCGGACTGGTTGGTGATCACAATGAGCAAGTAGCCGGCCCGATGCAGTCGTTGCAGTCCGGTTTCAGCCCCTGGTGCAAGCTGAACTCGCGCCGGATCAACGTTGTAGGGCACGTCTGCAATTAATGTCCCGTCCTTGTCTAGAAATACAGCTTTCATGAGTTTTGAATTTTAAGTTTTGAGCTCAATCTAGGAAATCTACTACTCAACACTTACAACTCTTCTAGGGCCAGGAAGTTTCGCGCATGGGTAGAACCATCACCTCAGGAATCACGCTTCCCGGCGGTTGCATCAAAACAAACCGGATGGTCTCCGCCACGTTTGCAGGCTCCTGCAAGGTGCTGACATCAATATCGGGAAATCGCTCCAGCAAAAAGGGCGTCCGCATCCCGCCAGCAACGACGGCAGTGACCTTAATGTTGTGGGGACGGGCTTCCACGTGCAGGGCATGGCTGAAGCCCAGGAGCCCCCATTTACTGGCATGGTAGGCGGAGGCGTTAGCCCAAGCTCGCTTGGATGCCGTAGAGACAATATTGACAATGTGGCCCCTGCCCTGCTGCTTCATTCGCGGCAAGACAGACCGAGACATGATGAAGGGGCCATGCAGGTTGACGCGGACGACTTGCTCCCAGTCACTAACGGACACCTCATCCACGGGCAGAGTGATATCAATCCCGGCATTGTTGATCAAGATATCCAGGGAGCCGTACTCGGCCCCAATTTGCTGCATGGCTGGCTCAACCTGCTCCGCATCACTGATATCTAGCCGTAGTGCTCTGGCTTTACCACCCGCTGCCTGGACTTCTAGGGCTACCCGTTGGCCCAGCTCTTCCCGGATATCTGCACAAACAACAACTGCGCCTGCCTGCCCCAGGTTGTGGCAGATGGCTTCCCCCAATCCCCGGCCTCCGCCGGTGACCAGCGCTACCCTGCCTTTGAGTTCTTGCATGATAAATTAGCTCCTATTAACTGGTTGTAGATTTTAGATTTGGGGAACTCAGCGTCGCTGGGTGGTTGAATTAAGACCATTAAGGGTTGAGGCTACCGAATTACCCTGGCGATCGCAGGCCAGTCGCTCCTCCACCAGCTCACACAACAGGTGGATCACCACGATCTGCACCTCCTGGATCTGCTGAGTATCCGCAGCGGGAACGATGATACTGAGATCGGCTAGGGGACGCAAGTCCCCCCCGTCCCGGCCCAGAAGTCCGACCGTGGGGAGGTGGAGGCGACGAGCCGCCTGAAAGGCTTGAATTAGGTTAGGAGAACACCCGCTGGTGCTAATTCCCAGTAAGACATCTCCAGGGCGGCCAAAGGTTTCGACTTGGCGGGCAAACACATTTTCGTAGCCGACATCGTTGGCCCAGGCCGTCAGCACTGCCGTGTCAGCATTCAAAGCCAAGGCGGGAAATCCAGGCCGATCGCGACACTTGAAGCGCCCGACAAACTCGGCAGCCAGGTGTTGAGCATCCGCCGCACTGCCGCCGTTGCCACAGATCAAAACTTTGCCGCCTTGGGCAAAGCAGGTACTGAGCAGGGCCGCTACCTCCAAAATTGCCGGACGTAGACGCCGCCGGGATTCTTGTAGGGTCCGGATCGCCCCTTCAAAGCCCCGGTCGATGATTGCTAGCTCTCGCTGCTGCTCAGGTTGGCTGGCTGAGAGCACCTGCTCGTAAAGGTCGGCAATGGCGTTGGTCACTTTCGGCCAAGTAAACAGGTCATTGGCCCGTTGAATCGCCTGACGACGAAAGACGTTCATCAGCTTTGGGTGCTGGTAAAGGTGAGCGACTCGCTCGGCGATCGCCGCTGGATCGTTAGGAGAGACTAGATAGCCGGTTTCGCCGTCCCGCACTGTAAATTTGATCCCACCAACATTAGAGCCAACCACTGGCGTACCGCAGGCCATGGCTTCAACTGGGGTAATCCCAAACGGCTCGTACCAAGGTGTCGTGACAAACACATCGGCGGCACTGTAGTACCACTTGAGGGCTTCCCGGCCCCGCTGCCCCACAAAGGTGACCCGGTCTGCAACCGCCTCAGCCTCGGCGATCGCTTGCAGACGCGAAATCTCCGGGCTAATTGCCGGATCAGGCACGGCTTCGCCGCCCACCACCAGCAACCGGGCCGGACTCTGGTATTGCTGTAGCAGCCGGGCAAAGCCCCGAATCACTGTATCTACTCCCTTGCGGGGCACCATGCGGCCTAGCTGGAGAATAACCGGCTCCTCCGGGGGAATTCCCAGTGCTACGCGGGCCAAGGCTTTACCGATCGGCCAGAACTGACCTTGATCAAAACCACCAGGAATAATCTTGATTCTGGCTGGGTCGGCATTGTAGAAGCGGATCAGGTCCTCCTCTTCCTGGGGGCACTCGGCAATAATATGGTCGGCCTCGGCCACCACGCGGTCCTCGATCGCAAACCGCTGGTTAGGGAACTGGTCGGCCTCGCCTTGATGGAAGCGGCGCACCCGGCCCAGGGCATGGAATGTGATCACAAAGGGAATCCCCAGCAACTGCTTCACCTCCGCTGCCACCAGCCCAGACATCCAGAAGTTGGCATGGATCAGGTCGTAGGTCCTTCGCTTGCTAAACCGGAGGACGTAGGTGGTAAATTCGGCCATGAAGGGGAGCAGATCTTCCTTCCTGATATACTGCGGCGGTCCTACTGGAACATGAATAATCCGGACGCCATTCACCCACTCAGCTTTTTCCGGCAGCAGCGGGCTGTCCCGCCGGGTGAAGACATCTACGGTATAGCCCAGATTGGCCAGGTTCTTGGCCACTTCGCCAATGTAAACATTTTGACCGCCGCTATCTACGCCCCCCAGGGTTGCTAGCGGAGAGGCGTGTTCACTGATCAGGGCAATCCGTTTGGTCATACCGTTCCTTTTTCCGCTGCCGGGGCAGCAAGTTCTTTTGGGGTGGCCTTACCCGCAACCTGAGCAAAAGCCTGATCCCAGTCCCGGATAAATCTTTGGATCGAAAATCTCTTCTGGGCCTGGGCGGAGGCCCCTGCCCCCAAACGCTCAGCCTCGGCTGGATTGTTCAGCAACGCCTGCATGAACGTCACCAGTCGCTCAATATTTGTATCCAGATAGCCACACCCCGGCTCAACGACTGTGACCATCTCCGTTGTTGCCAGACCCACAACCGGCATACCAAGCATCATCGCTTCACAGACTGTGAGTCCTAAGCTGGTATAGCGGATTGGGTTGAATAAGAAGCGATACCGGGCCGCAAAAGCTGGTAAATCTTGGTGAGGGACTTCCCCCAAGCCCCCTAGCTGCTCCGATCCGATGCCAACTAAGACCAAGGGTACCTGGTGCCGGACTTGGGCAAAGATGTCTGCCCCCAGGCGACGACCCCGGCTGCCCAGGCCGTTTACCACAACTAGGCCACGCGCTAGCTCGCCCGTGTAGCGAACCTCCTCAGGTACGATCACCCCGTGTTCAATCACGCAGGTCGGCGTGCTGCCACTATCCCACATCAAGTTATTAAAGGCCGTGACATGCACCAGCAAAACCTTAGGGTCATCGACAGGATGACGAGTATCAGTTGGGTGCTGGCGGGGTGGGTCATGCTCCAGGTAAATTCGGGGTAATTGCCGCTGTGATTCGGAGAGAATTTCGTACTGGTCCACTTGGTAGTTTTGCTGGGATTGAAACAGGATACAGTCAAACTCCTGCTGCTTGATATCTCCCGCTGGTATGTCCTGCACATTATCCGGCCAGTGAACATTTCTAAGCCGGCCCCCATACCCAACGGGATGACCCGGTTTAACAGGTAGAAAAAAGTCATGATTGGCCTGAGCTAAGTAATAGAGGTAGCTGCCGTGAATGTGCCAGGTGAGGACACGCAGTCGCTGCATAGATGGTTATGATCCTCTGGGTGGCGCCTGTTCTGACGCTTTAGCGATCGCCAGGCCCGCCGCCTCTAGCAGGTACAGGTTGTGATCTAGGCAGGGGTCCGGTCCGGGTTTAACCCAGTCGGAGAGTACCCCACCGCCGAACTCCAACGACTGACCAAGCCGCAGGGGTATTCCCGCCAGATAGCAGGCGTAGGCAAGCGGATAGGGTGACTGGGCAGGCCCTGTAAAAACGATCGCCCCACCGAACTGAGCAGCTTTGATGGTGGTAATTAAGTCCTGAGCTTGAGCGGCATCAGATCCAAACCTATCTACTGCTGAGTGAACTAGCACCTGGTCCACCCCTGGCAGAAGGGAGACAATTTGACTCCTACTCGGTGAGGCAAGGAGAACGACAACAGCCGCTGGCAGAGCTTGGTGTAAGCTTCGCAGCGTTAGTCCCAGGGCCATGGCATCAGCGACAGGACTGGGACAAGTCACTAAAAGCCGCTGGACTCTTTGCCAGGCATTAGGCAGCATGGGTTCCTTCATCCTGTAGCAGTTCCACTTGAGCCAGTACCTCTGCCAAGGCTGTCCTGGCTAGCCCGTCTACCACCCGGTGTCGCTGGCGGTTTAGGGGGACCCAGCGGTTGGCTTCTGAGCTTGTGTTGGAGGCCAGCAGGACAACCACACTGGGAACACAGAGGGCTGCTGCTAGGTGAGAAACACCCGTATCGTTACAGATCAGCAGGCGAGCTTGCTGGAGCAGGGCAGCTAGCGCCCCCAAGCTAGTCTGACCGGCTAGGTTTAAGGTGGGCCATCGCATCAGCTTGGCAACTTCCGCTACCAGCTCTACTTCTGCCCCTGAACCCGTCAAGACAACTTGCAGTCCCCAGGCTGAGAGCGCATCTGCAACTTTAGCAAACTGCTGCGGCGACCAGCGCCGGGCCGGATCGTAGGCACCGGGGTGGACACAAATATACTCTCCCGGTTGCAGGTCAGAAACTTGATTAAGGGTTTGCAGCGATCGCCAGTCTGCTATGTGCAGCGGAAACTCCAGCACTTCTCCTTGGAGAGGGATGCCCAGAAACTCCATGAGACGCAAATGGCGGCGCACCTCTGGTTCCTGATTAGGGTAGGGCAGAAAGCGGTCTAGATCGGGGCAGTACTGACCAGGTAGAAAAAAGCCAGCATTAATCGTAGCTCCCAGCATGACTGTAAACGGATTACTGACAATCCCACTCCCGTGCATTTGCAGGGCCAGATCAAAGGGTTGCTGCTGGATATGAGCCAGGAACTGGGGTAGCTCCTGTACCAGGGGTGGACATTCAGGAATACCAGGATAGCCAGGAAATTCGATAAATTCATCTAGGTACTGATCAAAGCGGTCCACAAAGGTTCGCGCCCAGGGCAGACCAATCAGCGTGATCTGCGCTGCTGGCAGCGCTGAGCGCAACGCCCGCAGCGCAGGGACAACACAGAGCAGGTCACCTAGTCCTCGGAGTGCTCGGACAACTGCCACCCGCTGCGGCAGGGAGACTCCAAGTCGGTTTGGGTAATTCAAGGCCCTACCCTAAAAAGGACACCCATGCTCATCAGTAACGTAGTAAGTTGTCAGATTAGACTTGATCGCTATATCTAGGTATTAGTTGTGAGGGGTAGCATGGATAAATCCAGCAACCTCATCATGAGCAGGGAAACAGCAGCATTTTTAAGAATCAAGTAGGAATCACGAGGAGCTTTTCTTCTTCTGCGCACACCGTCCAACTAGTAACAATTTTCCTCTATAAACAGTTAATCTACAGTAAAGACTACTCAAGTCAAGTAGAAAAATCGGCCAATTGGCCGATAGTAGTTGCAAGAGTCACAGGCCCATCACATTTTTTGCTTCAGTAACTTCCTGAGACAGCACTACTCAATCAGTTAATGCTTGAAAATTGGCTGAATGGAAACTGCTCGACCCGGCATTGATCGCCCCCTGCGCCTGGTCACCTACACTGACGCTGCTGGTATCGGGGGAGCAGAGATCAGCCTAGGTCACCTCGTTGGGAGCGTGTCGAAAGACATCGACGTCACAGTGCTTGGCACTTCTGGGCCAGTTGTCGAGGCGATCGCGGCCCAGAGAGCACAAACAGAGCCAGTAGTGCTAATTACAAAGGGCCTGAAGGCTCTAGCGGCACACCTCAGAGCACTCCTAAGGCTGCACCCCGACGTGGTACACATCAACCTCTGCACCCCCTGGGCCGGCGCACTGGGTCTTGCCGCAGCCCTGATGCTGCCCGGCACTCGCGTTGTCCGAGTTGACCAACTACCCTTGCGGACCACTGATGCCCTCTTACTCTGGCGCACCCGGGCACTATCGCTGCGAGTGGATGCCCATGTTTCAGTTGGTGAGGCCAGCGCCCGGCGGATGGAGGACTTTTACGCCCTGGGTCGCGGAACGGTTCTCTCAATACCCAACTGCGTACCCGATATTACAGGTGGTCCTGAACCATGGCCAGCACGGGCCTCAGGCCAGCTCTTGGTTGGCAGCATTGGTCGGCTTGACCGGGTGAAGGGGCACGATGTTCTGCTGCGGGCGATCGCAACGGTGGACGGAGTCCGGCTGATCATCCTGGGTGAGGGTCAGGAACGCTCAGCCTTGGAGCAACTTGCGGTTGACCTTGGGGTGAGCGATCGCCTGGACCTGCTCGGATGGGTAGACAACCCCCGCGCCCACCTGCCCAGCTTTGATGTCATGGTTTTGCCCTCTCGCTCAGAAGGCTTCCCCCTAGCAGTTGTTGAGACAATGCTCGCTGGTCGCCCTGTGGTTGCAACCAGAGTTGGTAGCATTGCTGAAGCGGTGGCAGACGGCGAAACTGGGTTCCTAATCGATAAAGACGATGCCAACAGCCTTGCCGCAGTGCTACGTCGCCTGCGTGATGATCCCTCACTGCGTGCCCGTTTGGGCCAGCGCGGTCGAGAGGTGGCCAGCACCCGCTTTACCGTTGAGCAGATGGCCAAGCGCTACGAGCGCCTCTGGCACGAAGTACTGGCTACCCCACAGGCTCCTCGGCTCCGCGTCCCCCACCCCCGTGATTGAGCAAACTCAGAAAGAGAAGTTGGTCAGGCTACCTACTATTCAATACCTTTCGGTTAAGCCCCCCAACCCCCAACTTTGGGGGAGTCAGACTTCTTAAAGTCCCCCAGCATATCCTCTGGGTTGCGTGCGTATGACATGCTCTTAATGGGCGAATTTAGATCAAAAACAGGCCACTGCCGAGTGGAGTGACCTGTTTCAAGCTACAGCTACTTGATGAGAGAGAGCTACTAACGATTAGTAGTCAAAGTCACCACCCATGCCACCTGCACCAGCCGGAGCAGCGTCCTTCGGCTCTGGCTTGTCAGCAATGATGCACTCAGTTGTCAAGACCATCCCCGCGATCGAGGCTGCGTTTTGTAGGGCTGAGCGGGTCACTTTGGCTGGATCAACAATGCCTGCTGCAAACATATCTACGTACTCGTTGTTGGCAGCATCAAAGCCAACATTAAAGTCTTTTTCTTTAACCCGTTCGGCAATGATGGCCCCGTTTTGACCCGCATTTTCGGCAATCCGTCGGAGGGGAGAGGTGAGGCTCCGCTCCACAATTGTTGCCCCGATCAACTCTTCACCTTGAAGATTGTCTGCTGCCCAGGCTGCAAGCTGTGGCGCTAGGTGGGCTAGCGTAGTCCCCCCACCAGGAACAATTCCCTCTTCCACGGCTGCCTTAGTCGAGTTGATTGCGTCTTCCAGGCGAAGTTTGCGGTCCTTCATTTCTGTCTCAGTCGCTGCGCCGACTTTAACTACGGCAACACCCCCAGCCAGTTTGGCCAGACGCTCTTGCAGCTTTTCTTGATCGTAGGAGGAATCTGTCTCTTCCATTTGTCGCCGGATTTGCTCGCAGCGTGCCTTTACAGGGGCTTCGTTGCCCTCGGCAACAATCGTGGTGGTGTCCTTGGTGATGGTAATTCGACGAGCTTTACCCATCATCTCCAGCTTGGCAGTGTCTAGCTTTAGACCTGCGTCTTCAGTGATCATCTGACCTCC
Source organism: Thermosynechococcaceae cyanobacterium (assembly GCA_041748155.1). Lineage (GTDB taxonomy): Bacteria > Cyanobacteriota > Cyanobacteriia > Thermosynechococcales > Thermosynechococcaceae > JBGTDT01. Next base: position 8,107 of record JBGTDT010000121.1, on the reverse strand, counting down.
GGTGAGGACAGCAATATCCTCTAGCATGGCCTTGCGGCGATCGCCAAAGCCAGGAGCCTTGACCGCAGCGACGTTAAGTACACCACGCAATCGGTTCACAACTAGGGTTGCCAGGGCTTCCTTCTCAATATCTTCAGCAATGATCAGCAACGGCTTACCAGAGCGAGCGACTTGCTCCAGGACGGGGACCAGGTCTTGGACCAGGGTAATTTTCTTGTCCGTGATCAGAATGAACGGATCATCTAAGACTGCCTCCATCCGCTCCGGATCGGTCGAGAAGTAAGGAGAGATGTAGCCCTTGTCAAAGCGCATCCCTTCGGTGACTTCCAGCTCGGTCGTCATCGACTTGCCTTCTTCCAGGGAGATCACGCCTTCCTTACCAACTTTATCCATGGCATCGGCAATCATCTGGCCGACTTCTTCATCGTTGCCCGCTGAAATTGTGCCAACCTGGGCGATCGCTTTGGAATCCTCTACCGGGCGGGCGTGCTCGGAGATTTTCTCTACTAGAAAGTGAGTGGCCTTATCAATCCCGCGTCTGAGGGCGATTGAGTTGGCACCAGCCGCAACGTTACGCAAACCTTCCTTGACCATCGAGTGGGCCAGCACAGTCGCAGTGGTGGTTCCGTCTCCGGCAACATCATTGGTTTTAGAAGCGGCCTGCCGGATCAGGGCCACACCCGTGTTTTCAATGTGGTCTTCTAGTTCAATTTCTTTGGCGATGGTCACACCATCATTGACAATCTGGGGAGCACCAAATTTCTTCTCTAGTACGACATTTCGACCTTTGGGTCCAAGGGTTACAGCCACAGACTCGGCCAGGATGTCCATCCCCTTCTCTAGGGCGCGACGAGCGTTCTCGTTATAGATAATACGTTTAGCCATGAAAGATTAACCTCAGTGAGTAAGCAGGTAATGGAAGATTTTCTGACGGGTGTCAGAAAACGCGCTCTATTGACGAGCAGGTTTTGCCGTAACTAGTTGACAACAGCAAGAATGTCTTTCTCAGACAGCAGAACGTATTCTTCGCTGCTGAGCTTAATGTCGGTGCCAGCATATTTTGAGTACAGCACCTTGTCGCCGACCTTGACCTCAACTTCTTGGCGGGAGCCGTCGTCATTCCGCCGACCAGGACCTACCGCAGAAACTTCTCCAATTTGAGGCTTTTCTCTGGCATTATCAGGCAAATAAATTCCCCCTTGGGTTTTCTCCTCAGAAGAAGTTACCTTGACAAAAACACGATCGCCCAAAGGCTGAACGGTAGAAACACTCAAAGATACAGCAGCCATACAAAATCTCCAAACTATACAACAGTACAAACAGAAAGCTGGAGCTAAGGCCCACCAGTCTCAGGACCTTTGGTCATCCTAAAAGACCAGTCCTCGCCGAGCTGAGACTAAGTAGCCCTGGAGTCAGTAGCCTCAGGCCCCCTCAGGGAACCTTACAGGACTTACGCACTTGCCCCGGTGGCGGCCCCCCAAACTTAGGGGGAACCAGAGTCCTCTCCCCCAAGTTTGGGGGTCGGGGGACCAGGTCTTGTGAATTAGCACTCAACTATGTAACTCCTACTTTAAAAAGTCTAGCACTCTCAACTTCCGAGTGCTAACCTAGCGAAACCTAAAAGTGATTACAATGATTCTGCTGTACGGGTTCCCGAACTTTTAGCCTCAATCTGCTTGAGTCTGCGATTCCGCAGCAGGATGACTAGAAAGGCCCGTTTGAACAAAAGTAAGGAGCCGGGAATAATTTTTACAGGAGTTATGCACTTGTCCCCCTATCCCCCCAAATCTGAGGGGACCTAAGCTTTTTTCCCCCAACGTTGGGGGGTCGGGGGGGCCAGATCACTGGGGTTAGTATTCAGCTGCGTAAGTCCTGCTGGTAGTGTTGCAGATTTGTGGCTGGAGAGATTAACCTCTAGTCGAGAGAGGTGCTTGAGAAGAGGCAACAACCAATCTAGAACACCACCGTCCTGCTTTATTAAAGTTTCCTGTAGAGCCAGAAGCAGTCATTTTAATCAGTGCGATCGCCTAGATTTGACCCCGATGCCAACAGCAATCAGAATCTGGGACTTCAAAGAATAAAGTCGGTGGAAAGAAAGTTCGATTGGTGCTCGCGAACAATTTTGGTCAGCATCGACTTGTTGATCGCTGTGTCCTTTGCGGCCACTAGGGTGCGGATTGAAAAAGCCCGCAGCGCGTCGGCAACCGAGAGGGTTCCTTCTGCTGAGTCTTTGCGACCTGTGAAAGGAAAGGTGTCGGGACCCCGCTGGCACTGGCTATTCAGGTTGACGCGAGAGACTTGGTTAACAAGCGGATCAACCAGCTTGGCGATCGTATCAGGATCTTGACCAAAGATACTCACCTGCTGGCCGTAGTCCGAGTCCACAATGTATTGAATCGGGATCTCGATGTCGTCGAAGGGAACCACCGGAATCACTGGGCCAAACTGCTCTTCGTGGTACAGCCGCATCTCAGCGGTAACCGGGTACATCACTGCTGGGTAGAAGAAGGTTTCGTTGACCGTGCCACCCCCCTGATTCACGATCTGGGCGCCAAACTGCTTGGCATCCTCGACGAGTTCAGTGAAGTATTTGGGCTTTCCGGGCTCCGGCAGGGGAGTAACGGTTACGCCTTTTTCCCAGGGCATGCCGAATTTAAGGTTCGCGATCGCCGCTGAAAAACGCTCTAGGAAAACATCTACGATTTGCCTGTGGACAAATAAGATCTTTAAGGCAGTACAGCGCTGACCGTTGTAGGACAGCGTACCCAGGATACACTCTTTCACCGCCAGGTCCAGATCGCAGTAGGGCAGAACAATCCCTGGATTTTTTGCCTCTAAGCCCAAAATGCTCCGCAGCCGGTGGGGTTTGGGGTGTAGCTTTTTCAGCGAACTCGCGGCCCGGCTGGAGCCAATAAAGGCCAATGCATCAACCCGGCCCGAAGCCATCAGCGGCGGCGTCACTTCCCGACCGTTACCGTAGACTGTGTTGACGACACCTTTGGGAAAAGCATCCCGGAACGCTTCTAGCAGTGGGCGATAGAGCATAACCCCTGGACGCGGCGCTTTTAGGACAACTGTGTTACCCATAATCAGGGCAGGAATCAGCGTCGTAAAGGTTTCATTCAAGGGATAGTTTGTTGGACCCAAACACAGCACAATCCCCAGGGGAGCACGGCGAATCTGACCAATGATTCCCTGTTCAATCACAAACCGGGAATTGGAGCGGTCCAGATTCTTAAGGGCATCGATCGTATCCTCGATGTATGCAACAGTGCGATCAAATTCTTTAGCCGAATCTGGAAAGGATTTACCAATCTCCCACATCAAAAGATTGACGACCTCCTGCCGTTTCTCTTTCATCCGGTAGGCAAAGTCTTGGACGTGCTCAATTCTCTTGCCCACAGACATTGTAGGCCAGTGTCCCCGACCGTGGTCGTAAGCAGCAGCAGCGGCTTCCAGAGCTTCCAGGGCTTCTTTTTCGGTTAACAGGGGAAAGCTACCAATCAGCTTAGGGGCAAGACCAGCATCAGTTTCGAGATAAATTGACGAAAAAGACTCCTGAGTCGGACCGTTCCAGCGGCGCAGCTCACCATCGATCAGGTATTCGGTCTGGTGAATGGGTGCGTTGAGCTGAAATTCTGCGGGTATGCTGTCTGCTTCAGGAAAAATTGCTTGGATTTTGTCTAACAGTTGTAATTCAATTTTTTCTTCGAGTTGCATAGGACTCAGTTTAATTCAGCCGTATAATGACGCAACCTCTTCAAGGTAGACCATTGTTTTGAATGCTTCAGTACCGAAATTAACTGAAAAACTACCTGATTGCCTGCTATTGGAAGCAGGCTTTAAGCCATTGAGCGTTCATCTAGCAGGTTTTACTCAAACCCCTGGCCAGCTCTCTCTAATCTTCCTCAACTGGAATTGGGAATGTCTCTGCCTGTAAGTAGGCCTCAAAGTGTTTTTCAAAATAAGCCCAGGATGTCATATCTGTTTGATCTAGCTTGTGCTTGGGTGCATTTTTGTAGAGCGGCAGGCGAGTATTGATTTCCTCTTGAAGGAGCTGCGGCAAATCAGTAAAGTGCTCTACCTTATTGCCGTAGGCGCTGTAGACTAGCTGACCTGGGCGATCGCCCATTTTCATCCAAGGCAACCAGGGACCTATTCTGTCCCAAGAGAGAATCAAGCTCGACACCGTAGTTTGGGCTGGATTAAGTAGATCCGGCGTGGGAACTGTCAGCTTGAACAGTTCAGCAGCCTGGTAGGTGGGGTTGGGACTGTACGCCGAAAATTTAGACTGCTTGGCTAACGGGTTAGGGTAGTTGAGAAATAGATCGAACACAAACGTGGTGACATCCCCAGTCACTTTGGCGGGAAATTGCCGCTTGAAGTAACCTTGCACAGGACTGTTAGCCACATGCATGATGGTCACGCCCTCCTGAGTCAAGGGATTCTTCCATCGGTGCAGAATTTCGCCTGTATTGGGATCAAGGTAGTAGGTTAATTCCCTAGAGGTAAAATCCCAGCCCCCTTCCTGGTCTGGAATGCAGCGGGCGACACTCATGCCGACAATCTTAAATAAATGCTGTTTCGGCTCCTCTGGAACCAGGGCGTAAATTGAACCTGTCCAGGCGATCAAGGATTGGTTGCCATCTGTTGAACCACGTACCTTAACAAACTCCTTAGCTTCGAAGAGTTGGTCTATGGTTGAACCTGTAGCGGGTCTGCGGCTTGGTTGGTTACTCATAATCTCCTTGGAATCAAGGGGTTGATAGACAACTAGAATAGTGGCATCGCCCCAACGAAAATTGCCATGAGCCAGACTACAGAGCAGGTGCACTGGGTAACCGCAGATCTAGAATTATTGCCTGAGAATGGCAATCGTTACGAAATCATTGACGGAGAGTTGTTTGTGACCAGAGCACCGCATTGGGGGCATCAGAAAGCTGGCGGAAATATCTATGCAGAGCTGAGAGCGTGGTCACTCTTGACAGGTTTGGGAGAAGCTGTCCCTGCCCCAGGAATCATTTTTACTGAGGCGGATAATGTAATTCCTGATCTGGTTTGGGTTGGTAAAGAACGGTTAGCAATTTTGCTAGATGACGCAGGACATTTGACTGGAGCACCGGAGTTAGTAGTCGAGGTTCTCTCATCTGGTGTAGAGGATCAGCGGCGGGATAGGCAGGTAAAACTGAAATTATATGCTGCTAGAGGCGTACAGGAGTAATGGATCATGGATTGGCAGCTGCAGCAGCTTGAAGTGTATCGACGGCAGCAAGCAGTTTTGAAACTAGTGAAAACGTTACTAGCAACGGACGAACTGAGTTCTCCCCTCCTGCCTGGATTTGCCCGTTCTATGAGACAGTTGTTTATCTAGAAACACCCCACCGCATCAACCCGTTTCAAAAGTGAAGTAGATGACCAAGGCTGACACCATAACTCAGCAAACAAACTTAGACACTACTATCCCTGAGCAATGTGCTAGTGATTCCCTGACTACGTGTGTTCAAGCTCTGGGATTGCCTCAGATTCAACGACACATTTTCATTTGCGCCGATCAGACCAAGCCCCAGTGCTGTTCTAAAGAAGCTGGCTTGGCAGCGTGGGACTACCTCAAAAAACGTCTTAAAGAACTGAAATTAGATCGACCCACTCAAGAACAGCCTTGTGTTTTTCGCACTAAAGCCAACTGCCTGCGCGTCTGCCAGCAAGGTCCGATTCTGGTCGTCTATCCCGATGGTGTCTGGTATCATTCAGCAACCCCTGCTGTGATTGAGCAAATTATTCAAGCACACTTGATCGGCAACCGGGTTGTCGAAGAATATGCTTTCTTGACTCATCCGTTGCCCCAGCTATCTCCAGGAGAAACCCCGATGACTACCTCAACGCCAGTTCCTAGCCTGTCCGCTTCCTCTTCTTCTAGGTTGCCAGAATTACCAGAGGTGGTTGAAGGGTTGCCGAATATTTGCGGCTGGGAGGCAGAAGTACAGTCTGTCGTGCAGCACAGTCAGCCAGTGTTTCTTCCTAAGACCAATATTCGGTTGGAGAACATCTCGGCAGCGTTTGCGATCGCCCTGCATATGCAGCAGCCCATAATTCCCGCTGGTGCTCATGGGGAGTTGATCAGCAACTTGCAGTACATGTTTGAGCATCCCAATGAAGGGGACAACCACAACGCCGGTTCCTTTGCCCACTGCTACAGCCGCATCGCCGACCTAATTCCCGAATTGGTGAGTCAAGGCTGTAACCCTCGCATCATGCTCGACTACTCCGGTAACCTCCTCTGGGGGCTGCGGCAGATGGGTCGGGGAGATATTCTAGAAAACCTAAAGCGGATCACCTGTGACCCAATCTACCAGCCCTACGTCGAGTGGCTGGGGACGATGTGGAGCCATGCCGTGGTTCCTTCAACCCCGATTCCTGACATCAAGCTACACATTCAGGCTTGGCAACACCATTTTGCCGCGATCTTTGGCTGGGAGGCTCTGAGCCGAGTTAAGGGCTTTTCCCTGCCGGAAATGCACCTGCCTAACCACCCAGATACCTTGTTTGAGTTGGTCAAAGCCTTGAAAGATTGTGGCTACCGCTGGGTTCTGGTGCAGGAACACTCCGTGGAGACCCTCTCTGGTCAACCCTTACAGCATAAGCACTTGCCCCACCAGTTGGTGGCTCGCAACTCTCTTGGCCAAACCCTGAGCATCACTGCTTTAGTCAAAACCCAAGGCTCAGACACTAAACTGGTGGGTCAAATGCAGCCCTACTACGAGGCAAAAACCCTGTCCCATCAGCAGTTAGGTGAAGTCTCTGTGCCCCCACTAGTCAGCCAGATTGGCGATGGGGAAAATGGCGGGGTGATGATGAATGAGTTTCCCGACGCCTTCAGACGAGCCTCGCAAGCGGCGAATCATGAGGGAACAGGTGTGGTTGGACTTAACGGAACAGAATACTTGGAACTAATTGAGGCAGCCGGTTGTAGCCCGCAAGATTATCCAACTTGCCAGGCAGTGGCCCAACACCAGATCTGGCAGCGAGTCGAGCCGCAAACCCCTGGATCGGAGGCGGTGAATAACGCGATCGCCCAGCTACGGCAAGAAAACCCTAACTTTCACATAGACGGAGCTTCCTGGACTAATAACTTGAGTTGGGTCAAGGGCTACGAAAACGTTCTAGAACCCATGAATCAACTCAGCGCCTCGTTTCACCGAACCGTCGATCCCCTGCTGCAAACGCAAGCGGACTTGACCCGACAACACCACTATCGCAACGCCTTACTGCACAACCTGTTACTTCAAACCAGTTGTTTTCGCTACTGGGGTCAAGGGGTTTGGACGGACTATGCCCGGGAGATACACCGACGCGGGGAGGCGATCCTCAAGGCTGACTTTGAGTAATCTTCTATTTTTATCTGTTCCTGTTCTGACAAGTGGTGGCTGACTACTGTAGTTCGCTGGTCCTCATGGCAGACATCAAAGCTTGTTGCGCCACCTTGGCATAAATTTGCTTTAAAGCATCCATCACGACCTGCTGATCTGAGCCTGGGGCACCCCCGAGCGGATTAGGCTCTAAGCAAATAGGCCCTAGCACATCTAAAATGGTTTCACTACTGGGCGGTGGAGCAATCACAACTAGGCTTGCATCTAACTGCTCGTTATACTCCCAGAACTGCTGGTCAAGCTTGGGGGGAGTAATCTGGGGTGCTGCCGGGAACTCTTCTTGAGAGAGCAGCCCTGACTTTGAGGGCTCGGATTGGGAGCTGACACTGCGCATCTGACGCAGAGCTGCAATGGTTTGTTGCTTAGTTTGGCCGCGGAGTTGAAACAGGATAAAGGGGTCCTGGCTGAAGTAATCCCCAAGCAAGTAGTAAACCGCCCCAACATGCTTGCAAGGGTTAACAGGATCGGGACAAGAGCAGTGGCTGTGAATATCAAACTTACTGAGGGGAAATAAGCTTAAGCCGCCAGCAGTGAAAGCTTCTTCAATGTTTTGGGGCATTTCTCCAGCCAGGAGTTTGGCAGCAAAAATCGCCCGTTGAGACATTTTATCAATCACATAGCCCCACTGCTCATCGTCAAAGGGGTCGAGAGAGAGCAAAACATCGTAGGGGTCTGGGGCA
>JBGTDT010000120.1:0-86272 GCA_041748155.1 Thermosynechococcaceae cyanobacterium | reverse complement strand
CATTCGCAAGTTCTTTATGCTGTGCAAATCCTTTGCGGTAGTGAAGTATCTGTTTGAGTTTGTGACGCATCAGCAACGCTTTACATTTGAGAAAGCATTCATGTATGGCTGACCTCACATCCTATTTAGGATTGCTATAGTAGGGGATAGTAATCACTTGGTTGCTGCTGCCGAGACAAACAAAAAAGGTGTGGGTTCTGTTGAGTCCCAGCGCCGGACTGCATCAAAGCTAGAAATTCCCACAGGCGGTGAGATTGGTAGACAACAGGTGAGAGAGGCTATAGAGCAGGCAGACACTAGAAGTACAAAAGAGAAGCGTGACAAAGCCCTAAAAATTACCCCAGCTGCTCCTGGCGCTGAGATTGTTCCCAACAGTGGCCGTCCCCAAGCCTGAAGCTGCAATAAAGCCTGAGAGAGCACTCTTTCAGCTTTTTCCAGACCCTAGTCCCCGGATAGGGTCTTTTATCGCCAGTTGACCAAAGCCAAGAACCGGCTCAATCCATACAACCAGGTATTTAAAAACGGCGCTTTGCTGAAACCTCTATACAACAGAATTTAAGCAGTTGAGCCCTATTACTCTTTGCCTAGCTCCAACAGTCTGGGGAAAGATCCGTACAAAAACTCAAAGATTGTAGTTCTAAGGTCAGAGTTGCAAGCTCTAAGCTGGAATGGTCAGGCTTTTTGCTCGGACGACGGAGTTTTAACTTCGGAGCTTCGAGCTTTTTGCTCGGACAATGAAGCTTTTTGCTCGGCACTCCAGGCTCCAAGCTTGACGTTCCAAGTTCTCAGCTCGGAGTTCCAAGCTTTAAGGTTGGCGTGTCAGGTTCTCAGCTTGGAGTTTCGAGCTTTGAGCAGGTTTGAGTTTTGCACCGCAACCTGCAATCCATGTCCAGCCGAGAAATAGCAGTGGAGTTGTCGATCCTGTCAATCTTGCCTGGGAAGTAGACCGCTATCCGACAGGAACGATCTTCTGCACCGAGGAAAGTGCGTAACTTCTATAAATTAGGCAAACAGGAAACTGTCACTATTCAGGGTATTTGCTTGAACGCCTGTCAGGGTAGCCAGGTGTTTGTCTGTGTCTATAAGACTGATCGCCGTGTTTGCCCCCTGCTGCTGAAAGTCGAGGTTGCCGAACACCATCACCCCAGGCAGCCCTGCCAGGCCAATTAGATCAGTCCCGGCTTGGAAGTCAGTAATGGTGTCTGTTTCCTCAGGTAGAGTTTCAGCAGTAATCAAGAACTGGTCCTTGCCAGGGCCGCCTGTTAAGACATCGCCGCCGCCTCCACCGCTAAGGCGGTCAGCACCTTTGCCACCAAATAGGTGGTCAATGCCTTCTCCACCACCCAGGCGATCGCTCCCAGGCCCACCCCGGAGAATGTCATTGCCACCCAGTCCGGTGAGCCGATCATTGCCGCCGCGCCCCCGCAGGTCATCCTGGGAGTTATTCAGCCCTTGAGTGGTGTTGTCTAGCCCGTTTAGGAACGTCACGGTGTTGGGGTTGAACACGCGTTCTGGGGTCTGGCCTGCATTGATGATGTCAAAGCTATCGGCGATCGCGCTTTGCCCGTCAAACAGAATATTAGCGACATTGGCCGTTGCCCCCGTGGACTGTTCCAGGTTTTCCAGATCTTCTAGAGCAAAATCTTGCAGCACCACTTGGGTGTCCTCAGCCCCCTTAAACGTGATTACCAGGTCACCTAGGGTCTGGGTCAGGCGCAGATTCTCTGGGTTCAGTCCGGGGCCTGTAAACTCGAGGGTATCGACTTGGGCAAGCACAGCACTTGATGGGTCCGTGCCCGTGCCAACCCCGCCGAAGCCGGTGATCAAGTAAGTCCCATCCTCACGAGCAATGTCAAAGGTGTTTTGGCCATCCCTGGCGTTGAGGGTCGGCGATAGCCCTAGCTCAGGAATGGGGAGAAGATCTTCGCTGTAAAACCAGCGCTCAAAGAAGGGGTTCAATTCCTGCCCACTAATTTCTTCTGCGACGCCAATCAAGTCCTCAGGGGTAACATTGCCGCCCTGGAAGCGGTCAAAGTAGGTCTTTAACGTACCAAAGAAGGCGTCATCCCCAACTTCCAGCCGCAGCGCGTGTAAGCCCAGCGCACCCCAGTCATACACACCAGGATTGAATAGATCATCCGCCGCCGGCTGACCGGGTGGCACTAACTGATCGAGAAACTCTGAGACGAAGTCGTACTCACCCTTGACCCACTCATCCAAGGCGGCGCGACCTTGGCTACGTTCAATCCACAACCCTTGGGAATAGGTGGCAAAGCTCTCGTTCAGCCAGATGTCGCGCCAGTCCGCCAGGCTAACACTGTTACCAAACCACTGGTGAGACACTTCATGGGCGATCGTCTCGTCAAGCGTTGGCGAATCGAGTTGATCAACACCAAAGATCGATAGGGTCTGGGTTTCCAGGGCCGAACCTGTCTCGGTGTTCATGACGACAGAGCCATAGACCTCAAACGGGTAGGGACCGAAAATTTCGCTGAAGAAGGCCAGCATCTGCGGCTGAAGAGCAAAGGGTTCCAAGAGGTCTGCTGAAATTCCGGCTGCAAAGTAGTTGCGAATCGGAATGCCGTTTGGTCCTGCTTCAGTTTCTAGATCAAACTGGCTAATATTTACCGTCGTCAGGTAGCTTGCGATTGGGTCACGCGCCTGGAAGACAAAGGTGGTTGAATCGCCATTGTCAATAGTTCTCTTGAGCACACCATTGGCGGCAACTTCAAACGGGTCTGGAACGGTGACACGAAATTTATAGGAGGCTTTGTCCAGGGGATGATCGTTGACCGGGTAATAATTGGCTGCCCCATCTGGCTCACTCAGGACAAAGCTGCCGCCGTCAAAGTTGACCCAGCCCGTTGGCACGGGAATGGCAACGGACGTGATCGGCTCAGGTGAACCGTTGTATCTCACCTTGACTGTAAAGTCATCCTCGGGAGAAAGCGGCTCTACTGGGGTAATGGTCAGTTCTTGCCCCACACGGCTGAACGCGGCTGGCTTACCATTGACGCTAATGCTGGCGATCGCAAACCCAATAAAGTCCAGATTAAAGCTGCTTAAATCTTGCTTGGCCTTGGCTTTAATTGTGGTCACACCCGTCAGGGTGCTGGCCTCAACATCCGTGACGTTCAAATCAAGGGTGTAATCCTGGACATCGTAGCCACCGTTACCAAAGCCTGGGTAGAGTGAGTCGCCAAGGCCGGCTGCACCGGGCTGTGGCACTCCAGCTAAGGCAGGGGTGGGAAGATCGGTCGTTGGGATACTGCGATTAGCGGACATGTCAGATAAACCTCCAGATTTAACCAGCGGACTGCTCAAGCACGGGGCAAACCCACCTATAAGCTCCTACGTTCGTCTCCGGAGTATCGGTTAACACGAAAAATGCGATCCCCAAGAAAAAGCTTGCCATCGCTAACGTCTAAGTGCTTGCTCCCCAGGAGAAGTCAAATCACAATTTTGTCCAAATATTTGTCCAAATATCGAACTCACAGCAGTGGTTGATTGACATTGCCAAGGTGACGTGACGGCTTATTCCTGTGACCGCTGTAATATCAAGTACAACCCAAGCGTCTTAGGGCCGGACTAGATCGGTTTCTGATTGCAGGATAGCTCTGAGTCCTTCCCGATAAGTAGGGTACTGAAGCGTGATACCCAGCTCAGTTTTGATTTTTCGGTTCGATACCCGTCTGGATTCACGCCAAAAAGAAGCACTCATGGGGCTCATTTCTACCTGGTCAGAGGGAATGGGTTCAGGGGGTGCAATACCCAGTAGATAGGCAGCTTCCACAATTAAGTTGCTGGGTTCTGTCGGCTCATCATCAGACACGTTGTAGATTGAGCCAGGTTGGGGGTGCTGGATGGATGCCCAGAGGGTTTGGGCAATATCATCTACATGAATTCGGCAGAAAACGTGGCCGGGCCGATCAATCCGTCTGGCTTTTCCAGTTCTGAGGCGATCAAAAGTACTGCGGCCCAGCCCGTAGATTCCTGGCAGGCGAAAGATGTGAGTGGGCAAAGCTGAGTTCAAAAAGGCGGTTTCAGCGCTTATCCGGTTTTGCGATCGCGCGTTCTGAGGGTTCACAGGCGTCGTTTCATCTACCCAGGTCCCTTGCACATCCCCATAAACGCCCGTAGTGGAGAGATAGCCAAACCACTCCAACCTGGCTGCTTCCAGGAGCGGCATCAGGTGAGTCACCACCGGATCAGCCCCCTGGTCATCGGGAGGGATGGTGCTGAGAACATGGGTTACTCCCGCCAAGGCTTCAGGTAGCAGCGGCGAGCCTGCTGCAGTCGTCAGTTCAGGAAACCTGTAGCAAGGTGCATCAACTTCTGGAAGCGGCAGTCCCTTACGAGTTGTAACATTGACTGCAACACCATGCTCCAAGAGCAGATGAGCCAGACGAGTACCGGTGTAACCACACCCAAGTATCAAAACTTTGATCGAACTATCCATCGGCATCTCAGCAGCGGGCAAAATCTATCTCTAAATATCCTTTGGATGGAGGGCTACTCGCTTGTATCACAAAATTCTTTTGCCCAGCGGTACATCCCGGTCGGGTTGCACCAAAGCGACATCGCCATTCTCCAGCACAACACCTAGAACCAAAACTTCGGACATGAAGTCAGCAATCTGGCGCGGCGGAAAGTTAGTGACGGCTGTGATCAATCTGCCTTTTAGCCCCTCTGTTTGGTAAAGCCCCGTGAGCCCAGCGCTAGACTTTTTGATACCCAATTCCCCAAAGTCGATCCAAAGCTTGTAAGCGGGTTTACGGGCCTGGGGAAATTCCTCAACCCGAATAACTTTGCCAACCCGGATCTCAACTCTCTCAAAGTCATCGTAGCTGACCTGGGTCATCTCAACGTCCCATCAGCAGTACCAAACCCGTACCACCAAAATAAAGACCCACAACAGCTCCGCCCAGTAGACTTTGGGTGAGCGGATCGGTAGAAGGGGTGAGAATCGCGCCTAGAATGGCAGCACCCAGGAGCACATACCGCCAGCCAGCTAGCATTTGCTTACCCGAAACGATACCCAGCAGCCCTAACAGCAGTTGGATGACCGGAATTTGAAAAGCCAAGCCTGTACTGAACAGCAGCAGCAAGACAAACTCAAAATAGCGATCAATCGACCAAAGTTGCTCAACCACACCAGCGCCATACTGAATAAAGAAGTTCAAAGCAGCCGGAACCAAAGCCACGTAGGCAAAAAGGATACCAGCTCCAAACAATCCGCTAGATCCCAGGACAATTGGCCCTAAAAGTCGTCGTTCTCGCCGGGTTAAACCGGGCAAAACAAACCGGATAATCTGGTATAGCACAAACGGACTCGCTACCAGTATGCCGCTGTAAGCAGCAACTTTAATCGAGACAAAAAAGTATTCCCCTGGGGCCAGTTGGAGGAATTTAACCCCTTGAGCGGGTTTCTCTAGTAGTCTGACAATGGGATTAACCATTGCAAAGCAGCCAATAATTCCAACTACAACGGCAATTAGTGCATAAAAAATTCGCAGCCGCAGCTCTTCTAGATGATCGAATAAAGACATTTCGACATCATCTGAAAGCCCTTCGTCGGATTCAGTTGTGTCATTTTCACCTACGTCGGTGCTCAAGTTTTGTGAGGCATCGTCTTGATTGGTTGAATCAGCTTTCCAGTCATTCTGGGCTGTAGTCTCTAGCTCTGAGGGAGAGGTCATAGGCTTGGCTGCAACCAAATATTGACTATTCTATTCTGGCAATAGAAAATACCTCTTTTCTACTAAGGGAGTTTGGAGCCAACAGTAGCAGAGGTGCGGCTCAGACTCAGTGCTACTGGAGTTTGGCTCGCAATAACCCCTTGATAGTAACTCTGAAGTTGATGAGTTGCTGCCGCCCAGCCCCAGCGTTCTGCTTCTCGACGGGCATTGTGGCGCAGGGTATCCCGTTCGACCTGATTGCCGAGCAACCGCTGGGTCGCCGTCACTGCGCCCTGTTCATCTGCTGGATCAAACAGGTAGCCATTCACCCCGTCTTGAACAATATCAGGAATTCCCCCAGAGCGAGCCGCCACCACTGGACACCCTGCGGCCATAGCTTCTAACAGGACCAGCCCCAGGGTCTCTGTCCGGGAGGGAAAGATAAAGGCATCGGCAGAAGCAAAGGCAGAGGCCAAGTCCTGGCCTGCTAAGTATCCGGCAAAGTAGGTGGGAGTGCCGGCAAAGTGTTTTTCTAGATCCTGGCGATAGGGACCATCCCCAACCAGGGCTAGGCGGGCTTGGGGAATAGCCTGGAGAATAGGTTTAATGGAGTCAATTTCTTTTTCAGCCGAAAGACGACCCACATAGAGTAGCAGTGGGCTCTCCGGGTGACCTTGACTGAGCCGCGATCGCATTGCCCTAGAAGCCAAGTGAGGTTGAAAGGTTTCGGTATCCACCCCCCGCTGCCAGAGGGTAACCCGTTCAATCCCGTGGGCGCTTAGCTCAGACACCATTGCCGTGGAAGTACACAGGTTTAGATTGGCTTGGTTGTGTCCTGCCTTCAGCAACTCCCACAAAATCCCTTCCAACATCCCCAGCCCGTAGTAGCTCAGGTACTGGGGCAAATGGGTGTGATAGGACGCCACCAGCGGTAGCTTCAGTAATTTGCTGTAAAACAAGCCAGCCAGCCCCAGCACCGCTGGATTCACCACATGAATTAAATCTGGCTTAAATTTAGTCAACTCATCCTGGATTGCGGGTCGGGGCAGGGCAAGTTTCAGTTCTGGGTACAGGGGTAGGGGAAACCCTGAAATGCCATAGACCTGAGCACCTTTGTACTCCTTGAACCCACCCTCTGGTGCAAAGACCAGTACCTGATGACCAGCACGTTGCAAGTGATGAATTGTGTGGCAGAGGCGCGTGACAATGCCGTCAACCTTAGGTAAAAAGGTTTCGCTAAAGAGAGCAATTCTCATAAAAGAAGCTAAGGGCTGGGAGTGCTGCTAACCGAACTGAGGGCTGAAGGGAATCCAAAAAGCTATCGACGCCAGGAAACCCTAGGCAAAATCTGGTTTTCGTCTACCCGGTGTTTGTATTTAATCGCAAAGTTGAGGAGAGAGTCGAGCAGGGAGTCAGACAGGTAATGAGGTTCCAGGCCGAGATCTAAAAGCTTTGTGTTCTTGGCATTGAAGTAGTGTTCTTCCAGCTCAACGCGCGGGTTTTCTAGGTGTTTAATTTCCACATCTAGACCCATAGCAGTGCCTGCTTTTTTAACCATCACCGCCAGGTCACCGATACTAAATAGCTCTGTAAACTGGTTGAAGACCCGGAACTGACCTCGATCTGCCGGATGGGCGATCGCCAGTTCGACGCAGCGAACCGTATCCCGGATATCTAGAAATCCCCGCGTTTGTCCCCCTTTGCCATAAACTGTCAAGGGATGACCAATTGTGGCCTGGATACAGAAGCGGTTGAGTGCCGTACCAAAAACACCGTCGTAGTCCAGACGATTGATCAGCAACTCATCCATTCCCGTCTCTTCGGTGAGAACGCCATAGACAACACCCTGATTCAAGTCGGTGGCCCGTAAACCCCAAATTTTGCAGGTGAAGTGAATATTGGAGCTGTCGTGAACTTTGCTGAGATGGTAAAAGGAACCCGGCTGTTTCGGGTAAGGCAAGGTATCCTTGCGCCCGTTGTGTTCAATCGTAATGTAGCCCTCCTCAATGTCAATATTGGGAGTCCCGTATTCACCCATCGTTCCTAGCTTAACCAGGTGACAGTCCGGCAAGTACTCGTGAATCGCGTAGAGCAAGTTAAGGGTTCCCGCCACATTGTTGACCTGGGTCAGGACAGCATGCTCCCGGTCAATCATGGAAAAAGGAGCCGACCGTTGTTCGCCAAAGTGAACAATTGCCTCTGGCTCAAACTGTTGCAGGGTCTTGCTGAGAAACTCGTAGTTGTTGATATCTCCGATAAATAAATCTATTTGTTTCCCGGTTAAACCGTGCCAGCGCTGAATACGTTGCTGGATTGGAGCAATTGGGGTGAGGGTCTCGACACATAGTTCTGAATCCCAGTGGCGACGGATCAGGCTATCGAGGATGCCAACGTCGTAACCCCGGTTGGAGAGATGAAGGGCAGTTGCCCAACCACAGTAGCCGTCGCCGCCAATAACCAGGACTTTCATCTTGTCAAGTTGTATTGTATGAAGGATGTTGGATTTTCCTAACAGGCTAACTAGCCTTCTACTCAAAGTACCAGGAATAGGGGTCATTCATACCTATCGACAGGGAGGAAATTTTTAAATGCTCACTTCATTTGCAAAGCTAGCCCAGCGAACAAAGTGAAAGGGACCAGCGTGGGCGCCCCAAATGTGTGCATCGGTTTGGGGATCTCGACCGCGATCGTGGCTGATAAATTTCTGGTCGTCGATTTCAAAAGTGCTATCTAGGTAAGTTTCTTTACCATCACGAATTACAAGGCAGGCTTTACCAGGTTCAACGTAGCCTTTGAAGCTGTGACCTGTCCACTCAACAATCATGTTGCAGCCGGGCAACGCAACCAGTTGGTCAGCTTTCAAGACCTGAAGCCGTTCAGGTTTACGGGATGCCCCCCAGAAAGATTCTGGCTGCTGCAAGGTGTAGTTCTTGATTTCAATGTGATCTGCCTTAATCAACAATTCCAGAATCCGGACCCGATAAGGCTTGCCCAACAAATAGTCATAGGCTTGCTCTACGTACAGGCTGATACTAGAGAGCAGGTCTTGAGGAAGGGGGCGCATACAGACCCGAATATGGGCGAAAAAAGGGGGGTTCTCAAATGCCTGCTCTTGATTGCTGAAGTCCGCCGCCATCCAGCGGGCGAGAGTGGCAACATCAGTGGAATGAGTCATGGTTAGCTGTATAGACAACTTGGCTAGGGGCTTGAATTATTTTAAGGCTAGCTCGCCAAACTCTCTATCTCCCTACGCTGATTTCCTATTTTGAGGGGAACGATTTCACCCCTAGTTGTCAGTAAAATCCTAGAGATCAGGATGACCTTGCTGCCTATCCCGTACTTCCCTAGAGCACAATCCTAAAGTGGCAGTTCCTGAATCTGATCAATATGAGCCGTTGGGACAATTACAGCCTTACTTTCAGGCCGTCGTTGACAACGGATAGCAAACCGGCACCAGAGGGGTTCATCCTGATCAGGGTTACTGCTAGCCCGCCGACCATCACACTCACCTACCTCCCTTTCAATTTGAGGGAAAGCGCTCCCCTGGTTATAACGCTCTAACCAGTCCGTCAGATTGCCGAGCAGTTGCGTCAGGTCTTGTTGAGTTCGTGTGTGGCGTGCAGTGTTGTAGGTAAAGGTGATGTGAGGTTCAGTTTCTTTGTGCCGAGATTCAGCAAACCAGTAGGTCATCGAGATTTGCTCTGGCGGGTAGTTACTTGTCTCGGCCAGAAGATAAAGGTAGAGGCGGGTTTGCCAGTGTTGCTCCAGCCACTCGGGGTTTTGGGGACGGGAATAGGTTTTCCAATCCAGGATTTGAGCCCGCTGCTGTGCCAAAATCAGCAGGTCGTAAACTCCGGTTAGTAAATAACGCTGAAAGCTAAGGACCCGGCAGTGTTCACACTGGCGATCGCCCACCAGCATTTTTGGGGACGTATTGTTAAACGCATCAAACCAGCGCCGTAGCTGCCCATCCGCTTGGGTTAAGCCCTCAATAGGTAGGCCGAGTTCCCGCTGCTGCATTAATTGGTGGAACCGAGTACCTAAGGCTTGGCGTTCCTGAGCCTCAGGTAAGCTCGGTAGCCCCAGTTGGTCTAGATAAACATGCTGAAACTTGCGCGGACACGCCGTCAAGAGGGTGAGATGCGCTTGGGATAGCTGTAAAAAGCCCGGTTGATCTGGGGCAAACTCCTGAAGGGAGCTACCTAGAAACGCTGGCATAGTTTAGGTCAAACTCCCGACCAAACTGATAATCGAGAGTATACCCCCTAGTGGTAAAACCTTAAGCGCTCATAGTAAAACCCAGCCTAGAATCCAGGCTGGGTTGATTAAATTTATCCAAAAGTCCTTAAGAATTCTCAACGGTAGATACTTTGAGAACTAGCGGAATAATCCTCCTAACCCGGCAAAGTTATAGCCAACTCCTACATAGGCCCCAAAGTCGGTGTCATTGATAAAGTCTACGTTGAAGGCAGCCGTTCCTGTAAAGCGAGAGGTTAAAGGAACATCTACCCCAGCAGTAAGCATTGGGCCAACGTCAGAGTCATCCCCGACTGAAAAGGCAAGACCACCCCCAAGGTAAGGAGCTATACCAAATCGACCAAGCTGGACTTGAGAGGGAAAGTCGATGGTTAAGGGAATTCGAAACGTCGCAGTGTCGAAGTCAGTGACAACGTTAGGTCTGACAGAAAAGCGATCTGTGAGACCGAGCTTGCTGAGGATAGCTAGCCCAGGGTCACCTTCATCAAAATCAAAATTGACACCAAGCCCTAGGTAGCTGGAACTAGAAACAGTAGCTTGACCAGGGTCAACATCAGGCGTGTCAAACTGAGCCACATTTTCGGGAGTGGCGGCAGCAGTGGGGGTGGCTTGAGGATTTGCTGGATCCAAAAGCGCGGCGGCAGAATTTGAAACAGGGGCTGGCTGCGTAGCTGATTCAGTTACAGGCTGCTGAGCCGGAGCATCACTGATGGCAGGGGCTGGCTCTAGCGTGGCCGGAGTCGCAGCGGATTCGACTGTATTTTTCTCAACTGCAATAGCAGAGTCATTAGATTGAGTTACGGTTGCTTCTGAAGTCTGAGGCGCACCCATTTCTGCAATAGTGAGCGCAGGATCATCAGACTGAGTTAGGGTAACTTCTGAGTTCTGGACGGAAAATGACGAGGTTGTGCCAGTAGCTTCTGCCATCTGGGCCTGAGCAGATAGACCACCACAAATCACACTTAGGGCGGCAAGCCCCAGTAGGGAAGACATCCGCTTCAAAGATAGGGTATTCACGTTCACTCCTCAAAAAATGATTGAATTTAAGTAAGTTGCTAGCCATCGATTCTACTTGACTCTAAATCAAGAGTGGCAGCAGTTTTGGCAAATTCTCTAGTTAACTCTAATGAATATTTGCAGCAGGCAAATGTTCCACTATGCTGCTAGTTTACTGAAGATTTTGGTAAGTTCCTAGCACTTCTTTGCGCTAACTTTGTCCAGTCTTGGCATCGTCAGGACCTAGAGCAATACAATCAATCTCGACGCGCACATCCTTGGGCAAGCGGGTAACCTCTACACAGGCTCGCGCCGGGGCAGTGTCTTCAGCAAAGTATCGGGCGTAGACTGCATTCATTGCCCCAAAGTCATTCATATCTGCTAAAAAGACTGTCGTTTTAACTACGTGCTGTAGGGTGGCTCCAGCAGCTTGAAGGATTGCCGCTAGATTGGCGATCGCCTGTTCAGTCTGTTTCACCACATCTGCTCCAACAATTTCCCCAGTCACCGGATCTAGCGGAATTTGACCGGCAACGAAAATGAGTGAACCCTGAGCACGGATTGCTTGGCTGTAAGGTCCTACAGGTGCAGGAGCCTGGTTTGTGTAAACAACCTCTCGATTCATCATGGCAGTGTCGGACTGTAGAAAACCCTGACGCAGTTGAGATAGAGTCGTTGGGTTTAATTTCTGACCCTAACTTTGACTCTGATAGGCTCAGTAACTGCTGCAACTTAATATCATGAGTCCGGAAGACTAGCGCCCTCACTCACGGCAACCCCACTGCAAGCTTCTAGGAAACCTCTGAGTCTGAACCAAGCCTTGGTCTATGTTACTTCTATCAGGGCATTCAGTCGTTCTTGAGAAATGTGCCCTCATCTCCTGTGATCAAGGTCTTTGTTGTCTAGGTTCTATGACAAAAATTATGGTAGATGAACTCTGCGCCAGTGCCAAGCGCACAGTACGTTAGATAGGAGAGAGCCAGGAGAAGCTAACTTACCTCAAGAATCAGTTCTAATCCTGAGAAGACCAAGGCTGTTTTACGCGGCTTTTACTTAGACAATTCTAACCATTTGTGAAGTAATTTTAAGAAATTTTACAACGCTTACCTAAATATTTATCCCTGAATACACTGATAAGTGAGGTTGCAACAAATTCAGAACTATTGAAGTTCTAATTTTTAAGAATTTCACCATGCTTTGTTTTGAAAGTGTGCATCCCAATTGTCCCTCATTAATTATTTTTCGGTCTTTATATCATGACAACTACCTTACAAAGACGCGAAAGCGCCAACGTTTGGGAGCGCTTTTGTAACTGGGTCACGAGCACCGATAACCGGTTGTACATCGGTTGGTTTGGTGTGATCATGATTCCTACCCTCCTGACCGCAACCGCTTGTTTCATCATTGCCTTCGTTGCTGCCCCTCCTGTGGACATCGATGGCATCCGTGAGCCTGTTTCTGGCTCCTTAATGTACGGCAACAACATCATCACTGGTGCAGTTGTGCCTTCCTCCAACGCTATTGGCCTGCACTTCTACCCGATCTGGGAAGCCTCTTCCTTAGACGAGTGGCTCTACAACGGTGGTCCTTACCAGTTGGTTGTCTTCCACTTCTTGCTGGGTGCCTTCTGCTACCTCGGTCGGCAGTGGGAGCTGAGCTACCGCTTGGGCATGCGGCCCTGGATCTGTGTAGCTTATGCCGCACCTCTCTCGGCAGCAGTAGCCGTCTTCTTGATCTACCCGATTGGCCAAGGTAGCTTCTCTGACGGCATGCCCCTAGGCATCAGTGGCACCTTCAACTTCATGTTCGTCTTCCAGGCAGAGCACAACATCCTGATGCATCCCTTCCACCAGCTTGGTGTGGCCGGCGTCTTCGGTGGAGCCCTCTTCAGTGCCATGCACGGTTCACTGGTCACCTCCAGCTTGATTCGTGAGACCAGCGAGAACGAGTCAGCCAACTACGGCTACAAGTTTGGTCAAGAGCAAGAGACCTACAACATCGTGGCAGCCCACGGCTACTTTGGCCGCTTGATCTTCCAGTACGCCAGCTTCAACAACAGCCGCGCTCTGCACTTCTTCTTAGCCGCGTGGCCGGTTGTGGGGATTTGGTTGACCTCCTTGGGCATCAGCACGATGGCCTTCAACCTGAACGGGTTCAACTTCAACCACTCGGTAGTGGACTCCCAGGGCAACGTGATCAACACCTGGGCGGATGTGCTCAACCGAGCCAACCTGGGCTTTGAGGTGATGCACGAGCGCAATGCTCACAACTTCCCTCTGGACCTAGCTAGCGACGGAGTCGTTCCTGTAGCACTAACTGCTCCTGCCATCCACGGCTAACAAGCTAACTTGATTCCGATGATTCCTTAAGTAATTTGTGATCAAAAAAGCGCTCTGAGTTCAGAGCGCTTTTTTATGTTCTAAGGGGAGAAACGCTGGCGAATCCGGGCAAACAGCATGTTGACCTCTGGCAACTTCAGTTGAATCACGAAAACAGTAAAGATTCCTAGGCCCACGAGTCCGGCCAAACTTAGCTCTAGCAGTTGAGTGAGTAAGCCTTCAGTCCCCCACACTTGTTGACATCCAATTAAAGTTCTCCAAGCGGCCAAGCCTGTTACAACACTGCCCAGGGCCAAGCCTAAAATAGGCCAGCCCGTCTGGCGCCAGGGTAGACCGCTCAGCCGCCGATTCAACACCCACAACAGAACTGTCATAGAGACCAAGTTCACCCCGACTGTTGCCAGCGCTAAACCTGCTGCCCCAAAAGTCTTGGTGAACAGAAAACAAAACAGGGCATTCAGAAAGATACCCGCTAAACTTACGCGCAGTGGGGTTGTTCCATCACCCAAGCCGTAGAAAACTCGGACCAAAACATCTCGACCTAGGTAGAAAAACATGCCGCCAGCGTAGGCGAGCAGGACAGAGGCGACCAGGCGAGAGGCCGCTAGATCAAAAGCCTGCCGCTCATAGATAATTCGCACTGTCGGCAGAGCCAAAGCTGCCATGAGGGCTCCTAGCGGCATCATACTCATAGCAGTAAGCACTAAGCTTTGACGAACCCGCTGTTTGAGTTCTGGCCAGTTTTCTGGAGCAGCCAGTCGGGAAAAAATTGGCATAAAGGGGACCAAAATGACACTCGACAGAATTCCTAAGGGTGTGAGAAACAAGAGTTGAGCGTACTGCAACGCCGAGGCAGCACCCGTGGGGAGTTGAGAGGCAAACAACAGGCTGATGTTGACACTGATCAAGAGCATGCCGGAGGAAAGGGTAGCAGGTCCCATCAGCGATAAAATTTCTCTCACCCCTGGACTGTTGAAGTTGAATCGCAACCGCAGGGTGCCCATACCAGCGGTCCATTGAGCCGGAATCTGAACCAGCCACTGCAAAATTGCGCCGACTAATGTACCCCAAGCTAAAACTGCCGGGCCAACCTGATCGGCAAACAGCCAGACCCCAACAATTAAGCTAGCGCTGGAAAGCAAGGGACTGATCGAGGGTAACCAGTACTGATCGGCAGCGTTCAGGGTGCCAAAACCAATCCCAATTAGTCCAGACAGTAAGGCTAGGGGGGCCATAATCCTAAACTGCTGCACGGCGATCGCCAGAACCTCAGGCTCCGCTGCCAGAGCACTCAATCTAACCAAAGGTTCAGCAAACAGGATCAAACCGACGGTTAATACCAGCAGACACCCACCCACCAGGGAGGTCATGGTTTCGACGAGGGGAGCCGCCTCTGTTCGAGGACGCTTGGACAGGACACTGATGATGGAGCTGTGGAAGGGACCGTTGATACCGCCCAATAACACGAAGAGAAAACCAGGAATCACGTAGGCGTAGGCATAGGCATCGACCGCCTCCCCAACGCCAAATTCAGCGGCGATCGCTTGTTGGCGCAGGAGTCCAGCTAACTTGCTCAGGAGGGTGGCGATCGCCACAACGCCAGCAATGCTGGTCAAAGAGCGCTGGGGTTTTGGTTCTTTAGACACAAAAAAAAGAGATAGACATTCAAGGGCTCCACCTATTTAAGCGTGAATCCGGTCCAAGTCATGTACCCCTTGGTTGAGGAGCTATTTTTTAATTGGGTCATTGGAGTAGTAAGCTTTGGGTAGCTCAGTTCCTAGAGCCGTGCTGACAGTCTGAACAAACGAGAAATAATGACCGACTGGCTCTACAAGTATCCCCCCCTATGTCCAGGTACATTACTTAAGCGCTACAAGCGGTTTTTTGCTGATATCGAGCTGGCGACGGGTGAAGTGATTACAGCCCACTGCCCCAATACAGGACCCATGTCTGCCATTTCTACCCCCGGCAGCCCAGTCCAAGTCTCGCTGAGCAGCAGTGTTACCCGCAAACTACCCTACACCTGGGAAATGATTCAGGTGGATGAAACCGGGCCAACTTGGGTTGGCGTCAATACAGCCTTACCCAATCGGGTGATTAAACTGGCCTTGGAGAAATTTCTGCTGCCCTTAGAGGACTATGACCAATTCCGGTTTGAAGTTCCCTACGGCAGCGAAAAGAGCCGCGTCGATTTTTTGCTCACCGGAGACAACACTCGTCCCATCTATGTAGAGGTTAAAAGTACAACCTGGGCGCAGGGGAACCTCGTTTTGTTTCCCGACACTGTGACGACGCGGGGGCAAAAACACCTGCGCGAGTTGACCAGCTTGCTGCCTCAGTATCGGGCCGTGATGCTCTACTTTATCAACCGAGGTGACTGCACCCACTTTGCTCCTGGAGATAGTCGAGATCCAACCTACGGTCAGTTGCTGCGCCAAGCCATGACTCTGGGCTTAGAAGTACTACCCTGCCGGTTTGAAATCACACCTGCGGGCGTTCGCTACCTGGGCTTAGCAGAGCTTCAGCTTTGAAGCAGAAACATCTATCGGTTGAAAATTAACTTAGTCAATACATCTGAATAATTTGTCAGCTCAACACTTATCCAAAGTAAGAGCTTAAACGGAGGCGTTAGCAATATGGCAGACAACAGAATTAGTACCAGTCTTTCCCAGGCAGATCGCGAAGCAGTCATGGCAGCAGTTACGACTATTCGAGAGAAACTTCCTTTCTTAATGGACCTGACAACCGAGGAGCGGCGTTCCTTACCCAAGATGGGTGACAAGAGCCGCGCCTTTGTCAGTAAAACCCTGGAGGTGGCAACCCAAAACCCTGACTTCCTACCGCGATCGTTTGACATTGAGGAGATGCGTCAGGACGTGGAACTGTTTCAGGCATTGCACCCGATTCTGCTATCCCTCACCCAACTCCAAGAGCTGTTGGATGATACTTATCTGGCAGTGGGTAGTGAGGCGTATGCAGCAGGGCTGGTGGTCTATAACTATGCCAAGAACAGTGGTCAAGGGTTTGGCCTGGATGCTGTGGTAGATGAAATGGGCCGCAGGTTTGCCCGTAAATCACGGGGAACGCAGACCCAAGGGCCAAGCGTGTAGAGAATAGCTTGGCGACTTTACTCTAAAGGTTGGAATTTGAAGCTTGGAGCACGGATGTTGGAGTAAAGAGCTCGACACTCCGAGTTCTGAGCTTCATTTTTTGAGTTCCACGCTTGGCGTTCCAAGAAAAAAGCTCGACATTCCGAGCAAAAAGCTTGGAGTTTCAAGTTCCAAGCCTGGAGGATGAAGTTCTGAGGACGGTGTTCCGAGTAAAAAGCTCGACATTTTGAGATTTGAACTTGGATGATGGAGTTCTAAGGGCGATCGCAGCGTGGAGTCAAAGCGCGATCGCTATAATCATCAATAGGCCAAGCTGCTGCCGGATACTATCGAGCGTTGGTAACTATTGCAAACAAGCCATGACCTCAGAAGTGATTTATCCTCATATCGAGACAGCGGGTCAACCAGCACGGCTGCGGCGGATACCTCGCGTGCGCGTCGCTCAGATTGTCATGGACTCCCTTGCTTACGGCTGGTCGGTTGAAGAGATGTGCCGTCAGCACCCTTATTTGCAACCATCAGAAGCTCATGCAGCAATGATGTATTACTTCGATCATCAAGACCAGATTGATGAGGAGATTCGGACAGAATGGGCCCAAACACAACAGATGAAATCCCAGGTATCACCTTCACCATTCTTTGTGCGGATGCAGGCGAAAGGGCTGCTCTAGGTGGCAATTGGGCTGTACATGGATGTTCATGTACCTCAAGCGATTACGGATCAGTTACGTCGTCGCGGAGTAGATGTGCTCACTACGATTGAGGATGGCTCGGCGGCACTGACGGACGATGAACTTTTGGAACGTGCTTTCCTGCTTAGGCGAGTGATGTTCACTCAAGACATCCGCTTTAAGGCACTAGCAGAAAACTGGCAGCGTCAGGGAAAACCATTTGCAGGCTTGGTTTTCGGGCACCAACTGGGAGGCACAATCGGACAGTTTGTCAAAGATTTGGAACTAGTTGCCCTGACATCTGAGCTTGAAGAATGGCTCAACAGCATTGAGTACCTACCTTTCTAAAGGAGCACGCCTGATTTGTTTCTTAAGTTTAGGTCTGGGACGTAGGCAGCGATCGCTTCTCTACTAACCCTAATTTCCCCTTAGATCTCGAATGTTAAAGCTCAGAGGACAGTCCGAGTTCTACACTTGGATGATCGAGTTTTGAGGGTGATACTTCGGAGGAGGCATTCCGCGATCGCTATAATCATGATCAGGCTAAACAGAGATTGCCATGACCACCGCCGAGATTCGTGAGCAGATCCAGCAGTATGTAGATCAGTTGTCCCCGGAGCGGCTACGGGTTGCTGCTGACTTTTTAGCTTACCTAGCAGAGCGCGAAAGTGAAGAAGCGACTGAGGAATTGTTAAAAATCCCTGGTTTTGTTGAAGCTTTTGAGAAGGCCAAGCAAGACATCGCCGCAGGCAAACTCACTGACTGGCGAGAAATCCGTCGAGATGTATAGTGTTCGTCTCATATCGGATGCAGAAGAGTTCTACAGAACAGCAGATCGCCCCTTAGCCAAAAAACTTGCCAGGTGCTTTGAAATCCTGGAACAAACCCCACGTAACCATCCGAATATCAAGTCTCTCAAAGGTACGTATGCTGGATATTATCGATATCGCGTTGGTGACTACCGGGTGGTTTACTACATCAAGGATCAAGAACGCCAGGTCGTTGTGACGGTTATTGCCCATCGCCGTGAAGTTTATGAGTAATTGAGCAATGACCCCTAAGTCGCAGGGAAACATAGCCGCATAATCCTAACGCCTTAAATAGTCTATGACCAACCGCTCTGCTAATGCCCTATTTCACAGCAAGACCTTCAACAATGCTCTACGTCACTTCACCTTTCCAGCAGACCTTGAGGTGAGTCATCAAAAAGTCCAGGGATGGATTACAGCACTTGAAGCAGGCACACTAGGCGCAGTTAAAGAAGTTTCTCTCCACGGTGACTTTCTCAGAGACATATTCCAAGAGGTCTTGGGCTATCGCTCAGTGATCTCAGGCGGAGGTAAGGCTTGGGAAATTCATGCAGAGCAAACAATCGCAGATGGTGGAGGCTCTGCTGATGGAGCCTTGGGGTTTTTCACAGCTCCTGAAAGCAACCAGGGTAAGGTCAAACTCCAGGGTCGGGTGATTGCTCCAATTGAATTGAAAGGGACTAAAGAAGATCTTGATCGACCTGCACCGGGACGAAGAGAATCAGCAATTGAGCAGGGCTGGCGCTATGCCAACTACACCCCCGATTGCAAATGGGTGATTGTCTCCAACTATCGAGAACTACGGCTTTACCAAACCACTAAGACCCCTGCTTACTATGAGCAGTTCTGGTTAGAGGATTTGGCTGATCGCTCAACATTTAAGCGGTTCTACTTTTTGCTCTGTCGTCAGAACTTTTTACCCCAGCAAAACACGCCAAAAGTGCTTTCAGTCATTGATCAACTTCTCATAGACTCCAATGAGGCCCAGGAGGAAATCACCAAGCAGCTTTACCACGATTACGAAGAAGTCCGGCTCAGGTTAGTGAGACATTTCCGCTTCGCGGGACCCCAGGAAATCCCCAACCGGGATTTTGTCCTGATTGAAAAGGCGCAGAAGACTCTAGACCGGATATTGTTCATTGCCTTCTGTGAGGATAAAGGCTTACTACCCCAAAAGACACTGAGCCACGCCCACGACCACAAAGACCCCTATAACCCCCGGTCGATTTGGGAAAACTACAAATCTGTTTTCCGGTGGGTTGATCTGGGCAAGGAAGATCCGCCAATTCCTGGCTATAACGGGGGACTTTTCCAATCTGATCCTATTCTTGATGAACAACTCACGGTTCCCGATCCGCTGTGTTCTCAGCTAAATCGCCTAACTCGCTTTGACTTTGACACAGAGGTTTCGGTTGATATTTTGGGGCACATTTTTGAGCAGTCAATCACAGATCTTGAAGCACTACGGGCAGAAACGGCTGGGCAGAACTATGACAAAAAGAAAAGTCAGCGCAAAACTCAAGGGGTATTTTACACACCTGCCTGGGTGACCCAGTACATTGTTGCTGTGTCTTTAGGTCGCTACTTGAAACAACGGGAGCAAGAGATGCGCGATGTCCGACCGGCCAAGGGCGATCGCCACAGAAATATCGAGAACGATGTCTTGGCTGAAATCCAGGTTTGGGAAACCTACCGGGATGAAGTACTGCAAAAAACACGGGTCATTGATCCGGCCTGTGGCTCAGGAGCTTTTTTAATTGCTGCCTTTGACTACTTAATCGGTGAGTATGAACGGGTCAATCAAGCCCTGGCAACCCTCAAAGGTGAGCAGCAACATTTATCTGATTTAGATAGAACGATTCTGAGTCATAACCTGTACGGGGTAGACCTGTCGCCAGAATCAGTGGAAATTACTAAGCTCTCGCTGTGGCTGAAGACGGCTGAGCGTGGCAAGACCTTGACTTATCTAGATGACAACATCAAAGTCGGTAACTCAATCGTGGCTGACCCAGAGATCACAGATCGCTGCTTCGATTGGGAAGCAGAATTCCCCCAAATTTTTGCCAATGGTGGATTTGATGTAGCGATCGGTAACCCGCCTTATGTGCGACAAGAGCTGCTGTCTGCGATCAAGCCCTACCTCCAGGAGCACTACGAGTCTTTTAACGGGGTGGCCGACCTCTACACCTACTTTTACGAAAAAGGACTCAAAATCCTCAAACCAGGCGGAGTGCTGTCTTACATCGTGACTAACAAATGGCTGCGATCGGGCTACGGCGAACCCCTGCGCCACTTTTTTGCTCACCATAGCGTGTTTGAGCAAATTATTGATTTCGGCCACGCCCCCATCTTCCAGGACGCCGATACTTTCCCGTGCATCGTAGCAGTGCGGAAACCGAACCCCTCCCCAGCCCTCCCCGAAACGGAGAGGGAGCCTGATACTTCCCCCCGCTTCGGGGGGATTGAGGGGGGTCAGCTACCCGTGACTGTCTGCCCCGTTCCCCGCGATCGCCTGACCGACATCAACCTTACCCAATACATCCAGCAAGAAGGCTACCAAGTCCCCTGGTCCCGCTTCGCCGCCAACGCCTGGAGCCTGGAACGACCAGCAGTTGATGACTTGATGCACAAAATTCAACAGGTCGGAATACCGCTCAAAGACTTCGCTGGAGTCAAGCCTTGTTATGGCATCAAAACAGGACTAAATGAGGCATTTCTAATTGACGAAGTGACTAAAAATATTCTTGTTCAAACTGATCCAAAATCTGCTGAAATCATTAAGCCTTATTTGCGTGGTCAAGATATCAAGCGCTGGCATCCTGAATGGAAGGACCTTTGGCTAATATTTACGCGCCGAGGGATCGATATTGACGTTTATCCTGCTGTTAAAGCCCATCTCAATCATTATCGAGAGCAGTTAGATCCCCGTCCCAAAGACTGGGATCAGGAAGAAGATGGCAGATGGCTTGGTCGAAAACCTGGAAGTTACCAGTGGTATGAGATTCAAGACAGCATTGACTACTGGCAGATGTTTGAAAAACCAAAGCTTACATATCAGGAAATACAGTTCCACTCAGTGTATAGCTTTGATAGCAGCGGTTACTTCACAAATAATAAGGCGTTTATATTTCCCAATGCTGATTTCTATGTCTTAGCGATACTTAATTCTCCACTTATGTGGTGGCATAACTGGCGCTATTTACCACATATGAAGGACGATGCATTAAGTCCAGTTGGCGAATTAATGGAAGATTTTCCCATCGCCCCATCTACGAATGAAATTCGTGCAGAAGTTGAGCCAATGGTCAGCCGTTTGATTGAAATCACCAAAGCTAACCAAGAAGGCTATCGAGACGTGCTCGACTGGTTACGAGTCACCTATCAAATTGAGAAACCAGGACAGAAACTTGAAGATTTTGCCCGTCTAGATCGAGATGGGTTTGTGGCAGAAATCAGGAAGCGCATTCCTAGAGGCACATCCAAAGGCTCAGATCGCCTTGGCCCTGCTGGACTTAAAGCAGCTCGTGAGGTCTACGGCGATTATGCCCTGCCAATTCAAGCGCGTAGAAGCGAAGCCTTGAAACTAGAGCAGCGGCTTTCTGATCTAGTGAACCAAGCCTACGGCCTTACCCCGGAAGAAATTGACCTGATGTGGAAAACAGCCCCGCCCCGAATGCCGATCAGGCGATCGCAGACTTAGAAGGATCACCCTCCAATCTCCAGTCTTCAAGCTCAGAACATGAAAGTCCAAGCTTGGAACTCGGAACGTCAAGAAAAAAGCTCCATCATCCGAGAAAAAAGCTCGGAACTTTGACCTCTGATCTCGGAGCACCGAAAAAAAAGCTCGGAACGTCAAGAGCAAAACTCGGAACGCCAAGAAAAAAGCGCGATCGCTTAAGCATGGAACTCGCAGCTTCGACCTTAGAACTGCAAGTTTCTAGATCTGAGGGGCGATTAAGGTGGAGGAGCAATTCTCTTGCGGAGACGCTACGCGATTCTCTTGCAGAGACGCTGGGCGATCGCATCTTGGCACTGGTTAGCGCTCCCTACAAACACTTGAAGCGGGGGAAGTATAAGATTGCTGTCAAGGTGATCGACATTTTTGGTAACGACACCACAAAAGTTGTGGAGGTAAACGTGTGATTTCCTCAGAAAACATTCAGGAAATGGCAACAAAGATTGCTGAGCAGTTTCATCCAGAGAAAATTATCCTGTTCGGCAGCTATGCTCGCGGTGAGGCTACAGAAGACAGCGATGTTGACTTGCTGGTCGTTACTGAAACTGACTTGCCAGATCAGGAGCGCTATGGAGCAGTACGCCGTTTGCTAGCAGGCTACCCTGTTGCCTTTGACATCATCGTCAAAACCCCAGAGGAGTATCAACGTAGTCGTGGTTTAGTGAACCACATCGTCTATTTTGCCGACAAATACGGCAAGCCAGTCTATGAACGATGATCTAAGGGATACAGTACGCCGGTGGATCGCTAAGGCTGATGAGGACTGGTGGGTTGTTCAAGTTATGACGGCTCAGCCATCTTATCCAGCAAGCCTTGTTTGCTACCACTGCCAACAGTATGTTGAGAAGTTATTGAAGGCCTTGTTGACAGCTCACGGCATTGAGTGTCCTAGAAGCCATGATCTACGACGACTGATTGAGATGACCTCGCCTTATGTTTCAGAACTGGCAATTCTGAGCGATCGCTCAGACATCCTAACTAGCTACGCTGCTCAAAGCCGCTACCCTGACAACTGGCGAGCTATTGAGACATCAGAGGCAGAAGCAATGGTTGTGCTTAGCCGAGAGTTTGCAGCTCTCCTCATTCCTCAATTAGAGGTCTAAACTGTGGCTCTGCATCCTGACTTTCCTACTAACCCTTATGTTGTTCTAGACTCCAACATCCGCTCGTATCCCGGCGAAGAGGTGCTGGCAGAAAAAGGATATGAGATGCTTTTGCCACCCTTGGTTCACCAGGTCCGTCAATCAGGACAACCGCTCAGAACTGAAACTTTCGAGATCTGAGGGGCGATTAAGGTAAATGAGGAGCAATTCTTCTGCGGAGACCCTACACGATCGCCCCAGAGCAGGGAAGCCGATGCAAGTATGATCAAAATCAACCAGCTTATTCTTGGTTGACCTTTAAATAAAGAGTATGAAACGAACTCAGCAATTCACTGCCATTATTGAGCACGAAGGGAATGAGTATGTGGCTCTTTGCCCAGAGCTAGATATTGCTTCTCAAGGCAAGAGTGTTGAAGAAGCACGGCTGCATCTAGTCGAAGCCCTAGAGCTATTTTTTGAAACTGCCGACCCGTCAGAAGTGCAGAATCGCCTACATGGCGAAGTTTTCGTGACCCGGTTGGAGGTTATAGTTGGGTAGATTACGAATCCTATCAGGGCAAGCAGTTTGTCGAATTTTAGAACAACATGGCTTTGCGAACGTGCGGCAGCGTGGTAGCCGGGACCAGAAGACTCTACTATCACGGTTCCAGTTCCAAACCATCCAGAGCTGCGTATCGGAACTCTACAATCTATTGTTCGCCAGTCTGGGCTACCCCGATCTCTTTTTGAGGTCAAATAATAACGACCTCCAATCTCCAATCTCCAATCTCCGGTCTTTAACCCCGAATCGTTAGCTTTCAAGCTCAGAACTTGAAGGTCCAAGCTCGGAACTTGGAACGTCAGGATAAAAGCTCCATCATCCGAGAAAAAAGCTTGGAACTTTGACCTCTGATCTCGGAGCACCGAGAAAAAAGCTCGGAACGCCAAGAGCAAAACTCGGAACGCCAAGAAAAAAGGGCGATCGCTTAAGCATAGAACTCGCAGCTTCGACCTTAAATCTCCAACGTTCAAGATCTGAGAGGCGATTAAGGTAAGGAAAGGGCAATCATTGAGAGATAAGACAGCAACCGCTCAATGAAGAGACTGACAGATTACCAAGGTCGCACTGTCCGTTTGACCGATGAGCGGCTGGCCCACATCCTAGAGCATCCTGAAATGGCAAACCTGGAAGCTACGATTGAGCAAACCCTACAAGAACCCCAACTTGTCAGACGCTCAAGAAGTGATGCAACAGCTACCTTAAACTATTGCTACTACACTGAAACACCAGTGGGTGCAAAGTGGCTCTGTGTAGTTGTCAAATACTCAACTAACGATGCGTTTGTCTTAACTGCCTACCTTACTGATAAACCAAAAAAAGGGGAGCAACTGTGGCCCAACGAGTGAAAGTCTGGTTTGATGCTGAGGGTGATTTTTTAGAAGTACTTTTCTCAGATCAACCTGGTTACATGAGAGAAACTGCCCACGACGCAGTCATGGAAAGAGTGGATGCAGAGGGCAACATTCTGGGCTTCTCCATTCTACAAGTTAGTCATTTTGCCAAGGAGAACCCACTCGTAGCTGAACTGATATCCGGTCAAGAATAACTCTGATAGAAAGAGCGCGATCGCCATTCCTGCAATCACACTGAGCAATAACGCACAATAGTACGATAACCCTATTCAGACAGGATCAGGCTATCCATGCGCGTAATCTTAATGACGGGGAAGGGGGGTGTTGGTAAAACCTCCGTGGCCGCTGCAACAGGATTGCGGTGCGCGGAATTGGGCTACCGAACTTTGGTCCTAAGCACAGACCCGGCTCATTCCCTAGCAGACAGCTTTGACCTGGAACTCGGCCATCAACCTGTTCAGGTACGCGCCAACCTCTGGGGAGCCGAACTCGACGCCTTGATGGAACTTGAGGACAACTGGGGGGCTGTGAAGCGCTACATTACTCAAGTGCTTCAGGCCAGAGGGTTAGAGGGCGTCCAAGCTGAGGAACTGGCAATTTTGCCAGGGATGGATGAAATCTTTGGCCTAGTTCGCATGAAGCGCCATTATGACGAAGAAAACTTTGATGTCTTGATTATTGATTCTGCCCCGACTGGAACTGCGCTGCGGCTGCTGAGTTTGCCAGAGGTCAGTGGCTGGTATATGCGCCGCTTCTACAAGCCATTGCAAAAGATATCGGTCGCCCTGAGGCCCTTAGTGGAACCGTTCTTTAAGCCGATCGCCGGGTTCTCCCTGCCGGATCAAGAGGTGATGGACGCGCCCTACGAGTTCTACCAGCAGATTGAGGCCCTAGAAAAAATCTTGACCGATAATACTCAAACTTCCGTCAGGTTGGTCACCAATCCCGAAAAAATGGTGATCAAGGAATCTCTACGCGCCCACGCTTACCTGAGCCTCTATAACGTGGCCACTGATTTAGTCGTCGCCAATCGCATCATTCCCGATCAAGTCAGCGATCCCTTCTTTGCTCGCTGGAAGGAGCATCAACAGCAATACCGGCGGGAAATTCATGAAAATTTTCACCCCTTACCCGTCAAGGAAGTTCCCCTCTACCCAGAGGAGATGTGTGGCTTAGCAGCGCTAGAGCGGTTAAAAGACACCCTCTATCTCAACGAGGACCCAACCCAGGTTTATTACAAAGAAACCACCCTGCGTGTCGTCCAGGCAGAGGGTCAATACAGCCTGGAACTTTACTTGCCTGGAGTCCCTAAAAATCAAGTTGAACTGAGTAAAACCGCCGATGAACTCAACATTCGGATTGGTAATCACCGGCGTAACCTGGTTTTACCCCAAGCTCTGGCCGCCCTTCAGCCTACCGGAGCCAAGATGGAAGCAGACTACTTGAGGATCACGTTTGGCGACAAGCCGCAACAGGAAACATCCGGCTAAGTTGCTCCCCAAGCAACCTGGCGATCGCCTCAAGTCCGAATTTGAATGGGCATGATCAAATAGGTCATCTGGCGACCGCCCAGCGGAGAGATCGTTGCTGGTGTTGTCTCAGAGTTGAACTGGAGTTGGACTTCGGTACTACTCATTGCCTTTAGGCCGTCGATCATATACTTGACGTTAAAGGCAATTTCTAGATCTTCTCCTGAAACCTGAGCATCTAAGAGCTCCTCGCTGCTGCCAAATTCAGGAACTTCTGCGGATAAAGCAAGCTGCTGATCGACACTAATCAGCTTTAGTTTGACAATGTTATTTTTGCGGGCAGCAAATACGGCAATCCGCTCTAAAGCCCCTAAAAGCAGTGACCGCTCAACCGTAACCTGCCGGATAAATTGCTGGGGGATTAGCTGCCGGTAGTTAGGGTACTGACCCTCAAGCAAGCGACAGCTAAGACGACCAGGACCTTGGGAAGTAGCAAACTCAAAAATTACCTGACTTGGATCAAATCGTAACGCAACAGTTGGCAAGGACTCCCCAGGGTTGTCCTCCGGGGAGCGACCTGGGCTCCGGGTGAGTTCTCCGGTAGCGCGATGGTCTCCGACCGGCCAACGGCCATCGCGTGAGTCAGCCCCACTGGAGCGGCCTAACATGCGCTCCAATTCTCGCAGGGCCTTGGCCGGAATCGTTAACGCGATTTCCCTGCTATCGACTGAATCAAGCGATGTGATAACGGCTAAACGATGCCCATCCGTTGCTGCGAATTCAAGCTGATCGACTTGTGTTTTGAGGTGAAGACCGGCGAGGACTTGCTTAGTTTCATCCGTGCTGGCCGCAAACAAAGATCCTTGTAGGCCATCTACTAGTGTTGCAGCAGGCAATATCATTGGTTCTGAGTTCTCTACCTCAGGCAGAGTAGGGAATTCTTCTGCTCCGATCCCCTGCATTTGATAATGTCCTGAGGCACAAGTCAGGGTAGCGGCTAGCCCCTCTGAGGTAATCTCAATTGGGGTATTGGGTAAGCGAGAAACAATGTCGTTGAGAAACCGGGCTGGTAGCGTGATTGCCCCATCCATTGCAACTTGGGCTGGAATCCAAACTTGCATCCCTAAACTTAAGTCAAAAACAGTTAAGCCTAAGCGATCAGCTAGGGACTCTGCCTCGTTACCGCGAATAGCAGTGAGCAAAACGTTAGCTAAAACCGGGTGAGCAGGGTTTGAAGGAACAATCCGGCTGAGCAGGGATAGCTTAGCACTGAGGTCACTTTGGGCACAAACCAGTTTCATGAAGCTTTAACCAACTCAGATCAAGGTCTTCGGCCCTAACTTGAACAACCTGTTCTCAGCTTGGATGCACATCCTACCATCCTCACCAGTAATCTGCCACTCTACTAACTTCCAACCCTGGCAAAGATCTACTCTTCCTATTTTTTTAAATTTAAACATAGTAGTAGTAGGAGCTGTGGAAAATGTGGAAAAAGTTTTAAACTTCCTTTCCTACAAAGGTTTGGGCCTTTTCTTTCTGTGGAAAAGCTGTGGAAAAAATACCTGGTTTTTCCACAGGCCACTGAAACCTTGAAAAACTCTCCCCAAAAAACCGAAGTTTCCCCCAAGTTTTCCCCCAAGTTTTCCCCAGAAAAAGGGCAGTTTTCCACAGGGTTTTGCTTGCTTAACAAATGTTTATCAAAAACTTTATCAAAATTTAATAATAAGTATTGTTAAGTTCATATTCTTGTTCTCTGCCTCTGGGAATTGCAGCTTGGATTGTGCTTAGGCTTGGCTAGCAAGATTGATGCGATCGCTAAGTTGACGTAAGCTCTGCGCGAATCCTGGATCACTCCGCTGAAGTTCGGTGATTTTTTCACAGCTATACATCACGGTGGTGTGGTCTTTGCCGCCAAACGCCTCACCGATTTTGGGCAGACTCAGCCCAGTGTGCTGCCGCATTAAGTACATACCAATCTGACGGGCTAGACTCACTTCGCGGCGGCGGGAGCTACCCTTGAGGTCTTCGAGGGAAATCCGGAGTATCTCCACTACTATCGTCAGCACTATTTCCGGCGAAGCTGACAATTTTTCAGTCGGCGGGTTCAGCACAGGAGCGATGTTTTCCACCGTCATTGGTAAGCCAGAAATAGAGATATAAGCCACCGTCCGGATCAGCGCTCCCTCCAGCTCACGAATGTTTGAGGTGTAACTGGAGGCAATATACTCAATTACCTCTCGCGGCAGGCGAATGTTTTCGTACTCAGCCTTTTTTTGCAGGATTGCCATCCGGGTTTCTAAGTCAGGCGCTTGGATGTCCGCAATCAATCCCATCGAGAAGCGGGAGCAAAGCCGCTCCTGGAGGCGCGGAATTTGACTGGGGGGACGGTCAGAGGCCAGGACAACCTGTTTGCCGGCTTCGTGCAGCGTATTAAAGGTGTGAAAAAACTCCTCCTGGGTATATTCCTTGCCTTCAATAAATTGAATGTCGTCTACCAGCATGACATCGACAGCCCGGTAGTGCTCTCGAAAGCTTTGCATGCTGTCCTTGCGAATTGCCGCAATCAGGTCATTGGTGAATTGTTCAGTGGAAACGTAAAAAATTTTGGAATCCGAACGGATTTCTAGGCGATAGTGACCAATTGCTTGCATCAGGTGAGTTTTACCTAGGCCGACGCCGCCACACAAGAACAAAGGGTTAAACTCTCGTCCAGGAGACTCTGCCACCGCTAAACAAGCAGCGTGGGCCATGCGATTGTTAGGTCCGACTACAAACCGGGAGAAGCTGTACTTGAGATTGAGGTCACTGGGCTTGTGGCGGCTAGGGGCTGAATTCTCCGGGGTGCTCGTTTTCTGAGGCAATGGAGAAATCAGGCCGGAATCTGTGGCACTAATAACCTCCTCACCTTGGGCAATCATGATATGGATGTTGACCGGGCGACCTAAAACATCCTGAGCAACCTCAGTGATCGTTTTCACGTAATATTTCTGAAGCCAGTTCCGAGCAAACGGATTTGGGGTCAAAATCACTAAGCAATCGTCCTCCAGTTTTTGGGCACTGGCGGTTTTGATCCAAGTTTCAAAGGTTGGACGACTCAATTGGCGCTGTAAGCGCTCAAGGACTTGACTCCAAAGATTCTCAACAGAAGTTTCCACGACTTACCTCGACTGCAAACCTGACTAAATCTGGTCAAAGGACGACAAACGAACCGGGATTCAGTAACTTTCAGGCCCAGTCTTCAGCCTGCTGGTAGCGGCTTTGGTCAAAGGGATGGTAGGACAATACTCAAGCACTGTTTCAAAGGCGATCAAATTGGAGGCAGTCATGGACATATTTAAGCCAAACCTAAGTAACTTCAACAAGGAGTAGTTTGAGGTCTCGCAATTGCAAGTGATAAGATTGTAGACTATGGACTTGTGGTTGCTCTGCAACTTAAACCCCTTCCATGACATTCAGGTCTAACGACGTACCATCATGACTAAACGTACCCTCGGCGGCACCAGTCGTAAACGCAAAAGGACATCTGGCTTTAGAACCCGAATGCGCTCTCAAACTGGTCGGCGAGTGCTCAAAGCCCGGCGGAGCAAGGGTCGTCTGCGTCTAGCCGTCTAAAACTCCGTGGGCTTATTCAGTTTACCTGCACTTAAGCGTGGTTTTGCCAAGGGCAAATCGACTTCGAAAGTCAAAAGAATTTGCCACTGTTTACAAACGTGGAACCCGTCATACCACTCCTCACTTAACGGTACAAGCCCTTCAAGCGCAGGGTCTTTTGGCTGATTGTCAAGCGCCGACTCGCTTTGGTATTTCAGTCAGTCAAAAGGTGAGCAAGCGAGCCGTCGTCCGGAACCGGATCAAGCGTCAGATTCGGGCTGCTTGCCGCCAGTTGTTGCCAAAGATCTTACCCGGCTGGTCAATTGTGATCAGTGCCCGAGGTTTAGCTTCTGAGTGCGACTACTCTCAATTTCTGCGAGAATTAGAGCAGCTATTGACCAAAGCAAGGGTGCTGAATGGGCATTAAAGAAGACATTTACTATGAGGGCGGGCCCCACCGAGGGGATTTAGTCGTGAACTTACTCTTAGGGCTCACGGTTATCTGTTTACCGCTAACCTTTGGGGCGATCGCCAGGGCCTTATGGTTGCGTTACCGGATCACAAATCGTCGCGTTACTGTGACAGGTGGCTGGCGTGGCCGCGATCGCTCCGACATTATTTATGCTGAAATGGCAAAAATTGTCACTGTTCCTCGGGGTTGGGGGGCTTGGGGGGACATGGTGATTACCCTCAAAGACGGTAACCGTTTAGAACTAAGAGCAGTCCCTAAGTTTCGTCAAGTCTACGATTACATCCAGGACAAACTCCCTCTTCCAGCTCAGCGTGTCAGTGGGGCGATCGGAAGCTAAGATGGCTGAGGTTGCCCTGAGTGTTTTGGGCTCTGGAAAGCAGTTCCCTAGCTTTCAGATGATGTAGAAGTGGGACCTGCTCCAGCGGCTGAAGTCTGGGAAATCTAGGATATTCGATAGATTAGATCTAGTAAATTCGTACGCACAGGTTAACTTAAGACGAATGGACTTTGGTATTGGGTTTCTCTCTAACAACATCATGCTGCCGATCCTGGACTTCTTTTACGGGATCGTACCGAGCTATGGCCTCGCGATCGTGGCCCTCACCTTGGTAGTCCGCTTTGCCGTATATCCGCTGAGTGCTGGTTCAATCCGCAGTATGCGGCGCATGAAGGTAACCCAGCCGTTGATGCAAAAGCGGGTCAAGGAAATTCAGGAGAAATATAAGAATGAACCTGCTAAGCAGCAGCAGGAGATGAGTGAGGTTTACAAGGAATTTGGTAATCCCTTGGCAGGCTGCTTTCCCGTCTTACTGCAAATGCCGATCCTTTTTGCCCTGTTTGCGACCCTGCGGGGGTCACCGTTTTCTGACGTCAATTACTCGCTCAACTTGCAAATCTTGCCCAGTGCCCAGATTGAGCAAATTCAGCCCCAAGCCTTTTCAACAAAACCCCAGAATATTTACATCACAGAAGGCGTTCATCGTCCTGTTATGGCGATCTTGCCCGGAGGCAACAAATTGGCTGTGGGTGAGCAGACAAAGATTGAATTTAGGACCATTAAAGATGAACCGTTAAGGAGTCTTCTGGCCGAGTACGATAAAGCTGACAACATGCCTCACTGGCAGGCAACCAAGGGCCAGGAATTGGTTAATGTAAGCCCCCAGGGTGAAATTGAAGCTTTGCAGCCGGGAGAAGTCACGATTCAGGGAACTGCCCCCGGTATTGCGTCTGACAAAGGATTTTTGTTCATTGACAAACTGGGTCGCGTGGGTGCATTTGACTCGGACTTGATCGACACCGCTGCTGATGGCTCTATCCGGGTTCACTGGCGAGCAATTCACTGGGATATCATTGCCATGATCTTAGGTTTTGGCGTCAGTCTCTACATCAATCAGTTGCTCTCAGGTCAGCAGGGGAATGATGCCAATCCCCAGCAAGCAGCCGTTACCAAACTTACACCTGTGCTGTTTTCCGGCATGTTTTTATTTTTCCCCCTCCCAGCCGGGGTGCTGCTGTACATGCTAATTGCCAACATTTTCCAGACCCTACAGACGTTTATTCTGGCGCGGGAACCGCTGCCGGAGAACCTACAAAAGTTGGTAGAAGTGCAGGAAAAGGCGGCCATTGATACCAAGGTCAAGGAACGGGACACTTTGCCCTTTGAACCAGGGCGTTCCAAGAAAAAAACCCCAGGATAGCTATGAGCAGCGAACTAATGCAGCTAGGCCAGCAGTGGCTGGAAGAACTGCTCCGTTTAGCTGGCTACTTGACCCGGGTTGATACTAAGCAGCCAGCTCCAATCCACCCATCTCTGGCAGACCCCAGCAATTGTTGGCTAACCATTGATGAAGCCGACCTGACGCCTGAGCAAGTTAAGCTCTTGATTGGGCCAGAGGGTACTAACCTGGATGCAATTCAATACCTGGCAAATGCTACCTTGAACTTAGGAAAGGGTGAGGAAATGCAGGCTGCCTATACAATAGAGTTGGCAGGCCATCGGTCTCGTCGTCAGGCAGAACTGCTTGTACTAGCAGAGTCAGCCGCAGCGCAAGTTCGTCAAAGTGGAGAAGAGGTAGAAATGCAGCCGTTTTCTGCTGCTGAGCGGCGGTTGATTCATACCATTCTGCAAGCATCTCAAGACTTAGAAACGTTTAGTCGGGGTCAGGAGCCAGACCGTCGTTTGGTGATTCGGCCAGTGTAGGAAGCCAAATGTAGGGCGACGAAATAACTCAGGCTGGAACTGATCAGGCATCTAGCTTTTGTGATGTGAGAGAATTTCTGAGCATGAAGGCAATTTACATCCCCCAACTCATTCAAGCGCCTGAGCAAACTGAGTTGATTGAAGTTAATGAGTTCTTGCCAGGTTTAGAAACATTAACGCCTGTACAGGGGCAAATTGAGGTCACCCATCAAGGAAATTATTTAGACGTTTCTGCTCAGGCAGAGACAATCATGACTTTGACCTGCGATCGCTGTTTGCAGCAGTACAATCACCGTCTAGTCTCGATTGCAACCGAGCTAATTTGGCTCAATCAGGTAGCCCACGAACCCCAGGTAGAATCTCTGGAGCGGGAAATCCCCTTTGATGATTTAGTTGAAGCCCTGCCGCCACGGGGCTATTTTGCCGCCGATGCCTGGTTGTATGAGCAGCTATGTCTGGCGATTCCACCCCGGCAACTGTGTGATCAGCAGTGCCCAGGGATTGCGCCCGTGGTTGATGGCGGAACTAGTGCGGGGGTTGACCACCGTTGGGCGGCTCTAGCGGCCCTGAAGCAGCTCCGGTCTAGGGAATAAGTGGCATGCCTATGAGCTTCAGTGGTGAGTTTGAGTTACTCCTAAGGGCCCGTTACCCTTTAATTTACGTCACGACGCGGGAAGAGGAGCGGGTAGAGGCTGCGATCGCCCAGTCGGCCAAGCATCAGGGGAATCGGGCAATTTACACCTGGGACTTTGTGGACGGGTATCAGGGTAACCCGAATGATGCTGGATTCGGTCGTCGTAACCCCCTCCAAGCCCTAGAGCTAGTAGAAAAACTTCCAGCGGCAGCTCCGGCAGTATTTGTGCTGCGCGACTTCCATCGCTTCTTAGAGGATGTGGCAATTTCTCGCAAACTGCGGAATCTAGCCCGGATCCTCAAGTCCCAACCCAAGAATATCGTGCTGGTAGCAAGTCAAATTGCGATTCCTGAAGATTTAAGCGAAGTCTTGACCGTCTTAAATTTCCCCTTACCCACTCCCCTGGAGATTCGCTCAGAAATTGAGCGACTGTTGATCGCCCTGGGTCAGTCCTTAGAGGTCAGGTTTTTAGATGAACTTGTCCGTTCCTGTCAGGGACTGTCAATGGAGCGGATTCGCCGGGTGCTGGCTCGGGCGATCGCCACGCAAAGAGAACTTCTCCCTGAGCACGTGGATTTAATTTTAGAAGAAAAGCGCCAGACAATTCGCCAGACCCAGATTTTGGAATTTTACCCAGCGCGGGAAAACATTTCCGACATTGGTGGGCTGGATAACTTGAAAGACTGGCTCTTGCGGCGGGGAGGCGCGTTTTCTGAGCAGGCCCGGCGCTACGGGCTCCCCCATCCCAAAGGATTGATGTTGGCCGGAATTCAGGGAACCGGCAAGTCTCTGACGGCCAAAGCGATCGCCCATCACTGGCACTTGCCGCTGCTGCGACTGGACGTGGGTCGCCTATTTGCTGGTTTAGTCGGGGAGTCTGAATCCCGGACCCGGCAGATGATTGAACTAGCAGAAGCCCTGGCTCCCTGCATCCTCTGGATTGATGAGATTGACAAAGCCTTTTCCGGGCTAGACGGCAGAGGAGACGCTGGCACCACCAGCCGGGTATTTGGTACGTTTATTACTTGGCTAGCAGAAAAGACCTCTGCCGTCTTTGTCGTTGCTACGGCGAATAATGTTCAAACCCTGCCCCCGGAGATGCTGCGTAAAGGCCGATTTGATGAGCTCTTTTTTGTCGGTCTCCCCACTCAAGAGGAACGTCAGGACATTTTTACTGTACACTTATCTCGGTTACGGTCCCACAAACTCTCTAGCTACGACTTAGATCGACTCGCTTACGAAACGCCTGACTTTTCGGGGGCTGAAATTGAACAGACCATCATCGAAGCGATGCATATTGGATTCAGTCAAAACCGTGACTTTGTAACGGATGACATCCTGGAGGCCGCGAGCCAGATCGTGCCGCTGGCCCGCACCGCTCAAGACCAAGTTCAGTTTCTGCAGGAGTGGGCCGCATCCGGGAAGGCACGACTGGCTTCTAAGCACAGTTCTCTCAGTTGCCGGATTCAGCGTGTTCAACGGCCAGACTAGCAAAGCTGAGTGCTTAGTCATCTCGATTCGGTAACGGTAGATCGCTAGTCTAACCCGTGATTGCTTTGGTATTTTTAATCCCTATCCATGAAATGGTCTAGTATCACAAAGTTTCTTCTGGGTTCAATCCTGGGAATCGCCATCCTCGTTGGTGGCGGCTTGGCAATCGGCTACTACTTTATGACTCGACTGACGCAATTGCCGCCTAAACCGATGTTTGCCAACGATGCTCAGCCTAAAAAGGCTGCATCTCCCTCAAGTTCTGATTCTGCCAATGCTGCCGCCGAACCTGACTTGGCTGCTGACCCCGCCACTCCCCCTCCCTTAGAGCCGGGAACTTACCGAGCCCAGGTGATCTATTCGGGTGGGTTGCTGCTTCGAGATAGCCCTAGCGTAGATTCCAGCCAGATCGGCGGAGTTGCCTACAACCAGCAAGTCGTTGTATTAGAAGAGAGTACCGATCAAAGCTGGCAGAGAGTTCGCCTCGAAAGTGGCGAGGAAGGTTGGGTCAAAGCAGGCAATATGGAACAAGTAGAGTGAGGCAAGCAGAACTAGTTCTAGCTCAGCTCTTGGGAACTGGCTTGAGTTGAACAACTGATGGGTTCACCTCTGAGCTGTTCTCTGACCTATATATCTGGCCTATATATTTAGAGTATGACTACTCTGAGCCTGATTCACAGCAGGCCAATTTTTGAAAGGATGGCTGCATGCAGTTAATTCGTCGCCTACTGGCTCTGCTTTTGCTTGCTTTACTGACGGCGCTGAGTGTGATTGCCTGTAATGGAGGAAGCAGTACTGATGGGACGATCAAAGTTGGTTCCAAAGACTTCACTGAGCAGTTTATTTTAGGCGAGATGTATGCCCTGGTCCTGGAAAACAGTGGCTTTGAGGTAGATCGGAAGCTGAATCTAGGCGGGACACCCGTCGCCCAAGCCGGTCTGGAAAGTGGTCAGATTGATCTCTACCCAGAATATACCGGAACAGGGCTGCTGACCGTACTTAAGTTGCCCGCCAACAGCGATCGCCAGCAGGTGTTCCAGACCGTTGCAGAGGGCTATAAGCAAAAATTCAATCTGGTCTGGCTGCAGCCCGCCCCTATGAATAATACCCAGGCACTCGCAATGACCCAGGCAGGGGCCAAGCAGTATGGCATTCAAACCATTTCCGATCTGGTTGCCAAGGCGGGGGAATTGACCCTGATTGGAACGCCCGAATTTGAAGTTCGTGAAGATGGCTTGCCCGGCCTCAAACGGGTTTACGGTGACTTTAAAGTTAAAAAATATATCCCGATTGATCCGGGCTTGCGGTATCAGACCCTCCGGGATGGACAAGCCGATGTCGCCGAGGCCTTCAGCACCGATGGTGAGATCAGTGCTTTTAACCTAGTCGTGCTCAAAGATGATAAGGGTCTATTTCCTCCCTACCAGGTTGCTCCAGTCGTGCGTCAGGAAACACTAGATGCCAATCCTCAGCTCCGGGATGTCCTTAATTCTCTAGCTCCCAAGCTGACTGATGGTGTAATGCGTCGTCTCAACTATGAAGTGAGTGGTAAGCAGCGCGAACCTGCTGACGTGGCAAAGGAGTTTCTCACCCAAGCGGGACTGGTGAAGTAATTTCTGATGAGCATAATTCGTTTTGAGCAAGTATCCATGCGGTTTCCGGGGGCATCCCGGTTAGTCGTCAACGATTGCAGCTTTGAGGTTGCAGCAGGCCAATTGGTCGTGATACTAGGGCCATCGGGCTGTGGCAAAACCACGCTGCTGAAGCTGGTGAACCGCTTGTACGAGGCGACAGTGGGAAGAATTTACCTAAATGGCACTGAAATTCGACAACTCAAGCTCACAGCCCTGCGTCGCCAGATTGGCTATGTGATCCAGCAGTCCGGCCTGTTTCCCCACATGACCGTAGCTGAGAATATTGCAGTAGTGCCGAAGTTGCTGGGCTGGCAGAACCAGAAAATCCAGGCGCGGGTGGATGAATTGCTGGCGTTAATCAGGCTACCCTCCCAGGAATATCGCCGTCGCTATCCGGCCCAGCTATCCGGGGGGCAGCAGCAGCGGGTTGGGCTGGCACGGGCCTTAGCGGGCAATCCAGATATCCTGTTGATGGATGAACCTTTTGGAGCGATCGATGCCATTACCCGTGCCGATCTGCAAAACGAGATTCTGTGGCTGCAACGGCAACTCCAGAAAACCATTCTGTTTGTTTCTCACGATGTTGAGGAAGCTTTGCGCTTGGGCGATCGCCTCTT
Organism: Thermosynechococcaceae cyanobacterium; assembly: GCA_041748155.1. Taxonomy (GTDB): domain Bacteria; phylum Cyanobacteriota; class Cyanobacteriia; order Thermosynechococcales; family Thermosynechococcaceae; genus JBGTDT01. Next base: position 50,073 of record JBGTDT010000120.1, on the reverse strand, counting down.
AATTTTACAAAGGGGTCAGATTGTCCAGTACGATACACCCCTGAACATTTTGACCCGGCCTGCCGATGGGTTTGTGCACGAGCTGATGGGTGCAGACGATGTGATGCGCCAGCTCAGTCTACTGCGGGTTGAGACTGCAATGGCAAGTCTCTCTCCCACCTACGAGCCTGAAGATCCTGAGATGGCCGCACGCTTTTTGACCATTCCTCAGCAAGACAACTTACGGAATGCCCTATCTTTGCTCCTGCGGACAAAGGCCACAACACTAACTGTTTTGGATCAGGGCAGTGCTGTTGGGGTGCTGACTCTAGAACATATTCGAAACGCAGCTAGGAGAGGGGTGAGTGTGTAGTTTGATCCAGAGGTGCTGAGGGTGAGCTACATTATTCAAAATCCTCAAACGGTTTGGGGCCTGCTGGTGGAGCATCTCCAGGTAACAGGATTGTCCCTGCTGATTGCCGTGGGACTTGCCCTGCCCTTAGCCCTGCTGGTTAGCCGCTACCCCTGGTTAAGTGTGCCGGTTGTGGGAATTCTGGGAACTCTCTATACTATTCCCAGTCTGGCCCTGATCATTCTGCTGGTGCCGTTCTTCGGCCTCAATGCTAACTCCGTCATTGTGGCAATGGTAATTTATACTCAAGTGATCTTGGTCCGTAATTTGACCGTTGGGTTGGAGTCGATTGAACCAGCAGTGTTGGAAGCAGCACGAGGCCTGGGGATGAATGCTTGGCAGCGCTGGTGGCAAGTGCAAGTACCGCTGGTATTACCGATCTTTCTAGCCGGACTGCGTCTGGCAGCAATTGTCGGAATTGCGATCGCCACGATTGGGGCCAAGTTTGGGGCAGGCGGACTGGGAACCCTACTATTTGAGGGCATTGCCCAGGCAGGTCGCTACGACAAAATCTGGGCCGGGGCGATCGCAGTAGCAGCCCTAGCCCTGGTGATTAATCTCATCCTGCTGGCCTTAGAACGTGCCTCGAGTCCATTCAGCAGGATGCGACAGGCTGGAATAAGTAGCAGTCAGTCCCTGCAACAAAGGTAGAGAAGTATACTCAGTCAACCTACCTAAAAAAAGACCTTAGGAAAATCTTGGAATCTGAGGCATTAAACTTACTCAGGTCTACTTCTTGTGAGCGCGGGTTAGGGTTTCAAGCGCAGGGCAGCACCGCTCTACCAAAGGGCTCTGACGGGTCGCGGTGCTGCCTGGACTGTCGTCTGCTCTATTGTCGTTGTCGATTGGACAGGAGCAATGGCTGCTGGGACCGGGGCAACCGTTTGGACTTCTGTTTCCACTTCAGTGCGGCTACTACGAACCGTTGAAGTTGTCGCTGTCGTGTCAGTTGGGACAACAGCGATTGGTTGGACCAGTCTTACATCAGCAGCCGTGAGCATGTAATTTTCTGCTCTCACGAGTCTTTGATCAGGCATGATGTAAACCCGGTCGCCAGCCGCCAGAGTGCCCCGGTCTTCGCGGGTGACCAATAACTTTTCCGTCTCGCCGTTGTCGAGTTTGACCTTCAGATCATAGCGATTCACATCGGTGATCACGCCACTCATTAAGTTGCCGCTGTCAATTGCAATGGTTGAACCATTACTCAGTTTCAGGGCTGCGAGGGTCTCAGGGTCAACCTGATACATTCGCACAGTCCCGTCGGCAGTCCGTACCATCACGGTTGAGCCATCAATAGACTCAATCTGACCCATGATTTGCCCCGGCATCATCATAGTGGTCTGGCTCATGGCTGGTCCAGTCAGGACTGAAGCCATTGCTGTGACTGAGAGGGCCAGTGCTACAGTTGTACCTGTTAAGAGTTTCATTGTTGCTCCTTTTTTCGGTATTTATTAAAATCTGTCTCTACCTGAAGATCTATGGGTTTCACTACCAGGAAGCTCTGGGAATAAATCGGATAAAACTTCTAGTCAACTGGGAAATTCAGGAGAATCAATCCTAGACTTCCCTAAAGGCTGCAAACAATTTCAGCTAAAAAACTGCAATGGCTTCAAAAAGCTGACCGGGTGCGGGTTCTAGGAATTTTGATAGTCCTAAGCCCAGACCCTACACACAACCTATAGTTCTGAAACCAGAGCGTTTTATCTTCGGGGTGGTTGTACAACCCGTTGCAGGGTACCTAAACTGGCTTCAGCCAGCAGGGCCAGCAGAGCGACCGGAATCGCACCTACGAGAAGAATGACAGGGTCGTAGAGGGCAAAGCCGAGCGTGATAAAGGTGCCTAAGCCACCCCCGCCAATAAAGGCTGCCAGAGTGGCGCTGGCAATCACCTCAACCGTTGCAGTTTTGATGCCAGCCAGGATCACCGGTAGGGCTAGGGGAACTTCAACCTGCCGCAGGACTTGGATGGGAGCCATACCCATACCAAAGGCTGCCTCGCGAATCGCCGGATTAAGGGTACGAAAGGCAACATCCGTGCTAATCAGGATCGGCGGCATGGCCAAAATTGTCAGGGCGATCGCCGCCGATTGGAAGCTGAGGCCGAAGTAGGGAATCGCCAGAAACAACACGGCCAGACTGGGGACAACTCGCAGGGCATTGAAGCTGTTGATCAAAATGCCAGAGGCCAGTTGCGATCGCGCACTCAGCAGTCCTAGGGGTAGTCCTAAAACTAAACTCACAACCAGGGGAACCCCCACCAGCAGCAGGTGGCCTGCCAGAGCAGCGCAGAACTGGTCTGGATGTCCCGTAGCGTACCTGTAGGCTTGACTTAAAAGGTCTATCGCCCTGACTCCCTTGCTTGAGAAAGCTGCTTAAGTTCTAGCTGATTCACTTGCCGTTGACCTGAGCTAGGGCAAGCTTTAAAGCAGGGCAGCCCCATGATGACGGATATGATCTTCCATAAAGGTGGCAATGAAGTAATAGCTGTGGTCGTACCCCTCTTGCAGGCGTAGGGTGAGCGGCTGTCGGGCCTCTGCACAGGCTTGCTTAAAGGTCTCTGGCAGGAGTTGCTGGTCCAGAAAGGGATCGGCGGTGCCTTGGTCAATCAAAATGGGGTAATTGTATTGGGCTGTGAGCACTAATTCACTGGCATCGTAGGCTTGCCAGCTTGATGTATCTGGGCCAAGGTAGTTCGTGAAGGCCTTTTGACCCCAAGCACAGCGCATTGGAGCCGCGATCGGGGCAAAAGCCGAAACCGAAAAGTAGCGCTCTCGATTTCTCAAAGCACAGACCAGCGCCCCGTGCCCACCCATAGAGTGACCAAAAATACCCTGTCGGTCTGGTCTAGCTGGAAAATGTTTAGCAATCAGGGCAGGTAGTTCTTCCACGACGTAGCTGTACATCTGGTAGTGCCTCTGCCAGGGCTCAAGAGTGGCATCAAGGTAAAAGCTAGCGCCAGTGCCAAAATCCCAGTCATCATCCTCGCCTGGAATCCCAGTACCACGAGGGCTGGTATCGGGCACGACGAGCATCAACCCATGTTCAGCAGCAGGTCGCTGTGCCCCCGCCTTGACCATAAAGTTCTCTTCTGTGCAAGTTAAACCAGAGAGAAAGTAAAGAATTGGTACTGGCCCCGATTTTGCTTGGGGTGGCTGGAACACCGCAAATTTCATCTCACTACTACAGGCTTCGGAATAATGGCTGTAGAAGCCGACAGTACCGCCAAAGCAAGCGCTTTCACTCACAAGGTTAGGGGAAGTGGACATAAACTCGCACTCTAGAAAACAGTAGCGACTTTCAAAGGGGCTGAAAGAATTCCCAGAATCTGATCGACCTCGTTGATGTAATAGTCTCTCTGGTCAATGAACAACGCCTTGTCAAGAATTTTGAGAAATTTCCAGTCTGTTCCAGTGGTTACTGCACCGTAGATGCTTTCAATCAGATTTCCTTCTTGCTGATTGACCAGTTGAGCTGCAACTATCTCTGCAATACACTGACCCAACCCAGCCTTAATATTCTCGTTCTTTGCTTCCACTAGCATGACGACCGGGGTGAGGATTTCAAACATCTCCTTCGAGGCTGTGAGGATGTAGTCACAGAAACTTATCAGTCCTAGTTTAGGTTCAACATTGAATTCAATACCAGAGAAGAAACCGATCTGGAAGTGAAGCAAGCGTCGCACTTCTAGCAGGACTGGAACAATAATAAGTTCAGAACGGGCTTTCTCAGTATTGATTGCGCTTGCCAGGGGTACATTTTCTCTCAAGGTAACCTGGAGGTACTCACTAGGAGGGATGCCTTGAAAATCAGCGAAGAGATCAAAAGGTTCTTCAACTTTCAAGTCAAAAGTTTGCCGAACTTTGGTAAGGCTGAAATCACTGTAGGCCACGGGATGTTAGTTTTCCTCAGCAGTAGTAGCCTAAAACGTCACAACGCTGCGAATCAACTCACCCTTGTGCATTAACTCAAACGCCTGGTTGATCTGATCAATCGGGATTACCTGGGTGACCAGATCGTCTATATTGATTTTGCCATCCATGTACCAGTCCACAATCTTGGGAACATCGGTGCGACCTTTGGCACCCCCGAAGGCGCTCCCCTTCCAAACGCGCCCGGTGACGAGCTGAAATGGACGGGTACTGATTTCTTGACCAGCACCCGCAACCCCGATAATCACACTGACGCCCCAGCCTTTGTGGCAGCACTCCAACGCTTGCCGCATGACGTTGACGTTGCCGATGCATTCAAAGCTGTAGTCAGCCCCACCTTGGGTCAGGTCAACCAGGTAGGCAACCAGGTCGCCTGCAACTTCTTTGGGGTTGACAAAGTGGGTCATGCCGAGTTTCTCCGCCAGCGATCGCTTGGCAGGATTAAGATCTACTCCCACGATCCGGTTAGCACCAACTATCCGAGCAGCCTGGATCACATTCAGGCCAATTCCACCCAACCCAAAAACAACGACATTTGCCCCTGGCTCAACTTTGGCAGTATTGATGACGGCACCAATCCCGGTGGTGACGCCGCAGCCGATCAGGCAAACTTTGTCAAAGGGAGCGTCCTCGCGGATTTTTGCTACTGCAATTTCAGGTAGCACTGTGTAGTTCGCAAAGGTGGAGGTTCCCATGTAGTGGTGAATCTGTTGCCGATTCAGCCAGAATCGACTGCTGCCATCGGGCATCACACCTCGCCCCTGGGTAGCGCGGATAGCTTGGCAGAGATTGGTTTTACCGCTAAGACAGTACTCGCAGTTGCGGCATTCTGGCGTGTAGAGGGGAATGACGTGATCGCCCGGTTTAACGCTGGTCACACCGGACCCAACCTCGACAACTACCCCCGCTCCTTCGTGGCCTAGAATTGTGGGGAACAGACCTTCAGGATCAGCCCCGGAGAGAGTGTAGGCATCGGTGTGACATACCCCCGTTGCTTTGATCTCAACCAGTACCTCTCCCGACCTGGGGCCTTCAAGCTGGACTGTTTCAATCCTTAAAGGTTTAGCTGCTTCAAAGGCAACGGCTGCTTTTATCTCCACGCCTTCCTCCTATTTGTTTTGCCAACAACCAGTAAAAGCAGGATTGGACAGCTTCACACTAGGAGCTGAAACGCAAGCTTAACCCAGTTACTCTATTAGAGAGCAACTATGACGGCTCTTGGATTGAACCAGCAGTTAACCCTAAAGCGCTGCAGACACGCTCAGTTACTAGGATCCAGGTTCACCAGCTCCAGGAGTCTTATCTTTTTCAACCTTAGGCACGACATCGGGGCGTTCTTTTCCTTCCCAGCCCACAGGCCGCTTGGAGTTGTACCAGGCAACCGAGCCAATTGTCGTAGCTGAAATAAAACCAAGGACTAGGACAACTGTAAAAGCAATTGGGAAGTGAGGTGCATTTGCCACTGGCGCGATGTCACCGACCAGGACAAAGGTAAGAGCATTAAACATTGCTGACTAAGCCTTTATTTATACAGAGTGACCATTAAAGACAGAATACAAGGTTTGGCAGCGATAAAGATCAGGGGACCAACTTTATTAATCCTGTCAAAACTTGCATAAGGTTGCAGCGGGCTGCTCTAGAATTTCTAGCCTGCCTAAGCAGTGAAACATTACTGCCACAACAAAGACTTGGTCCCGCTTTGGGGATGGTTATTTTTGCTTCTAGTTGCCGTTGACGGTTTAGGCCACCAGATTTGGGGTAATTTTTCCTACTTGTAGGAACTCAACACCAGATATATAGTAGTTGCTTAAGTTAAGTCGCTGTTGTGGCAAGATAAATTCATGGTTCTTTCTCAGTCCCAAACCCTTGAACTTAGCGAATCTCAGAAGGCTGTTCTGCAAAAGTATGTCGTCAACGGTGAAACAACCTGGGAGGAAGTTGCGCGGCGAGTTGCCCACTTTGTCGCCAGTGCTGAGGCAACGCCAGAACTTCGCCGAGCCTGGGAAGAAAAGTTCCTTGAAATTCTCTTACCCATGAAGTTTGTGCCGGGAGGATCGATCCTGGCCAACAGTGCCCACGGTACTAGGGGGTTGCTCAACTGCTTTGTCCTCTCGGCTGAAGATCACATTCATGACATTACCAAGCTAGTATCGGATGCCGTGCTCACGACAAAGTTTAGAGGTGGCGTTGGGATTAATATCGGTTCGGAGGGACAGAAAGGTTACATTCGCCCCAAGGGATCGGCCTTTCGCGATGGCAAAGCCCTGGGACCCTGTGCAGTGCTAGATATGGTTTCAGAGAACTCGAAAAAAATCACGACAGGCAACAAGGCTCGTCGAGGGGCTTTCCTCTTTTCAATGGACTGGAAGCATCCTGACGTCTGGGAGTTTGTCCAAGCAAAAACTCAATCCACAATCGATGCTGCCACCATCAAAGCAATCATTGAGCAGATGTCCCAGCTTGTGCTCAGTGATTCTCCGGAAACACTCCCTGGCCACGCTTTAGACAAACAGCAGCAGCTAAAAGAACTCCAAAGCCAACTGTCTACAGCCTGGGTGGAAACGCACTTAAGTCCAGAGGGTAAGCGCGATCGCCGCTGGCACAATGCCAACATTTCCGTTCAACTGGATGATGAATTTTTCCAACGCTTAGATCAAGGAGACGAACAGACCAATAAGCTCTGGAACCAGATTGCCCAGTTTGCCCACGATACTGCCGACCCAGGCTTGCTGTTGATTGACAATGCTAAGCGCCGTAGCCCAATTCGAGACTTTGTAACCTGCACAAATCCTTGCGGAGAGATCTTCCTGCCGCCCAACTCGGCCTGCAATTTGGGGTCGATTGTAATCACCAAGTTTGTCTCCCATAATTCCAAGGGAGAGGTAGAGATCGACTGGGCCGGACTGGCTGAAACTGTGGAAATTGCTGTCCGGTTCCTAGATAATGTGCTAGATGTCTCTGAGTTTGCCACTCCTGACCAGAAGTACAACGTACGCCACGTTTTTCGTCAGCTTGGTTTAGGAATCATGGGCTGGGCCGATTACTTAAAATTGGCTCAGATTCCCTACGACTCAGTCGAACACCTGAATGAAGTTGATCGCTGGGGAAGCTGGATTGCTCACCATGCCTATCGTACTTCCGAAGCGATCGCGGCGGAAAAAGGACCCTGTGGCATCTGGGAGCAGATCAAAGCAGTCCCCACGGGTAATCCCTTTGAACAATGGGCTGACAGCGAGGGAAACTTTTACAATGGAGCAGAACGTCCCACCAGTGGAGTCCCCGATTGTGAAGGAAGTGTGCCGGCGGGGAAAGTTCCCCTTCGAGGGGAGGGACTGGAGCGATCTTCTGAAGGCGGTTCGACGGACGCAATTCTCTGTCCGCGCGACACGCCGCGCCACCAAGACCTGAAGCAAACGCCTCGCCGTAACTCCACGGTGCTCTCGATCGCCCCCACTGGCAGCATTGCCCAACTAGCTGCCTGTTCCTGGGCCTTTGAGCCTGACTTTGGGCTGACCGTCTGGAAGCAGGTTTTCGTGGACGCATCTAGAAATCAGCAAAATTGGATTCAGATTCTCAACCCCTATTTGGAGGAGATGAATCTCTCAGACTCAGATGCCGAAATTGTCAAGCGTACAGGTTCCCTACACGCGACTGAGTTTGCCAAAGCTAATCCAGATCTAGCTCGCAGCTTTAAAATTGCCCGAGAAATTCCCCCCGGCTGGCACATTCTGGTCCAGGCCAAATGGCAGGACTGGATTGATTCAAGTATTTCAAAGACGATAAACCTACCAGCCCATGCCACGACCCAGGAGATCAAGGATATCTATCGATTGGCTCAGCGGGCCGGTCTCAAGGGCGTGACAGTCTACCGCTCTGGTACATTAGACTCCGAACCGATCAAAGTCGGAAGTGAGGAGAAGCAGTAATGAGCCACACAGAAGACTTGCTTGACTTGGTTAAAGCATTCCCCCAAGCTTTTGCCGATCCAGAGAATGACCAGCACGCGCAAGGGTTCCAGAGTAACCTTGCTGGGCCGGACGACTTGTCTATAAGGGCGACTCAACCCCTGCTGCAACTGATTCAAGAATTTCCCCAAGCCTTTGTCGATCCCTCCTCCCTAGAGACACCGGCAGGTTCAGAGACCGAAACGGCAAAGAACACCCCAGGTCTTGAGCTGCTGGCTCCACGTCTCACCCATGCTTCCCAGACCAGTGCAACTGAGAACTATCTGCCTGAGCGCGATCACCTACGGTGGGCCGGAGGCCATCGCATACCGCCAGGATATGCCTACGCTCTGCGACGACGCGTGCAAACCCTGAGTTGGGGCCAGGTAGATTTCAATCTTGTCTATGCACCAGACGGTTTAGCGGAACTTTGGATCACGGTTGGCAAGTCCGGCACCGAGGTTCAGTCCCTCTCTGAAGCGATCGCCCGATTGATTAATCTCCTGCTAGCTAGACAGGCTTCTATCCTCGAAATTGTCAGAGAGATTCGGGGAATTCGCGGAGCTGATTCTGAAGGTCTGGGACCAAATCGGATTTCAGGACTGGCTGATTTAATCGGCAAAGTCTTACAAGAGGCCCCTGCTCACTGGGGTGGTGTTGCTTCAAACCACCCCAGTAGCAATCAGCCAGATCCACTGGAACCCGCCCTGACGCAAAGTCATGAGAGTCATAACGGATTACTGGAGGCCGAAACAGATGCGGCAGGTTCTTGGGAGGTTCTTGAGCAGAGTCGAAGGGAGGTCCCTGCTGGCATACTCAGAGCAGATGCCTCGCTGTGCCCTGATTGTGGAGCCGAGCTAAATCAGATTAATGGCTGCAAAGGTGGAGCCTGCGTTGTCTGTGGCTATAGTAGTTGTAGCTAACCCTTGTGATCACTCGCGCTAGGATGACAGTGGCATCAATAGTATAGGAAGTCTAGGCAATGTTTCTGGATGAACTTTCACCTCTATTTAGTGATCTGACCCAGCAGCCCACCGCTTTTTTGGGCGGATTTGTTTCTGGTATTTTACGACTGAGCCTTGCTGATGATCCAGTTAAAAGCTGGCTCGACCAGCACTTAAGTACTGCGTCTTACCCGACCACCAATACTCAAATGCCCAACGGTAAGGGTGCAGTCCCTAAGTCTATTGCGATTGATTGACCACTTCCAAAACCAAGCTTGCAGATAGTAATCAAACAGCTTAAATGCTTACCCTGCAACCCTTGTGAACTCTGCCTTAATCAAGCAATAACAATATCAGACCTGTTGACATCTGGTGCACCCGTTAGGGTTGCCAACTGAACCTGGGCAACTCCGCCTTTACCGTCTACATCAAAGAACAAATTGCCAGTATTGTCGTTGTAGATGAGCCGATCTTGGCGATCGCCTGCACTTGAGCCCAGGAAAAACTGATCGGCTGTGATCGTACCTGCCTGAAGTCCACCCCCAAAGCCATCGGCATCGACTTGGATTGTATCAGGGGATGATGAGAAGTCCGTGATTGTGTCTACACCTTCCTCTGGGGAGCTAAAGAGAAATTTATCAGAACCACCACCGCCAGTCAGCGTATCATTGCCAAAACCACCAATAAGGATGTCATTGCCAGCCCTGCCAAAGAGTTGGTCATTATCATCAAAGCCATCAAGGGTGTCGTTGCCATCCCCGCCATCGAGGAGATCATTGCCGCCGCCCTCAAACTCATCATCGGACCCCCCAAAGAGTCGGTCATTGCCACCTCTGCCAAAGAGTTGGTCATTGCCGGCATAGCCATTGAGTTCATTATTGCCATCTCCGCCCCTGAAGATGTCATTGTGATTAGAGCCAAAAACACTCTCAATGCTCTTGAGTGTGTCGTTGCCGTCAGCACCACTGGCTACACCAGTTGCCAGGTCGACTGTTACTGCGTCACTGGCCTCAAAATAGCTGGCAGTATCAATACCGGCTCCGCCATTGAGGTCGTCATTGTCCCTCCCACCTTCGAGGTAGTCATTGCCCGCTCCGCCATCAAGAAGGTCATTGCCAGCCCCACTAGTGAGGAAGTCATTGCCGTCTTGGCCCTTCATGATGTCGACGTTACTGCCAAACCCATCCTCGAGGGTGTCATTACCTTTTCCACCTTCGAAGAAGTCATTGCCGGCTCCGCCACTAAGTATGTCATTGCCGTCCCCGCCGAAGAGTTGGTCATTGCCATCCTCCCCCTTGAGGAAGTCATTACCATCCAAGCCCTCAAGAGTGTTATTGCCGCCCCTGCCAATTAGGGTGTCATCACTGTTAGAGCCACGAGCGTTTCCAATATCAATGAGTGTGTCATTCCCAGCACCGCCACTGGCCGTCCCAGTATCGAGGTTAACAGTTACGCCTGCAGTGGCAGTTGAGTAGTCAGCAATATCAGAGCCGTCTCCACCATCGAGGGTATCATCGCCAAGCCCACCAGAAAGAGTATCCCTGCCGTCCCCACCCTCAAGGGTGTCATCACCGGCTAGACCCTCGAGAAAGTCATTGCCTCCCCTACCAAGTATTTGGTCAATATCTGGGGTTCCAACTAGGTTGTTGTTGTCATCGTCGCCTGTAATAAATGCCATATTAATTCTCTCTTTCAGGGGGGACAGTGATTCAAATCAAGCACAGTCCCCCCCTGAAGAAAGGCTTGGTCTACTTGCAACTATCAAGTGTCAGCTACAAGACTCATGCGGTTTTGAGTACGATACGCTCGTAGTCGAGCCCGCTTCTTAATTAAGTCAAATCTATCCAAAAAACCTTCAAAATGTATTAATTTATACCGTTTGTCTTATAACTTTAGAAAGGTTTACCAGGGTACTTCTGGAGGTGCGAAGGGTGGATTGATCAAAGGAGTAACCATCCACCGTATTCCTAGGCACTGAATATGTTAGGAATGCACTCGCTCACTAACTAAACAATGAATGTGAAGGTTCTAAAGCTAGATCGTGAGCCTCTAGGGCTGGACGATGAGCTTTGAAAGCCAAAGACCGAGGTTTTGAGGGCGAGCGATCTGTCAAAAGTGAGGTGCAAGGTGTCAGCTAAACGACAACAATGTCACTCCTGGTCAGGAAAGCCTCATTAGATAGAGTTGCGAACTGTACTTGTGAAGCACCACGGGTACCATCTGGGTCGAAGTACAATGCTCCCTCGCTTCGGTCATAAATGAACCGATCTTGGCGATCGCCTGCACTTGAGCCCAGGAAGAACTGATCGGGTGTGATTGCACCAGGCTGGAGTCCAGCTTCAAAGCCATCAGCATCGACTTGGATTGTATCCAGGGCTGATGAGAAGTCTGTGACTCTATCCACACCCCGGTTTGGGAAGTTAAACAGGAACTTATCAGAACCTCCTCCGCCAGTCAGCCTGTCCTGACCAAAACTACCCGTGAGGGTGTCCCTGCCGTCAAAGCCATAAAGGTGGTCATTGCCGTTTCCACCATAGAGAGTGTCATTCCCGAAGTCAGGAGCGTTATCGGAGGGTTCAGAGCCCCCGTAGAGAACATTATCCTTGGCGTTGCCAATTAGGGTGTCATTGCCGACGGAGCCGCGAACATTGCCAATATTGAAAAGCCTGTCATTTCCACTAATCCCACTGGCCCTACCAGTGGCAAGGTTGACAGTTACGCCACCAGAGCTACTACCAAACGTTGAATAATCGGCCAAATCAGAGCCGTTGCCGCCATCAAGGGTGTCATCCCCTGTGCCACCAACTAGGATATCTTTGCCATCCCCGCCCTTGAGCAAGTCCTTGCCATCCCCGCCGTCAAGAGAGTCGTTGCCAGAACCGCCATAGAATCGGTCTCTATTGCGATCAAAGCCGGAGCTGTTATCAACCAGGAAATCATTGCCGGATCCGCCGTAGAGGGTGTCGTTGCCGACTAGGGCGAATAACTCGTCATTGCCCTCCCCACCCCTGAGGAAGTCATCGCCGTCATCCCCAAAGAGGCCGTCGTTGCCAAGCCCACCAGTGAGTCGGTCATCACCAGTCTTGCCATCAAGCGTGTCATCGCCGCCCCTACCAAATACTTGGTCATCATCTGGAGTTCCAACCAGATTGTTGTTTTGGTCGTTGCCTTCAATAAATGCCACGTTAACTACCTCTTTCAGGAGAAGATTGCGTTTAGATCAACCGCGCAGTCCCCCTGAAGAAAGTCTTAGTCTAGTTTTAGCTACTGGCTAGGTGTCAGCTACGAGATTCTTGCTGCTTCGTGCACGACACACCTATCGTTAAGCTTGTTCCGCTATAAGTCAAGTCTTAACTAAATCTACACAGGTTGTCTTTAGATGTAAGGTTTACCGCGGTCTTCCCTGCCTGAGTAAAACATCAGACGCAAGAGGGGAGTGCTGTTCACTTAATAGAGGTTTAATTCTTTAATTTACTTGAGCTGGATATAATGGTTGGGTCAATTGATCAACAGAACCGTGACTCCCTTAGATCTTAGAGTTGTCTCCTTGATCCCTAGTGCGACTGAGATTTTAGCGGCACTGAGTCTGCTAGATTACCTGGTGGGGCGATCGCACGAGTGTGACTACCCGCCAGAGGTCAAACAGCAGCCAGTCTGCACGCAAGCCAAGTTGAATCCGGCAGCATCTAGTCATCAGATCCACGAGGATGTGACAAAAATTCTCCAATCTGCCCTGAGCATTTACCAAATTGACCTGGTCAAGTTAGAGGAGTTGCAGCCAACACATATTTTGACCCAGGCGCAGTGCGAAGTCTGTGCTGTTAGCTTGTCTGATGTAGAAAAGGCCGTTGCTCAACTGACCAACAGCAATCCCCAAGTTATTTCCTTACAACCAATGGTTCTGGCTGACCTGTGGACAGATATGCAGCGCCTAGGTCAGGCGCTAGGAGTTGACCCAAAGTCGGCGATTGAACCGCTACAAGCACGGGTAGAGCACTGCAAACAACAAACTCAAGCGCTACCGGAACGGCCAACAGTGGCTTGTATTGAGTGGACCGATCCCCTCATGGTTGCCGCAAACTGGGTACCGGAACTGGTGACGTTAGCTGGGGGCCAGGATGTATTGGGGGTAACCGGAGCCCATTCACCCCGGATAGAATGGCAAGCACTGCTGGAGGCTGATCCAGAGGTGATCACCTTTATGCCCTGTGGTTTTGATCTGAACCGGACGCGTCAAGAAGCCTTGGCATTGATGCAACAACGTCCAGAGTGGCGAAACCTGCAAGCCGTCCAGTCAGGCAGGGTATTCTTCACAGATGGCAACCAGTATTTCAATCGTCCCGGACCGCGCCTGGTTGATTCAGTGGAGATCTTGGCTGAAATACTCCATCCAGACGTTTGCCCTTTCGGCTATGAAGGTACTGGTTGGGAGCAGCTTCAGGTAGAGGCTCTAGAGGCAACGAGAGCCTCGATTCACTGAAACTCCTACAAACTCTTGATAACAGCTAATAGCCTAGCCCTCAGAAAGCCAACTCAACCCGCGAGAATATGCCTTGAGTGCCATTCACTGTCGAGATAAAGTCTTTAAAAATATCCAGGCTGTCTTATTTGATAAAGATGGCACTCTAGCCGATGCTGAATCTTTTCTCAAAAGCTTGGGCCATAAGCGATCGCGGCTAGTAGATGCAAAAGTTCCAGGGGTGCAGGAACCCCTGCTAATGGCTTTTGGATTGGGCGGAAACCAGCTTGACTCAGCCGGATTGTTGGCGGTCGGTAGCCGTCGAGAAAATGAAATTGTGGCGGCGGCCTACGTTGCTGAAACCGGGCGATCATGGACTGAAGCCTTAGAAATTGCCAGCACAGCTTTTGCCGAGGCAGACCAGTACTTGCCGCGAAAAGCAGATCATACTCCCCTGTTTGCCGGGGGCCTGGACCTGTTGAAATCCCTGACAGCCGCAAACCTAAAGCTGGGGATTCTTTCCGCAGATACGACTGAAAATGTTCAGGACTTTGTCCGCAAGTACCAGCTTGAGCCTCTAATTCACCTGTCTATGGGAGCAGATGAAGGTCCCAGCAAACCCGATCCGAGGCTGTTCCAGCAAGCCTGTGCCGCCCTGGGTGTTGTTCCAGCAGGGACCTTGATGATCGGTGATGCCGCTGCCGATGCTATCATGGCCCATGCTGCTGGAGCTGCCGGTTGTGTGGGTGTGACCTGGGGATGGGCAGGACCTCCTCCTCTAGCCAGTGCAGATATTGCGATCGCCCGGTTTGAGGAAATATGGGTGAGTGAATAAAATCCGCAGACCAGTGCTGGGGAAGCTTTTTGCTAGTGCATTTGCCAGTGGCTGGGTGTGCATCAGCCCTTCAAGTCACTTCAACAGTAACAAGTGATATAATTTCAGGATTTCCCTAGTCCGCTCGTAAGCTTTGTTAAAGAGAGGATACATCCCTTGTCTCGACGCTACCTCTTTACCTCTGAATCTGTGACCGAAGGTCACCCAGACAAAATTTGTGACCAAATCTCAGACACGATTTTAGACTCACTCCTGACCCAGGACCCGATGAGTCGAGTCGCGGCTGAAGTTGTGGTTAACACAGGCTTAGTTCTAATTACGGGTGAGATCACCTCTAAAGCTCAAGTTAACTATGTTGATCTAGCCCGACGAAAAATTGCTGAAATTGGCTACACCAAAGCGGAAAACGGCTTTTCAGCCAACAGTTGCTCGGTGTTAGTTGCTTTAGATGAGCAATCTCCTGATATTGCTCAGGGCGTGAACGTTGCCCAAGAAAACCGTCAGCGCGCTAGCGAAGTAGAATTAGATGCAATTGGTGCAGGCGACCAAGGTCTAATGTTTGGTTTTGCCTGTAATGAGACGCCAGAGCTAATGCCTCTACCTATTAGTTTGGCCCACCGGATTTCTCGTAAGCTGGCAGCCGTGAGAAAAACCGGGCAGTTGCCCTACCTTGGTCCTGATGGTAAAACCCAAGTTACCATTATCTACGAGGATGGCCGACCTGTTGGTATTGATACCATCTTGATCTCAACCCAGCACGCTGCCACGATTGGCGATACTAGTGATGAAGCGGCAGTTCAAGCCAAAATAAAGCAGGACCTGTGGGCCCTGGTTGTCCAACCTTTGTTTGCAGAAGATGAGATTAAACCTAGCGCCCAAACGCGCTTTCTAGTCAACCCGACGGGGAAGTTTGTTGTCGGTGGCCCCCAAGGAGACTCTGGACTCACCGGACGTAAGATCATTGTGGACACCTACGGCGGTTACTCCCGTCATGGGGGGGGTGCTTTTTCGGGTAAAGACCCAACCAAAGTGGATCGCAGTGCCGCCTACGCCTGTCGTTATGTGGCGAAAAACATCGTCGCCGCCGGGTTAGCGGACAAATGTGAGGTTCAGATTAGTTACGCCATTGGGGTTGCCCGTCCCGTCAGTATTTGTGTTGAGACATTTGGAACTGGCAAGATAGATGACGACCGCTTGCTTGAGCTGGTGAAACAGCACTTTGAGTTGCGTCCGGCAGGGATGATTCAGGTCTTTAACTTGCGCCACCTGCCCACAGAACGGGGAGGGCGCTTCTATCAAGACGTTGCTGCCTACGGCCACTTTGGCCGCAGAGATTTAGCTCTCCCCTGGGAGCAGACTGACAAAGCCTCACAGCTCCGGGAGGCTCTGACTCAACCCCTTTCAAGGGTTGCTCCGAGGGGGTAGTCCTTTCAGCCTCGGCAATGCCAGTGTTGCAAGTGGAAACTAGGTTCTCCTAAGCTCCTGGCTATCTCAATACCTTTCTAGAGCGTCGTAGACGGCTTCTAGCAGGAAAGGCCGGTTGTGACAGTTGATGGATGATATTGGTTTTGATCAGATCATTGCGGACAGCAAGTTTGAGGCAGATCCGGAGTTCCTCCCGGTCGAAGGTATCAATGTCGAAATCAGCTGCTCGGACAATCACTTCTTGTTCTAAGGACAGTTTTCCAGTCAGGAAGCTAATCACACTTATCTCCTTGAGGCAATTCTTTGGCTGGCCTACTGCTCTTAGTTCTGCCACATTTCTGGCTAGGATTAAGAGCGTGCTTACACTGAACTTTTGTGCCTTGACTCAGGATGAATAGTCCTGAGGTTTTTAGTGCCTGACTGCTCGGCGCTCGTTGGCTATTTTCGAAGCGGCTGCTCATTCAGTTGTTCAATGAGAGGCGCTCTCTGCTTGGTGTAGACTAACTGGCGATCGCATCCCCGCTCAATTGAAGATGGAGTGTTCTTGCCTAGACGAGCCGCGATTGTGGCTACAGCAGTGATCCTGGCCCTCCTGATCGGCCTTGGATGGTTTGTTCGGTCAGCCTCAGAATGTGGCAAGGTAAACGTTGTTGCTCCAGCCAGTGTTCAATTAGCCAGGAGCCGTGCTGTGGAACTAAAGGAGCATCTACGCACCCACTTGATCCAGGTTGTACGGCAGCGAGACCCCTACCTGTCCACTGCCGCTCACTTCTATGTGCAGCAATATATTCGCCAGCAAATGCAACAGTGGGGAGTTGTCGAAACCCACGAGTTCCAGGTCCGGGGCAAAACCCATCAGAATCTGGTCCTGAATCTTCCTGCTGCCGCAGGTCGTCACAGGCAGCCTGTAATATTGATCGGTGCCCACTACGATACAGTTCCAGGCTCCCCCGGCGCAGACGATAACGGGACGGGCGTTGCCGTGCTGCTGGAGTTGGCCCGATCGCTCGTGAGTCAACCGGCAAACTACCCCGTCCGCTTAGTAGCATTTGACATGGAAGAGTACGGTCTGCTGGGCAGTGCCCAGTATGCTGCCGACCTGCGTCAACAACAGCAGCCGTTGCGACTGATGATCTCCCTAGAAATGCTAGGCTACCGGGACGCCAGCCCTGGCTCCCAACGCTATCCGGCTGGACTAGAACGGTTTTACCCAAACTGTGGTAACTTTATCGGCTTGATTGGCAATTTAGCGACAATGCCGGACCTGCTGAGGTTGAGCCATCGCATCCGCCAAGCCGGAGTGCCCTGCGAGTGGTTGCCTGTGGGTAACAGAGGCGCGCTGATCCCAGCAACCCGACGCAGTGACCATGCTCCTTTCTGGGACCGGGGTTACTCCGCAGTGATGGTGACGGATACAGCCGACTTACGCAATCCCCACTATCATCAGGCCAGCGATCGCCTGGAAACCCTAGATTTAGATTTTCTCACAGGCATCTGTCTAGGTTTGGCTGACGGGATTCGCCGTTTACCTTGAAACATTAGCTTGCAATACATCGTCACCAGTCAAGCTATACCATCACCGCAGGGACCCCCTGATCTGTCAGGAGTGTCAGATGCACGTTGGTATAGAAGCACGTCCCCGCCAATTAAGAGGTGCCGATGAAGGCTGAAGAACTGAAAAGATGCTACGCCGCAGGGATGAGAAACTTTAGTCAGGCCAACTTATGCCGGGCAAAACTCCTCTTTACCTGCCTGGTTGGAGCAGACTTGAGTCAAGCAAATCTAGGTCGAGCAAATTTCAGAGGAGCAGATCTGCAACGAATTGATCTGCGGAACGCGGACTTGACGCGGGCCAACCTGAAAGGAGCCGATCTGAGTATGGCTAACCTCAGAGGAGCCAACTTGACCGGGGCCAACCTGCGGGGGGCAAATCTATTCAGGGCAAACCTGCGAGAGGTCAACTTGACGCTAGCGGGTCTGAGTGAAGCTGACCTAAGTCGAACTAACCTCAGGTACGCAAATTTAAATCGGGCAAAACTGGTCGGAGCAATTCTGACTGGTGCAGTCTTGCTAGGGACAAACCTGAGTGGCGCAACCCTACTAAAAGCGAATTTGACCGAGGCCAGCCTAATCGAGGCAAACTTAAGCGAGACAATTCTAACAGGCGTGATAATGCCCAACGGCACCATCCATGATTAGTAGACCTCTCTTAAAAATATTAGGGGTTCGCGATCGCTGCAACTTCCGACCTAGGATACTAAGCAAGGTCGAGGGCCTGTTGCTTCAGTTCATCTAAGGAAACGTATTCCAGCGCAATGGCATGGGTTGCTGACAATATCACGGGTGGGGCAACACCGGCCTCCAGGGCCTCCTGCCAGCGGGCGGCGCACAAGCACCAGCGATCGCCAGGTTTCAGACCAGGGAAATTAGATCCAGGTGCTGGTGTACTCAAGTCATTTCCCTGCGACTGGGTGAAGCTAAGGAACGCTTCCGTCACTGCAGCACAGACAACATGGGCACCCAGGTCGCCCGCTCCAGTATTGCAGGTTCCATCTCGATAAAATCCAGTCATAGGAGAAGTGCAGCAAGACTCTAGCTCTCCTCCAAGGACGTTTCTAGCTGTCATAACACTAACTTCCCGACAAAAGCCTTTCCGTTCCTAGATTACCTGTGACTCGATTAAATTAACCAGTAGAAATAGCAATAATTAGGAATACTACTACTTTCGAGCAGTTAAAGCCAGTGGAACAGAAGTTGTCACGCCTCCTTGATTGTCGGTCGCCCTAGCTCTAAGGGTGTGCCTCCCAGCGGGGACATCTTTCCAAGTAAAAGTATAGGGTGCGCTCCTGTCCTCGCCTAGCTTTTGTCTACCCCGGAAGAACTCAACTTTAGCAACCGAACCCTTAGGGTCAGCAGCACCCACAATCATATACAAGTCTGTACCAGCGGTAATCACAGTTCCCTCTGCTGGAGCGATAAGCACTACCACTGGGGGTTGGTTAGCGGCTAAAGTCACTGGGCTAGCAGTTATCACCGCTTTCTGACTGGGGGTTAGCTTAGTGTCGCGATCGCCTCCACCAAGCCTGTTTGCAGTCTTGACATCTTGTATAGTCATATCGCCCATCTTTGTAGTGTTTTGGTCACCCAAGCCAGTTGCTTGGGCACTTCCCCCCCCTGGTCCCGTTCCTAGCAAAGACCCAGCTACGATATAGAACGTCAGCACTGGTGAGAATAGAAAACTAGTAAACATGAATAATTTCCCCCTCATTCATTAATTAGCTCCAGCTAGAGTACCCACTCAATTTGATCTACTCAACAGCAATGAACCACTTTCCTAAGTAGATTTTCTGATCAAAGTTTTTTGACTTAGAGCTTTTCAGGGCTTTCTACCCTTTGAAAATTAGGCAGACATAAAACAATGGATTATTTCCGACAGGGGCGCAATGGGGGATAATCTGGAGAGCCTCCTAACATTCACCACCGCAATTATCTATGAATTTTTCCAATAACTTTTTCGTGGCCAAGGCAGGAGCCGTCCTGGTTATTTTAGGAATGAGCGGTGTAACCCCTGCCTTTGGAGTCACGATTGGTCCCTTGGATGGGGCAAGTGATTTTGTCTTCGACAACAGCGACCCAGATGCGCAGGCTGGGCCAGGAAGTGTCGCAACAGCCCCAAATACTTCCACGGGAGTGGAGGGGTTTAACAATTTCTTCTCGTCTGACTATGGTCTACTAGGGTCTCAGGATGGAGCTTCCATTGGTGCTGGGACTTCTTCTGATCTCTCTATTGCTTTTCGCAACTTTTCGGTGGCTGCAAGAGACCTGAATAGACCGATTCAAGTCACCTTTGATTACGCTTTCAATGGCGATCCTCAGGATGATTTATCCAGTGTTGATTTCTTCACAGTTGATGTAATTAGGCCCGGTGCTATTGGTCAAGGGGTTTTTAGCGGCAACGCCACCAACTTCTCTGCAGCTGTTGGTCAAGTAGAAACTTTACCTGGTGGTTTTGTCAACACTCCAGGAGAGTACCAGCTCAGGTTTGCCCTAGCTGAAGTCGGATCTGGCGGTAACTCAGCCCTGGGCTTTGACAACGTTCAAGTGGAATCTGTGCCTGAGCCCTCTTCTATGTTGGGTACATTGGCCCTTGGAACTCTAGGGGCAGGCTACATGCTCAGTCGTAGGATTAAGAAGCGGAAAACAGTTCTGAGGTGAACCCGTCTCCGTCCCTTATCGGGACAGCAACTTTGCACCCTTTCCAGTCGCTCACCCAGCGGAACGCCTCGCTAGTCTGCTTCCCTGAGCTAGAGCAAGCGGAAAATAAATGGATAGTGATAGGCCTGGTCAGGGCTGTTGAGACACCGAACAATGGCAATAATGGGTAGCGTCCAGTGGACGATAAACAAAACCCCCAAAAGCGGAAAGCCAATCAAGACCAAGCACAGCAGGCCAAAGATAATGCCGTAGAGCCAGACATTGAAGTGAAAATTAATTGCTTCTTTAGCATTCTCCTTCACAACTGGGTCGTCAGATACGAATAGGACGGCGATTGGAATTCCAACAGACAACACTAAAGAGCTTAAAAAGATTGACCCGTGGCTTAGCCCTGATAGAAGTTTGCGTTTATCCACATCGTAGGTTTCGTACATCCAAGTCTGCTCCCAAGCTGGCACTACAACTATCTTGATAATACCGAGGCAGAGCCTTAAATGCCCTCTTAGAGGGAGAATTTGAAAGTATTGAGATCATTTTGGGGAGGACAATGATGCTGAGTTCGACCAAAGAACTTCTCCAAGCAGCGCGGGACAACGCCTATGCTATTGGGGCTTTTAATGTCTACAACCTGGAAGGCGTTCGGGCTGTTATCGAGGCTGCCGAGGGCGATCGCAGTCCAGCTATGCTACAAATTCATCCCAGTGCGCTGGAATACGGTGGCTCTGCTTTAGTGGCCCTTTGCTTGGAGGCAGCCCGCTCAACCGGGGTGCCGATCGCAGTTCACCTGGACCACAGTACCTCGACCGAGGCGATTCAGGCTGCTCTGAAAGCTGGGATGACCTCAATCATGGCCGATGGCTCTCATCTTTCCTACGCTGAGAATCTGGCCTTTACCCGCGACATGACAAGTCTGGCTCACAGGCAAGCAGCCGTGGTAGAGGCGGAAATTGGCAGGATTAGCGGCAGCGAAGACGGGTTAACTATCGCCGAGTACGAGGCGAAGATGACTGACCCAGCTCAGGCGGCTGATTTTGTCCAGGCCACCCAGGTTGATGCCCTGGCTGTGACAATTGGCAATGTGCATGGCAAGTACCGGGGGGAGCCAAAGCTCGATTTTGAGCGCCTGGCTGCTATCCAAAAATCTGTCCAGGTCCCCCTGGTGCTGCACGGGGCCTCTGGCTTACCAGAGGCAATGATTAGCCGCTCAATTGAGTTGGGAGTGTGCAAGTTCAACGTCAACACTGAGGTGCGTCAGGCTTATCTGGATACTTTGAAAGAAAGGCTGCATAGCTTATCTTCTCCTGACCTGCTGGACTCGATGCAAGCGGCGATCGCAGCGATGAAAACAGTTGTTTCCAACAAGCTTCACCTCTTCGGTTCCACTGGCAAAGCTTAACTCTTAGCGGTGTCTGATATGGCAGAGTCCCTATACGACCAGGATGATATTCGGATCACCAGCACCGAGTTTGCCGTCGCTGATCAGCAGTATCCGATTCGTGAGATTGATTCGATCACGATCTTGAAAGCCACACCGGCTCGGACTGGGCCTGCGACCTGTATTGTCATTGGCTTTCTGGGCTTATTCGTCTCTGGTCTGGGTCTAATCGGCGTCATTGGTGGAGTTTGTTGGTTGCTGGCCCAAAGCTCTAAACATGTGATTGTGCTCAATACCCACGTAAACGGCTCACAAGCAGCTTCCTT
The DNA here is from genome assembly GCA_041748155.1 of Thermosynechococcaceae cyanobacterium. GTDB lineage: Bacteria > Cyanobacteriota > Cyanobacteriia > Thermosynechococcales > Thermosynechococcaceae > JBGTDT01. The sequence continues at coordinate 28,230 of JBGTDT010000120.1, read as the reverse complement.
TGAGGTCTATCGCTCTAAGGATATTAATCAGGTGCGAGAAATTCAGCTAGCGCTGCACCAAGCCATCAACCACCAGGATTAGGGTAACGCTGTTCCTTCTAGGCCCGGCGATCGCGTAACGGCTATGCCCTGCCAGCATCACTATCTAAGTTGCTTAGCTCAATATCTTGCACTGTCTGGTTCAGAGCACGAGAGTTGCACCTGAGAACTCGGACCTTCAAGCTTTAAACTCAGAGCCTCAAGCTTTGAACTCGCAAGGCCGAGCCCGGAACTTGGACTTTCAAGTTTCGAACACCAAAGGCCAAGCTTTTTGTTTGGAACCTCAAGTTTATTTCTTGGAACTTGAAGCTAAAAGGTAGAACGAAGGCGTTCACTAAACAGCTCGTTGCTCAGTCTGAAAGCTTAAAGCTGTCGTCTATCAAAATAATAATGTGGCGATCAGAGTCAAGCAAAAATTTTCCCCGTTGAAGCTCACGATCTGACCCGGGTTGGCACGCGGGTAGCTCTGCAACAACAGAATGAGGTTGAGGTTGTAGTCGAGGCTATTCATGCTATCCAGGGCTTAAAGTTGCTAGAGGAAACTCAGCCTGACATTGAGGGTTAGTGAATACAGTGCTGGCAGGGCTGAGGTTATCTGTTTTTCTAACCTCTAACGAGCTAGGCAATAGGGCACGCTGGTCATCTAAGCACAGGGGTAGATTAAAGCTAACGACGCTCAGACTTGATCCCAGAGACAGGTGTAGGTGGGGGTATTATTGATCAAACTAGATAATACAATGACTTTCAAGAGGTAGTCCAAGCGATCGTGGACACGTTTGCCCAACGAATTGAGCTTTTACAGGGGCGAGTGCTGGCCCTGCAACAACACGCCAGCAACTTTAGTGATAAGTCCTACCCTGGAATATCGGAGCAAGCAGGGCAGACGGGCCTGTCACGGTCAAACCTTCCAAGCTGGTTGCCAGCAGCGTTAGAGGAGCTTCAGACCGCCTTAGAAGGACTCCAGGTTGCAGAGGAGAAATTGCAAGTACAGAATGAAGAACTGGCTGCTGCCCGCGAAACTATTGAAGCGGAACACCAGCGCTACCAGGACTTGTTTGAGCTCGCGCCCGATGGCTACTTGGTTACGGATACCGTAGGGGTAATCCGGGAAGCTAACCAGGCTGCGGTGAGAATGCTTAACCTGGGGCAGCATTTTCGTACGGGTAACCCTTTGAGTAACTTTGTGGTTGAGGAGGAAGCGCGACGGGCCTTCCGAACTCAGCTCAACCACTTGCTTCAGGCCGAAGTGTTCACGACAGCGCAGGAGTGGCACATTCGCCTACAGCCCCGTAGTTTAGAGGGTACTGCACCTCAGGCTTTTGAGGCGGCCTTGACTGTGGCTCCAATCCGGGGTGCTGGCGGTGAAGCGATCGCCCTGCGCTGGCTGTTGCGGGATATCACCGAGCGCAAGCAGGCCGAAGTCCAGATTCAAACCCTGGTGGCTCAACTCTCCCAGGCAAATGCTGACCTGGAGCAACGGGTCCGCGATCGCACCGCTGAGCTTGAAGCTGCAAACCAGTTACAAGCAGAGCTGCTGACTCGTGCCCAGGTAGCCCGTGCTGTGAGCGAAACGGCACAACGCACGGCTGAAGCGGCTAACCGGATCAAGGATGAGTTCCTGGCAACTCTCTCCCATGAGTTGCGGACGCCCCTAAATGCCGTACTGGGTTGGGCACAATTGCTGCGATCGCGGCGGCTGGACGAGCAAATGATTGCCCAGGCCCTGGAGACTGTTGAGCGCAATGCTAAGCTACAAACTCGGTTGGTCGAGGATCTCCTGGATGTCTCTCGAATGATTCAGGGAAAGTTCAGTCTAAATATCTTGAGCTTGGAGTTAGCGCCTGTAATCGAAGCAGCCCTGAATACCGTCCGCCCAGCCGCCGAAGCGAAAGGAATTCGGCTAGAAACTGAGATCGACCCTGGCCTCGGCCTAGTCCAAATTGACCCGGATCGCTGGCAGCAGGTAATGTGGAACCTACTCACCAACGCAGTTAGATTCACCGACCAAGGGGGGTGTGTCAGGGTGCAAGTTGGCCGTCTAATCGAGTCGGCTCAATCCTTTGCCCAAATCAGGGTTAGCGATACTGGAAAGGGCATTAGCGCCGTCTTTCTTCCCTACGTTTTTCAGCGCTTTTGCCAGGCTGAAAGTACCAGCACAAGGCTTTATGGTGGCCTGGGGATAGGGCTGGCAATTGTACGTCATCTGGTAGAACTTCACGGGGGTACTGTCCAAGCAGAAAGTCCTGGGGAGGGACAGGGCGCAATCTTTACCGTACGGCTGCCCCTGACAGGTTGAGTGGCTGGTGCTCAACTTGAAGAACGGTAAAAGCCTCTGTTGCGCCAGACTTCTAGACCAAGGATACAGGTCGATAGCCAAACCAGACCGGCAGCATAGCCAGCAATAATGTCTGTGGGCCAGTGAACGCCCAAATACAGCCGACTGAAGCCAATCATGATCACTAGCAGGGCCGTAATACTAACAATCCATCCGCTCAGATGCTTCAGATAGGTTGCCAGCAAATACCCAATCAGGCCGTAAATCACTAGCGAAACCATCGCATGTCCACTGGGAAAACTGTAGTACCGGACATCAACAATCTGCTTCCAGAGTTCCGGGCGGGCACGGGCAAACACGTTTTTCAGCAGCACGTTCAAGCCAGCGCCACCTAGGGCGGCGATCGCCAGCATGCTCCCTTCTGCCCACTGCTGTCTTAAAAGTAAAGCGGCACTCAAACTCAAGGTCAGGATCACCAGGAGGGTTGGCTCGCCTAAGACTGTGATTCCAAGCATGAGCTGGTCCAGCCAGGGTGTTTGCAGTCGCTCTAGAGTGAGCAGAATTGAGGTGTCAAATACCTGAGTATCCTGCTCTAGTACTTCCTCAGCAAGCTGGGCAAACCCCCAAAGACCCAGGGCGGCGATTGCCAGTCCAATCCCTCCAATCGTCGGGACTAGGAGTAACTTTGGGCCAATGAAACGCTGGCCAAGATCTAAAATTCGCCGACTGAGCTGGTGAATCCAACTGAACACCATAATTAAAGGAGAAATAGCTGTCTTGGTACTCTCAACATTCTCTAGTTTAGACAGCTCTATTGAACCTTTGAGCCACAGCCCCTCCTCAACCTGACAGGGTCTAGAGGCTGTGAAAAAATCAAAGGTAAGCTTCAGCAGGCAGACTCTCCCAGGCGTGGATCACTAGGTTGCTCAGCCATCTTCGCGTAGACTGATCCAACAGACTGTCTTCCGCTAAAACTTGGGCTTTTAAGTCTTCTAAAGACTGTCCCTCAGAGCGGGCAATGCTGATCACCCCTGCGATCGCGGCAGCAATTAATTCTTCATTTACAGGTCTTTGCCTTAGGGCTGCAATCTCCTGAGGACTTGCAGGGATAGGATAGTTCATGGGGCTTTGAATTATGAGAGTCTTGTAAAGTTTTTTAAGTAAGTATTCGGCATACTAACCTATTTTTAGAGCTTGTCAATCTATCTTGCTGGGCAATTTTTAGCCAATGAAAGAAATTTTGTATTTAGAAATTCCCACTCCAGACACAGATACGGTTCGAACTTGGCTACAGCAGCGGTTTGAGCCAGGTTCAGGGAAGAAGCTAGTAACGGCGGCGGGGTTGCGTCTCCAATTCCCGCAGGCCGAGTTATCGGCCTTTGTCTGGTCTATGCAGCGAACAACCTACCTAAAAGTATTCCGCTGGCATGGCTCCTCTGCTCCAGTTGAGGGCAAAGTAATCCAACAACTGACTCAGCAAATTAGAGCAGAATTCCCCTACCACTACCCTGAGCCTCCTGGGGTAGATCTCTCTGAGCAATCCATTTTCTCAGCCTTGGCTCCAGCCTACCCACGAACCGTCCAGTACTTTCAGAAGATGCCCAATGGTGAGTATGACCTGAGCCGCGTCTACTGGTGGGAACAGCGCTGGCGAGAAGGCGTTCGCAATCCCAAGCGACCGAAACAGGTGATTTTTGAAGGTGAACAGAGAGGAGTGAGGAGTGAGAAGAAAAGTTCTGAGTTCTCAGTTTTGGCTTCCGGTGAGCTGCTCGGTGAGACTCGCGAACCGTCAGCCGAACCGAGTTCTAAATTAGAAGTTACTCAAAACTCAAATGATCCAGAGAATGCCCCAACTCAAAACTCACCTACCTATGACCTAATCTATGTTGGGGGTGCCCTGGGTCTAATCCACGCGGCGGTAATGGCCCGCTTAGGCTATCGAGTCATCCTGCTGGAACGATTACCCTTTGGCCGGATGAACCGGGAGTGGAACATTTCGCGGACTGAATTTCAAAGCTTGATTGACTTGGGCCTGATTACCCCGGCTGAGTTTGAAACTGTGATTGCCCGTGAGTACCAGGACGGGTTTAATAAATTTTTTGATGCTAATAATCCTGCTGGGGCTAAGGCTCCGGTTTTGCACACACCAACCGTCTTGAATATCGCCCTGGATTCGGGCAAGTTCCTGCACCTATGTGGGCAAAAACTCACGGAAGCGGGCGGGAAAATTTGGGAGGAAACGGAATTTGTCCGGGCTGAGATTGACTCGGACCAAGTCACGGTTCATGCCACCCATCTTCCCACTCGGTCGGAATGTCAAGTGACGGGGCGCTTGCTAGTGGATGCCATGGGCAGTGCATCTCCCATTGCCTGGCAACTAAACGGTGGCAGAGCCTTTGAGAGTGTTTGCCCGACGGTGGGAGCTGTAATCTCTGGTGGGTTTGAGCCTAGTGTATGGGATTCAGCTTACGGAGATGTCTTGTACAGTCACGGAGATATTTCTCGAGGGCGACAGTTGATCTGGGAACTGTTTCCAGGAGAAGGAGATGAGTTAACAATTTACCTGTTTCACTATCACCAGCCTCATCCTGATAACCCCGGCTCCCTACTGGACATGTATGAAGATTTCTTTACCATCTTGCCAGAGTACCGCCGCTGTGATGTAGACAAACTGGTCTGGAAAAAGGCAACTTTTGGCTACATTCCCGGTCACTTCAGCGTTAGCAGCCGCGATCGCCGGGTTGCCTTTGATCGGCTAATTGCGATCGGGGATGCCGCATCCCTGCAGTCTCCCCTGGTGTTTACAGGCTTTGGCTCCCTGGTTCGTAACTTACCGCGACTGACGGATCTGCTCACTACGGCCCTCCAGCATGAGTTACTCAGTGCGGCTGACCTGGACCAAATCCGCTCCTACCAAAGCAATATTGCCGTCACCTGGTTATTTTCGCGGGGCATGATGGTGCCTACCGGAAAGTTCTTACCGCCCCAGCGGTTAAACTCAATGCTGAACATCTTTTTTGGGATTCTGGCCACCGAACCGCCTGCGATCGCTGACGCCTTTATTAAAGACCGGGCAGGCTGGCTGCCCATTAACCGCATGGCCCTCAAAGCTGCCTGGACCAATCCGGCCCTGATTTACTGGATCTGGCAGCTCGTAGGTCCCGAAGATTTCCTCCGTTGGTTGGGGAGTTACCTGAGCTTTAGCCGTGATGCCCTCATCAATGTTTTGTGCCGCAGCTGGTTCCCAGGCTGGGTTCGCAAACTTCAGCCTGCCACCGAGGCTCGCAGTCCTCGCCTCTGGCTTTGGCTGCTGGCTCGTAGCTATGCAATCACCTACTCAGTTGGCACTCCCCGGATTGAGCGATCGCTGTCGTTAGACGTTAGCAGTCCGGCCTCGCACCCTCGCTAGCTCCCCTTGCCAAACCTTTCATCTATCGGAGACAATTCAGAGTAGTTCTAGGGTTATGATTGCTGGACCTGCTAAAAAACGCACTTTAGAAGGTCTTTGTAGTGGTTTCAGCTACTTGTTGTAGATTAGCTAGAAGAGCGAAAACGCCGCTTACGCCTTCTTAGAACTGCTTTGCGCTTGCGTTTTTCAATTGGAGTTTCAAAGTGGCGCTGACGCTTTATATCTGGAAAGATTCCTGCTTTAGAAACTTGGCGCTTGAAACGACGTAGAGCTGACTCAATCCCTTCATTTTCACCAAGAGTCACTTGGGTCATCCTATCTCCTTCCGAATAAATTTTATCGGTAACTGGATAGTAATGAGCCCAGTTACTAGCAGCAAAAAAGGGCAGATTTGTTGTCTGCCCTTAATATAAAAGTTATCCTCTCAAAGCCTAGTAGCGTTCGGAAGCACTCCTGCGGTTTCCCCAGCTACCACCACCACCGGAAGGTCTTCTTTCCTCGCGAGGCTTTGCCTTATTGACCTTCAAGTCACGGCCCATCCACTCAGCACCATCAAGGGCCTCGATCGCAGCAGTCTCTTCTTCCTCTGTTCCCATTTCCACGAAGCCAAAACCCCTAGGACGCCCTGTTTCGCGATCAGTGGGCAGCTGAACCCGCTTAACGGCTCCATATTCTGCAAAGACTTGGCTGAGGTCGTCTTGCGTGACCTCAAAAGATAAATTACCGACGTAGATTGACATGAAACATCTCCAAAATTACAGTGTGTGGACTTCTAATCCGGAGAGATGCTTGTCAATACCAACAAACTTCGCGACCGAACTTAAACCTCCATAGAGACTTTAACACAGGAGCCGTTTGCAAGGGCAGTTCGGCAATTCTACCAAGGACCGAAGATCGTTTCTATTCCTTAAAAACGGCGAACCGTTATTGATCGCAATCTGCCCGGTACTGACGGCGATGTTGGTTGGCATTCAGTCAATCTCTCCTAGCTTTGCGGCAATGGCCATTCTTTCGTCCTCCAACAGATGGCCGTCGTTACCATTGTGCGATTTAGCAGCATCAAATTGCTGACGAACTCAATAACCCTAGCTACATCATCAGTAAAATCGAGAGTATAGCAATTGCCTGATTTACATCATGTCCTGCTTTGAACCTAATCAAGCTTCGGCTCAGCCTGCCCTTGGGGTGGCAGTTGTTGGCACTGGCTTTGGTCAAAAAGTCCATATTCCGGGATTTCAGGCCCATCCTGCCACCCACATTGCTGCTATTTACCATCGAGATTTAGCCCAAGCCCAAGCTCTGGCAAAGAAGTACAACATTCCCCAGGCTTGCAGCACCGTTGAAGCAGTGGTGGCGCTGCCAGAAGTGCAGGGAGTCAGCATCTCGACGCCACCATTCACGCACCACGAAATGGCGACAACAGTCCTGCAAGCAGGTAAGCATCTACTTCTGGAAAAGCCAACCGCCCTCTCTGCGGCTGAGGCGCGGGATCTATACTACCTTGCTTCAGCTCAGGGAGTGAATGCCACCCTTGATTTTGAGTTTCGCTGCGTTCCCGAATGGCTGCGGCTAGAACAGTTTTTGTCAGAGGGGTATGTGGGTCAAAAACGGCTGGTTAAAATTGACTGGTTGGTTCCAAGTCGGGCTGACCCTGATCGCTCCTGGAACTGGTACGCGTGTAAAGATCGAGGCGGCGGGGCGTTGGGGGCAATTGGCTCCCACACCTTTGACTACATTGCCTGGTTGTTTGGACCCGTTAAACGCCTGTGCGCCCGCTTGAGTACGGCCATTCCCTTCCGGCCTGATCAAGACAATGGCGAACTTAAGCCAGTTGACGCGGATGATACCTGTACCCTTCTGCTTGAACTGGCAGATGGGACTCCCTGCCAGGTTTGCCTGAGTGCTGCAACCTACCGGGGGCGGGGCCATTGGGTCGAGGTTTATGGCGATCGCGGTACCCTGGTTTTAGGCAGCGAGAATCAAAAAGACTACGTGCATGGTTTTCGCCTCTGGGCCAGTCAAGCCGGTCAACCCCTGGAAGCGATCGCAGCTCCTGCGTGGGCTTTTCCTAAAACCTACGACGATGGCCGCATTGCTCCGTTTATTCGTGTGGTGGACCGCTGGGTGAAGGGCATTGACACGGGAACCAACCTAGCTCCTTCGCTCAAGCAGGGGGTTTATTCTCAGCTTTTAATAGATCTTGCTCACCAGTCTGACACAGCGAGCACTTGGGTTGATGTGCCTGAGCTGGAGACATTTCTGGCTTCTGGCTAGGACAAGGGCTGGTACCGCATTCCGGGTGATTGGTGGACTAGTCCTAAAAGTTCTAACTGTAATAACGCTCCAGAGACCAGTCCAGCAGGCAGGTTCGTATTTTGCACAATCAGATCAAAGGAAGTTGGTGAGGCCAATTCCTGGGAAAGCTTGATCAGGACTTGCAGCACTTGGTCTAGCTCTGGGGTTAGAGAGGGTAAGGTTGGCTGGGTTGCTACCGGGCTTGAAGCTGCTTGCTGAACTTGATCCAGTTGGGGCATTGCACCCAGGGCTTCTAGCAAGTAGCCTTCACTCAGGATGACCTGAGCGCCTCGATTCACCAGACCTAAACAACCCATTGCCCGGAAATTGTCCAAAGACCCCGGTAGAACATAGACATCACGGTTGTAGTCATTTGCCAGGTGGGCGGTGATCAGGGCCCCGGATTTACTGGGTGCTTCCATCAATAGCACGGTGCGGCTCAACCCGGCGATAATCCGGTTCCGTCGCGGGAAGTGAGGGCGGCTGGGCTGGGTGCCTGCCGGGTACTCACTTAATACCAGTCCTGCCGCTAAGATTTGCTCGTAAAGCCCCTGGTTACGAGCGGGATAGGCAACGTCTACCCCCGTTCCCAGCACCGCTAAGGTTCGACCTGCCGCTTCCAAACAAGCTCGATGGGCCTGGGTATCGATTCCTTCTGCCATCCCAGAGGCGATCGCGAAACCCTTTTGTGCCAGTACAGCCGTAATCTTCTGGGTCCAGCGTTTACCATAATCTGAGGGATCACGGGTACCGACAACTGCCACGATTGGGGTCAGTCCTTGATTCTCTTCAGCCCGCACCTTGCCTTGGTAGTAAAGAATGGGGGGTGGATCAGGAATTTCAAGCAGCAAGCGAGGATAATCAGGGTCGGCAGGGGTCCAAAAACAGGGGTTGCTTTGCTGATGCTGGTGCAGGAGTTGCTCCGGGTCTAGGCGTGATCCTGCGGCAAGAATACCTTGTGAACGCGTCGCTACAATTGCTTGCAGGGTTTGCGGTCCAATTCCTTCCACGGCTCGTAAGTCCTGGGGACTCGCCTCCCAAGCTTTGTAGAGGGTGCCGAAGTGCTGATGCAATCGCTTGAGTAGGACTGGGCCTACTCCAGGAATACACGACCAGGCTAGCCAAAATGCACGTTCCACAAACAACCAACCTTGGAGTGAGATGAGGGAGTTCCTTTTAAGATTCCCCGGCTCCAAGGATTTATCGTTAGTCTCCGATTCACGGTGCTTCGGCTTCTAGTTTCTTTAAGCTCCAAGCGTGACCTGAGAAAAACAGGACTGGGACCAGAAGATACCCTCTTGAAGGGGCAGTTGCGATTCACAGCCCCAGTGAGGGTAAAAAGATTGGTTCCCAGAATCTCGGCCTATCCACCCCCAAGCTTGGACGTTGCCTAGTGGCGAAGCTTGCGCGCCGCCTAGTGGCGATCGCGCTCCAGGTCGTAAATCGCTTTCTCTGCTGCCCAGTTAATCGACTGGTGGGGGTTACTCCGTTTAACTTGAGCTAGTAGGCGGCTTGCTGTGGCTTGATCATTGTGCAAAAGTCTCAGGAGCTTCTTTTGAAGCTGGGGGCTAGCTTGCTCATGACTGCTCTCCTGGCTCAGGCCAATTTTGAGAGGATTGTTTGCCTTTCTGGCACTGAAGATAACCCCAGCAGCGCCTCCACCAAGGGCCGCGATCGCTAAAAGGGTTCTGACCCCGTTTCCTCTTTCTACTTCTTCCGGTGAGTTGGAACTAAAATCGTCAATCGAGGTTGACTGCGCCACTGCTTGCTGGGACCGTTCTGCTTCAGAAGTTAAAAGTTCAGGCCCCAGTAGGCTCCCCACTGTCCCCAGTACCAAAAGGAATAAGTAAGCAACGGAATTTCGAACTAAAAATTTATGCATTATGCCAGTGCGGGTAAGGAACGAACAGGGGTCCCTTGCCCTTGTTGACCTCCTAATCTTGTTATCTCCAGTATCAAAAGTGAATGTGACGAGAATGTGACGGTAGGGCAGCTTTAGGACTGACGCAAGTGTGATCACAAACGCTCTTCAACCGTTGAGCTTCAATCCTCGAACATCAACCTTAAAACTTGCAGCCTCAAGCCTAGAGCTTAATCCCTCCAGCTTGGAACTCAAAGTTTTGACCTCAGAGCTGCAAAGGCCCAGTCCAGAACTTAGAATTTCAGGATCTACGGTTTATCTTTCCAAGTTAAAACTCAAAGCGTCAAGCTCGGAACTACAACATTCAAGTTCCCAGGTTGATTAGGAGCGGGAAAAATACTTCAGTAGCTTAAGTCGTTCGTAGTTGGCTCTGGCTAGCCTGCTCTGCTAGCTGAGCTTGGCTCTGAGCTGGTTCTCGACAGGAGAGCCCTTGACAGACCAATCCCACAGTTCCTGCGGGTAGATTAGGCTCCAGCGCATAGACAACGGTGGGTAAGTGCTGCTGGGCGCTCAAACTGAGTTGAGGTTGTCTGGTCCGAATTAGGGTGTGGTGATAATACCAATCAAGGGCGGTGAATAGGCTGGGACAGGCGGTGGGAGAGTCACCCATCATGCCACCAAATGCTTTCAGGGCTTGTTCTGCTTGGTCTAAATAGTCCAGATTGCCCTTCAGGAGTGCCAGCCGGACCAGATTGGCGATCGCTACCCCATTGGCTGCTGGAGTTGCATTGTCGATCCAACTGCGTTCCCGCACTAGCAGTTCCCGGCTGGTGTCGCTGGCTGTGTTGTAGTACCCACCCCCCTCCTGGCTCCAAAGGTGTTGATCGAATTCCTGTTGCAGACTAAGAGCCGCTTCTAGCCAGTGCTGATCATCGGCGCTACCCGCAAGCAAGCTGGCCTGCTGTAGATCCAGGAGCGCTTTAATTAGCAGGGCATAGTCTTCCGATTGAGCCAGAACTTCTGCTCTGCCGTCATAGTTAATCCGGCGTAATCGCCCTTCAATCCGCTGCTGCTCCCAGATAAAATTGGCAGCGGTGCTAGCTAGCTCTAGGTAGGATGGCTCAGCCAAGACTGTAGAGGCTCTCGCCAAGCCTGAGATCATTAAGCTATTCCAAGCCACGATCATTTTGGTATCGGTCACAGGGGGAATCCGACCGGGCCAGGAGCCAGTTTTTGCTGCTTGGTTGTTGTGAGCGGGCGGAAAGGTGTTCAGGCTGTCCGAAGACGAACCGTAGCGGACTGCAAACAGCTTTGCCAGAGCGGTTTCGACGCTGGCTGGCAGCTCTCCTGGTTCCCGGCGCTGGAGCACAATCAGGTTACGCTCAAAGTTCCCTTGCGGGGAGACAAAGAAGGCTTGGGATAGGGCTGCTAGTTCCTGCGGGTCCAAAGTTTCCTCAAGTTCAGAGTAGAGCCAGACATAAAACTGACCTTCTTCTGGCTCCATATCAGCAGGGGTAACAAAGCTATCGGCATCTTGGGCGGCATAGAAGTAGCCCCCCGGCGCTGTCATCTCGCGCTGCAACCATTCCACCGTTCCCGCGATCGCCCCCCAGATCGCCGGGTCTTGCACCCCGGCACTCCACAGGTTCGCCAGATACTCGACAATCTGGCCGTTGTCGTAGAGCATTTTCTCAAAGTGGGGCACTGACCAGGTCGAATCAACGGTGTAGCGGTGAAAACCACTGCCTACGTGGTCGTAGATGCCGCCTAGTGCCAAGTCCAACCCCCTTTGAGCACAAGTATTCCGGGCATCGTCATTAGACTCAAACTTAAACCGACTCCCTTGTAGGGCCAGTCCAGCGTAGGGAATCATCGGGAAGTTGGGACCTGTACCCTGAGCTGCCACGACTGCTGTATTCTGCTGAATCCCCCGCTCCAGCAACTCATGCCCCAACTCTGCGACGGGATTAAGGTTAGTTGTCTGGTCCAAGTGGTGCAGCAAGGTACTCTTTTGCGTTGCCAGCTTGTCCTTTTCGCTATCGTAGTAGCGACGAATTGCCTGTAGAACCTGCAAGAAGCCTGGTCGTCCGTGGCGCGGCTCAACCGGGAAGTAAGTTCCGCCGTAAAACGGCACTAGATCCGCTGGAGTCAGGAATACATTCAGGGGCCAGCCTCCCTGCCCAATCATCATTTGTACGGTCTGCATGTAGAGGCTGTCAATATCTGGCCGTTCTTCACGATCCACTTTGACGGGTAAGAACTGGGCGTTCAAGTACTCGGCGATCGCCGGATCTGAAAAGGCTTCCCCTTCCATAACCGTGCACCAGTGGCAGCTAGAGTAGCCAATTGAGAGAAAGATCAGTTTATCCTCCCGGCGAGCTGTTTCCAGGGCCTCGTCACACCAGGGCCACCAGTCAACCGGATTTTCTGCATGCTTTCGCAGGTACAAGCTCTGCGACTGGGCAAGTCGATTGGGCATGGAAAGTTCACTAGCGCTACACCCCAGTGTATCGAGGGTTGATTTTCCGGTTCAATTGAGTGTAAACATAGTCAAAGGTGCAAAATAGGGAAGTCAAAGTACCTAAATGCCAAGTTGCTATCGACTCCAAAAAATACTCAAAGCAAACCTCGTCGCCGTGTCTCAGAGATCAATCAACTGCGTCACGAAGATCGTGCGGCCCATGATTGGTATCGGTTCGTTCTCTCTTTCCCACCTCATCTAGTCCGGGTCTACCTTCAGCAGTTTGGTATTAATAGCAGCAACCGAGTGCTAGATCCATTTTGTGGTACGGGAACAACTCTGGTTGAGTGCAAAAAGCTTGGCATCCCTAGTGTAGGCGTTGAGGCAAACCTGATGGCTCATTTTGCCAGCCAGGTCAAGGTAGATTGGAGCCCTGATCCCGATGACTTGATCAAACATGCCTGCCGGGTTGCTGAAGCTGTAAGAGCTAAGCTCAAATTAGAGGGAATTCAAGATAGTATTTCCAGTGGTTTGCCGCAGGATCATCTTCAAATTAGAACTCTCCCTGAGGAGAGCCAAAAATTACTGCTAAAAAATTCGATTAGCCGGCTCCCGCTTCACAAGACGTTGACGCTCATCGATCAATTGCAAGAGCAGGCCAGCAAGCGGTGTAAACGACACGAGCGACTGGCGCTGGCTAAAGCCTTGGTTTATTCCATTAGCAATCTACACTTTGGTCCTGAGGTCGGCCTAGGTCCGGCCAAGCCGGATACCCCAGTCATTGAACCTTGGCTATCTGAGGTGAGACAGATTGCCCATGACTTGCCTCAGTTACAGAGCCTACCAGATACTCCCGCGATAGCCCATCACGCAGATTCTCGCCAAATCCTCAAAGTGCTGGAGCCGAATTCTATTGATGTGGTGATCACCTCCCCTCCCTATCCGAATGAGAAGGATTACACACGTACAACCCGGCTTGAATTGGTTTTGTTGGGTTTTATTGCGAATAAAGCAGAGCTGCAAGCCCTCAAACGGGGTCTGGTACGCTCAAACAGTCGTGGGGTCTATAAAGAAGATGATGATGATGAATGGGTTACAGCCCACCCAGAAATTCAGCGAATTGCCGCAGAAATTGAAGCAAGACGGATTGAGCTTGGTAAAACCAGTGGGTTTGAGAAACTCTATGGCAGAGCTACAAAACTCTATTTCGGCGGTATGGCAAGACACCTAGCCGATTTACGAACGATTTTACGTCCTGGGGCTCAGTTGGTGTACATCGTTGGGGATCAGGCTTCCTACTTGCAAATAATGATCCGCACGGGGCAGCTATTGGCAGACATTGCTCAGTCCCTCGGCTATAAACTGATCAGCATTGACTTGTTTCGCACCCGGCTAGCCACTGCCACCAAAGCGCGATTACGGGAAGAAGCCGTTGTTTTATGTTGGCCTGGAAAGCGGTGACTTCAATAGCGATCGCATTTCAATCCTACGCGAATGGAGTGTTACTTTTAGCGGTGAGCCAAAGCACTGACTTTTTCTAACTTTTTCCCACCGACAGACCTGAATGGGTCGCCTATTCTATATTCATGGGCCAATGAATCCCCCCGCAGAAGCCCAATAAATCCTCGAAAAGGCAACTTGCAAGGCAGCTTGTCGGAGACTCCCTCTAAGCGAGGGAACCATCATCCTGACAGACTGCCGCACCGAAAGGGCAAGACGCAAATTAGCAGACCTAAGCTGTATTTTTTAGAGTATGGACGCTGCTATACCGAAGGGATTTTATCTTTTTACAACTAAATACTTCTTTTCTGGCATAGCAGAGATGCCTCTAACCTAAACTCCGCCCTTAAGTCAGCCTTAGAGCTAACTTGCGTGAGGCTGTTATTAGTTCTGACTAAAAATTAGAAAGCGACAGAGGATCTGATTGAAGTGACAAGTAACTTTTACCCAGGAAAGTGACAAGTAACTTTTACCCAGGAAAAAGAGTGTTGAAAAAGCTAAGCAGGATAATGACCTACAGAATGCCATTCCGCACTCATGGGAAATGGAGGGTTCTGCTAGCAACGCTTTTGATAACCGCTGCAGTCTTGCCCTTGGAACCAGTAGCGGCACAAACCACTAAGATTATGGCGATAGGGGACTCTATTACCGAGTCCGCCGGAGGTCATGCCAGTTATCGCTACTGGTTGTGGAGGAAGCTTCTAGGCAACGGATATGATGTCAACTTTGTAGGCAGCATGACTGGTGTGCATAATGGCAGCCCCCGTTACTCTAACTTTGACCAGAACCACGAAGGCCACTGGGGTTGGAGAGCTGATGAGATATTGGCGCAAATCGACACTTGGGCTGCCTCAGCAGAACCAGATGTGGCTTTAATCCACTTGGGTACTAACGACATCTTCCAAAATCAAGGCAATAGACGCACGATCTATGAGATAGGAAAAATCATTGATACCCTGCGTGCCACAAATCCTAATGTTAAGGTCTTGCTCGCGCAGATCATTCCTTCTACTAACAAGGCGGCAGAGATACGAAGCTTTAACTCGTTGATACCCACTCTGGCTCGACAAAAGAACACTAGCTTGTCACCCGTGAGAGTAGTCAATCAGTGGACTGGCTTCAACGCCGTGAATGATACCTGGGATGGCGTACATCCAGATGAATCGGGTGAGAAGAAGATAGCCAACAAGTGGTATGCAGCCCTGGTGGGTTCGTGGCTGACCCCTTCAAACTGAGACTTCACTTCTACTTTCTTCAGTCAAGTCCTTCAATTAATCCTGGACAGGCCATTACTTGAGGGTTCGGGACTTGTGCGAGGCCAAAGATAAATTTTTTTGACCTGATTTTTCCCCTGGAAGGGCGACTCTGCTTCAGCCAGTCTAGTATGGCGCTGCCAGACTAATTCAAAGACCGAAAAAATAGCCAACTCAATCGAAAGAATTGACCATTGTAATTGGGCTTTGTGTGCCCTAAGCTAATCTCAGTATTTAGCAAAAAGTCCTTTTTCAGAAGCCTGGTAAGCTTTTGTAGAGTAGAGTCTCAGCATATTTAACTCCAAGCAGTGTGCAATTCCAAGCATTAACGCAAAAAAGGAGTAAAAACCTCATGGCCTCAGATCTTGTTATCAGGTTTGGTGATATTCTCCAGACACCTACAATCTTTCCTACTGAACAAGGCAAAGTCCAAGTTATTGTCACCAATCGGGGCAATCAAGCAGTCAGACAACCTTTCGACCTCAGCCTCTACGCATCGACAGATCCAGTTCTCGATTTCCCCCTCAATACGCTTGAGGCGGGAACTCTACAGGTGCTGAAGGGCACAGATGAGCTATACTTGGCACGCTAAGAATCAACAACGACTTGAGGCCGAATCAATCTCAAACCCTGACTTTAGACTTTGCTAGCAATCAGTTTCGTACTGCTAGTGTTGTATCACCGGGAGCCTACTTTCTACGTGCTAGGGTTGACTCAGGCGAGACTGTCCCTGAGAGCAACAATAAAAATAACGGGGCCGGGAAGTTCATTTCTACGGCTAAGACTGACGTTGTGCTCGATTGGAATTCAACCCTCTTGAATGCCATACAGGCTGAGGGGGAGAGACTTCGTGACAAGCCCCTGGCACTGCCGATAACGTCGCCTCCATTTGCGGCCCGCAACGCTGCGATCGTTCATACGGCAATCTACGAGGCTCTCGCAGACGTATCTGGAACTAACGCCTCACGTCAGGCTGCGGTAGTTGGAGCAGCTTACCAAGCACTGGTCAAACTATACCCGGTCCAAAAAGCTGCATTCGACAAACAGCGGCAGAGATCTCTGGCGGAAATCAAAGATGGCTTTCTCAGTCGTCGCGCTGGCCTTGCAAAAGGAGAGAACGCCGCTGATGACATCTGGGCTGCACAGCGGAATGATGGTGCAGTTAATGCGGACATACCTTTCCCAGATGGAGATGATCCCGGCGAGTGGGAACGGACGTTTACCCGAGGTGACACAGCAGGACCTGAGTCGAATAGGGCGGATGCATTATTGCCGGGGTGGGGCGACGTCACTCCTTTTGGGATACCCAGCATCAGGAATGTCATTCCAGATGGAGCAAAAGATGGTCCTCCAGAGTTGGGTAGCGCTCGGTACGTCCTAGAATTCAAGGCCGCCAAGTTTTTAGGCAGCCGCGATCGCTACGCAGAACCTAACACCCAGCGTGCCCGCAATCAGGCAGAAATTGCTTACTTCTGGTCCTACGATCGCCCGGACACCTTTGGTCCGCCGGGTCAGTGGCAAGAGATCGCCCAAGAAATAGCCTTGCAGCGCAACAATTCACTGACAGAGAACGCCCGATTGTTTGCTCAGTTGACCACTGCGATGGCTAATGCAAGCATCGCCGCATGGGACTTAAAGTACGATCTGGGAGCCAATGACTCCCTCGGTTTCAACCAGTGGCGACCAATTACCGCGATCCGGGAAGCTGATACTGATCCTAATCGACTCACAAGGAAAGATCCGAACTGGGAGCCACTCCTAGATACCCCACCATTTCCCGACTACATATCGGGACATGCTGCCTTCGGTGGGGCAGCAGGCAGGACTCTGCGTGACTTCTACAAAACCAACAACATCAGTTTTGACATCCCTTCCCAGGACTTACCGGGTCTTCCTGGTGGTCGGTCGTATGACACCATTCGGGAGGCTGAAATAGAGAACGCCCTCAGCCGCGTTTATGGCGGGGTTCATGTTGCAGAGGCAAGTATTGACGGGGTGAGAGTCGGTCTAGCAGTAGGTGAAGCTGTGGCTAACTCCGCATCTGAGATCTTTCCCCCTTTGGTGTAGTGATACAAAGAGCCTGTGTTGAAAAAGTCAATATAGGCTCTTTGTTTCATTCCTGAGCAACTCGCGTAGGTTCTGAGACATAGTGCCCGATATCAAAATGCGATCGCGCTTCAGAGGCTGGCTGTTCGAGACTAGAGCTTCAGCCTTCGACCTCTAGTCTCGACTGTTGCCGTTCAAAGCTAAAAGTTCCGAGCTTAGAGCTTGAGCCTTTGACTGCTAATCCTGAACACTGGAGATCAGAGCTTGAGTGTTTGACCTTTGAGCCTGGAAGTTGGTCCTCAGAGCTTGAGTCTTCGGCTTCAGAACTTGAAAGCTGAAGTTCTGAGCACGTCGGCACTGTTTTGCCCAAGAAATCAAAACAGGCTGGTGGCAAGTTAATCGTTCTGGCCTAGCAATTGACCCAGTCGCTTGAGTACTTGCAAGACACCATACAGATCATTTCCACGATTGAGCAGCGAGGACACGTCAGATAAAGCATACTGAGGTCTAGCTTGTTTACTAAGTTTTAAGAAGATGAAACTACCCCCGTTGTTACCAATCCAAAAGTAGGTTTGCCTCGGTCAGAATCACCCAGCATATAGGCAAGCGCCTGCGGTATGGCTAGCTCAAGCGAGAAGGTATTCCGCTTTGATTCAATCACGAGTATCCAAAACTGCTCCTGGAGAACCAGTACATCGATTCGCCCCTGCACAATTTCTCCGTCGTTCTCAGCGGAAATTTTTACGGGCACTGCCGAGGTGATCTGAAATGGGGAACGATAAAACCCTGCCAGGTCAAGTAGCGGTGACAATACAACCATCTTGACAATGTCTTCAGGTACAGGACGCTCGGCGACGTGAAGGTAGTTTGCTTTCACCTGGTCTAAAACCTGCTTGTCGAAGTGCGTGAGTTCAGGTAAGTTGTCTAACCACTCTCTGAAAAATTGGTCATTGTCCGCAAGTTGTAGGCCAAATTTTGCCTTTAAATCGTACAAGCTGAGATTTTGGGCTGGGATTGTGTAAACCATTACTTCATCTGAATCTTTGGATCAGTGGGTTGTTTTCGCCACCCACTTCTAGGATGCCGTATCTTTTGCTACTTCCTTTTGTTTGAGCGAGTACTCGTTACTGATGAAGCGCGATCGCGTACAGGCTCTCGACCCAGACCGATCTGCCAATGCCTGAGGTAGCCTCTCAGCAGCGCCAGCGGTAAATGTTTACAATTCAAAAGGGAGTTGTTACATTTTGTATAAAATTAGACGGTCCCCTGACGCTTCAACTCGTCATTCTTCCCTTGGAGACCCTGAATGCTGCGACTCGAACACATCAGTAAAATTTACCCCACAGGCGAAGTGCTCAAGGATATTAACTGGGAAGTAAAGCCCGGCGATCGCACTGGCTTAGTCGGCGTGAACGGGGCCGGGAAGTCCACCCAGTTAAAGATTATTGCTGGAGAAATTGAACCAACTGCCGGGGAAGTGGTCCGGCCTGCCAGCTTACACATTGCCTACTTAACGCAGGAATTTGAGGTAGACCCTGCCCGCACCGTGCGCGAGGAATTTTGGACGGTATTTCAAGCTGCCAACACCGTGCAGCAGTCTCTGGCTCAGGTGCACCAGGCGATGGAAACCGCCAACCCAGAAGCCCTAGATCGGCTGATCCACGAGATGGATCACCTACAGCGACAGTTTGAAGCCCTAGATGGCTACGGGTTAGAGGCCCGGATTGAGAAGATTTTGCCGGAGATGGGGTGTGAGCCAGAGGACGGCGATCGCCTGGTCAGTGCCTTTAGTGGGGGCTGGCAGATGCGGATGAGCTTGGGCAAAATCCTGCTGCAACGCCCCGACTTGCTCCTGCTGGATGAACCGACTAACCACCTGGACCTTGAAACCATTGAATGGTTAGAGACCTACCTGAAAAGCTTGAGTACGCCCATTGTGATTGTGTCTCACGACCGGGAATTTCTAGATCGGCTTTGTACTCAAATTGTCGAAACTGAGCGCGGGGTTTCTACCACTTACCTGGGTAACTACTCCACCTATTTGCAGCAGAAAGCAGAAGCCAGGGAAGCGCAACTGGGTGCTTACGAACGCCAGAAGAAAGACCTGGATCGTCAGCAGGTATTTGTCGAGCGCTTCCGGGCCAGTGCAACCCGCAGCACTCAGGCTAAGAGCCGGGAGAAACAACTGGCAAAGGTGGAACGAATTGAATCCCCCGATGCGGGTCTACGCACCCTTCGCTTTCGCTTTCCACCTACCCCCCGCAGTGGCCGAGAAGTGGTGATTATTAAAGACCTGGTTCACACCTACGGGGATAAGATCCTGTTTTTGGGCACAGATCTGTTGATTGAGCGCGGCGATCGCGTTGCTCTACTGGGTCCCAACGGGGCCGGAAAATCCACCCTGCTTCACCTGATCATGGGTCAAGAAAAACCCCAGGAAGGCACCGTTCAGGTGGGAGCTCACAATGTCATCCCTGGCTACTTTGAGCAAAACCAAGCGGAAGCTTTGGACTTAAACAAAACAGTCATGGATACGATTCACGGCGAAGTCCCGGAGTGGAAAAACCAGGATGTCCGCACGCTGCTCGGCAACTTCCTCTTCAGCGGTGATACGGTGTCAAAGCAAGTCGCTGCCCTCAGCGGCGGAGAAAAGGCCCGGCTGGCGCTGGCCAAAATGCTCCTACGCCCTGCTAACCTGCTAATTTTGGATGAGCCCACCAACCATCTAGATATTCCGGCCAAGGAGATGCTGGAGTCGGCCCTGCAAAACTACGATGGTACTGCTGTTATGGTCTCCCACGACCGCTACTTTATCTCCCAAGTTGCCAACAAGATCGTCGAAATTCGCGACGGTGAGTTGCGCCTCTACCGGGGGGACTATCCCTACTATCTAGACAAAATTGCTGAGGAAAAAGAGCAAATTCGCCTGGCAGCAATGGCTGAAGAGAAAGCAGCTAAAGTAGCCGCCAAACAAGCCAAGCAGCAAGCTAAGAAGACCAGGGCAAAAGCTTAACGCAATTTACGCCAAAAGCCTGAATTTGTTGGCGCTCACGACTGTAGATCTAGAGAGGATGGTCTCTAGCATCAGACCTATACAGATGCTTCTTAGCAGGTCAGCACTGATCTGACTAAACTGAGTTCCACGAGTAACGAGAATCACTCTGTCAAGGTAAAGCACACTTTCTCGTGGGAATACTAACGAGTGTCACTGTTGCCCTGGAAGCAAAGACTATGAAAGTAGAAGGAGAATCTCCCGTCACAGACCCTCTTGACAATAGAACTCCCTATCAACAGGGTAACAAGATGCCAGCCATCAGACTGGAGTGCACTCTGGACGGTATCAGGTACAAGGAGTATGAGCTCTTACTTAACGAGCAGCCCCTAGGGGTTATTTCCTGGGACGCTGAAGGCGACGCATCAGCCAGTTACTGGTATACAACTGCCAAGGATGGTAACTTGCGGTACTTTCAAACCCTTGAAGCAGTAGTTGACTTTCTTAAAGATGAACCCTCAATGGTTGCCACAAAACTTTCGAACCAGCTTAAGGCTGAGCTAAAGGCGTTGCTCTTAAAACTCAGGACAGACCGCTAGGTCTACGGCTGGTTTATCATTGTTGCCATCATTTTGGCTAGATCAGGGGATTGCTGACTGAGATTGAGTTCAGATACCCCTGCCTGGAAAGGTTTACCTCGCCTGATCCGCTCAACCGTCTCTCTAATTTCAGCCCAGGTTAGATCGCTCTCGACAAAGGCTTTGGCAATTGCAATCAGCAGATCTTGGCATTTGTTCCCCTCAGCCTGGGTCATCATGGTATGGGGAACATCCAGGGCTCGCTCAAAGCGGTAGTGCCAGGATTTGGGTTGAAGCGGCAGCACGGCCTTAAACAGGGCTTGATGATCTCGGTTACTAACGGCGCGATCGCCTTCACTTGACACAATTAGCAGCGGCACAGTTAGACCCTCTGCTTGGTCAAGCACCTCCTGGCCCATATTCAAGAAGACTTCTAAGGCGGGCATCTGGAAACCGTCATAGCCAAAATGAACACTGCCAGGTTTAGTCCGCCACTCGAAGTAAACATCAAGTATTCGTACGAATAAATCCAGCACTTGATTGCTGTTGCTCAAATAAGGAGCAAATAGTAGCGCCTGCTCAATCTGCCGAGGGCACTCTAGCGCTAACCAAGCTGCCAGTGTACCGCCACCAGAGAGCCCTCCCACGGTCACCTGTTGGCCCAAAGCCTGCGCTTGCCGTAGCCAGTGCAGCCCAAACTGTTGATAGGGGCCTGGATCTTCGGGTAGGGGAGGTGGGCGATCGCCGCTCCAGTGCCCGGCTTGACCATGTCCCGGTAGCAAAGGAATCAAGACACTGTGTCCGGCCTGAAAAAAGGCTTTCCCAAGCGGGATAAACTGGCCGGGTGTTGCCGTAAACCCGTGAAAGAACAGACATACCTTAGAAGGGGTGGGTTGAAGCAAAAATTGAGAGTGACAGGTTTGGTCTATCATGCCTACTGCAGCTTCTCGCGCCCTTGTCTCTTGTACCAATGCTGCTGTCAGGGTGGAATAGAACATGGGTTCATCTGCCGTTGAGCTGGAGTAGGGCGTCACAGTAGCCAATCAGGGTTTGCAGGCGATCGCCAATCTGTACCTGTCGCTGGTTCCTTGTGGTAGCCTGTTGTGCTGCCTGCAAGAAAGTGAAGTCTGTGCCCAAGAGCCGGAGTTGCTTATGAATCTCGGTCTGGCAAGAGCGGACGCGAGACTCTAGGGCCGGACTTAATAAATCAGGACTCAGCGTGATAACTTGCTGGAGAAAAAAGTGCTGAACTTGGAGAAAATTAGTCATTAGTTCGGCATCTAATCCTGTCTCCAACTGGATCAGACTAGCCTGAAGCTGTTTTAGAGCTTGCTTGAATGCCTGGTAGCGCTGGCAATGGAGTTGAGGGAGCATAGGCAGCTTGTCACAACTTAATTATCAAGAACTTTTCCCGAATTAACGATGCTTGCTTAGGTTTTTAACCAAACTTTAATAGAATAGGAAGAACAGAATTAGTAAGACCCCTCGGCAGCCGACCTTTTTATCTCAAACCTACGCATGAACCTGGCCGCTCCGACCTCAACTCCAGACTTCGTTTTGCCTGACTGGCTTCAGGAGTGTCTAGTTGCGGTAGGAGACCCGAGGATGACCCAGCAAGATAATTCAGATCAAGTGCTGATCGGTCGGGCCTTTAATTTTAGCTATGAGCTGCATCAGGGGCAATATCGAGCTTCAGGAGAACCATATATTGCTCACCCAGTGGCCGTTGCTGGTTTGCTGCGGGATCTCGGCGGCAGCGGGGCGATGATTGCAGCGGGTTTTCTGCACGACGTTGTCGAAGATACAGACGTGACCCTGGAGGAAATTGAGGCACGCTTCGGAACTGAAGTCCAGCAGTTGGTTGAGGGCGTAACCAAGCTATCAAAGTTTAGCTTCTCCAGCAAGACAGAGCGGCAAGCCGAAAACTTCCGCCGGATGTTTTTAGCCATGGCGCAAGATATCCGCGTCATTGTGGTTAAACTAGCAGATCGGCTACACAATATGCGGACGTTGGAGCACCTTCCGGCTGAGAAACGACGGCGCATTGCCCAAGAAACTAGAGAGGTTTTTGCTCCCCTGGCAAACCGTCTGGGGATTTGGCGCTTTAAGTGGGAACTAGAAGACTTGACCTTTAAGTACCTGGAACCGGAAACCTACCGCCAAATCCAGGAGTTAGTGGTTGAGAAGCGAGCCAAGCGAGAAGCCCAACTGGCCGAGGTGATCCAAATGTTGCGGGAGCGCCTGGGTCAAATCGGTTTGAAGCGAGTTGAAATTAGTGGTCGCCCCAAGCATCTCTACAGCATCTATCAAAAGATGGAGCGGCAGCACAAGGAGTATCACGAGATCTACGATATTGCTGCCATTCGAGTCATTGTCCAGAGCAACGATGAATGCTACCGGGCCTTGGCAGTTGTCCATGATTGCTTCCGCCCGATTCCGGGCCGTTTTAAGGATTATATCGGTCTACCCAAGCCCAATCGCTATCAATCCCTGCACACGGTTGTGATTGGCACCAGTGGGCGGCCCCTGGAAGCGCAGATCCGGACGCTGGAGATGCACCACGTGGCCGAGTATGGCATTGCTGCTCACTGGAAATACAAAGAGGCAGGTAGCTCAACCAGTCTGCGCTGGAGCCCCAACGATGAGAAGTTTACCTGGCTGCGGCAGTTACTGGAATGGCAGAGCGATCTCAAAGATGCCCAAGAGTACCTAGACAATATTAAAGACAACCTATTTGACTCTGAAGTTTATGTGTTTACCCCCAACGGAGACGTGGTGGCGCTAGCTCAGGGAGCGACTCCTATAGATTTTGCCTACCGGATTCACACTGAGGTGGGGAATCACTGTTGTGGTGCCCGGGTCAGTGGGCGTATGGTTACGGTGAGTACGGCCCTGAAGAATGGAGACATCGTTGAAATCCTGACGCAGAAAAACGCCCACCCAAGCTTAGACTGGCTTAACTTTGTTGCAACGACAACTGCACGCAACCGGATTCGCCAGTGGTATAAGCGATCGCACCGGGACGAAAATGTTCTGCGGGGCCGGGAAATGCTGGAACGGGAGCTGGGTAAAAGTGGCTTAGATGCCTTGCTCAAGTCTGCACCCGTCCAGGCGGTTGCTGAGCGATGTAATTACCACAGTGTCGATGATCTGCTCGCCGGTTTAGGCTATGGGGAGGTAACGCTCAATCTGGTTGTCAATCGGCTACGAGAGGCCGTTAAAGCTCAACAGCCAGTGGTAGAGGACCCAGTTGCTTCCCTCGCTAGCGCTCAAGTGGCCACGGCTCGTGGGCGCGGCATCTCTGCCGCAGAAACCCTCTCTACTACCCGCACCACTACCTCTCCCATCGCTGGGGTGGAGGGATTACTCTATAGCCTAGCAGGGTGTTGTAACCCGGTTCCTGGCGAACCCATTATTGGCACGGTCACCCTGGGAGGGCGCGGTATTTCCATTCATCGCCAGGGTTGCCAGAATGTCGAGCACATTCCCGGCGATCGCTTAATTCCGGTGAGTTGGAACCCAACCGACCAACAAAATGGTCGCCCCCAGACCTATCCGATTGACATTCAGATTGAGGTAATTGACCGGGTTGGGGTGCTTAAAGATATTCTGACTCGCCTCACGGACAACGATATCAACGTACGCAACGCTCAAGTCAGAACCTATCCAGAGCAGACTGCCGTGATTGACCTGTGCATTGATATTCGAGATCATGCCCAACTCCAACAAACCTTTGCCCAAATCAAGAAAATGAGCGACATTCTAAAATTGCGTCGTCTCAGCCAAGAAGGATAGCTCCGAGCTGTAGATTGATCCTAAGGGGAGAAATGGCGAAAATACTCCAACAACTTCAGCGTCGCATCTTGCTGTCAGTCCTCAGCCTAACGGTAGCGATCGCAGGTTTTCTCCTCCTGACTACCCCAGCTTATGCCCAGCTTGAAGCAAATATTGCTCAACTTAGTCATCAGGCCAGCGCGACGGAGCGCGCCCGCGCTGTTTTGCACAATGCCTACGAACACCGCTACACCTGGGATGAAAAGTTCCCTGGCTACTTGACGGAGGTATCCCTGCGATACAACAAGACACTCTACCGGGGTCTGGCTCAGGTCAATCCCGACTTGAGCGTCAACGTGAGTATTGATGAAGCTGTACGCCAATTGGTGACCGAGCAACTTCAGATGGTCACAATTCACCACCGGAGAGTTCCCTTCGAGGCCATTCATGGCCAGCATACTTTTCAACTAGCAGGAACTGATGATACCGGAGCCTTGCAGATCCAAGAAATTGGGGATGGCATAGACTCACACTATAAAGTGCGGAACCAAAAAATTACTCAGGTTAACCGAGATATGGGACCTGTAGCAGTCACGGTCAACACCCTTGGTTTTTTTACACCTCCTGAAGGCTACCTGGTTGCTCACTACCAGTCAATTTTTTGCGATGCCCAGACGGGAGCAGAATTAGAGCAGCAGGATGTGCGAGATATCTACGACAAGGTTGGCAAATACTACCTGCTGACTCGTCGCTACATCCGGCCCTCAAATCCAGACCACCCTACCCCCGGTCTAGAGGCTGATATCCTTATGAGCTTTGATGCCATTCAGCTCCTGCAAAAGTCTACGGCGTAGATTGATCTTTATTCCCCAGTGTCTTGCCACTGGAGCTGAAAGTATACCAGAACTAGGGCTACTGCTAGCAAAACTGTTGCTGCTGCTGCTGCGTAGCCGAAATCAAACTGGGCAAATGCCTGGTCATAGATGTAGTAAACCAAAACGTTTGTAGAGTTGAGCGGCCCTCCCCCAGTGACCACATAGACCTGCTCAAAGCTCCGTAGGGTAAAAATGGCCGTTGTGATTGTGACAAAGAGCAACGTTGGTCGGAGTCCAGGCAGGGTGATATGCCGGAACTGCTGCCAGGCATTTGCTCCATCCAGCATCGCTGCTTCATACCGACTGGTCGGGATAGCCTGAAGCCCAGCTAGAAAAACAACCATGTTGAAACCTAGCTGCTTCCAGATACTTAAGAGGATGAGGACCGGCATGGCCCAGGTTGGACTCCCAAGCCAGGGAATCGGTTCAATGCCAAACTGGGCTAGCAAAGCGTTGACGGGGCCTTCGGTTTGAAATAACCAGCGCCACCCCAACCCAACTGCCACCAGAGAGGTGATCGAGGGAATGAAGTAGGCCGTTCGCAGCAAATCTCGCAGTCCAAAGGCTCGATTCAGCAGCACCGCCAGCCCTAAGGGAATAATCAGACTGGGAATCACCGTTGCCACCGTAAAGTAAGCTGTATTACCCAGTACCTGCCAAAAGTCAGGGCTAATCAGCAGCCGCCAGTAATTCCTGAAACCAATCCAGTGAGTGCCCGCCAGGGTAAAATTACCCGCCGTGAAACTGAGATAGCACAAGTAGGCGATCGGCCATAACAGAAAAATCCCCAGCAGCAACGTCGCTGGTGCAAGAAACAGCCAGGCTACGAGAGACTCTGTGAGCCGGAATGGATTCCGATTGACACCAAACTGGGGTTTGGACATGAGAAGCAGTGTGAAACGATCTTCAGGATGAGCTGTAGAGTTATTCTATCTTCAGCACTTGAGGCAAAGAGACACTAGTAAAACCGATGCAGTTAATGAATTGATTGCCACCATGACGTCAAATCCGGTTCAAGCTTGTTCTAGTCATTCTCCGCCGAGCCTGATCTCACCCTTGCTCAGGCATGATGATTCCCTTCAGCTACCTGACTCACCCTTGAAACTCGGGCTGATGGCCTCTGGGAGCGGCAGCAATTTTGCCGCAGTCGCTGAAGCGATCGCAACCAGAGAGTTGAACGCCCAAATCCAAGTGCTAATCTACAACAACCCGCAAGCAAAAGTGGTGGAGCGAACCAGCCGTTGGCAGATTCCGGCCAAGCTGCTGGATCATCGAGATTTTCAGTCCCGTCAGGAGCTTGATCGCCAAATTGTCCAGACCTTACAGCAGTTTGAGGTTGAATGGGTCGTGATGGCGGGTTGGATGCGCCGAGTGACTCAGGTTTTGATTGATGCCTTTCCCGACCGCATCTTAAATATTCATCCCAGCCTATTGCCCAGTTTTCGGGGCATCCGAGCAGTCGAACAAGCCCTGGCCTATGGCAGCAAAATTACTGGCTGCACAGTTCACCTGGTGTGTCTGGAGGTCGATAGTGGTCCGATCATTCAGCAGGCGGCTGTGCCCGTTTTGCCCAACGATACCCTAAAAACGTTACACGCTCGGATTCAGGAGCAAGAGCACAAGATTTTGCCCCAGGCGATCGCCCTAGCCGCTCGCCAGCACGCTTTGAAAAAAGAACTCATATGATAGAAATAGGCCACTCTGGTTGAGTTACTCACACCAAATTCCATTCCGGTGCTGTCTTTACGCTTGTATGTCTTTGGTCACGGCGTGCCATGAATCTCATGAGCCAACCTAGAAGTCAAAAACTTGCCACCCTGCTTGCCCTTGCCGGGATAATTACGGTTCCAGGACTGCATAAGTTCTACATCGGGCGACCTGGATGGGGCATAACCTATCTACTCTTTTTTTGGACGGGCATTCCCCAGGTTGCTAGCGCCATCGAAGGGGTCTGGTACCTATCGCAAGACCGAGAGGAGTTTGATCAAAAGTTTAATTCAGGTTTGCTGCCATTATCCAGCCGCACGATTCCTGCTGACCCAGATCGGATTAGTGCGATCGCCCAAGCTCTGCGCCAGCTCGATAGCCTCCGCCAGGAGGGACTGATCTCAGAATACGAGTTTGAGCAAAAGCGGCGACAACTTCTGGAATAAGGTTAAGCACAATTTCAAGTCTAAAGCGTTATGACCCTGATCAATCGGCTATTTTCTACAGATCGACCGCCGCAACGACCGCCCACTCTGACTCAGGCGCGGATGCTGGCAGACCCCTACTACCGTTTCAAGTCGCTAGAAGAGGTTGAACTGGCAGCTGCTCTGGGAATTCAGATTGATGTCAACCAAGCCAGTGTAGATGACTGGTTGAAATTGCCGGGGCTGTCAATTCACCAGGCGCGATCGCTCGTTCAACTGACTCAAGCTGGCGTACAGCTGCATTGCCTAGAAGATATTGCCGCCATACTGCGATCGCCCCTACACCGTCTCAAGCCGCTAGAACCTGTGCTTCAGTTTTGCTATTACGATCCAGAGAGCATTTGTGCTGTAGAGCAAGTGAATCCAAACACTGCATCTCTAGAAGCGTTGACGAGAGTTCCCCTCATTGACACAATTTTTGCAAAAGCAGTTGTGCACAATCGTCTAGCAGAAGGACCCTATCGAGATCTGGTAGATTTTCAGAAACGCCTGTATGTGCCGGGGCACTTGTTGACAGAACTCATTCATTATTTATATTTTTGGTAGTCCTAAAGGTGTAAGGATGCATTGTAGTGATGGACAAAGTGCCAGATAGCTCCAATATGATTTTCCAGTTTCTTGGAAAATGACAGCGTTTTTCTGACTAGGCGTGAGACTCTTTGCCGTAAAGTGCAGTTGAA
>JBGTDT010000119.1:0-9831 GCA_041748155.1 Thermosynechococcaceae cyanobacterium | reverse complement strand
GCCAGGGTCTGGGCTTGAGTTCCCTTACCTGCACCTGGCGGTCCTAGCAAAATCAGGCGTACCACTACTGTTTCACCATTCCTTCGTAGCGCTGCGAAATCACATAGGTTTGAATTTGCTTAGCTGTATCAATCGCAACGCCAACTAAAATCAGCAGGGATGTCGCACCAAACCCTTGAAACGTTGTCACCCGAGTTGCACTCTCAACCGCAGTCGGGACAATTGCTACCAAGCCCAGGAAAATTGCACCCAGAAAAGTCAGCCGATTCAGCACCCGTTCAATATACTCCGTGGTGGCTCGCCCTGGACGAATTCCCGGAATACTGGCTCCCATTTTTTTCAGGTTTTGAGACAGATCCAATGGGTTGATAATCAAAGAAGCATAGAAATAACTAAAAAACAGAATCAGGGTTAAATAAAAGGCCACATAAAGCCAAGGGGCGGGTCCGCCTGGAGACAGATAATTGGCAATCTGAGCTATCACTTCATTGCGGGTAAACTGCGCTAAAGAAGCAGGTAGGATTAAAACAGCGGAGGCAAAGATGATCGGCATGACCCCCCCCTGATTCAGTCGCAATGGTAAGTAATTGGTTTGCTCTCGATAAATCCGGCGTCCAACTTGCCGGCGAGCAGAAATGATTGGGATCCGCCGGGCCCCTTCCTGGACAAACACAATTCCCACAATCATCACCAGGAAGACCAAGACGAGAATCAAAATGCCGCCCACACTACCGCCACCCTGAGCCAGTTCAATGGTTTGTCCAATCGAGGTTGGTAAGCCTGCGACAATACTGATAAAAATTAGCAGGGAAGCTCCGTTACCGATTCCCCGCTCTGTAATAACTTCACCTAGCCACATAACGAACATGGAGCCCGCTGTGAGGGCCAAAGCGGTTTCGGCAATAAATAGAGGTCCCCAATTTGCCACATAGGGCCTCACCCAAATCGAAACACCAACGCTTTGAATAATCGCCCACCCTAAAGCAACATATCGGGTTATTTGAGAAATTTTGCGCCGTCCGGCTTCACCCTCCTCTTTTTGCAGGCGCTCCAGAGAGGGGAGGGCTGCAGTTAGTAGCTGTAAAATGATTGAGGCGTTAATGTACGGCAAAATCCCTAAAGCAAAAATTCCTAAAGCGGAGAGCCCACCGCCGGAAAAAATATCCAGAAATCCAATCACCGGGTTGTTCTGGATGCTTCTAGCAAATGCCTCACGATCAATACCCGGAACCGGGATAAAGATACCCAAGCGAACCAAAACCAAGAGGCCGACTGTGACGAAAATTCGGCCTCTCAGTCCAGCAGCTTGAGCCATCTGCATGAACGTTTCTTGAGCGTTTGGGGCTTTGCCTCGACTGATTACCATGAAGCAGGACCTCGGTGTTGACTTATAAGCGGGGTGATTCTCTGAGGGAGATGCTGTGCGATGGTTGTTAGCGTAGCCTATCTATAGAACCTAGACCCGCCTATTTCCTTGGAAAAGGCTTATGCAAATGCTGTAAGCTACAACTTAGCTTACCTTGCATCAATCATTTCGCAACTCCCACCAGCCGCCTCAATCTTTGTGTGAGCTGAGCGAGTGAAAGCAGCAGCCTGAATATTCAGTGATACACTGAGATCCCCATCACCCAAAATTTTGAGCGGCCCATCATTGGTTGTGATCAGACCGGCCTCCATCAACGAAGTCAGCGTAACGAGAGTGTCTGTTGGCAAGGAGTTTAGCTTACTTACATTAATCGTAGTGTATTGTTGGCGATGAATGATCGGAAAGTGCTTCAATTTAGGAATCCGACGATAGAGGGGGTTTTGGCCTCCTTCAAAACCAGGCCGTGTGGGTCGACCGGATCTAGACTTCTGACCCCGCATCCCAGCACCACAACTAGCTCCTTGGCCAGCAGAAATCCCTCGACCAACGCGACGGCGACGCTTCTGGGAGCCTGCTTTGGGTTGAACATCTTCTATTCTCATAAGGTTAAACTGTAGTTACGCAACAAAAACTATAGACAGCCGACAAGCTAATTCCAAGTTATGGATTTTAGATTAAAGATACAATCCACAATCGACAATCTAAAATTGACTTAAGCATAAAGGTTATCAACCGGAATTCCTCGCTCTTCTGCAACTTCCGAAAAAGTTCTGAGCGTGTCTAGGGCGTTAACTGCTGCCCGAGCGTTATTTAAAGGATTATCAGAACCCAACTGCTTTGCCAGGACGTTACGAACGCCTGCTAGCTCCAAGACCGTTCTGACGGCTCCACCAGCAATTACCCCGGTTCCGGGAGAGGCAGGTCGCATCATTACCTTAGCGGCTCCACCAATTCCATTTGTGGGATGGGGAATCGAATTTGACTTGGTTAAAGGCACATCAACCAAGTGTTTTTTACCGTCAGCAACCCCTTTTTTCACAGCACCGATCACATCACTAGCTTTGCCAACCCCCACCCCAACTTGACCTCGCTCGTTACCAACCACAACAATGGCTCGGAAACTGAGCTTTTTCCCTCCTTTAACAACTTTAGAAACCCGGCGGATCTGCACAACCCGCTCTTCCCAATTAGACTCTTTTTCACGACTGCGGTTACTTTTACGACGATTTGCCATGGTTGCATCCTTAGATAACAAAGACGGGGCGTACGATTCACCCCCACCCTAGAATTCTAGACCTGCTTCGCGAGCAGCTTCTGCCAGGGCTTTGACCCGACCGTGATAAAGGTTACCACCGCGATCAAAGACAACTTGTTCGATGCCTTTTTCCAGTGATCGCTGGGCAACCAGTTGACCAACTTGAGCTGAAGCTGAACAGGTAGCCCCTGAACTCAACTGAGATCTAAGCCCTGACTCTAGGGTTGAAGCAGCAGCGAGTGTGACTTGCTGAGTATCATCGACCACTTGAGCATAGATATGTTGGTTTGACCGAAAAATAGCCAAACGAGGGCGATCAGTTGTACCCATAACCTTACGACGGACTCGACGATGCCTGCTACGGGTTGACTCTGTGCGACTGACTTTGGTCATTTCTTCCCTGCCTTACCAACTTTACGCCTGACAAATTCCCCGGTATAGCGAATTCCCTTACCCTTGTAAGGTTCTGGAGGTCGACTTGCCCGAATCCGAGCAGCCGTATTTCCTACAATTTCCTTGTCAATCCCGCTGACAATCACGTTAGTATTCGCTTCAACTACAACTTGAATCCCTGCGGGTGGCTCAATCCGAACCGGATTGCTGTAGCCAACGTTCAAAATTAGGTCCCGGCCTTGGACTTGAGCCCGATACCCAACCCCTTGAATCTCCAGCCGTCGCTGAAAGCCCTGAGAAACCCCTTCAACCATGTTGGCAACTAGGGTACGACAGAGGCCATGACGTTGACGGGCAGGCCGGGACGCATCCTGAGGGTTGACCAGAATCGTTCCATTCTCCTGTACTGCTACAACTTCAGCGGGTAGAATCCTTGAGAGCTCTCCTTTAGGACCCTTGACAATGACCTGTTGACCCTCAATGGTCACTATGACTTGAGCCGGGATAGGAATGGGGCGTTTACCAATGCGAGACATAGCGTTTAGATTGCTCCTATGATGCGATTTCAGATTGCCCTACCAGACGTAGCAAAGCACCTCACCACCGACACCACTCCGCCGAGCTTCTCGGTCAGTCATAATGCCACTGGAGGTTGAAATAATGGCAATACCAATTCCGCCAAGCACCCTTGGCAAGTCTTTGCGGTTGGCATAAACTCGCAGGCCAGGTCGGCTGACGCGCTTTAAAGTGGTAATAATGGGCTGACGCTGCTTCCCCTTATATTTGAGGGAGATGACCAGACGCCGCTTGATCCCTTCTGCGACTTCTTCAAAATCGATGATAAAGCCTTCGTGTTTGAGAACGTTGGCAATATTGCGGGTCATCCTCGTTGCTGGAACTTCCGTTGTTTGATGCCGTGCTAAGTTCGCATTACGGATGCGCGTTAGCATATCTCCAATTGTGTCATTTACCGCCATAGTTTGCTCCTGATGCAACCACCCTAGCTATCCCGAAAGGGCATACCCATTTCTTTCAGCAAGGCGCGGCCCTCCTCATCTGTGTTTGCAGTTGTAATGATTGAAATATCCATACCGCGAATTTGATCAATACTGTCGTAATCTACTTCTGGGAAAATTAGTTGTTCCCGGACTCCCAGGGAAAAATTGCCTCGACCGTCGAAGCTCCTGGGGCTGACACCTCGAAAGTCTCGAATTCGAGGTAGAGCTAGGCTAATTAATCGATCTAGAAAGTTGTACATCCGCTCAGACCGCAGGGTGACCATCACACCAACCGGCATGCCTTTGCGGAGTTTAAAGCCAGCGATCGCCTGTTTGGCTCGAGTCACAACAGGTTTCTGCCCGGCTATGGTGGCAATTTCATTTAAGGATGCTTCCAGGGCTTTGGCATTTTGGGCTGCCTCACCCAATCCCCGGTTGATAGTCACTTTGACAACCTTAGGAACCTGATGAATATTTTGGTATTGAAATTGCTCCATCAGCTTGGGAACAATGGTGCTTTGATAAAGGGTTTTGAGTCGCTGTGTCATAGTTTCTATAGGTAGTCCCTGGTCTTGGTCAGGGTATCAGGATTATTGCTCGAGTCGAGGATGACAGTCCATTCCCCTACTACTGAAGGATTTCTCCAGTCTTCTTGAGTTTACGGACCTTACGACCCTTGTCATCAAAGGTGTAGCAAATTCGACTGGCAACATTTTGCTTAGTGGAGTACAACATGACGTTAGAACTATGAATGGGGGCTTCCACCGTGATAATTTGGCCTGACTCACCTTCCTGTTGGGGCTTAACGTGTTTGGTCTTAATGTTGACTCCTTTGACAATTACCTTGCTGGTCTGAGGAAAGACTTGCAGCACTTCTCCAACCTTGGCTTTGTCTTTACCAGTGATGATCTGGACCGTATCGCCCTTCTTGACGTGCATTTTGTAACGGGTAGGGGGATTGTGTGTAGTGCTTCGACGCTTGGTTTTTACCACTTAGATCACCTCCGGTGCCAGTGAGACAATTTTGGTGAAGTTTTTGTCACGCAGCTCACGGGCAACTGGCCCGAAGACACGCGTCCCTCTGGGATTCCCGTCCTGATTAATCAAAACCGCTGCATTATCGTCAAACCGGATACTCATGCCACTTTCTCGGCTAATACTTTTACGAGTCCGGACAATCACAGCGCGAACTACGTCCGATTTTTTGACAGGCATATTGGGTGTGGCATCTTTAACGGTTGCAATGATTACATCCCCAACACCGCCATAGCGTCGGTTGCCACCTCCCAAAACACGGATGCATAGAAGCTTTTTGGCACCGCTATTGTCAGCAACAGTCAAGTGTGTCTCTTGTTGAATCATGATGTTTACCTAGACTTGAGGAGCAGTGCTGAGAATGTCTGCCACAACCCAGTGCTTTGTCCGGCTGAGAGGCCGGGTCTCACGAATCCGAACGCGATCACCGGTATGACAGCGATTTTCCTCATCATGTGCTTTAAACCGCCGCGTCCGAACCATGATTTTGCCATACTTAGGGTGAGGAGCCCGGTTTTCAACGGCTACGACTACAGTCTTGTTCATCTTGTCGCTGACGACCAGGCCAACTCTTTCTTTAACTGCCATCGGGTTTATTCCTCCTGTACAACTGATGATGCTTGCACCTCTAGCGCGGCTCGTTGGCGTTCCCGTTCTACGGTCATCAGTTGAGCCAACTGGTGCCGAATATGTTTAAACAGGTGGGGCTTCACCGTTTGCCGGGTTGCTTTTTGCATCCTCAACTCAAACAGTTGCCGCTTCAGGGCTAGAACTTGTTCGTCAAGCTCTTGATCACTGAGATTTCTGGCATCTTGAACCTTAGGTAGAGCCATACTTTACGACTCCTCCGCTTTACGTAGCATGAACTTTGTTTTGATCGGCATCTTGAAGGCAGCTAAGCGCATAGCCTCTCTGGCCGTTGCTTCTGAAACCCCTGTAATCTCGTAAAGAACTCGTCCTGGCTTGACCACTGCCACCCAGAATTCAGGTGCTCCTTTACCAGAGCCCATCCGGGTTTCAGCCGGACGCATCGTTACAGGTTTATCAGGAAAGACTCGAATCCAAATTTTGCCACCCCGGCGGACGTAACGGGTCATGGCTCGACGACCCGCTTCAATTTGGCGGGACGTGATCCAGGCAGGCTCTATCGCCTGAAGGCCAAACTCACCAAAGTTGAGTACGTTGCCCCGGGTAGCGACTCCTCTCATACGCCCGCGCTGTTGCTTGCGGAACTTTGTTTTTCTTGGACTTAACATAATCTACAACCAGTGGATAGGAACCGGAACTGCTATAGAGCTGCAAGCTAACCCTGTGACCGAGACAATCAACTAAGCTTCACCAGAGCGATCTTCAAATTGCTGGCGACGCCGTTGCTGCTGGCGACGCCGGGGCTGAGTTTCCCTGGGAGTAGACGGCTCTTCTTGGCCGGGGATAATTTCACCCTTAAATACCCAAACTTTGACGCCCAAGATTCCGTAAATTGTTTGAGCTGTGGAGTAAGCATAGTCAATGTCAGCCCGCAAGGTATGCAAGGGAACTCGGCCTTCACGAGTCCATTCAGTCCGGGCAATCTCCGCCCCGTTAAGACGACCGGCGACTTGAATTTTGATGCCTTCAACTCCAGCTCGCTGGGCTCGTTGAATCGCCTGACGTACCACCCGGCGGAAGGAAACCCGTCGTTCAAGCTGCTGAGCAATGTACTCTGAAATCAGTGCAGCTTCTGCGTCAACCCGTGCCACTTCCACAACGTTAATCCGGATCGGACGCTCACTCCCCAGCTCCTGCTGTAGTCCAACTCGTAGAGATTCAATCCCGGTTCCGCCCCGACCGACCACTACACCAGGTCGGGCAGTCCGGACCTCTAGATCAATCTGATCTGCTTTCCGCTCAATATGGACTCCAGAAATGCCGGCATTGTTGAGGTTTTTTTCTACATAACGGCGAATCTTATAGTCTTCTTGCAACAGTTCTGGATACCGCCCTGGATCAGTAAACCAGCGTGAACGATGGTCTTGAGTAATCCCTAAACGGAAACCAGTTGGATGAATCTTTTGTCCCACGAGTGCGTCCTCAACGATAGCCGACAGAAAAAGAGTGAGTTGTGTGAAGCATTGGACTAGAGTGGTTACTACTTATGCCTTGGATGCTTCAGCATTTACAGCGATTGTGATATGGCAGGTTGGCTTACGGATTTGGTAGGCTCGACCTTGAGCCCGGGGTCTGAACCGTTTAAGACTAGGCCCTTGATCTGCATAGGCCTGTTTGACAATTAACTCTGCTGGGTTTAATCCTTGGTTATGCTCAGCATTTGCCACAGCGGAGCGAAGCACTTTCGAGATCGGCTCACAGGAGCGATAAGGCATAAACTCTAAAATGATTAGCGCTTCCCGGTAGGACCGACCCCGAATTTGATCTAGCACCCGACGCACCTTATGGGGTGACATCCGGATGTAACGGGCAGTCGCATAAGCGCCCTGGTTTACTTTTAATTCAGTCTGATCAATCGCCATAACGCCAGCCTTAAAAACGACCTTTTTTATCACCCTTAGCATGACTGCGGAACGTTCGAGTTGGGGCAAACTCTCCTAGCTTATGTCCCACCATCTGTTCTGTAATAAATACCGGAACATGTTGTCGTCCATTGTGGACTGCGA
Organism: Thermosynechococcaceae cyanobacterium; assembly: GCA_041748155.1. Classification (GTDB taxonomy): domain Bacteria; phylum Cyanobacteriota; class Cyanobacteriia; order Thermosynechococcales; family Thermosynechococcaceae; genus JBGTDT01. The sequence goes on along the minus strand of JBGTDT010000119.1, from coordinate 2,130 downwards.
TCGTGTGACCAATCATTTGGGGCAAAATTGTCGAAGCACGAGACCAAGTCCTAATCATTTGCTTTTCACCTCTAACATTCAAGGCTTCAATTTTTCGCAGCAGATGATCAGCAACAAAAGGACCTTTTTTAAGTGAACGAGGCATAGTTGAGATAACCTAACTGTAAATAATGAGTGATATCATTGCGACTAGAAATTCCAACATTGCTCAAGCGGGCGTATTATATTTTCAGCTAGGACTCTCGACCCCCACGACCTCGCTTGGAGGATTTACGACGGCGACGTACGATTAGGGCATTACTCTGCTTTTTGCGCTTGCGAGTCTTATAGCCTAAAGTTGGCTTACCCCAAGGGGTAACGGGTCCACTTCGACCGATCGGGGCTCTACCCTCACCCCCGCCATGGGGATGATCGACTGGATTCATAACAGAGCCTCTGACCTTAGGTCGACGACCCTTCCAGCGATTTCGTCCTGCCTTACCGGCACTAATGTTGCTGGCATCAATGTTGCCAACTTGGCCGATCGTAGCGTAACACTCTCTGCGAAACATCCGAACCTCGCCGGAAGGGAGTTTCAGCGTTACAAAGTTTCCTTCTTTAGCCATGACTTGAGCCATTGCCCCGGCAGCTCGCACAAGCTGTCCCCCTCGACCTGGGACCAGTTCAACGTTATGAACGCCGGTTCCTAAGGGAACATTGGCAAGTGGTAGGGAATTACCAGTTTCAATTGGAGCATTCGGACCGGAGCTGACTGAGGTGCCAACCGTTAAGTTGCGAGGATGAAGAATATACCGCTTCTCTCCGTCTTGATAATTAACCAGGGCAATCCGGGCATTACGATTTGGATCATACTCAATCGTTGCCACCTTTCCTGGAACGTTGTGCTTATTGCGATAGAAGTCAATGGTTCGATAAAGGCGTTTGTGGCCTCCTCCGCGGCGACGGCTGGTAATGACTCCCCGGTTGTTGCGTCCTTTAGCTCGATGCTTTGAATGGGTTAGAGACTTTACCGGAGCGGTTTGGGTGATCTCGGCAAAGTCAGAAACGGTTTTCTGGCGAGTGCTAGGCGTATAGGGTCGATAAAAACGAATGCCCATAATTTAAACCCTTAGTGAGGCTCCAAATAGTCAGTCAAACGTCTGGGAACAAGGTAATTGAGTCTCCAGGTGCCAAGGTAACGATCGCCCGTTTGTACTGGGGCCGATACCCTACAAAGCGACCCATGCGGCGTTTTTTACGAGGTTGATTTTGGGTGTTGACACCAGTAACCTTGACTGAGAACAGCTCTTCGATCGCCGCTTTAATCTCAGGCTTTTTCGCTTGAGGAACTACCTCAAAAACATATTGATTGTTCTCCAAGAGCATTGTGGCCTTCTCGGTGACAATCGGGCGACGGATCAGATCGGCAAGCGCACGGGGGGAGTTAAGCTTAGTCACTGTAAACCTCCTGAACTTTAGCCAAGGCAGAGGCAGTCGCCACAATTCGATCAGCGGCGAGGAGATCGAAAACATTGAGATGGTCAGCTAGCATTAATTTGAGGTTGCTAATATTCCGGGCAGACAGGTAAACCGTCTCCTGTTTCTCCGGGAGAATTAACAGGACTTTAGCATCAGGCTGGACTCCCCAACGGGTGATCGCTGCAACAAGATCTTTGGTTTTGGGCCGGAGTAATTTGTCCGTAAAATCTTCAACCACAATCAGGTCCTCAGTCCGGCTTTGAAAAACGGTTCGTAACGCTAGACGGCGTTCTTTCCGGTTCATTTTGACCGAGAAGTCTCTTGGCTTAGGGCCAAAAATAACCCCACCCCCACGCCACAGGGGAGAGCGGTTAGAACCAGCACGAGCCCGACCCGTCCCTTTTTGCCGCCAGGGTTTACGTCCCCCACCTCTAACTTCGGCCCGAGTCTTGGTAGAAGCAGTCCCCTGCCGAGCATTGGCTAGCTGCCGTCTTAAAGCTCTATGGACAATGTGGGCAGCATTCTCTGCCTTTGCCACCCGTAACTCCACAGAGGCTTGACCTGCCTCTTCGCCTTGCCAGTCCTGAATAACACAATCAACCATCATCTTTACTTTACCTTGATCTTTCTCTACCTTGTCCTGCTATCTCTGCCGGCAATGTTCCAGACTCT
>JBGTDT010000118.1:0-4667 GCA_041748155.1 Thermosynechococcaceae cyanobacterium | reverse complement strand
CGGCTTCATACTTGGCATTGACGTAGCTTTGCAGCCAGGGCTCTGACACTCCTGCAACTCTAGCAATGCCAGCTAACGGTATCTTCTCCAGCAGCAGCTTATTAATCAGGTCTTTGGTGGCTTGGTCAATCACCTTTCGGCTGAGCTCAAGGCCGAAGCCTTATTCTGCGGGTCTTGCACGAACTGTCTGCCGCAGTCTCGGCACTTAAAATTCTGTTTTCCATTGTGGATTCTGCCGTTTTTCACGACCTGGTTTGAGCTACAAGCCGGACAAAGAGGCAAAGGAATTGACATCAGAGTTCATGATCTATTTACATCTCTTCAATCCTTACATCTTTAGGACTACCCCAATTTTTTTATGCGTTTGCCCCGATGAGTAGGGTTGACTCTGAATCCTGAAGCACTAAATTATGCTAACTTAAAAAAGTTGTCTTAAAATCACAGCATTCAGGGATTCGGGTGTTTCCTAAGAAGTCAATGCTTAAGAAATGCGCCTGGATGGACGATAAACCCGAACTAGGAGTTCAAAAGAATATGCCAGTTGTTAGTTTGGCCCAGATGCTAGAGTCTGGGGTTCATTTCGGGCATCAAGCCCGCCGGTGGAATCCTAAGATGTCTCCCTACATTTTTGCAGAGCGCAATGGGGTTCACATTATTGATTTAGTTCAGACTGCTCAGTTGATGGACGAGGCTTACGACTATACCCGGTCTGCCTCTGAGCAAGGGAAGCGATTCCTTTTTGTTGGCACAAAGCGTCAAGCTGCTGGGATTGTTGCCCAGGAAGCTTTACGGTGTGGTAGCTACTACGTGAACCAACGATGGTTAGGCGGTATGCTAACTAATTGGGTGACGATTAAGACGCGTGCGGATCGGCTGAAGGAGTTGGAGCGCCGTCAAGAAACCGGAGTTCTGGACCTGCTACCCAAGAAAGAGGCCTCTGTACTGCGCCGGGAAATGGAGAGGCTGCAGAAGTACCTGGGGGGGATCAAATTGATGCGGAAAATTCCTGACGTGGTGGTAATGGTAGACCAGCGACGAGAATATAACGCAGTGCAAGAGTGCCAAAAGCTAGACATTCCCATTGTGTCTTTGCTCGATACAAATTGTGATCCTGATGTCGTAGCTGTTCCTATCCCTGCAAATGATGATGCAATTCGTTCCGTTAAACTAATTTTGGGGAAGCTAGCGGATGCAATTTATGAAGGTCGTCATGGTCAGTTAGAAGCTGAAGAAGAGTACGAGGAGTATGAAGGTCCCGAAGCAGAGCTTGATGACGATGAGGCTGGTTCCCCTGTCATGGACATAGGAGATGAGGAACCCGAAGATGAGAACGCTACCAATGATCACGTTTAGGAGGCTGAGGCAGCAAGATGGCGGAAATCTCGGCAAAAAGTGTCAAGGAACTGCGCGAAAAAACAGGTGCAGGGATGATGGATTGCAAGAAAGCTTTGCAGGAAACGCAAGGAGACATGACGAAGGCGATTGAGCACCTCCGTCAGAAGGGCTTGGCATCCGCAGGTAAAAAATCAGGACGAATTGCGGCAGAAGGACTAATTGACAGCTACATCCACACCGGAGGTCGAATTGGCGTCCTGGTGGAAGTTAACTGTGAGACTGACTTCGTTGCCCGGAATGAAGTGTTTAAGGGCTTGGTACAAGATATTGCCAAGCAGGTTGCAGCTTGCCCAAATGTAGAGTACGTCCAGGTTAGTGATATCCCATCTGAAATCACAGAGCGAGAAAAAGCGATCGCCCTGGGTTCCGATGCCCTTAAGGGTAAGCCGGAAGCAGTCAAAGAAAAAATTGTTCAGGGCAAAATTGATAAGACCTTGAGGGAAATGTGCCTAATGGATCAACCCTTTATCCGGGATCAGAGTATTACGGTTGAAGAACTCGTCAAGCAAGCGGTGGCTCAACTGGGCGAAAATATTCAAGTGCGTCGCTTCAGTCGCTTTGTTTTAGGTGAAGGGATTGAAAAAGCCCAGAGTAACCTGGCTGAGGAAGTGGCGGCTCAAGTAGCTGGCTAGGGTTCACTTTCCTAGCCCTGAGTCGAGGACAGGTCAGAACTGGCCTGTCCTGAATTGACTTAAGCCAGTATGCCGAAGATCAGAGCTTCTCGTTTAAGGTGATGCACAATTTGAGCAGCAGTAGGAACTCTAAGAAGTAATAATGGTGGCAGCAATTGAGAAAATTGACCGGGATATTACTGGACTGCAAGGAGCCATAGCCACGATCGCCCAAGAAATTCGTAGTGCCTACTCAAGCTATCTAGCCGCATTGGGGCAAGCAGTTCGGCAACAGATGGTTATGGCAAGTTATCATCTTTGTACCCAAGTCTATCCAGAGACCTTCCTTAATTTGTCTTTGAATCGGCGGCAACACCTGCAACAAGCCTTACAGCAACTAGGTCAACAGGCTGAACAACAGTTAGGTAGTTATCTACAGTTATTTTTCACTTTTGAGAACTCTGAGCTGACCGTGACCGAAATAAAGAATTTAGGTCAGATACCCGCAAGCTTGGAGCAAGCAATCATTGAGGAACTCCGAACAATTTCTCGTACAGCCAATCATTTGTTACAAAACTGTGATGTCTTACCTGGCACGGCCATAGAAGCTCTCCTAGAAGTTGCAGCAAAAGCAGAAGACTCGGGGGGTGCAGTCTCAGGTCCCCCTAATCTGCTCACTGCTCTAGTTGAAGCTAAGGATTCTAGTGCATTTGATGCTGCTATGATGTCTGAGCAGTCTCAGGTTGTTTCAACATCCTCAGAGAAAAACGGAGATATGTCCTCCGAAGACGTGTCGCAACTGCTGAACCATGCCTTTAGCACGTCAACTCCAACGTCGGCTGTCGTGATCATTTATTTGCGCCTAGATGAAATTGAATTTGCTGACTCAACGGTGATGGCTTGGCGTAATCAAATCCGCAAGTTCTTAGCTCGACTTGCTAGTTTGCTACAGGAACTTGAGAAAAAGCAACGAGAACGAATCGTCGCAGAAGCCCAAATAGCCTGGCGTTCTAGTTGGCCGGGGAGTTAGATTAGTTCAGGTGCTTCCAGCTGTTGGGGAAGCTGAGGAGGTAAGGAGATGGGGAGTATGGGAGATGGGGAAATGGGAAGTACAGGACATACTCCGATACACTCTACCCCCCCATCTTCGACACGCCTTTCAACCGCCCCACCAGACTGGATACGTTTGCAGCGTGCCCTTACAGTTGAAGCAGAAGGGGGCTTTCAGGATCTCGTTGGCAAACAGTACCGGTTCAGTGAGTTTTTGAGCCTCAGTTTGGCACAACCACCGCTGGATGTTCTACCACCCGTTGATCGGCGTCGCTGGCAAGCTATAGCAGCCGAGTTTGCTAATTACTCAGAGCTAAGCATCTCCAAACGACAGCACTTAGTCGCGGATGCTCGGCGGTTCCTTCATCAGGTACAGCGGACCTGCTCTCAACAGGATGAACCATCCTTAGAACCTGCTAAGCCACCCGTTCCCCAGACGACTTCGCTCCAGTCTAAATATTCCCCTCTCTCCTTGGAGCAGCGGCTAACCAATTTGGCTGAGATTGGTCCCCGGAGTGGCGATCGCCTTGCCAAGCTAGGACTCTACACTGTTCGAGATTTGCTCTACTACTACCCTCGGGATCACATTGACTATGCCCGTCAGGTGAAGATTTGTGACCTGGTTGCCGGAGAGACAGTCACGCTGGTTGGCAGTGTGCGTCGCTGCAACTGCTTCGGGAGTCCCCGCAACTCCAAGCTGACAATCTTCGAGTTAGTGATCAAAGACTCCACAGGTCAGATCAAACTCAGTCGCTTTTTTGCCGGGAATCGCTACCGGAATCGCGGCTGGCAGGAACAGCAAAAGCGGCTTTATCCCCTTGGGGCTGTGGTTGCTGCCTCTGGTCTGGTGAAAACTAGCAAATATGGCATGACTCTAGAAGAGCCCAACCTGGAAGTCTTGCAGCATTCCCACGACAAAATTGATTCTCTGACGGTGGGCCGGGTGGTGCCTATTTATCCACTGACAGAAGGGGTCAGACCCGATCTGGTCAGGCGAGCCGTCATTGCGGCCCTTCCTGCGACGACCCAACTGCGTGAGTCACTCCCCGATTCACTACGAGAGCGATATGGATTGATTGACGTCTGCGAGGCGATCAACCAGATCCATTTTCCCCCAGATAGTGAGGCACTGGAGGCAGCCCGTCACCGCTTGGTGTTTGATGAATTTTTTTACCTCCAACTAGGGCTGCTCAAACGCCGCCAGCACCAGCGCCAGGAGCAGGCTAGTGCAGTCCTGGCCCCGCAAGGACAACTGATCGACCAGTTCCATACCCTGCTTCCCTTTGAGTTAACAGAGGCTCAGCAACGGGTTGTCAACGACATTCTCAATGATTTGCAAAAGCCAACTCCGATGAATCGGCTGGTGCAAGGGGATGTTGGCTCTGGTAAAACTGTGGTGGCGGTGATTGCCATGTTAGCTGCGATTCAAGCTGGCTACCAAACGGCGTTGATGGCTCCGACTGAGGTGCTGGCCGAGCAGCACTACCGCAAGCTGGTGGAATGGTTTAATCTGCTTCACCTCCCCGTGGAACTACTGACGGGTTCCACCAAAGCAGCGAAGCGCCGGGAGATTCAGGCTCAACTGCAAACGGGTGAATTATCAGTTCTAGT
>JBGTDT010000117.1:0-2960 GCA_041748155.1 Thermosynechococcaceae cyanobacterium | reverse complement strand
ATGATGTATGTATATCAATTCAGAGGCTAAACATTCAGAGGTGCTGCCCCTATCCGTTGACAACCGAGCCTCCATTAGGATGTAGGATCTGACCCGCCATGTAGGAGGAGTCATCCGAGGCTAGGAAAACGTAGCTAGGAGCAATTTCTTTTGGTTGTCCAGGTCGCTTCATCGGTACCTGAGCCCCAAAGCTCTCAACTTTTTCTTCAGGAAAGGTTGCCGGAATCAACGGTGTCCAAACTGGACCCGGAGCTACTCCATTTACACGAAAGCCTTTCTCGATCAGTGCTTGTGATAGAGAGCGGGTAAATGCAACGATCGCTCCCTTTGTAGAGGAGTAGTCAAGTAAAGTCGGATTGCCTTTATAAGCAGTTACAGAAGTTGTGTTGATGATCGCGCTGCCTGCTTTCAAATGAGGCAAAGCTGCTTTGGTCAAATAGAACATCGAGAAAATATTAGTCCGAAAGGTTCGCTCAAGCTGCTCAGCACTAATCTTGGCAATGCTCTCTTGCGGCTGCTGCATTGCCGCATTGTTCACTAAAATGTCTAGTTGACCAAATTCGTCAACCGTTTGCTGCACCGCTTGCTGGCAAAACGGTTCATCCCCAACATCACCGGCGATCGCCAGACAACGACGGCCCTCTTGCTCAACTCGCTGTTTAGTTTGTTTGGCATCCTCGTGCTCATTGAGGTAGACAATTACCACATCAGCACCCTCTTTAGCATAGACAACGGCAACAGCTCGACCAATACCACTATCACCACCTGTAATTAGAGCAACTTTGCCTTGTAACTTACCGCTACCTCGGTACTGGGGATCTTCAGCCTGGGGTCTGGGGGTCATTTCCGATTCAATTCCAGGTTGACGATCTTGATGCTGGGGTGGTTGCTCCTGAGCTTGAGACATCTTCTCACTTCTCCAGTCTTAATTGTTCAATCCAAGGTAATCAGGACTAATTACTTAGACTTCTACTTGTTCAAGTTCTTCAGCAAGCCGGAAAACTACCGCCAGGTCCGGTTTCCCTCATCGTCCATCCGTGCTTGGCGGATGACATCAGAGATTTCTTCAGCATCCTTGACGTGATGGAGTTCTTTTTTCTCACCATCCGGTTCCTCTGTCTCAAAGTACGTGGGAACCGTGATTTGGTCACCTGTAATATCAGATGTATTAACAGCGATTTGCTCAGACTTTTCTTGATCTGTTTGAGGTTCTTCAGCAATTCTGTCACCTGGGTTGACTGCCAGGTTTTCTTCCCTGATTATTTTGGCACTGTCATCTTCAGGAGCAAATGTCTTGTCAGTCTGACCGCTAGGATTTGCTGCTGCATTCTTTTGAATTTCTGACTGATTCTCCATAGGACACTTACCCTCAAACTTTTTTAACTTACCGGGCTTATTTTAATTAATTAGAGATTTTAATACCTCTTCCTAGCGAGATATGAACATTGAAGGACTTATCAAGATGAACTGATGGGTAGGTAAACCTGATGTATGTCGAAAATAAAGCCCTATACTCTAATGACCTGGAACCCTCATCTTGTTGCCTCTCATACCGCAGCTAAGGTTAAGACTCAGATAAACTACACCTTTTGGGCAATGTGAAAAGCTGAGAGGTATGAGGTCTGGATACTTCTGCCGCAATTCCTCTCTAGCGTTTTCCTCAATCCTTCCAACAAAGAATGCCGCTTCTGCGGGTCTAGCGCTATGTAGGGTGAGTAAGTACTCAAAAGCGCAAGATAATCATCAATGCTATGGGTGACTTCACACGGCAACAGTTCAGACACTGGGTCCTTGAATCGACCTGAGTCAATGATATTTTGTCCAAACCTTCTGAGGTTCTCTTCCTGAGTTTCTCTTTCTTCTGAATGATATCGTGCAAGCGACAGAGCCTGGGTCTGATAGACCTCATGCAATACCTGGTAAACTTCATAGTTCGGTTGAGCTGCCGTATTCCACAGTAAAATCAGAGAACCGTCGTCTTGCAGGGCAGCCGCCGTTTTTGAATACCTAATCTCAGGTGGAATCCAATGAATTGCATTCGCTGCAAGAACGGCATTGAATCTCTCAGGCTCTAGCGCCCAGTCTTCAAAAGTAGTATTCGTAATCTCTACATTTGGATACTGGGCACAGTTCTGTCGTGCTAGTTGACAAGCTTCCTGGCTTGGCTCAAGGCAGACCATTGAGAAGCCCAATTGAGCAAACGATGTTGTCGCATTTCCAGGACCGCATCCTACTTCAAGAATCATTGCGTCCGTAGGAAGTTGGGCTAATTCTACAGCACGACAAATTAGCTCCTTGGGATAGCGCGGTCTTACCCGGTTATAGGCATCTGCTACTTTGCTGTACCAGTTTTTTCGTTGTTCCACGGTGTAGGCATCCGCTGCGCTAAACCCGATTTTTTGTTGTTTTGAGTCTTCCATGACAGGCAAGCCCTGTTTGAGAACGCCTACTTGCCAGACTGTTCAATTAACTGCCTCAGCCTGTGATACGCCTCTTCAGGTGTCAGGGGACTCGATTCTCGTTCATTTGGAATGTAAAATTCCCAGACATCTGGGAAATAATGAACTACAAAGCTAGGGATCAGCCCTAATTCCAACGCTCGTTTGCCAAATTCTGCTGCCTTTTCTTCTAGGGAAAGTTGATCGTGGTATGGATGCTGACTCATTGCTTGTCTCCTAAATTTAGGTGCCAGTGTCCGACTTCAGGCGTAAAACTAGAGGATTAGTGTTGTGCTTCTATGAATTGGCGATGCTTCTGGGTTAGACATAAGTCTGATCGATGTAGCACCAGTCCCAGTTCTCACCCGGTTCAAAGGACTTGACAATGGGATGGCTAGTGGTGTGAAAGTGTTTCGTGGCGTGCTTATTCTTGGATGAGTCGCAGCAACCAACGTGCCCGCAGGTTTGGCAGATGCGTAAATGCACCCACCGGTCCCCTAGAGCTAAACATTCCTCACAACC
>JBGTDT010000116.1:0-6621 GCA_041748155.1 Thermosynechococcaceae cyanobacterium | reverse complement strand
TAACTGCCCTGCGATCGCAACCACTCATCAGCTAGAGGTGACTAGGATTCAGGAAACGCAGTACTAATCCGCCTTTGGAAGTTGCACCTTGACTTCGCCTTGGGGTGTAATAATTACCTGACCCCCTAAAGCTTCGATGCGACTGATGGCAAGCTGGCGGGTGCGATCATCTAATGCATTGCCTAAAACCATCAACCAGGCACTCACTTGAGCAGACTTACTTGCAGGATTACGAAAGAGAAACTGAGCAGTTTGACGAGATATTGCCGCTATGTTTTTACTTTCGGGATCAGAGTAAGCACCAGCCCAATCTGCGGCTGTTTCAAAGGAATGTTGTGCTGCTCTGCTATCTCCTAAAAACAAGAGTTCATCAGCTCCCTTATAACGCCAGACATAATAAGACTTGAATGGAACTTTAGGAGAAAGGAATTTTAGCCCCTGTTCCATTAAGGCTACAGTTCGCTCTGGCATCCCTGCATAGAGAGTTGTGCTGCCAGAAAGGAAGGAATAAGCAGCTAAGAAGTATGGATCTCGCTCTAGAATGACCTCAAAATACTCTGGGCTGAGCCTATACCCAGTTTTCGCACGAGCTGCATCGTCTCCAAAGTATTGCAGAAAACTAATAAAGGTTGAGTCTGCCACTAAGTTACTAAACCCAAAGGTCGGGATTTGCTTTAGCACCTCCAAGCCCAATTTTTCTTGTTCGAGTTCTTTTTTGAGGTTTGCAAGGCCAGTATCTTGTCTGAGCTTTTTGAGTTGTTGTACCTGAAATATTCCAGCAACCAACAGGCAAAATACAACTACCACAGGGATGCCTAGTTTCTGGAGTGAAATAAATACTCGCCTCATTGACCCAAGTACCCGTACTTTAGAAAACCGCCTTAAAGTTCAATAGCAAGAAGGACCTACTGGCTTAGGTTTCCCCTGAAGTTAGACCAATCGATCTAGTCTGAGGTATTGATTATGCATATGCAAGTTTAGTATCAAGCAAACAGGCGATCGCCGCTTCGGGTAGATCCTTGTAGGTGCGATCGCATTGATTGAGTCGCTCGGCAATTGCATCTGAGTCCTAGAACTTAAATATAGGAATAAGGCCAACCAGATAGGGTTGACCAACATTGCAGAGTAGAACAAGGAATGAATACACTGGCACACTAATGCGGTAAAGATGATCGCAGGTGAATGGAAATTGGGAATCTTAAGGACTAGCTTTCTCCCAGTTTCTAGAGAAGCAGTTACGGCAAGAAGTCTGTGACGTGCATAGTTATTCAAAGCTAGAAACTTGTATGTCCCAAAAACCGATTCACCGGATTTTCACCTTGGTGTCGATGTCGATGTTTGCTGGTTCGCTACTTTTTTCAACAGCTCAACTCTTCAGCAGCGCGTTTGAACAACAGCCTGTAGAGGATGTAGCTACCGCAGCGGAATTAAGAGAGTCGCAACTGAAAGCAGAGGAACAGGGTTATGAGCTGGTTTTAAAGCGAGAGCCAAAGAACCAGCTCGCACTAAAGGGACTGGTAGATACCCGGCTACAGATGAATAACTCGAAGGGGGCCAAGGAACCTTTGGAGAAGCTAGTGAAGCTGAATCCCGACCGGAGGGAATACAAGATGCTGTTGGCTCAGGTGAAACAGCGAGTTGATGATCGCTAATGATAAAACTATTGCTATGGATAACGATATTACCAATTCAGAACTCAACTACCTTATTCCTCCTGAGATTAAAAATGATGAATTTTATACTGCTATTCAAAGGATTGCTCGGGAAGAAGACATCAGAACAGTTTTAGAAATTGGTTCATCCTCAGGTCACGGAAGTACCGAAGCATTGGTAAACGGTCTTCGTGAGAACTCAAACAAGCCAATACTGTTTTGCATAGAGGTTTCAAAATCTCGATTTGCTGAACTACAAAAAAGATATGTAAATGATTTTTTTATAAAGTGCTATAACGTCTCGTCTGTTTCTCTAGAACAGTTTCCTGACGAAATTGAAGTTATTACATTTTACGATACGACTCAGACTAATCTAAACTTGTATTCACTTGAACAAATTTTAAGTTGGCTACAACAAGATACTGAGTATGTAAAAAGTTCTAGAGTACCTGAAGCTGGAATTAAAAGCATCAGGCGAGAGAATAATATTGATTTTTTTGATTTAGTACTAATTGATGGTTCCGAGTTTACAGGTAGTGCTGAATTAGATGAAGTATATGGAGCAAAGTTTATTCTGCTGGATGATATCAATACCTTTAAGAATTATAAAAACTTAAGTCAACTATCTATCTCTTCAGAGTATACGCTCATTGAACACAACTCTCATATTCGCAATGGCTACGCCGTCTTTAAAAAAAACACAGTTCAACCAGTTAGCTATAAAACTATTCAAACTGCTGTTGAAGCCATTGAAGGCTTTATGGTTCTCGGTCAAGAAGAGTATCTTTTCAACAAAGTAAAAATACTTCCTGATGATGCTGTCGTCGTTGAAATTGGCTCATTTAAAGGGCGCTCTACAGTTGCTATGGCCTATGCCTGCATAGGAACAAATAGAAAAATTTATTGCATTGATACATGGGATGGTAATGATTCTGATTTCCCTGAGCGAAACTTCTTTGATATTTGGCATCAAAATGTTCAAAAAAATGGTCTTAGCCAATATGTATTGCCGTTACAGGGTGACTCGCATGACATTTTGAGCCGATGGCATGAGTTAGTAGATGGAAAAGCCATTGATTTTATTTTTGTTGATGGATCTCACCAGTACTTAGATGTATTGAAGGATTTTGAGCTGTCATTTCCACTTGTGAAAAATGGTGGTTGGATTGCATTTCATGACGTTGTACACACCTGGCCTGGTCCAGAACGGGTTTGGCACAATGTTGCCAAACTTCGTCTGCTCAATCATGAGTACTCATCAACGCTTGCCTGTGGTCAGAAGTTTCTGATGGTCATCTCACCCACCTTAACGCCAGAATTACCTATTCATTTTTTAACAATCGTTCTTAATGGTGAACCATTCATTCGATACCACATTGAAGTTTTCAAGCAATTACCCTTCAAATGGCGTTGGCACATCATTGAAGGCGTAGCAGAACTGAAGCACGATACTGCATGGAGTCTCCAGTTGGGTGGGCATGTCACAGATGAAATCCATTGCAACGGACTCAGCAACGACGGTACAACAGAATATCTAGATGAACTTGCACGACTATACCCCGAACACATCACAGTTTATCGGCAGCCGAAGAGTGTTTTCTGGAATGGAAAACGGGAAATGGTGAATGCACCACTTGCCAACATCAATGAAGAATGTTTGCTATGGCAAATAGATGCAGATGAGTTATGGACAGTCAAGCAGATTTGTACTGCTCGACAACTGTTCACCGACAATCCTTACAAAACAGCAGCTTTTTACTGGTGCTGGTATTTTGTTGGAGAAAGCTTGGTCATCAGTACTCGTAACTGTTACGCTCAGAACCCTCAACAAGAGTGGTTACGAACTTGGAGATTTAAACCTGGAATGGTCTGGGTAGCACACGAGCCTCCAAGATTAGCTGAACCTCTACTAAATGGTGAGTGGAGGGATGTGGCAGAAGTTGATCCTTTTAAGCATGAAGAGACACAGCAGGTAGGTTTAATTTTCCAGCACTTTGCCTATGTGACGCTAGACCAGTTGCGATTCAAAGAGCAATACTACGGCTATACAAATGCAGCTTCACTGTGGCTGAAACTACAAGCACAAGATCAATTTCCAGTGCTGCTACATCAGTATTTTCCCTGGGTTCAAGATGCAACCTTGGTAGATACCGCAAATTCATGCGGAGTAGTACCAATTGCCCGAAGGGGGAGGAGTACTGAGGCTTGGCAGTTTTTACAGCTAGAACAGTTACAGAAGCAATTTGTAAAGATTGTAAAGCTATCTCCAACCCTCATTGTTGATGGCGTGTTTTTTCAGCTTTATAAGACTGGAATTGCTCGTGTCTGGCACTCACTGTTAGAGGAATGGGTGTGCAATGGTTTTGCCAAGCATGTTGTTCTACTAGATCGGGCTGGAACGGCTCCCAAAATTTCTGGTATCAGATATCGCCTTGTACCAGCTTATGATTACAGCAACGCAGAGGACGATCGCGAAATGCTACAGCAAGTCTGTGATCAAGAAGGGGCTGATTTATTTATTTCTACTTACTATACAACGCCAGTCTCAACACCATCTGTGTTCATGGCCTATGACATGATTCCAGAGGTTGCGGGTGCTGACCTTAGTATTCCAATGTGGCGAGAGAAGCATCGTGGTATTCAACACGCTTCTGCTTACGTTGGAATTTCAGGCAATACGGCCCGTGATCTGGTAAGGTTTTTTCCAGATATCTCTCCAGAGTCGATAACTGTTGCTCATTGTGGAGTTAAAGCTACTTTCTCACCAGCAAGTTCGGAAGAGATTAGTTGCTTTAAAACAAAGTACGGTATTTCAAAGCCCTACTTTGTTTTAGTGGGTGCTGGAAGTGGTCATAAAGACACATATAAAAATACTATTCTGTTCTTCAAAGCCTTCTCTCAACTTCACAGCAGACAAGCTTTTGACATTGGTTGTACGGGCGGTGGCTTGTTAGAAGATGAGTTGAGAATTTACACCTCAGGCAGTACGGTCCATATGCTGCAACTCAATGATGATGAATTGAGAGCAGTTTATTCTGGTGCTATCGCCCTGGTTTACCCATCGAAGTATGAAGGGTTTGGATTACCTGTGCTAGAAGCAATGGCCTGCGGGTGTCCAGTTATCACGTGTCCCAATGCCTCGATTCCAGAAGTTGCAGGAGAAGCAGCGTTATACGTCGATGACGAGGATGTGAATGGACTAGCGAATGCCCTTTGTGAGGTTCAAAAACCTGAGGTTCGCAATTCGCTGACTGCATCGGGGCTGGAGCAAGCGAAAAAGTTTTCCTGGTCCAAAATGGCTAGGACTGTGGGTTCAGCCTTGATTGATGCCACGCTTCTGCCACTAAACCTCAAGGAGGTTAATTTTATTGTCTTTCCAGACTGGTCTCAGCCGGAAGAAGCAATTTGTTCAGATTTAGAACAAGTGATTCGGGCGATCGCAATGCATCCTGATCGAAGTCGGATAACCCTACTGGCTGACATTGGAAACATTTCTGAGGAAGAGGCAAATCTAGCTTTATCGGCTGCTGCGATGAATCTTTTCCTGCAAGAAGATTTAGATGTGAGTGATGGTCCAGAAATTTCCCTAGTTGGCAAGCTTAGCGAAATTCAGTGGGAGGCTTTGCTGCCCCGTATTCAGGCTCGGCTAGCTTTGAGGAATGAGAATAAAGGGGCTATTGTTGCAGCGAAAGCAGAAAACGCTCCCTTGTATGAGATAGATAGCCTCAACAAGCAGTCTGTAGAATCAACAACAAACTGAAATTCAAGTAGTATGGGTTTTTGTATGCCGCTAGTAGCATGGCCTACGATAACCTGTGCAAATACCTGTCGGAGAAGTATCCTGAGCAGTTTGCTTCCTGGTTACTAGGACAGGTCCTAGGTCATGTTGAGGTGCTAAAAACAGAGCTTAGTATCGAACCAATTCGAGCTGACTCAGTTACGCTTCTTGGAACTCAAGAACGCATCCTGCATCTAGAATTTCAGCTAGAAGTAGCCAGTGACCCACCTCTGCCCCTGCGAATGTTGGACTACTGGGTCCGGCTACATCGGCGATATCGTCTTCCCGTCAGCCAAGTAATTGTGTTGCTCAAGGCGACCCCGGCAGCAGCTACCTTAGAAGATGAATTCAGGCTAGAAGGGACACAGCACCGCTATCAAGTGGTGCGCCTTTGGGAGAAAGACCCACAGCCTATGCTACAAGACAATGCTTTGCTCCCCCTGGCAGTTCTAGCTAGCACAGAGCCTCCTAGCCAGTTGTTGAGCCAAGTGGCTACACAAGTGAGTAAGATTGAGGAAGCAGCAGAGCGACAGGAAGTATCTGCGTGTGCTCAGGTTCTGGCAGGTCTAAGATTTGACAAGCAATTGATCAGGCAGCTTTTCAGGGAGGATGTGATGCGTGAGTCAGTGATTTATCAAGAGATTGTCCAAGAGGGACTGCAACAAGGACTGCAACAAGGGCTCCAACAGGGACTGCAACAAGGACTGCAACAAGGACTGCAACAGGGGCTGCAAGCAGGTAGGCAAGAAGGAGAGCTAACACTGATTCTGCGTCTACTTTCTCGTCGCGTTGGGAGTCTTACCCCTGAATTAGAAGCGCAGATTCGAGAGTTGTCTGTGACTCAGTTAGAGAACTTAGGTGAGGCACTCTTGGATTTTTCGGCTCAAGCGGATCTAGTTACCTGGCTAGAAAGCCGTTGATCATCAAAATTCACTGGCAGCAAAGTTACTAAGCCCCTTCGACATACCGTTGCCACATTTGCCGAAAAGCCGTTTCTATATCGTGGGTAAGTGTTCAATCCTTTTATCCTTTTAGGGCGGAGGGGGTACTGCGATCGCCACAACCTAAAACTATAGAAGCGGGATAACTGCCCTGCGATCGCAACCACTCATCAGCTAGAGGTGACTAGGATTCAGGAAACGCAGTACTAATCCGCCTTTGGAAGTTGCACCTTGACTTCGCCTTGGGGTG
>JBGTDT010000115.1:0-23611 GCA_041748155.1 Thermosynechococcaceae cyanobacterium | reverse complement strand
ATCTCACCAGTCGCATTGCTCGTAAGCTGCTGGCACATACTCTGTGCTGCTGGCTCAATCGTCAGCAGGAACGACCACTATTGCAGTTCGATGGGTTATTAGCTGATTAAAGGCTGATCCTCAAGTTGCACATCGCCTATTGCTCTGGTTGGCGTCTTGATCATCATGTACTGGCCGAGAGGTTAAGCAGAGCGCTGGGATACCAGTGCGATCAAAGAGCTTCCTGGAAAGACAGGACTAGCCCGGCGTTGCTTAGACCTGGTCACGCTCTTCTAGGGAAGCGCTACCAGTCTCAGGTGCCCGCAAGTCTTGTTCAGGCAGGGTTGGACCTTGGTCATAAACTGAGCTGAGCAAAATACTGAGCACGTCAGCCTGTCGGGCCCGCTCAATCGCCTGGTGAGTAATTAGTTCACCTACATTCAGAATCACATCGTCCTGCTTATCTAGGATGACACGGGTAACGGGTCGTCCTAACGCGTCTTTGATCTGTTGTTCTTCTTTGGCTTGGGCTCGCTGTTCCTGCACATCACTCACCGTGGCTTTAATCTCTTCCCACAGGTTGCGGGCCCCTGCTTGGGCCTGTGCAGCACCGCTCCGTAGCCGTTCCCCAGCACCCTGGGTCGTTACGCCAAACTGCTGACTAGAGGCCGTAGGGTTATTGGGACTGGAGGATGTTGCCCCGCTAACCAGACCGACGGCATCGATCAGGTCTTGCTCTTTGTGGTAAGCCTGAGCCCGGTTGATCACCTGCTCTGTCACAATCTGTCCTGGAGCAGCAATAAATACACCCGCTTCAGTCCTAACTGCCCGTCGCACGCGCCGACCCCTGGCTTGTTCAACGGAATCACCCACAACACTGCTGGCTGCGCGGCTATACCCTGCTGATGAACCACCTGCTGCCCGGTAAAGTTGGTCGAGTATACCCTGACGCTCAGCTAAATCTGCAATCGGCAGGGTTACTTGCTGACCCTGCCCAATCAGCAGTGTGCCATCCGGTGCAGTCACACCTTGATCGGCAATTTTGCCGATGACGAACGCTTTTTGTTTGACTGGATCGACAGTCTCCCCTGGGCCTGCTTGCAGCTCGCTGCTGGTTGGCGTTGAATCCTCTAGCCTCTCGTTGGCCGTTTGCATCCTACCCTTGATACCGCCGACCTGCTCTTCCATCATTTCAGCTATTTCAGGCGGCACAAATACAACGTCCTGGCCAATCTGGAGCGTTTGAGGTGCTGGCACAAATGACCGTCCTGAATAGGCATCTGCAAACACGCCACCGGAGACTTCGTAGCCTTCAACCGCTCCGGTTTGCTCATCGAAGAACAAGTCAACTACGCTGCCAAGGCTACGCCCGTTGGTTGTCATGATTTTTGTGCCTCTCAGCACGTTGTTACGCTGCAAAATCGGTTTAATCTCAGGGAGCTGATCAGCCTTAACAATTGCATCTTTGGAGGAGGTGACAATTGCATCAAGGCCAATTGCCCGCACATCGCGGAGTAATAAAACCCTGGCACTGCTAAACCACCCGCCTTCATCGACTAGGAATCCAAGGAGTTGGTTGCCGTCTTGGTCAAAAATCAAATCCTCAACTTTTTCTAGCTGTTCGCCAGTGTCGAAGGTGACGATTGGCTTACCCAGCATATCTCTTCCTTTCAGCATTGCTTCTCCCTCTTAACAACCGACCTCTTTGGTCCCTGCGTCAATGTCCAGCCCAATACCTAACTTATCAGCCGGGGTTCTCTCTCTGCCAAAGTTAGGAATCAAGTTGATAATGCCGAAATATTCAACCAGTACAGCTGCCCCAACTACAAGCACAAAGAGTGATACAACGTACAAGCTGGCACTGGATCTTTTGCCTTCTAGCCTCGGCATTGCCCTCTCCTCTGTCTAATCAAACCGTAGCAAGTAGTAATATTCTCCTCTAAATCTGGCTGTGTTGGTACGGGAACTCTGACCTTGCCAAAGCAAACAAGTCGGCTTCATGGTTGCAATAACAATGAGGAGCCAGCAAGAAGTGTCTGCGATCGCCTCTCAACTACCCACGCTCTAGAAGAAGTCTAGAGGGCAAGTTGTTGAGGTTTCTACTACTTGGTTCAAGTTAAAGCTTTAAACGAGGTGATCAGGGGCAAGAGAGCAGGGGTGACCAGGATCGCCAATCTCTACTTGCAGCGTGGCATGCTCAATCCCAAACTGGTTATGGAGCATCCTGCATACCTCCCTTAAGAAAGCATCTCCAGGATGACCTGTTGGTATGACAATGTGAGCAGTGAGCGCTGTCTCAGTGGTGCTCATCGCCCAGATGTGAAGGTCGTGAACCTGAGCCACATCTGGTAGTTCGCTCAAGTAAGTTTGCACAGCCAGCGGCTCAATTCCCTCTGGCACGGCATCAAGCGCCAGATTAACAGAATCTTGCAGTAGTCGCCAGGTGCCGACTACAACGACGACGACAATGATCAAGCTGATAACTGGGTCGAACCAAAGCCAGCCCGTTGCCAGAATCGCAATGCCAGCGAGGACAACACCAAGGGATACCACAGCGTCAGCAACCATATGTAGAAACGCACCCCGAATGTTTAGGTCTCGCTTGCGCCCAGCCATGAACAAGAGGGCAGTAACTGTATTAATGACAACTCCGACCGCTGCAACACCGATAACTGTAACCCCTGCAACCGGGCCAGGATCACGAAGGCGTTGGATCGTCTCCCAGGCAATGCCACCCATGACAATCAGGAGGATAATTGCGTTGAGGAGGGCAATCAAGATCGAGGAACGACGCAGCCCGTAGGTGTAGCGACGGGATGGCCGACGACGGGAGAGAATGCTGGCGCCCCAGGCCAGGACCAACCCCAAGACATCACTTAAGTTGTGCCCGGCATCAGCAAGCAGGGCAACGGAATGGGCAGAGATACCAGCAATTACCTCAATCAGGACGAAACCGACGTTAAGCGTTGTCGCGATCGCAAAAACGCGGCCATAGTCGGCGGGTCTATGTTCATGACGTCCGTGCCTGTGTTTGTGCCCGTGTTTGTGGTTGTCTGCCATTGTGAACCGGACCAGGAGCTTCCCAGTTTAGCGAATGATACAGACTGAAGGGGTTGTTTCACCGACCAGGTTGACTTGGTTGTAGGTAGCTTAATCGGGTCTCAGTCAGGCCATGATACAGAAGTCGGTTTGAGCGTTCAGCTTATGCATCGGAACCTGAGACTTAGACAGATACCAGGAAAAAGAAACACCTGACGGTTTTTTCCAAACTGTAAAATACAAGTATAGTCTCATAAAAATAGGCTTTCTCAAATGAAGCCACAGCAGCCCAGCCGGAAGTTGCATTTTGCGGCAGGAGCGTCTCTAACCCTGGTTCTAGGAGGTTTGGGAATTCTGGGAAGCGTAGTCGAAGCGCAGCAGAACCAGTCTGTTCGACCAAGTCAACTAGCTAATGGAACCTATCTATATGGTGAGACGCCCCAACCCGATCAAGTCGGTAAAGGCTATGTTGTGTTTGCTTACCAAAGCGGCAAAGTTAGGGGAGCCTTCTATTATCCCTTATCTGAGTTTGATTGCTTTACAGGTTCCATGCAGGACAATACTCTGCGGGTTCAGTCTGTTGGCGCGGGTGACCCAGAACTGAAACCTGTGGCTGTAGACCTGATGCAGATGTATCAAATTCAACCGGTTAGGGAAGGTGACTATCGCATCCTCTCAACCTGTGAGCAAGTCAGCGGTGAACCACGTCCATAGGTGTTCTCAATCGAGCTGTCCTGTCAGATTGAAAAGCTCTACTTCACAAATCGAGTCGAACAGGGCAAGATCAAGTGGGTTCTGTGGATGATCTGCTGGACATGGAGTGGACTGAGGCGGAGAAAATCTTGGTGATGCGGCTGGATAATATTGGTGATGTGATCATGACCAGTCCAGTCCTCCGGGCAATTAAGGAGAACTTACCGCACTCGCACCTAACCCTGATGGCAAGTCCTGGAGGAGCCCAAGCAGCATCTTTGCTGCCCTGGGTAGATGAAGTCTTGCCTTGGCGAGTACTTTGGCAGGACTTGGGCAAGCTGGAGTTCAACCCAGCCCGAGAGTGGGAACTCGTCACTACTCTGGGCGATCGCGGCTTTGATGCAGTTATCATCTTGACCAGCTTCAGCCAGTCCCCCCATCCGGCTGGCTTAATCAGCACCTTGGCGGGGATTCCGTTGCGGCTGGGCGAGTCTAAGGACAGCGGGGACGTACTGACCACTGAGGTGAGCGCGGCTCCCGATCAGGTGCATCAGGTCGAGCGTAGCCTGCGGCTGATCGAGTCTATTGGATTCAGCGTCAGCGATCGCAGCCTCGCGATCCAAATACCTGTCAGAGCCGAGAACTCGGCCAGGGATCTCTTGCATGATTACGGCCTTGGTGATAAATCCCCTTACCTGTTGTGGAATCCCTGGACCAGTTGCCCCTCCCGCAATTATGATCCAGACCGTTTTGCTACCGCTACGCACCAGCTTGCTGAGGTTACGGGTTGGCCGGTGGTTGTAATTGGGGTTGCCAAGGACCGCGATCGCACTCAGCCCTTACTGGCAGCCCTAGGCCGCCAAGGAATCGACTTGATTGGAAAAACAAGCTTAGCGGAAATGGCAGCTCTGGTTGCTGGTGCCCGACTGCTACTGACCAACAATACCTCAACCATGCACCTAGCAGATGCGACCCGAACACCGAGCGTTATCCTGTTTGCTGGAACAGAATACGAGTCCCAGTGGCGACCCCGCCACGGACCCTCTCGGCTGCTGCGTCAGCCTACACCCTGCACCCCTTGCTATGCCTTTACCTGTCCCTACAATCTAGAATGCCTCGATATTTCTCCTAAAGCAGTTGTAGCTGCTGGATTAGAGCTGCTTGACGTAACTCCTGTCAGGACTGGAGACGCCTGATGACTCGCATTGCCTTGATTGCTGGCACCTACCAGCCGGAACGTTGTGGCGTTGCCCACTACACTGCCCGACTGCGGACAGGCTTGAGTGAGCAGGATGTTCAGTCTGTTGTTCTAACAACCCGTACTGCTGCCCAGGCCAGCAAAGACACCAGTGTTATTGGTGTTGTTCATAACTGGCAGTTCACTGAACTTCTACGCTTAGTCCAAGCTGTCTATCAGACAGGCGCAGATCTGCTGCACATCCAACACGCAGCGGGAACCTATGATTTTGAGCGGGCCATCTTCCTATTACCCTTACTGCTGCGAACTTCTGGCTGGCATCGTCCGATTGTTACAACTGTGCACGAGTATGGCTGGTGGGAATGGCAGCCGCGCGGAGTTCCGGCTTGGCTAACTGAAAAGCTGAAGCAGTGGGGACAGCAGCGGGGCTGGTGGGACCGTGAAGACGGGTTTCTGCTGACCTCAAGTGATGCCTTGATCACTACGAATACCGCTGCTGAGGCGGTAATCCAGGCTAGACTTCCTTACCTTGCAAGTCGGCTGTGCCGCGTCCCAATTGGTATGAACGTTGATGTTACCCCTATTGACCGTGAGTCTGCTCGACAGCGACTTCGCCACCTCTGTGGTTGGTCCAAGCACACTACGGTAATTGCCTTTTTTGGCTTTCTGCATCCCGTTAAGGGACTCGAGACCTTGCTACCAGCGTTCAAGCAGGTACTGATAAGCTATTCTCAGGCCCGTCTATTGGTGATCGGAGGTGTCGAGAGTCTAGCGCTGCGCGGCGAGGAGGCCGTAACTTACTGGAAGAAACTCCAGACCCTAGTCGCTGAACTGGGATTGACGGATCAAGTTCACCTGAGCGGCTACTTGCCAACTCCTGTGGTCTCCGAGTACCTGGCTGGGGCTGAGCTTGGAGTTCTACCTTTCAACGCTGGCATTACGCTCAAGAGTGGCTCCCTGTTAACCTTGCTGGCCCACAGCCTACCTGTAGTAGCAACCCACCACAATCTGCCTGACCCCGATCTTGGGGAACAGTGCGGCGTGCGGTTATTGGCTCCCCGCGATCAAAAGGGCTTGGCGATCGCTCTAATTCAACTTTTAACCGAGCCAGAGCGCCGCACTCAGTTGGGTGTCGCGGGTCGCACTTTTGCCCGCAAGTTCGCCTGGACTACCATTGCCCAGCAGCATCAAGCTGTTTACCGGGCCGTCCTAGCCGACTAGCCACCTGGATAAATTCGCAAAGTCTAGGGGGATTCCCTGCCTAGGCGGGATCAACTCACGCAGCCGAGATCAACCTGCTAAATGGGAGTGCTAATGTGGCAGGCAAACCAGTAACTCAACTACTGATCTGGCTCCGGCGGGCTAGAGGGGCTAGTCGGTGCAGTGTCAGTTGAGCTGCCTGGAGCAGAATTTGTCGTACTATCTTCCGGTGAAGAAGTAGGGGAAGGTGCTTCAGACTCAGGGGAAGGAATCGTAATGTTGTTATTGATTTCTGGAGCAGTTTCTGGAGCCTGAGAGGGTTGAGGAGAAGGAACGGTAATGTTGTTGTCTACATCAGGAGGTGAAACCGGAGCCTGAGAGGGTTGAGTAGAAGGAACGGTAATATTGACCTCTGGAGGCGGCGGCGGAGCTTCAGAGGCAGCAGGGGAAGGACTAGTTTGCTCCGGAACAATAATCTGCTGGATCGGCTCCTGGTTTCGTTGAGCCAGCAAGTACCATGCTAGAACACCCAACCCCAGTAGAGAGGCGACTACAATTCCAATCAGCACGCCTCTGGCGGCATTGTCATTGTCCCGGGCTCGTTGCTCCTCTAAGAAGAGACGGTCGTTCTCAGCTTTTTGACCAGCAAGATAGCCCTCCTGATGAAGGGGATCTGGTTTACCAGCAGGATCGTTAACATTTCCATAGGAGTCATGACGAGATGACTCGGGATCATTAGGGTAGGTCATGGATAGAAATAGAACTCGTTGAGGTTAGAGTACCCCTGTTACCCACTGGTTTCTTCTAGTGATGCCAGGAATAGCAAGCAACAGTCTTTGAAGCCTGCTATCAAGTTGAGACTTTTTTACTGTCAAGTTACTCCCCAAAGTCTAGCCACTAGCGGGTCTCTGGCCTCTCCGTCTAAAGATAGGGATTTATATAAACTACCAAAAGACAGATTTTGATCAGCAATTGACAGACTGCTTTTAAGTAGCTGGACGTAATTAAACTGAAGATGATTCTTGGACTGAAGGGGTGAAACCCCTTTCTGGGGGCTTCGCCCCCAAACCCCCTTCTTACAGTTATTTATGTCTACCTACTTAGTAAGATGCTTAGATTTGGCTACCACCGCTGCCCAACAAACAGCTTTAACTTCGCTACCTTGGACTTGACCTCATCTTGACTATTTACCCACTTTGTTGAGGCACAGTCGTTAATCCTTGTTAGGCATGATCCTAGAGAGACCCTTGATTGCTTCTCATCTTTTCCTCTCTGCCTTGGGCACTCAAATATTTCTCTACCACGGCGATCGCATACCTCAAAGCGGGCCGGTCCTGGTGGTGAGCAATCACCGCAGCTTCGTAGATGCCCCCTTACTGATGGCGGCAACCAACCGCTCAATTCGCTTTGCCTGCCATTACTACATGAGCCAAGTCCCGGTCATGCGTGAAGTGGTGCAGCAACTGGGCTGTCTGCCCCTAGAAACTCCGGGGCGAGGTCAACACAACTTCTTCCACACAGCAGTACAATTGCTCCAAGCTAAGCAAATGGTGGGTATTTTCCCGGAGGGAACACCCTCAATGATTCAGGTCAATCCTCCCCAAGAGGTGGGAAAATTTCAACGGGGCTTTGCTCACCTGGCTCTGCGGGCTCCCATAGCCGACTTAGCAGTTCTGCCAGTGGCGATCTCCGCGATTCAAGAAACCTGTAGCTCCGTTGCTCCCTTGGGATTACTCAGTCTGTTTGACCCCTCTGAGCCGCTGTTTCAGCAAGGCGGCTGGCATCCAATGGTGGTTTACCAGCGGGTAAAGGTCCTGATTGGTCATCCTCGCTGGATCACCCCTGCTGAACAACAAAGCTATCAAGGTAAAAATGCTAGATCTCTTGTCACAGAGCTGACCGATCACTGCCAGCGGGAAATCAAGGACTTGTTGGGCCAGGGATACGATTAGCAACCACAAGCAAGAACAGGTGCCATTGCTGGGCAGAACCTACTGTTCGGCAACAAACTTAGAGCTAAACTTGACAGTCTACAGCGAATTCAATGTCCGAAATCCACAGTCACCTTTGCTTTTTAACGCCTACCCGATCTGATCCCAGTCGTCCCCTATTCATTTTCTTGCCCGGAATGGATGGAACAGGGAAGCTGCTGCGGGTTCAAACGGCAGGTTTAGAAACAACTTTTGATGTCCGTTGTTTGGCGATTCCCCCGAATGACCTCACAGGTTGGGATGACCTTACAGATAGCGTCCTCAAGTTAATTCAAGCCGAACTGGAAAAAGCCCCCCGTCGATCTGTTTACCTCTGCGGCGAGTCCTTTGGAGGTTGCTTGGCGATCAAGGTGGCACTGAAGGCACCCCGGCTGTTTGATCGAATTATTTTAGTCAATTCTGCTTCCTCCTACAGCCGACGACCCTGGATTCATTGGGGATGTTACCTGACTCACTGGTTACCTCAGACTCTGTACCAGTTCGCCTCGGTGGAACTCTTGCCTTTTTTGGCTGCTACAGACCGGATTGAGCCTACTGCTCGCCAAGCTCTAGAGGAAGCAATTCGATTTGTGCCTCAGAAAACCTCTATTTGGCGCTTGTCTTTGTTAAACCAGTTTGAAGTGAACGAAACCCTACTTCAATGCCTCACCCAACCTGTTTTGTTGATTGCGAGCATAGCTGACCGCCTCCTACCCTCCCTGGCAGAGGCTGACCGTCTTGCCACCAATCTCTCCAATGCACAAATTGTGACTTTACCCCAGAGCGGCCATGCCTGTCTTTTAGAAGCAGACGTCAATCTCTACAAAATTATGCAAGCAGAGGACTTTTTAGATGCTCTGCCGGCTACTACCGGAGAAGGGGCAGTTTCGAGCGATGGCTAAAGGTCGGTCGGAGACGATCGCTGACATGTTTACACAGCTTTAGCTCTGTTCCTTTTGAGTTCCAATGCACCTGATCAAAAATCTGGTAGAGGATGTGCAGGCCTCGGCCACACTCATGTTCCTCACGGGGTAAAGGGGCAACAGGCTTAGACGCTTGGGTTTTAGGCGTAGTGAAGCCAGAGCCTTGGTCAGAGATGACCCAGTGGTGTTGCTGGTATAGTGCAGTAAAACGGACTATAACCGTTTTACTGGGGTCTAAATTGTTGCCATGCTTAGCTGCATTCACCAATGCCTCTTGCAGCCCTAGCTTGATTTCTGCTCGATAGCGTAACGGAATTTTTACTAACAATAAGTCCAGAACAGGTTGTAAGTAAAGAGTAGAGGCAAAGCTGATGGTGCTCCAGCCACGGCTGGCAGGGCGAAGTGAAACTCCAATCACTTCAAAGAACCTCACAGTTTTCAAGAGAATAAATGTCAGTCTTGAAAGTAGCTTAAGTTGAAATAATCATGCCTTAAAGCATTTAGCCTGTCCCTAGACCTGCGTTAGGCTCAGCCCAAACTTTCCAGAGAAAATTGTTATCCTTTGCCTAAAAGCATACTGAAATTTAATAAAACTTACAATATCTTTGTTTACTTTATCGGTGATATTTAGATTTCCCATCAATTAAACTGAGTCTGAATTACGTGTCTGACAGACTTGCTACCGGGAGCAGTTTAGGGAAACTGCTCCCGGTAAAGCGTTACGATTCGGTTGATTACTTCAGCAATACTCAGATTGTCGGTATGGATCTCGATCGCGTCGGCGGCTTTTCTGAGGGGGGCAACTGAACGGGTACTATCCTTGTGATCCCGCTCATCTATGTCTCGCTGGAGCTGCTCAAGACTGATGTCTATTTCAGCTTGGTTGAGCTCTTGTTGGCGACGGCGGGCTCGCTCTTGCACCGAGGCCGTCAAAAAAATCTTTAGCTCAGCGTCGGGAAACACGTGGGTGCCAATATCTCGCCCCTCTACAGCAACACCACCCGTTTGACCGTAGCGCTGCTGTTGTTTAACCAATCCACGCCGCACACCAGGCTGAGCAGCGATCCCGGAGACCTGAGCTGTGACCTCCAGGCTACGGATCGCCTGGGAAACCTCGTGACCGTTGACAAAAACTTGAGGCGGGGCCTCTGGATTTGAATTGGCGCTCAACTGAATCTGACACTGCTGCACCAGTTCGGCAATGGCGACTTCATCCTGGACCGAGAGACCCGACTGTAGGACCAGCCAGGTCACAGCCCGGTACATTGCGCCCGTATCTAGGTAGAGCAATCCCAGTATTTCCGCGGCTCGCCGGGTCACCGTGGATTTGCCCGCTCCTGCTGGCCCATCAATGGCCAAGATCGGTTTGCGGTTGTGCAGCCGCACATTGTCAATCAAGCGAGTGGAGCCAACCCAGGCAGCGATCGCCAGTAGGCCAATGTCTTCAACTTTTTCCAAAGGAGTGAGCGTGGTGGGATGAACGAGTTCAATATATTCGGGTTTTACGCCTGGGGTAGTGGTAAGTTCCGCCTGGACCGTTTCTATTAAGGTACCGCTGGTACAAATTCCGGAGCGAAACGCTTGCTTGGCCCGGTGCAAACCGCGGTACAACCCAGTCGCCTGCTGTTTTTGGGCAGGAGTAAGATACTGATTCCGAGAGCTGTAGGCCAGGCCACTGGCTTCTCGAACCACTGGACACGGGACAACTTCAACCGGAAAGCTCAGATCATTGACCAAACGCTGGATAATCGCCAGTTGTTGAGCATCCTTTTGACCAAAATAGATCCGCTCAGGTTGTACCAGGTTCAACAGTTTAGTCACAATGGTCGCAACACCCTGGAAGTGCCCAGGCCGGAGCTTACCACACAGTCGTTGCGTCATCGACAACGGCGGCACAACTTGCGTAGTGGAGTCCTGGGAAAGCAGCTCAGCTTGAGCGGGAGCAAAAATGGCATCGACCCCTGCCTGCTGAGACGAAACTTGATCGGCTGCCAAGTTTTGTGGGTATTGATGGAAGTCTTCCAACGGGGCAAATTGCAGGGGGTTCACAAAGATACTAACCAGCACAATCCTGTTTTCGTAGCGAGCTCGCTGAATCAGGCTGAGATGCCCCTGATGGAGTGCCCCCATCGTCGGGACAAAGCCAATGCCAGTGAAAGCCTCCGGCTCTTGGCGGGTAGCAGGCTGATCAGTGCTACCCCTGCTGCAAGTCAGGCGTAAAAAGCAGCGCAAGTCAGCGACTGTCCTTAATAAAGGGATTGAATCTTTGGTCATACCTGTATTTTCTCAAGAAACCTGATTGGAGGGTTCTAGACTCAAGAAATACTTCTGACCAGGAAAGCTCAATTTTGGATTGGGGTCTAGCCGTGGATCTCAAGCTCCTAAATTTAGCCTGATTGATCAATCTAAAATCGTAAGTCTAAACTTGAGTAGCAGACGTCCCTGGGGTGATCGTGTAATTACTTCAAAACGTCCAGGCTGACTGGAGCAGAACCCCGACTAAATACGCCAAGGACTTGAGCCGCTTTTCTAGATAAATCAATAACCCGACCCCGTGTAAACGGGCCGCGATCGTTAATTCGAACCACAACGGAGCGCCCATTATACGCGTTAGTAACTCGAACACGGGTGCCAAAGGGCAGGCTACGGTGAGCAGCCGTTAAAGCATACTGGTTAAAGTGCTCACCACTCGCAGTTCGTCTGCCGTGAAACCCTGGACCATACCAGGAAGCCATTCCTTTAGGCCGCGATCGCTGGACCGCCTGGACTGGTTTGCCGGGAATAGCCTTTAAGGGCGGTGCACCACCCAACTGCCGTCGCAGTAGATTCGTAACTTGCAGAGCAGCTACTGCAGAATCACTCGTCTTGCTGGGTGAGGTCGTTTGAGCGTTCAGCTCCACTAACTGCTCCTTACCAGTGCGGACAACATACTGCTTCCGCTTGAGATCCCAAGCAACTTGGATTGATTTAGCATCAAAGTCTTCACGATTCAATTGGTTAAGTTTGGCCGCAACAGTTGTCGCTCGCCAAACCGGGTCTTGAGGATTTTCTACTGTTGTCGCTTTCGGCGAGGCATCCACCAGTAGCTGATCAGAAAGGTTGGTCGTTGCAACCTTCACCCCACTACTACCCGACTGCCGGGAACCCAAAAAAGTTAGGACTGGAATGTTGCGGACATAGAGGGTTACAGCGTTACGGTCTGCCTGGATGTGAGATTGTATTCTGGCGATTCCTGCTTCATCCACCTGAGCAACTGTCTCAGACTGGCGCTCGCCCATCTTAACGACATTACCGGATTGAGGACTGGTACCCAAGGAGGTGTCAAGACTTGCTTTTACTTGAGAATCTGGGTCAACGGTCTGGTCCTGACTAGCCTTGCTTGAGGATGCAACACCAAAGGTGCTGGCAAACAGGGCAGCCACTAGTCCACTCCAAATCTGTTGCTTCATAAGCGTTCATCAGAAGGTTACGTAGAGGTTAAAGTGGTCAATTACAGCAGCACGACGACAAAACTTAGGCGGCTGGCAAGTTTGTCCGCGCTCCGTTAGCTGCAAAACTTTTACACCCTATCATGAAGTTTTGCCTTAGGGATCACCGTACTTTTGCAGATGGGAGCAAGGTGGGTACTCCTCTATGTCTAAAGAAGTAAGGGAAACTGCTTCAAGAGTCAGGCTTTTCTTGCTGTTTGGCTCCAACTGAATGATTAAGAAAATCTATAGCTCCTTAGGGATCGTTGTTGAATATTCGAATAGATAGGTTGCACTTATTGGTATCAGTTAGGAACTCAACCTTGACCCTGACCTCTGAAGCTAACCAGAGCTAGGAACTTTAGATGACTAGTTTAAGACAGGGTCAAAGCAGCCTGTCAAGCCACAGATCCCTGGTTTCCAGCACTGAACATTTAATTAACACTTACAATACTCTTTGCAGGTAGCCCTGGTGGATAGCTGAGATGGATTATCGAGAGGCAGGGGTTGATGTTGCTGCCGGTCGCGCGTTTGTAGATCAGATTAGGGATGTTGTTCAGAGTACCCATCGACCTGAGGTCATCGGTGGGCTAGGTGGGTTCAGTGGCTTGTTCCAGTTGCCAGCAGGGTATCGAGAACCTGTTTTAGTCTCTGGTACAGATGGCGTTGGGACCAAGCTAGCGTTAGCGCACAGTCTAAACTGCCATCACACGGTTGGGATTGATTTAGTTGCCATGTGTGTCAACGACGTGCTGACGGCGGGTGCAGAACCTTTGTTTTTTCTGGACTATTTAGCAACCGCTCAACTCAAACCTGACCACCTGGCCCAAGTTATTGCTGGCATTGCCGAGGGCTGTCGCTTATCCGGCTGTGCTCTGCTGGGGGGGGAAACTGCTGAAATGCCTGGATTCTATCAGCCTGGACAATACGATCTTGCGGGTTTCTGTGTGGGTATTGTGGAAAGACAGAAATTGTTAGACGGCTCTCAGGCCCAGGTTGGAGACGTGGCGATCGGCTTAGCCAGCCAGGGAGTTCACAGCAATGGTTTTAGTCTGATTCGGAAGATTATCCAAGACAAGGGCTTAAACTGGCACGATTCTCCTCCGGGAGTGTTTAACAATGATCCGCATGAGTCTAGCGGCCAGGCTTTGCCTGAGCTATCATCCCCCTGGGGCGAAACACGGAGTGAATCTTTTAGAGCACCAACTGTAGGTCATCCCCCGACAACTTCCAGTCATCAAAGCTTGGGAGAGATTCTGATGACCCCTACCCGCATTTATGTCAAACCAGTCCTAGGGGCAAGCCAGGCAGGACTTGAAATTCATGGTATGGCTCACATTACAGGTGGAGGACTGCCAGAAAACCTGCCACGCTGCCTAGGACCAGGGCAGTCAGTACAAATTTACCCGCAGCAATGGTCTGTTCCCCCTATTTTTACTTGGATAGCTGCAACAGGAGAGGTCAGTGCGGCTGAGATGTTTAATACCTTCAATATGGGGATTGGTTTTGTCCTGCTGGTGCCAGTTCACCATACTGAGCAAACTCTAGGGTGGTTTGAATCACAAAATATCCCAGCCTATCAAATTGGAGAAGTCGTGACTGGCGATGGCAGTTTAACTGGGCTGCACCAAACTGATCAGAAAACCGCCTAAGTAGCCCTACGACTGGTCCCAGGCTGACTGCCAATCAGGGCAGCGGTCTGAATTGCAGCCGTAGGGATGCATAGCACAGATTAGCAGGTTACCGCCATCAACTTGTCCGTAGTAGTGACGACAGCCGACGCAAGCAGCATGTTCTTCTAAGATTGGCTGCACTGTCTGGACAATGGGTTGAGCCGCCTCGCCGACAACAGTCTCTAGTCCAAGATAAAGTTCTAGGATTGGCTCAGTGGCATCAGCCATTACCTGATCAATCTCAGCAGCTATTCCATCAACTACTTCAGTAAGGTCGTAAAAAAACTGCTCTACTTCACCTGTCACCATGCCCATCGTTTGCAAAAAGTCTTTTTGCCATGACTCCATCAACTTACTCCTAATCTTGGTTCGTTTCTAGGTGAGGTACTAATGAAGTTTTAGGGTAGATGCAGTGCCGTTAGAACTCCGAATACCCTGGTAATTCAGCGGGACCTATGGCAGATGAGTGCTGTCTGAGTTGCCATCGTCAGAGAGGATCTGAATTCTGCGGGGCTGTGAGGAGGGCTGTGGGGCCGTTGACTCTGTCGGGGAAGGTGTACCCGTCTGGGTCATCTGTTCGACCCATCGACGGGCTTCTTCTGTCGTCATTTCACCCCGGCTTACCATTTCATCAACTAAATCTTGAGCTTGATCACGCAGTTCAGAGAATTTAGTACTGGCTTTTTCACCAGCATGAGCGGCGATACCAACGCCAAGATAAAGTGCTTTTTGAACAATATCTGTAAAACCAGCCATTGGGACTCCAGCTCCTGTCGAAAAAAGCGACCCGGAGTCCACGCCTACTACAAGCATCCCGTGTTGCTGCTACCTTCCGGTCCTGACAAAGTTTAGGCGTTGTAATTGCATGGGTCCGAGTCAAGTAATAGTTTAGCACTGCTGACTGGTTGTTAACTGCTTGGGGTCAGGGCCATCTGTGAGCAAAAAGTGGAGTGCTGCTGAGATGTGGATATAATGTAGCGGCACACCAGTAGCCCGGTTAAAAGGCAGTTTTTCGCTTATTTGATCGAGATATTAATTCGTGACTACGTGTCCCAGCTTTCTACCTCATTTAAGCCAGTTGTCCTAGGCATTTCTGGAGCATCAGGGCTAATCTACGCGGTGCGGACCCTAAGATTTTTGCTTCAGGCTGATTACGCTGTTGAGTTGGTTGCCTCTCGAGCAACCTATCAGGTCTGGCAAGCAGAACGAAGTATCCGTATGCCGCCAGAGCCAGTTCAGCAGGAAGAATTCTGGCGGCAACAGGCTGGTGTGAATGGTGGTAAGCTGACTTGCCATCCTGCCACTGATCTGGGTGCTAGTATTGCCAGTGGCTCTTACCGTACTCTGGGGATGATTGTGATCCCCTGTAGCATGAGTACGGTAGCAAAGCTGGCTGCTGGCTTAAGCTCTGACTTATTGGAAAGAGCAGCAGATGTGCAGTTGAAGGAGGGGCGATCGCTGATTTTAGTCCCACGCGAGACTCCTTTGAGCTTGATTCACCTGCGTAATCTGACTGCCTTAGCAGAAGCAGGGGCTCGGATTGTCCCGGCGATTCCTGCCTGGTATCACCACCCGCAAACCATTGAGGATCTGGTGGATTTTGTCATTGCCCGCAGCTTGGATCAATTAGGCATTGATTGTGTACCGCTGCAGCGCTGGCAGGGCCATACTTAAGGAATAGTCGTTGTTCAGCTTTGCTGAGGTTTGAGAGGAACGCTCACGATGGCTGTAGTCCGGGTCATACTACTCCTGGTGATTCTGGCAGGACTGATCGGTTTAGGACTGCAAAATCTGTCACCTGCTGTTCCGCTTGTGTTTTTGGGGCTGCGATCGCAACCAATTTCCTTGGCTTTGTTGATCTTGGGCGCGATCGCCGCTGGCATTGTGACTGGCTTGATAGTTCAAGGTTTAGTACAATTGTCAAACTATTTAACTCAGCGTTCAGGGCGATTCTCTCAAGACGCCAGGCGATCGGAAAGTTCTGCAAACAGAATGCCCTTCTCATCTCCAGCCGAAAATTCTAGCAACACTCAAAACGATTACCAAGCTGAGAACTACGACGACCCTGATCCGGTGGACTACTCCAGTCAGCCCAAAAGCTATGAAGCTGAACCTGGACCGAGGAGCGGCTATCAATCTGGGTCTTCCTACTCCTACAGCTACCGAGACTCTAGGCAGTCAGGGGTTGGACGACGTGAAGCCATTTATGACGCTGAATACCGAGAGGTGA
Source organism: Thermosynechococcaceae cyanobacterium (assembly GCA_041748155.1). Classification (GTDB taxonomy): domain Bacteria; phylum Cyanobacteriota; class Cyanobacteriia; order Thermosynechococcales; family Thermosynechococcaceae; genus JBGTDT01. The sequence continues at coordinate 7,239 of JBGTDT010000115.1, read as the reverse complement.
ACACCCCAAATCAGCCCCCAAAAGACGAGGACTTTGACGACGAGGATTTTGACTTTGACGACGATTCACCAAATACTCGGCGCTAGATTCAAAAACCATTTGTATTGTCCTCAACAACGTGAAAAGTCTTGGGCCAACTCCCCTGCGATGTGATTCATCTGAGAGGACGGCACACTCTGCCCGTGCCAACTTTAATTAGCTGTCCACCGTCTGCTGCCACTCTGTTAAGCTCCTGCTATCTGCCATTTAAACTACAGCACTTAAACTGGTCTTAGGTGAGTCTAGAAAAGGGCTGCGATCAGGAGGAGTTGTCCAGAGTCTGATAGCTGCTCCTGAGTCCAAGCTAAAGAGTGCGGTTTTCCCCATAAAATTGTAGAAAGTACTGACTAGGCTGGGTTAAAAGTCTATGAGTCTAATTACAGGTACAGAATCTATGGGTTCACTGCTGGAGCAGTCCGAAGAGATTCTGACCACCCCAAGGTCCGATCCATTTCTGCGTCACCGCCTCCAGGTGGTTGAAGACTTGCTGGAATGGGTGCTGAAGCAGGAATGTGGTCAGGAGTTGGTCGATCTGCTGCGGCAGTTGCGGTCTATGTGTTCTCCGGAAGGACAGGCACTCCGCACGCCTGAAGCCGAGGTCTTGAAGCTAGTAGAAAAACTGGACTTGAACGAAGCCATTCGAGCAGCACGCGCTTTTGCCCTCTATTTCCAGCTGATCAATATTGTCGAACAACACTACGAACAGCGAGAGAGTCTTTCGCGTACCCAGGGAGAGTCCCCTACCCACCCACCCAGCTCTGATCAGCTTGCGGCAGCTGGAAGTGAAAGCTTTCCTGCCCAGAGCCAGCATGCCGACCCCCGCAGCGGCCCAACGGAACGGCTGGAAAACAGCCTGTACGGCATTGGCCCTTTGGAACGGAATCTAGGCACCTTTCACTGGCTGTTTCCCCGTCTGAAAAGTCTGAACGTTCCACCCCAGCACATTCAAAACCTGATCGATCAGCTAGAGATCAAGCTGGTCTTCACCGCCCACCCCACGGAGATCGTCCGCCAGACAATCCGGGATAAACAGCGGCGAATCGCTAGAATTCTCAACCAGTTGGACGATGTAGAGTCAAGCTCAGAGAGAATGATGGCTAGCGGGGAAGCGACGGTGCTACGACAGCAGTTGATCGAGGAGATTCTGCTCTGGTGGCGAACGGATGAGCTGCACCAGTTCAAGCCAACGGTCTTGGATGAAGTCGAGAGCAGCCTGCACTACTTCCAAGAAGTTTTGTTTGATGTGATTCCCCAGCTTTATGAGCGTTTCCAGCAGGCGCTGAAGACCACATACCCTAGACTGCGTCCGCCTCGCTTTAACTTCTGTGAGTTTGGCTCCTGGGTCGGTGCAGACCGAGATGGCAATCCCTCCGTTCTGCCGCAGGTAACCTGGCAGACTGCCTGCTACCAGCGCAGCTTGGTCCTGGATAAATACATCCAGTCTGTTCGCAAGCTGATCAACCTCCTGAGCTTGTCCCTGCACTGGAGCGATGTGCTGCCGGAGTTGCTGGAGTCGCTGGAGCAGGAACAGCGGCAGATGCCTGAAGTTTACGATCAACTGGCGATTCGCTTTCGCCAAGAACCCTACCGCTTGAAATTGTCCTACGTGCTGAAGCGATTGGAAAATACCCGCGATCGCAACCAGCAGCGTACTCAGCAGGATTGTCTCCGAGAGCAAGGACAGCCTGAGAACAGCGGGACCGATGTCTACCACTCTGGGAAGGAGTTTCTAGAAGAACTGCGACTGATCCAGCGCAACCTCAGTGAAACCGGGTTGAGTTGCCGGGATCTAAACCACCTGATTGTTCAGGCTGAAACCTATGGCTTCATCTTGGCCCACCTGGACATTCGCCAAGAGAGTACCTGTCATTCTGATGCCCTGAACGAAGTTACCGAGTACCTACAAGTTTTACCAAGGCCCTACAACGAGCTATCAGAACAAGAGCGATCGCAGTGGTTGGCAACAGAACTACAGACTCGCCGTCCCCTGATTCCGGCAGAGTTGCCGTTTTCACCTCGGACCCAAGAAATTATTGAAACCTTTCGGATGGTGCGAAAGCTACAGCAAGAGTTTGGCGCTAGAATCTGCCAAACCTACGTGATCAGTATGAGCCACGAGGTCAGCGATATCCTGGAAGTTTTACTGTTCGCCAAAGAAGCTGGACTGTACGACCCGGTTACCGGGGCTGGCACTCTACACGTGGTGCCATTATTTGAGACCGTAGAAGATCTCAAACGAGCCCCGACGGTGATGGCCAAACTCCTAGAGCTGCCCGTCTACCGGGCTCACTTAGCGGGCGGCCATGAGTCTCCATCAGCCTCTCCAGCAATAGACTCAGCCTCAACAGCAGCTTCTCAGGGCCTATCTGGCGCTGAAGAGCAAGTAAATCTGCAAGAGGTGATGCTGGGCTACTCCGACAGTAACAAGGATTCGGGTTTCTTAAGCAGCAACTGGGAGATCTACAAAGCTCAGCAGGCCCTGCAACGAACCACAGAGCAGTCTGGAATAGCGCTGCGGATCTTTCATGGCCGGGGTGGTTCTGTGGGGCGAGGCGGCGGACCTGCCTACGAAGCAATCTTGGCCCAACCGGGGTACAGCATCAATGGCCGCATCAAGATTACTGAACAAGGCGAGGTCCTGGCCTCCAAGTATTCCCTGCCGGAGCTAGCACTCTATAACTTAGAAACAATTACTACAGCCGTGATTCAGGCTAGTCTCCTGCGGACCGGGTTTGAAGAGATCCAGCCCTGGCACGAGATTATGGAGGAACTGTCGGGGCGATCGCGCCAGCACTACCGCGCCTTGATTCACGAACAGCCTGATCTGGTCGATTTCTTCCATCAGGTCACCCCGATCCAAGAGATCAGCCAGCTACAAATTAGCTCTCGACCGACCCGCAGAGGTGGCAAAAAGGATTTGGCGGGTCTGCGAGCCATTCCCTGGGTGTTTAGCTGGACTCAAAGCCGCTTTCTTCTGCCTGCCTGGTATGGTGTCGGAACGGCATTGCGGGACTTCCTAGATGAAAAACCAGAGGAACACCTAGCCTTGTTACGCTACTTTTACTTCAAATGGCCGTTTTTCAAAATGGTGATCTCTAAGGTCGAAATGACCCTATCAAAGGTAGATCTCCAGATTGCCCATCACTATGTACGGGAATTGACGCAACCGGAAGATCGGTCTCGATTTGAACCGTTGTTTGAGCAAATTGCCGCAGAGTACTACCTGACCCGCGAACTAGTCTTAACCATTGCCGGTCATCAGCGACTGTTAGATGGAGATCCAGACTTACAACGCTCCGTACAACTCCGCAACGGTACGATTGTTCCCCTGGGTTTTTTACAGGTTTCGCTGTTAAAGCGTCTACGGCAGCATTCCAGCCAAGCTGCATCCGGGGTATTTCGCTCCCGCTACAGCAAGGGCGAATTGCTGCGGGGAGCCTTGCTCACAATCAATGGCATTGCCGCAGGGATGCGAAATACTGGTTAGTCCGCTAAGGTTCCAGGCCCTTCCCAGGAAGGCTAGTTGGATTAACACGGTTCAGGAAAAGGCAATCAGGTTTGCCAAATTTCCCCAGATAGGATCGCCTTGACATCGCGGCTAAATGGCCATTCATCGGGAAACTCGACTTGGGGATAATCTTCTTGGGCATCCGCTAAGGCAACATGCCAAATTTCGTCAAAGACTTCGGATAAATAACTTTGCAGGCTAAGGGATTGCTTGAGCAATCGTTGCAACTGTTTTCGTTGCTCTCCAATTGTCAACTCCCAGCCTCGATAACTATCAGGAGTAGGAATATAGTACTGCTTGAGCAAGTGGTTCAGAAGCACATCTAGACGGCTTTCCACCTCTCGTCTGTCCCGTCCTGCCAAGCTTTCAATTTCCTCGATCAGATACTCTAGATCTACTCGATCAGATACTCTAGATCTAGCTGATGAAAATCTTGCGCTTTTAACTTAGCAACAGTATCTGCTACCCAGAGGCAAAAGTCATTTTCGTATAGCTTACTTTGTCCTATAGCTTGACTCATATCCTTTTATTCTCCTGAGCCTGGGTCTTTAGTACCGGCTGGGTTGGCGATTTCAGCATAGCAAAAGCAGCATCGTAAAGTAGGCAAGGACGCGGTAACTTGGTAGAAGAATAGGATTTCAATCAGACGACTGTTCCTTGCAAAGGAGTTCTGTATGCCAAAAGCAGTGTGGAATGAAACCGTAATTGCCGAAAGCGATCGCTGCGAAGTGGTTGAAGGTAACCAGTATTTCCCGCCTGACTCAGTTCATCAGGAGTATTTGAAACCCAGTGACTACCACACCACCTGCCCCTGGAAAGGGCTAGCGAGCTACTACAACATTGTGGTAGATGGTCAAGTCAACAAAGATGCAGCTTGGTACTACCCCAGCGCCAAGGAGCGGGCCAAAAACATCGAAGGCTACGTGGCCTTTTGGAAAGGCGTCAAGGTAGAGCCTTAGAGCTGAGACTTTACCGAGTTGATAATCGATATCAGAGGGCCTTGGAAAATGACAGGGTCTTACGAGCCAAAGATCCGACTCGTTGCCCCAGGGTGTTGTTGAACCGCGCAATATAGCTTTTCCCACTCTCCTCGCCGAAATGTTGCCTGAGCCCAACTGTAGGGGAACACTCTACCAGTGGCGTTAGCTTGCCCTGGGGTAAAGCTCATGTTTAAGGCGTTTGGGATGCGGCAGCTTCAAACCACTCTGGCAATAGGAAGGCGGCGTTTAGACACAGCGCTCCAGAGGGAAACAGAAAGCTCAATTTTGCTGCGGATATTTGTCCAGACCCTCGTGACGGTTGGCATTGTGGCAACTGCGGCAGCGTCACTTACCTGGAGCAATCTTTGGGCTGTGCCGCTGAGTGGAATTGGGGCAACTTGGAGCTGGTTCCGCCGTCGGGAACGAAACGTCTCGACAAAATTTTGCATTGCAATTGGCATGATCCTGGTCCTGGGTCTGTTTCTTAGTCGCCTGGTTAGCCAAATGAGCGACTCCCGGCTGATGCTGGCAGAGCTCTTAATTCAACTCCAGGTTTTGCACAGCTTCGATCTACCCCGTCGCAAGGATCTGGGCTACTCAGCGGTGATTGGGCTGATTCTACTCAGTGTGGCAGCCACCTTGAGCCAAACATCGAGCTTCGGGCTGTTCTTATTGCTCTTTCTGGCGATCGCATTACCCGTTTTAGTTCTAGACTACCGCTCCCGGTTGGGTTTACTGTCGCTCAAGCTCAAGGGTATCGGTCTGGCCCCTCGGCGTCTGGGAGTTGTTCTGCTCGTGGTGATTGGGCTGGGACTGAGCATTTTTGCCATCATGCCACGCCTGCCGGGATATCAACTGCGAAGCTTCCCAGTTAGCGCTCAAATTGACGTTAAGGGAAAGTTCGATGGACGGCAGGTGATTAATCCTGGTTATGTCAGGCCAGGATCAAATCCTGGCAGTGGAGGAGCAGGAGGTCAGGGTGAAGGGGATTTAGAATTTGATAGTACGTTTTACTACGGGTTCAACGATCAAATTAACCAGAATCTGCGGGGTCAGTTGATCCCAAAAGTGGTGATGCGGGTGCGGGCTCAAGTTGCAGGCTTTTGGCGAGTTCTCTCCTTTGAGCACTACACTGGGCAGGGCTGGAAGGTTTCCCGGAATGACCAAGTTGAAAAGTTGAACCGTTCCAGTTGGTCTTACCAGTTTAACCTGCCCCAATCTACTCCAACCGGTCAATCAAAAGAGATCGTGCAAACCTACACGATGGTTTCCGAACTCCCCAATCTGATTCCGGCCCTGACCCAGCCCAAGGCCCTTTACTTTCCCACGCAACAGGTGGCGCTGGGTCCAGAAGGGGAGCTGAGATCGCCCATCGGTCTGCCAGAAGGACTAACCTACACCGTTGTCTCAAACGTTCCCTACCGCGATCGCACCCTGCTTCAACAAGCTGCAACTGTTTATCCGGCTCAGATTCGCAATTCCTATCTCCAAGTTCCCCCCGAAGCAACCGCTAAAATCCGACAACAGACCCAAGCGCTGCTGGCAAAGGCGGCCAGACCCTTGGCATCCCCCTACGAGCAGACTCTTTATCTCGCCCAAGCCCTCAAGCAGCAGTATACAATTCAACCAGACCTGGCAGAATTAGGCCCTGGGGAAGACTTGGTTGATGCCTTTCTGTTCCGGTTCCAAGGCGGGTATCCCGATCACTTCTCAACGGCTTTGACGGTGATGCTCCGCTCAATTGGGATTCCAGCCCGACTGGTGGTAGGCTTTGACTCCGGCAAGTTTAACCCGCTCACCGGGCTTTATATTGTCCGCAACACAGATGCCTATGCCATGACCGAAGTGTACTTTCCTAAATACGGCTGGTTTGCCTTTGACCCGATTCCAGGGCATGAAATAATTCCCGCCTCTGTTGAAGTCGATCAAACCTTCAGTGTGCTGCGGCAACTATGGCGGTGGGTTGCGGGTTGGTTACCCTCTCCAGTTAGCGGACTCCTGGTTGGCATCCTTACCGCGCTCATGGCTTGGATTAGTCAACTTCTGGCCTTGTTTTCCCAAGGTTGGGTTGGGCTATTTACTGCCCTGCTGCTAGGAATTAGCTGCGGCTTTTTGGCCTGGTTATCCTGGAGCCAGTGGCAAGCCTGGCGCTACGATCGCTGGCTATCAAAACTGCCACCCATGGAAGGACTCTACCAGCAGATGCTGAGGTGGCTGGCTGAGCGAGGCATGCGTAAGCGGCCTGAGCAAACTCCCCTTGAGTATGCCACCCAAGTCGGGCAGGCCCACCCTGCAAATTTAGCCCTAACTGTCGAAGACATCTCCCAAGCTTACATTCACTGGCGCTACGGAGGGCACGACCCAAATCTAAAGCAACTTAAAAAGCGGTTCCTCAACCTGAAAAGAATTCGAACTAAAAAACCTTAAGCGTGATCACTGGAATCGAGCATTCTGCCTAGGCTAATGTACAGAACCTTCACTCTGAAGACCATCACAAGTTTTGCTTAGAAGAGAGATCGAATGCTCCTATCGGGAGTACACCTGGAGTAAAAGTAACCAGATTCACGACAAACTATTGCAGTTGAAGAGATAGTTAGGACAGAGTAGCTTGTATACCCAGAGTGCCGAAGAGAATATCAATGCCCGCCCCTTATAGTGACGACCTCCGCCAAAAAGTGCTCGATGCGGTGGTCGCGGCGAACGCAAAAGCCA
>JBGTDT010000114.1:0-15733 GCA_041748155.1 Thermosynechococcaceae cyanobacterium | reverse complement strand
TGGCTTTTGCGTTCGCCGCGATCCACCGCATCGAGCACTTTTTGGCGGAGGTCGTCACTATAAGGGGCGGGCATTGATATTCTCTTCGGCACTCTGGGTATACAAGCTACTCTGTCCTAACTATCTCTTCAACTGCAATATCTTGCAAAAGTCATCCAGAGAGACAGAGTTCGTAGTTGTAAAGCCCCGCAATGGTGCTGCATCTCAATCCAGATCACCGACGACGATTTCGGTAGCGCTCTGACAGGATATTGAAAATCTTCAACGACCGACTTGAGGTCTGTGAACATCAAAACTTTTCTGAAACTAGCTCTAGGTAAATGTTCCAGCCGTTGCGTGGCGGCTGGTGACAGCTTCGCTGACACTGTTGGCGAAGTGCCTAGAGTCGTCTGGAATACTTGTTCTACCGTGACTTTCCCCACGTAGAAATGCTGGTTTCATGAATTCGCCAACAGTGTCTTCGCTACCATTACCCCAAGTACGCTGCACGGGTTGAGATCGCCATCCCCAGTGCTATCTCCTTATAGCGAGATTCCTCTATCTTGTTGAGGTCTCCTGGGTTGAGTTTCTGCCTGCTGCTGTTGCTGGGCCAAAAACTGCTCAAGCTTCTGGTCAAGAGCATGGAATCTCCTAATGTCCTCATGGGTAAGGTTGCCAGTGATCTGCTCACCTCGGCAGGAGAGGATTTCACCTCGACCATCCTTGGCCGTCACTGTGAGCTTATCTCCTACTTTCCGAGTCAGGTAGTACTTTCCCTCACACTCGCGCACTCCATTTCTTCTCGGTTTACCAGCGTGCTGGATCAGTTTTTCATGGACTAGAAAAGCGGCCAGATTACGAACAGTGCTGGCTTCCTGCTGGGGCACGTTCTCTAGAGACCGGTCCTCTGGACTTGGAGCTTGTGGTTGTGCTCCCTGGGATTGAGCTGGATCTCCAGTGCTTAACTGCGCTTTCTCAGCAGAATTTCTAGATTGTTGATCCTGCCGTTCATCCGGTCGAGCATTTGTGTTCTCTTCAAGGAAAGGAACTGATTCACCACTGGTGCGATCATCCCTGCCGATATCCCCATCACTAACACTGCGGCCAGTATCCCTCGGAGAGTGACGGTTTCCCCGTCGAGCAGGAGTCTGAAGGGAAAGGCTGTCTTGCTGGGCAGCTTTTGGTGCAGGGTGGTTAAGCTGCGGTTGATCTGTTGCAGGTCCTGCCGATTGATTGGTCAGTTGGGCGGCTTGGTTGCCTGTGATCTGGGTCAGGGCTACGATCTCGGAAGTACTGGTCCCCGATGGCGAGTTCGTGCTCCCACCCTCTAATTGACCGCTCAAGGTTGTCAAGGCTGCGTTCGTACTGCTCCTGTGCTGCTCGGATTGCTGCAAGTCTCTCACGATTTGGTTCATCAGCTCCGTCTGGCGAGTCAGGAGCTGGGTCAAGCTTAGATTGGTTTGCGTCCATGTGTTGATGTCCTTCTGCGTCTGCTCCTGAGAAGTTTTGGTTTGGTTCTGCAATGCTCCCACTTCCTGCCAGAGGCGGGCATGAGCTTGCTTCAATTCCGCCAGTTCCTTTATGGGACTTTGCATCCTGCTCTGGTCGGAACTGCTCAGCTCTAGAGAGGGCATGTCCTGGTCCTGGGAAGGGCTGCTGCTGGTGTTGCTGCCATTGCGGTATTCATGGGTTGGAGGAGTGGGACTAACGCTTTCAATAGTAGTCCTGTGAACTGGCAGTGAGGAGCTTTCCTGAATCGGATTTCGGTTTCTGAGTTGAGATTCCAGCGTCAGGTTATCCCGCTGCGGGTCATAGGAGATACCTAAGTGCTTTTGCAGTCCCGGTAAGCTGTAGTGAGAGCCAACGGCGCTCCCAGCTATGGCGACTCTGCCTTTGTCAGTTTCTACTGAGTAGCTAATTCCTTTGACTTTGCCGGTACGAGTCTGGGGAAGTTGCACTTCTATGCCCTGTTTTTGCAGCCGTCTAACCAGTTCGGGAAGGACAGGTTGGTCTAGGGTAGCTTGGTCTATCCACTGCTGAAGCTGCTGTTTGACTGGCAGTATTCCTGTGCGGCCTGAGCTGGAGAAGGGTGCTGAGTATCTGGGGCTCAATCTTCCACCTGTGGCTATGGCTGGAGAAGGATCTACAGAAAAGGTATCCCAGAAGTCCACAGGAGCAGCCGTTGGGTCATGATGTTGAATATTCTGAACATTACTTCGCCCCTGCTTAGGCTTCACTTATCTGAGTTGTAGATTGCTCAAGTAAGTTTTCCTAGTGCTCAACATGATCATGATCTGCTTAACGTGATCATTTATGCTGTAAGTGATCACATTCTTAAAGCTTTCTATGCAATCCTTCGAGTCAGGATTCATTGAACGTCAACCGATTTCCCAGAACTTGCTGCAAACAGTTCGAATGATTGGTGAGTATAAAGGCAAGCAGGAATTGTTTAAGCAGCAGTCTCCGCAAGTCCTGGAGACACTGCAACAACTAGCAGTCATCCAAAGTACAGAATCATCGAACCGCATTGAAGGGATCACAGCGCCCACTCAGCGTATCCAGAAGCTGGTTGCCCACAAAACCACACCCAAGGACCGTTCCGAGCAAGAGATTGCAGGGTATCGAGATGTCTTGAGCACCATTCATGCCAATCATGCCAGCATGTCTTTCACGCCTGGCTTAGTGCTACAACTACACCGAGATTTGACTCAATTCCTTCCTGGTAGTGGTGGTGCCTGGAAGCAATCAAACAACGATATTACTGAAACACTTCCTGATGGAACCAAGTTTGTCCGCTTCAAACCAGTTCCAGCTTATCTGACTACCGATGCGATGACACAACTACATCAGCGTTTTAATGCCCTGCAACAGGGCGAAGAGATTGAGATCCTGCTATTGATGCCTACCTATATCCTAGACTTTCTCTGTATTCACCCATTCCGAGATGTTAATGGGCGGATGGCTCGTCTTCTCACCTTACTGTTGCTTTATCAAGCGGGGTATGAGGTTGGTCGTTACATCAGCTTGGAACAGGTTACTGAACAGACTAAGGAAAGCTACTATGACACTCTCTACAACTCATCTCAGGGGTGGCACGAAGGCCAACACACACTACTGCCATGGTGGGAATATTTTCTGGGGGTTGTTCTCTCAGCCTATCGCCACTTTGAGGAACGAGTTGGTACTGTGACCACCAGTAAGGGGGCTAAGCGTGAAACAGTACTCAATGCTGTAGAGAGGCTCCCTCGGCAGTTCCAGTATGCAGATGTGGAACGGACCTGTCCAGGAATTAGTCGGCCAACGATTAACCGAGCCTTGGCTGAGCTGCGTCAGCAACAACGAATCAGATGTATCAAGCCTGGAAGAGATGCAGTGTGGGAAAAAACTGATCTTGTTTAGCTGGGTATTAGGTTTAAGTAATTGAACACGCCTCACCACAGCGCTATCAGTCGATAAGAAGGTCCGGGCTGAAGAACTAAGGCTAAGTCCACTTCCAATTCTTGCCTTGAAACCTTTCGAGAAATACTTTGAGATGCTGCTTGAGTTGCTTCGGTACCGCTGCCCAGGGTTGTTGCTTCTGAGTCTCTGACCAAGACTTGAAGAGTTCAAGCTGGGATAGCTCTCGTCCTTGAGCAATAACACTCAGCAAACGAACTCCAGTCTGGAGGTCCCCATTTGTCAGCACTAACTTCCGGGGCACAGAATTCTCCTGATCTCCTGTTGTAACCCCCTCTGGTTCATTTATATGGGAGGGGGTTACAACATCGGGGATAACGAAACTCTCGGAGCCAGCTACTACCTGATAGTTCTCCCGGTTGGCTTGGCGACGCTCCAGAATGGTCCGGAGTTCATTCCAAGCTTCCTCATGAATCCAAACTGAGCGTACCTGGTCTCGACCCTGGCGACGGGCTTCAGTCTTAATCCCTAATTGATCTAGTAATCGCCGGAAAATCCAGATGTTCGTAGCGTGTTCTGAATTGTCGGGAATCTTGAAGCCAAAGAACCGTTGTACCTGTTGACTACAATGCCTGACTTTAGCTCCCAGCAATTCTAAGTCTGCTTCCGTCCACTCTTGGCCGGGAACCAGAAACTGGAGTAGCCCTAGCCGCTCCCTCCCAAAGCGCCTCAATTCGTAGCAGGGGTGGTCAGGGGGGGAATAATCCCTGTCCATACTTAGCTTGCCGCTCAAGCGCGTCCTGGTCGTGCCTGAGCGACAATTCAGATCCATATAGCAAAGCTTCCATCTCTACAATTTGATTTCGGCGCTGCCCCGCATTGTCAAAGGCTACCAGCTCTGGAGTTACCGCTTGCGCCTGGTAGAAGTCTGCAATCTGGGTCTTAATCAGGTTTAACTGGTCTTCTACCCCTAACCCTTCTTTGCGCTCCACTGCTGCCAACTCTGGCTTAGTCAGGATGCAAGCACAGGAGACAGCCTGGTGGTAATCCTGTTTAACCTGGGCTCTAGCCTGCTTCATAACTTCTCTGACCTGGCAATCACTATTTAGCTGGACGACCTCAACCGGGTGTCCTTCGTACCGCAGCCGCTCTAGCAGGTTGGTCCTAAGGTTCCACATGGCAGCATTGGTCTTTGCTGCTATCTGAGACCATAGATTTACGTGGGGGTTATCATCCCAGTTAAAGGTTTCAACCCCAGGTACCAGGTCAGGGCTGGGGTTACTGCGGATAACTGAGATTTCCTCGCTCCACTTGGTTTTAAGAGCGTGCTTCAATTTCCAGGCATACTCACTCTTATCTACCTTGCTGAAGTTTTTGCCCTGCTTTGCACACCACACGACACGGGGAACAGGCGGACGGACTCGAATCAAGGCTTGGGAGGCATCTGCATCGGTGGCGGTGCCATAGAACAAGCCATAGACCTTCTGGAAGTGGTCCACTTCGATACTTACGCCAGTTGCCATTGAGGGAGTGGCAATCACTACGTCAGGCTGAAGCAGGGTTCCCCTTCAATTTATTACCGTCTTTGGCGGCCTGCTTGCCGCTACCCTTTTGAGTTTGTTTGTCGTTCCAATCTTATACATTGTGGTTGGTACAACTCGAGATCGCCTGCTGGCTGGACACAAGTCCGAAGCGGCTTCCACAAGTACCCTGTCCCAGTAGTTTTATCAGTCAGGGAAGCTGACACTTGGCTGTCACATTTGTCCACTACTCTATACTTTAGGAAAAAGCGTGACCCAGATCTGATAAGAAATCACTGTCCTGGAGAACACTGTTCATAGCTGACATCATGAACGCTAACAGACAAGCCCTAGATAGCAAGCTCAGCGGTCAAGCAAGTCTCATGAAGGCCACCTCACACCATTTGATACTCGTCAGCAGCCTGATCTCAATCCTCACCGCTGCCACACTTGGGCACGGGCTTGTCATGGCACAACCGTCGGTAAGTCCTAGCCTGCCCCTACCGGACACAACCAATCCGCCCGTGAACTATCCTGTTGTGGTGGGCTGGTCGGCGGGACGGATGCCTACAGCCCCGAGGGATTTCACTGTCTCCCTCTACGCAGACCGCCTTGATCACCCGCGTTGGCTCTACGTCCTGCCCAATGGCGATGTTTTGGTTGCCGAGGCGAATACCCCGGTAAGTCAAGGCGATCGCCAGAAAGACCCGTCGCGGGTGGCGCAACAGCTTGCAGCAGGGAACCGAGGTCCAAGCGCCAATCGGATCACACTCCTGCGCGACACGAATCGCGATGGAGAGCCAGAGGTGCGCTCAACCTTTCTAACGGGACTTAACCAGCCCTTTGGCATGCTGCTTCTCGGGAACACCTTCTACGTCGCCAATACTGACGGGCTGATGCGCTACCCATACCGCACGGGACAGACAAGCATCAACACCCAGGGCACAAAAATCCTTGACCTTCCCGCTGGTGGTTACAACAACCACTGGACTCGCAATGTGATTGCTAATCGGGATGGCTCCAAGCTCTATGTTTCTGTCGGTTCTGGCACTAACGTGGACGAGGAAAGGGTTGATGAAAAGGATAAACGGCGGGCGGCCATTCTAGAAGTAAATCCTGACGGTAGCGACATGCGCGTCTTTGCCAGTGGTCTTCGCAACCCGAACGGTATGGACTGGGCACCCGGCACGAACACGCTCTACACGGCGGTGAATGAGCGTGATGAACTAGGGGATGAGCTAGTGCCAGATTACCTGACCAGCGTGCGCGAGGGTGCCTTCTACGGCTGGCCCTACTCCTACTTCGGCCAGAACGAAGATCCCCGGAAGCGCGGCGAGCGGCCAGACTTAGTGGCAAAGGCGGTGGTGCCCGACGTTCCCCTGGGAGCACACACAGCTTCGTTAGGTTTGGCATTCTACGAGGAGACTGCGCTTCCAGAGCAGTATCGTGGCGGCGCGTTCATCACGCAACGCGGCTCGTGGAATCGTTCAAGTCCTTCTGGCTATAAAGTTGTCTATGTACCGTTTGTGAATGGTCGCCCCAGTGGTCCACCGCAGGATTTTCTGACTGGCTTCATCGCGAGTACGGCATCGTCTGGTCGCCCAAACGTTTATGGCCGTCCAGTTGGGGTCACGATCCTCCCCGATGGCTCACTCCTGGTGGCAGATGACGCTGCAGATCGCGTTTGGCGGGTTGCCTACACTGGAAGCAGAGCCTCTCAGTAAGTAAAGTGTTCGATAGCGGAGCGCTTAGTCGTTTAACATTTGCTCCTGATCCTCAGTGTTTTATATCTTGACTCATATTGGAGGTTAGCAATGAACTATCAGCACAATCAGCCCACAGAATCAAAGCACGATAGCAGCTCAGAACCTGCCCACGCTCCTACGGTAAAGCAGGGGGAATGGGAGCAGCCGGACTTTGAGGAGTTTGACCTCTGTATGGAGGTCACCACTTACATTAGACTTCTTGCATAAATGCCCAAACAGGGGCTGAGAGTATTGAGATTACATATCTTAAACCGACTTATGCAAGAAGTCTATTCATCACTGGCAGTAACTTAGTGGGTGGAGGCCTTGGCAGCTCAGTCAACGCCTCTCCCTACCGTTCAATCCTATGCTTCTATGCATTCTTGGTGCCGCTGCAGGCGGTGGATTACCCCAATGGAACTGCGGCTGTCCTGGCTGTAAAGCCGTACGTGACTCCTACGCAGGCCTGCATTCACAGACCCAGTCATCAATTGCAGTTCGAGCCGCAAACGGGCCTTGGTTTTTAGTCAATGCTTCCCCAGACGTGCGGCAGCAGCTTGAGCGGTTGCCGGACAACCAACTATTAACAATTCGCTCTAGCCCAATCGCCGGAGTGCTCCTGAGCGATGCTGAAATTGACCATACGACCGGGCTCATGCTCCTACGAGAGTCTGCCGAATCGCTCCGCATCTACGGAACGGAGATGGTGAAACGAGCTCTAACGGAGGGATACCCACTGCTGCGGACGCTGGAGGGGTACTGTGGCATAGAGTGGTCGACGCTGGAGCCAGGCAGCACGATAACCCTTGGACAAGGTGAAGCCCCCGGTTTAGAAGTGGAGGTGTTTCCTCTCGCGGCCACACCACCAAAGTACATGGGCTCCGGGACAGACGGGGAGTGGGCTGTTGGGTTTACCTTTCGCGATCGCGCCACTGGTGGGGTTGTCACCTACGCTCCGGCGTTAGCTGAATGGAACGACAAGCTGCGATCGCGCTTTGAGTCCAGCGACTGCATCCTGGTGGACGGGACGTTTTGGCACAACGACGAGCTTCCTGACCTGGGGATTACAAACCGCACGGCCCGGGCAATGGGGCACCTGCCGCTCAGTGGTCCAGAGGGCAGCCTGGAGCGTTTAGCTCAAATCAGCCGTCCCCGCAAGATTCTCGTTCACATTAACAACACCAACCCGATTCTCCTGCCTTCACCGGAGCGTCGCGTTGTCGAAGCGGCTGGGGTTGAAGTGGGGTACGACGGATTAACCATTGAACTGTAGTTTAAGAGAAAGTAACGTGCTGGAAGTGACTGAGCGACGAATTCCATGGACGGGGCAAGAGCTGGAGGCAGCCCTGCGGGCCCAACATCAGCGGTACCATCATCTGCATCCTTTTCACCAGCGGATGAACGCTGGAGAACTGACTCCTGTGGAGGTGCAGCGCTGGGTGGCAAATCGGTTTTATTACCAGAGGAGCATTCCCCTCAAGGACGCGGCTATCTTGTCCAATTGCTCGGATCACCAAGTCAGACGGCAGTGGATTCAGCGGATCATTGATCACGACGGGCGCAGCGAGGGCGAAGGTGGGATCGAAGCGTGGCTAAGGCTAGGGGAAGCGGTAGGACTTTCCCGTGAAGCACTGCTGGACGAGCGGAGCGTCCTGCCAGGGGTTCGCTTTGCGGTGGATGCCTACGTGAACTTTTGCCGCACCCGCTCCTGGATTGAGGCCGTTGCCGCGTCATTGACTGAGCTGTTTGGCCCTGACGCGATTCGGACGCGCCTGGCTGCGCTGGAGGAACATTACCCGTGGATTGACCCGGCAGGTTTCGACTACTTTCGCACACGGCTAAAGCAGGCTCCGCAGGATGCCCGCTACGCTTTGAATCTGGTCCTACATCACTGCCGCACCCGCGAGGCTCAGGAGCGGGCTGTTCAGGCGCTGACCTTCAAGTGCGACCTGCTGTGGAGCCAACTGGAGGTGATCGATAGGGGGGAAACCCGCTCCGCTACTCAGTATCAGTAGGTATGGAAGAGTACACCCAGCCTCGCTTCGTTCGCGGTGTCCGCCTGCGGTGGGATTCTGTGAGAAGGCAGCACATGCTCCTGTTTCCGGAGGGAGCTTTGGGATTGAACGCGACTGCTGGAGCTGTGCTGGAGCTGTGCGACGGCCAGCGAACCATGGGTGCGATTATCACAGAGTTAGAGGAACGGTATCCCGGAGCGAACCTAAGAAGCGATGTTCATGACCTACTTTCCCGGATCGCTGAACGAGGGTTACTGAGATATGAAACTATACCAGAATAACCAGATAGACCGTGTAAATGCGAGGCCATCAACAAACCATGACGACGGATAGACCCTTGACCCTGATCGCCGAGCTGACGTATCGCTGCCCGCTTCGATGTCCCTACTGCTCCAATCCTCTGGACTGGGGCAGCGACAAGTATCGGCAGGAACTTGCCACCGAAGACTGGCTGCGAGTCGTTCAGGAGGCCGAGAGGCTGGGGGTGATGCAGATCGGCTTTTCCGGTGGGGAACCTCTGCTGCGGCAGGATCTAGAAGTGATGGTGGAGGCGGCTGCAAGGAGTGGGCTGTACAGCACGCTAGTGACTGCTGGCACCCTGTTCACCCCAGAGCGGACAGCGCGACTGCGGGATGCTGGGCTAGATCACGTGCAAATCAGCATTCAGGACAGCCGCGCTACGGAGTCTGATGCTATTGCCGGAACGCGCTCCTTTGAGCAGAAACTGGCGGCAGCGCGGCTGGTGAAAGCTCTAGAGTTGCCCCTGACGCTCAACTTCGTGCTACACCGCCATAATCTGGACCGGATTGAGGAAATTCTAGAGCTGTGCCGAAAATTGGAAGCAGATCGGGTAGAGCTGGCGAACACCCAATACTACGGCTGGGCGCTCCACAACCGTGCCGCTCTATTGCCCACCCGTGAGCAACTTGAGCGGACTGAACAGGCCGTGGCCGCTGCCCGGCAGCGCCGAGACTTCCCGATGGGAATTCTCTATGTGATTCCAGACTACTACGAGGAGTACCCCAAGCCGTGCCTGGGCGGTTGGGGCCGCCGTGCCCTGGCGATCGCTCCCCACGGTGATGTGTTGCCCTGTCAGGTCGCCAGCGCCATCCCCGAACTAGAGTTTGCCAACGTCCGCAATCACTCTCTGGAGTGGATTTGGTTTGAATCAGAAGCCTTCAACCGCTTCCGGGGCACTGACTGGATCAGCGACCCTTGCCAAAGCTGTCCTCGCCGCGAGGTTGACTTCGGTGGCTGCCGCTGCCAAGCACTACTCCTGACGGGAGACGCCAGCGCGACAGACCCGGTCTGCCACCTGTCACCGCATCATCATCGGATCGTTGAAGCCCGCGAGAAGGCACAGATGGAGCAGTCCCCTTCTCTGGTCTACCGTTCGATGCAGGGCGTGTCGGTCGGGAGACAATTCCACCTGTAACGATCCCGCCAGCCAGTTACCCTTGGTCAATGTTAGTTTGCAGATCATTTTCGAAGGAGAATTGCGAATGCCCTTGGTCGATCACCAAGTTAGCGAAGGGGAAGCGGTCTGTGTCACACGCTGCCGGTGTTCTACTCTCCAGGCGATCGCAAGCATTAAAGCAAGAAGCAACTAGCTCTGCCAATTTCGGTAAATCTCTGGCTCGGCACGGAGCAGGAGATCAACAGGAAACTCTTCTTCGATCACTGTAATTGTTCTCCTGATTGCTTCAAGTATAGTGACTAATTGCTGAGACAAGTTGACCTGTAGAGTAAAAGGTTCAACTCAAGTTAGGGTACAGTTCAACATTTTTGTACCCTAAAACCTTTTTTCCCTACTGCAAGGGTGATAGGAGTTGATTCTTACAGGAAGGCCAGGAATACTAAGAAGGCAGCTCTGCTCGAAAGACAGCATGAAATGCGAGAGTGGGCTCTACCGCAACTGGTTCATCGGTATATTCCCTTGAGAGGCTGGCTAGAAGTTTAGATGTCGCGCCCCATCGGGAAAGGTATTGTTCCTATGAGAAAAGCTATAAACACTCAGAAGCAGCGCTGATTGGTGCAAGGGAATTTGTAGAGCGTGATATTGCAAAGGGGCTTTTGATGCAGATTTTGGAGGAGTGGCTGCAAACAGACCTAATTGGTGAAAAAGAATACCAGCAGGCACAAGACTCGGTCTACGCTCGAACTCATCCAGCAAACCGCTGGAAAAGATAATAGGGTAGTTGCGAGGCGATCGCACTGGGAAATATCAAGACTAGACAGATCCAAAAACCAATCCTGGACCAGGGCTTGGCACTAGCCTTCGTTGCTAGCCTGCTGTGGCGAACTTGATATAAATCTTTCTGAAGAGGGAGGGACTGACTCAAATCTCACGAAAGCATAGAAAAAGTGAGTTTAGTTACCACAACCGCTAAAACCTCTAGCCTGGAGTTAACAACAATGGCTGATACGACAAACTTAGCGACGAAGCTTGCCGACCTAAGGCTTTTTCAGAACGTTTTGTTGGAAAGTGAACAAAAGTTAATGGCACAGACTGACGATAATACGATTCGTGAGCGGCTCGAAGGAATGATGAAGAGCGATCGCGAAAATCTCGGCATCATCGAGGCAGCTATTTCTAGATACGGCAGTGCTGTAGAACCTCGCGATATTACTCAACAACATGCTGAGAAGGTAAGGCAGATGATGAGCGGCTCCGAGCTGACCCTGTATGATAAGTTCCTACAGCTTGAGTTGCTCAAGCATCAGCAGACAATGACCGGGCTGGTTCTACACAAGGTTGCCCAGTCCTTGAATGATGAGCTTCAAGATGCGATGGAACCACTTAACCGAGTCAACTTTGAAAATCGGGCTCACCAAGAAATTCTTAAAGGCGTTCTTTACTTTGTTGGAACGCGAGAGCTAGCCGGAAAGGAGCCTGACATGGGTCTGTGGGCCAGCGTCGAACAAGGCATTGCAGCCCTTAAGGGCGTTGTAAGCAGTGCGGCAAGCTAGCAATAAGTGACAGAGGGCATATCATTCATAGAGGGTGTTATGCACTTTTCCAAAAGTCGGTTCAGGCTTAAATTTCAAGTTGCGCTCGAATTATCAGAGAAATGCTGAAACTGGCTGAGAAAGGCAACTTTTCTCAAAGTTCATAACACCCTCTAGGCAAACTGGCACTGCCCTAGTGCTCGCAGCAGATGCCAAGGCTAAGCGATAGTTCGTGTCCACTGCTTTGAGTACATTGCAGTGCGCTGGGAGAATTCTCGACACGAACTTAGGCTCACCGCGTAAGTGTTAAGAGGCTGTTTGCATAGGAATGTAAAGTGGCTGCAAATCGAGACTTGAAGGTAGCTTCAGAGTTTACTGAGAGAATGGGCCATATTTTCAAAACTCCTATTCTGTCTAGCTTGTAGTCACTCTTGATGTTTCTTTAGAAACCCCCTTTGAGGTCGTTCACCGCTTCTGAGGTGCGATCGCTTCAGATAGAGGAGGGGACTTGGGTTTTCTGCCCGAAACCATGCTCTACTTCAAAGGCTGGAAAGTATAAGCACACGGATCTACAAAGCAACTTGGGCAAAAGAAGCATCCAAAATTCTTATCCTCAACATCACCCAGAGATGTCGGAAACCTCGCTCTTTTGGTGAGCGCAGAGTGGGGTAGTTCATGCTTACCGAAACTGCATAGCCACTACTGCGTCGGACTTAGCCTCAAGAGCCGTCCCTGCGAACCCTGCCGCCCATCCTCAAGCAGCCAGAGTGCACCGTCAGGGCCTTGCTCGACCTCGCGGATGCGAGCACCCATGTCCCAGCGCTCAGCCTCCCGAGCGCTGGTTCCATCAATGACAACGCGGATGAGGGCTTGCGAGGACAGGCCACCGATCAGTGCGCTGCCACGCCAGGCCGGGAAGGCATCACCAGTGTAGATCACAAGGCTGGCTGGTGAAATGACCGGGTTCCAGCTAACCTCGGGTGCATTGAACTCGGGGCGCGTGCTGTGTGCGGGGATCGGGCTGCCATCGTAATGCTGTCCATTCGAGACTGTCGGCCAGCCGTAGTCGGAACCCCGCTCAATGCGGTTGAACTCGTCGCCACCCCTCGGCCCCATTTCGGCAGCCCATAGCTGGCCCGCACCATCGAAGGCCAATCCAAGAATATTGCGCTGGCCGTAGGACCAGATTTGCGACGTGATTTGGCCGCGATTAGAGAAGGGGTTGTCGGAGGGAATGCCTCCCTCGGGCGTAAGGCGGATGACCTTGCCGAGGTTCTGGCTCAGGTCCTGCGCTACGGTAAATTTGAACCGCTCGCCGGAGGTGATGAAAAGGTAGCGGCCATCGGGCGAGAAAGCAAGACGTTGACTGAAATGATTATTCCCGTCAACCTTGGGCTGCTGTTGCCAGATAACTTGCAGGTCCTGGAGCGACGGCTGCTCGGCCTGCAGGTCAAGCCGAGCACGGCCAACTGCGCTGCCCGCTGTCCCTCCCTTGCCTGGCTCGGCCCAGCTCAAGTACACAAGCTTGTTGCGGGCGTAGTCCGGGTGCAGAACGACATCGCCAAAACCACCCTGTCCACCATAGGCTACCTCTGGTACGCCCGCAACATCCCGGATCGGCCCATCCGGCTGCCAGACCTTTAGCGCACCGCGCTTTTCCGTGATGAGTGCATAGGGTGTGCCGGACACGAAGGTCATAGCCCAAGGCTCTTCGAAGTCGGCGACCACACTGACCCCGAAGGGTTGGTCGCCAGGCGTTGCCAGGGTCTGCTGTGGGGATTCCAGCGTGGTCTGAAACGCAGTGGACTGGGTGGTGGCAGCATTGTTGTCCCCAGTATCACAGGCGAAAATGAGCACGAGGAGCGGCAGGGCGAGAATCAGGCGCATGGATGAACTCCCTCAAATCTTGTTTAACAACAGAAACTCAAAATTTTTACCCAAACTCCTTCAAGTGTATAAAACTCGCTACGCTGTTCAAGTAAGAAAGAATGCTTATCAGAAAGGAGTAGTCCCAGCCACACCTCAACCATCGGTATCCTTAATTCTTGCTGCAACTGAACTAGAGAAATGGCTTCAGCATTGTCCCTTTGCTCCATCCACCGGGCGATCGCACTTGCCCACGCTGACACATCCTCATCATGAGCCACAGCCATAGCCCTTGATTGGGCTTGTGCTTGAGCCTCCACCAGTTCAATCTCAGAGTCAAACGCTTCTAGAAGTGCTGGTTTGTCTACCGGGCCTGCAACAAAATCAACAGAAGAAGCAAGAGGTTGCCGCTGCCGTTGCTTTGGAACGGATGGCTCCATCAACTCTGAGAGGTCAAGGGTCATCGTCTGCCGCACTAGCCCCGCGATCGCATCCTCATCAACTGCTGGACCTTCATCGTTATGGGCATCTTCACCAGGCTGAAAGCAACAAGTCAGAGCGCAGGGCAAAGACTTCTACAATTTGTGCGATCGCTTTTCCTGCCGTTTGCAGTCTCTGCTCATGGGGCAGTAAACCTAATGCAGCCTCTAACTCCTGCCATAGTTGAACCAGATCGACTGTGGCAGGAGTGACAGATGCTTTCTCCAGGTCTTCCCACAGCTTTAGCTCTAGTTGGGTTGCTTGCATTTGGGATGAGAATTATCAGCGGGAAGATAAAGGACAAGGCGAAATAGGGCACTTAGAGGGGTCCAGTTCTACCTGAGCCGAGAACTTACTGATACCCACTTCGTACTTTTGGGAAAACACCTGGAGAATTTCCTGGAGATAAGCGGCAACTTGTTTAGAAGTCAATCCCAGGCAATGTACTGGCTCAATTGCGGCTTTCTTCTCTTGCCCCATCCACAGTTCAGCACCAATCGCATGAAGCGGGGCATCTACCCGCTCCCGGTACAGGTGTAAAACTGCCGCTGGTGCCGCTGCTGGGAGAAGGACTTCGGTTTGCGTAGTGTCCCCAACCGACGCTTTGTAATTGAGACGCCGCTGACGGTTGTAGCGATCGCGGTGGCGGTAGTAGGTGCGGCGCTTGTGACAGGGCTCCCCTTCCCAGCAGCCGGTTCCCTCCGGGCCATGTTTTTGTAAGGCTTGTTCTGTAGTTAGCTTGGAACATAAGCAGCACTTTTCCTTTGTAGGAGTAGGCATGTTTACCTCTATCTATTTGCGTCTGGCTCAAGGGGTAGGTGGAGGAAGCACAGTTTCAGGAAGTTGGCGAATTCTCATTTGCTGCTCAGACAAGACTGCTATCTTCCCCAGTAGTTGCTCACCATAGTCAGTGATCGCCCCAGCCACTGCTGCTACCCGCTGGGTTAGAACCATCTTTGCTGGGAGCCGAACAACTAACAAACCTAAGCAGAGCTTCCTCCGGCGGAATATCAGCTCTCCAAAGTCCGACTTGTCCCCCGTGATTAGGAAGGCTTGATGCTGGTTGGCATAGTCAACGACCTCCCCATTCTTAAGGCCGGGTTGAACATCCGGGATAAACCAGACGAGATGCCCTTGCTGCTGAAGCTGCTGAACTAGCTCCCGACTGAGGTTTTCATCAACAACAATCCGCACTGTACTGCCGTAAGAGTTGAGCCAGAGGATGCTCTTGCGGCAAACTCTCTACATAGTCAATAGCCGTATTAATCGCGTCAGGGGGTAGAGAGGGATAAGAATCTAAAATTTCTACTGGAGTGCGTCCCGCTGCAAGTTCTCCCAGTACCAACTCTACCGGGACACGGGTCCCAGTGATCACCGGCTGCCCACTTACAATCTCTGGGTTAACAGTGATACCGGGGTGCGTTGTCACCCTGGACACTGCAGCTTTATAAATCTCCAGGGCCTGCCAGTCTTTCTCAGAGCGCTCCCAAGGGTCTATCTGCTGTACCTGGGCGATCTTTCGGGCCATCTCCTGGTCCATCCCTAGCCAGTGATGGTAAAGATTCACTTCTTCGAGTAGTGTCTGAGTCATAACCGCTGTAGAAAGCTGTAGGAAAGGGTGTAACCACGATATTTAATTCCCGGTTGTGTCGCAAAAACAGGGGTCAGTCAGTGTGCTGATGATAATGTGAGAGCCCGTGTTTTTCTCTCTCGCAAATGAAAACTTCTGAGCTTTTCAAGTGGCGACATCTCCAATCTGAGACCATCCTACTCAATGTCCGTT
>JBGTDT010000113.1:0-2040 GCA_041748155.1 Thermosynechococcaceae cyanobacterium | reverse complement strand
GAGTGACCGAGACCGCCTGGACCCACTGACACCATCCGGGTCAATCTGAAGCAAGGTATTTGCTCCTTTGTCTCCAAAGCTGAGGTAGCCATCAGCAATCGGGGCTGACCCCTGATAGTCAAGAGCCTGAAGCAAGCGTTTGAGGACAATTTTGTCGCTGCCCACCTGAAAGTCCTTGAGCAGGTCACGGCCATCGGCAATACTGGTGTAAACAAACTGGTCGTTGCCCTCACCCCCCATGAGAATGTCTCTGCCTTGGTGTCCAACCAGGCGATCGCTATCGTTACCTCCAGTCAAGCGATCGTTGCCCTGGCCACCTCGAAGAATGTCAACCCCGTCACCTCCACCCAGGATGTCGTTGCCTGCCCTACCCCGTAGCAGATCATCACCACTCAGACCCGCGATCGCATCATCACCCTCTTGAGCATTAATTAACGTGAGTTCGGGTTAAGCGGCGGCAGACAAAGCCCAATCCATCCCTAGAGAGGGTTTCTTCGGTTGGTGAGAATAGGCGATTAAGCCACAGACCAAGTTGACCAGAAAGTTGACCGGGCTGCGATGCCGGGAGTGCTCAATTTGGGAAATGTTCTTCAACTGGTCAATAATCGATTCAATGATGGAGCGCTTGCGCAGAAGCAACTTGTCCGTCAGTGGGATCAGTCGATTCTTCATATTGCGCCGTAGCTTGGTAATCAATTGAATCCCCAATGTCTTCAACAACCGCTTTGCCAGGTCTTGGGAAATATAGCCCTTGTCAGCAAAGACTTTGCCTATCAGTCGTTGCAGTAGCTTGGGTACTGGCTGGCGGTCATCTGTGCTGCCAGGAGTCAAGGTGAAACGAGCAACTCCCCATGCTCATTGATCACCAGATGGAGCTTAAATCCAAAGAACCAATCCACTGAGGTTTTACCACGGGTGGCTAGGCCCTTGAACACCTGGTGTTGGGAAATCCGGCGATTGTGGCAGACTTTGAGGCTAGTGGAGTCCATAAAGCTGATGCCAGTGCACTTGCCAAAGCATTGGCGCAAGTAGGCGCACAAGGGCAGCAGGGTATCGGGCATCCACTCGACAAACCGTTGGTAGCTGACCAAGCCAGGAAAGTCTGAGTGCCAATGGTCCCAGACTTTCTCGCTATAAAATGCCTTGAAATTCCGGTAGGCAGATTGATCAAAGGCAATCAGAATAGTCATCACCTCGCTTAGGCACAGATTACGTGTCCGCTGACGCTGCTGCAAGCCATTACTGAGCAATTGCCGCTGCCAACGCGGTTCGAACCATTGACAAAAGTCGTCTACAGAGCAAAAGAGTTCCTCTAAACTGAGCATGGGACTGATGTAGATTTGCTGGTTGTTTGGCGACTCTCAGCTTACCTGCTCAGTCCCTCCCTTATCCCGAACTCACGTTAACCTACCATTTTGACCTCTAACTGGGGCGTTGCTGAATTAAGAGATGAATGCCTGAGCCCGATGAGGAACAGGCACATCACCAAACTTGAGGTAATGAATTAACAACCGAATCGAATGAGCCAGCATCTCTAGAGACTTGGAATAACACAAGGTCTTACGATGCAGACGCGCTAAATAGTGACGCAAGTGGGTGTTCTCCGCCTCGACTCGCGTCATATAGGTCTTGCTGACAATCTGATCTCCTTGAGGAATAAAGCCAGGATAAACAGACCCACCATCCGTGCCATAGAAATAGCACTGCCAAGTGGCCACAATCTCCCACAACGGTGCGAAAGTTTCAGCACTATGGTTGCCTAACACCCAGCCTAAAATTCCTTTACAGAAGTGGTCTAGCGCTGTCCACAGCCAGATTTTAGTTTTTTTGAGCGCACAAAGGTTTCGAGTTCATCGAGAGTTCGGCGAAGGCTGACTCGAGCCGTTCGCCCACAGTGGGAATCTGGTCAGGGCTATAGGCATTTGGAAGTAACTCTCCCACCGCTTTGACCCAGCTAATCACCGTTGTGTGATGCACCCCTTTGACTCGTTCGATCCCGCGAAACCCCATGCCGTTGACATACATTTTGAGACATTCTCG
>JBGTDT010000112.1:0-4282 GCA_041748155.1 Thermosynechococcaceae cyanobacterium | reverse complement strand
TGCAGCCCGCTCTGCTTCAGCCAACTTTGCAGGGGTAGGATCGGGATACTCAACTTTTGCTTCAGGGTTCATGATGATACCTCTAAGAATGACAATATTGGATGGTATTGAGGCAATCTTAGGAGACAGCCCTGCTGGTGTTTAGACTGTAAAGGAGCTACGATCTCAACCAGATTTTTGCTTGGTAATCCTAACTTTTGGTGGCAACTCAATGACTTTGACATAACTGATATTAATTCAGAAGTAGTCTATATAACAGTCGGCAAGTTGCCTAGGATTACCGCATTACTCAGATCAGCTAATAGCAAGTAACATCAGCTTGCTATAAAGCGATCTAAGAGCGTCAGGTCATCCAAGTCCACTAAAGACATCTTTTAAATGCTAAGTAACTGTGAAGCCATCAGCTCCTTCTGATCTTAGCCATTTCTTAGAGGTTGACTTCCGCCCTTAGACTGAGACAAATATTCTCAAGTCCAGCAGATATCCAGCTTCCATCATAGTGAACCGGCAAGAACCTTCTCGCTAGGACGAACCTGGCTCAGTAAGCTCTGTAGCGCCTCGCCCTCAATTACCTCGGTTTCCAACAACCGAGTTGCAATTTCTTCTAGTAAATCCCGGTTTTGCTCCAGGATATCTAAGGCTTGCTGGTGAGCAGTTTCTACAATGTCCTTCACCTCACGGTCGATCGCTTCGGCCGTTTGTTCACTCACCATCCGGCGAGGATTGGTAGCGCCATTCCCCAGAAACATCGCTTGCTGTCCTTGCTCATAAGCCAGCGGTCCCAGCACCTTGCTCATGCCATAGGTCGTCACCATCCGCTCCGCCAAATCAGTGGCTCGTTGCAGGTCATTGGCGGCACCCGTTGTAATGCTGCCAAAGACAACCTCTTCTGCTGAACGGCCCCCTAGCATTGTGGCAATCTGGCTCCGAAGTTCGGCTTCATCCATTAAGAAACGATCTTCAGTTGGAAGTTGGAGCGTGTAGCCCAAAGCTGCCATTCCCCGGGGCACGATGGAAATTTTCTCAACCCGGCCACTACCAGGTGTTAAGGCACCAATCAGTGCGTGACCTACTTCGTGGTAGGCAACGATCTTTTTCTCTTTGTCGTTAAGCACACGGCTTTTCTTTTCTAGACCTGCAACCACCCGCTCGATCGCTTCGGCCAGGTCCTTTTGGGCCACAGCTTCACTGCGCCTGCGGGCGGCTAACAGCGCCGCTTCATTGACCATATTTGCCAGGTCTGCACCGGCAAAGCCAGGGGTGCGAGTGGCGATCGCCCTTAGATCAACATCAGGTCCCAGCTTGACTTTCTGGGCATGAATTTTCAGAATTGCTTCTCGACCTGACAAGTCGGGACGATCCACCAAAACTTGCCGGTCAAATCGTCCGGGACGGAGTAGTGCAGAGTCTAAGCTTTCAGGACGGTTGGTTGCTGCCAGAACGATCACGGTTGCATCACCTGCAGCAAAACCATCCATCTCAGTCAGCAACTGGTTAAGCGTTTGTTCCCGCTCATCGTTCCCGCCATAGAAACCGCCACTACTACGGGATTTACCAATCGCATCCAACTCATCAATGAACACAATGCAGGGAGCCTGCTTTTTAGCTTGCTCAAATAAATCACGCACCCGTGAGGAGCCTACACCGACAAAGAGTTCCACAAACTCAGAACCAGAAATACTGAAGAATGGTACCCCTGCCTCTCCTGCGACTGCTTTTGCCAGAAGTGTCTTACCGGTACCGGGGGGGCCGATTAGCAGAACTCCCTTAGGAATCCGCGCCCCAATTTGGGTAAACCGTCCTGGGGTTTTGAGAAAATCAACGACTTCTACCAACTCCGTTTTAGCTTCTTCTACCCCTGCTACATCTGCAAAGGTAGTTTTGGCTGACTCTCCTTCGACATAGACCTTGGCTTTACTCTTACCAATTGAAAGCGCCCCTTGGGGACCGCCGCCACCTCGGTTGATGAAAAATCGCCAAATAGCCACAAAGATCAGCGGCGGAATTACCCAGCCCAGAAGACTGGTAAACCACCGATTCTGGGGCGGAGGAGTGGCAGCAAACTCGACTCCTTTTTCCTCCAGAAGTTTAGGGAGTTCCAGATCAAAGATAGGGGTGGTGGTCAGCGCTTGACCGGGTTGATCCGCTTCACCTTTCAGTTGGTAGCGGATCTGTTCTTGACCCACAGAGACACGGGCAACTTGCTGTGCCTCAACTTGGTGGATAAACAGGCTATAGGGCACTCGCTGAACTGGGGAGCCGAATAACTGAGGCAAAAACAGGTTTACCACTAGAAACAAACCAGACAGGAATAGCAAAATGTTGCCAATCTGGCGGAAACGAGGAGGTTGGGGCTGGTTTTTAATCGGCATTTAATCAAGCGTCCTTTTAGTTAAAGCAGTTGTAATGCAAGATTTTACGATTGACTGATATTTGAGTGGTGAGGACTTAGTTCAATGCGAAATGACTGAGGTTAAATCCCTAGACAGTTTCTAACCAATCTAAAATTTGGTCTAACTGCTCCAGCGTCACTAATCCGTACTGCCAGAGAATCACGGGGAGCAAACTTGAGTTCTGCTCTTGATGCCTCAAGTCAATTGATTTACCAGCGGGCTTTGCAATTCCTCTGTGACAACGCTGCGCGATCGCGATCGCAGTCGCCGGAATGCCTAAGTCCTCCTGCAAAAAGCGAACTAAGCGAGTCAATGTTGGGGATTCCATCAATCGTTTTCCTGCCTTCTATAAAGAAATGTAACTAATTTTTGTTAAGTTATGCAATATTTTTTCAGGCTCAAGCCTATAAAAAGCTTAAGGTATTTCGACGCAAAGCCTTCCCTCCAAGGGAATAACCTGTTGAAGTACTCAGATCACAGAATTCTGAGAAAAATATTTAGAGCTACCCCTGATCTAAAAAAGTCAGAGCGAGAGTAGATTGCTTGCCTCAAAAGCAGTTTGACGACAGGATCAAGAGGGGGTTATCAGGAGGAGAAAGTGCTGTTCCCAGAACCTGTTGATATTGTGGTTCTTTCTAATGGGCCTGGGGAGCTAACAACCTGGGTACACCCTGTTTTGAGGGCCTTACGCTCTCAGTTGGGAGAGGATCATCAGGTGCGGATTTCAGTCGTTTTGTCTCCCTGCCCGCACGCCACTGGTAAGGAGGCGGCGATCGCCCGCAGCTATTGCGAGGTGGATCGAGTTCAGGGACCCGAACATTTTTTCCGCTTTTTGTTGACAGGCAAAACAGCAGCTAACTGGGACTGGCGAGATCATGGTGCTGTTCTCTTTTTGGGCGGTGATCAATTTTTTCCGGTTGTGATTAGCCAGCGCTTGGGCTACCGAGCCGTTGTTTATGCGGAATGGGAAGTCCGCTGGCCCAGGTGGATTGATCAGTTTGGGGTGATGCGACCCCAGATGTTGGAGCAGGTACCGCCAAAATATGCCCAGAAACTGACCCTAGTCGGAGATCTGATGGCGGAAGCGGCGGCTGTTAATCCAAAGCCCTCAGAGATTACCCAAGCCCTAGACTTGCAAACTGATACAGAATTAATTGGACTCCTGCCGGGGTCAAAACCTGCCAAGCTGGCAATGGGAGTCCCCCTTCATCTGGCGATCGCAGAGCAGATCCACCAGCAGCGGCCTCAGACCCGGTTTGTGATTCCGGTCGCTCCCACTTTAGATCTGCCAACATTAGCTCAGTTCGCTGATCCCACAACCAATCCAATTCTGTCACGCGTCCAAGGAACGGCTGCTCAACTTGTCACTTCCCAGCAGCGACCCTATTTACAAACTGAGCACGGACTGCGAATTGACCTGTGGACTCAATTTCCTGCCTACGATCTACTGTCCCGGTGCTGTCTTTGCCTTACCACAATCGGAGCCAATACGGCTGAGCTGGGTTCTTTAGCAGTTCCGATGCTGGTCTTGCTCCCCACCCAGCAAATGGATGCCATGAGAGCTTGGGATGGTTTACCAGGTTTGCTGGCCAACTTACCGGGGGTTGGCGCTGGTTTTGCAACCGTGATTAACTGGTTAGCATTGAAACGCTTGGGACTGTTGGCTTGGCCGAATATTTGGGCAGGTGAAGCGATCGTCCCGGAATTGGTGGGCAAGCTGCAGCCGCATACGGTGACTGAGATAGCCCTAGATTTCCTCAACAACCCAGAGAAGCTCGATCAAATGCGCGATCGCCTGCGTCGCGTCCGAGGGGAGCCGGGGGCAGCGGCAAAGCTGGCTCATTTGGTCAAGGTTGAACTCAATCTGTCAGAGATTGGGAGATAGGGAG
>JBGTDT010000111.1:0-2430 GCA_041748155.1 Thermosynechococcaceae cyanobacterium | reverse complement strand
AGCGTGCTGGTTCATCATGCTGATAATGCTGTTTAAAGACGCTTCATACGATATAAAAAGTCCGTGCCGACCTGTAAGCACATAGCCCTGAAGCCATCCCTGACAAGTGTGCTGGCTGAAAAACTCCAGCATCCGTTCTTTTCTCAAACTGACCTGCAAATCATTAGACTGAATGGCACCACGCTCGTTGCGATGGTTTACTTCTAGTAAGGCTGATAAATTGCTCAACTCCAGCTTGTCAGGGCAGAAAAGACGGAATGTTTGTGAATTTTGCTCAATGACTGTTTCGATATACTTGCCAATCTGTTCTGGATTGCTGAATTGAGTTTCTTGATGTGAATAGGACTTTGTTTGAATTGGAATTTCAAAGTCAAAGATATTCGGTAAATTTAGGGGCTTGCAAGTACCTTCATTAGCTGTGTGAACATGACAGCCCATACGTTGCTTACCTTGGGGGCAAAGATTTAGAATTTCTTGAATCGGGCAACCCTGTTGGTCAAACAATTCTTCAATTTTATAAGAACGTAACCAGTCTTCTAGAAGCTGCAACTGTTGCGGATTTGTCTTTACATCTTTGGCAGGAATTTGGCGAGAGTGATGAAACTCCTCGATCGAGGAGCGATCAATATCCTGGATGCCTGTCCAGTCTTTAGGCGATCGCACAATCAATAAAGGAAACTTGGGTTGAGTAATTGCTTGCCCTAAACGTGCTGCTTGCTGAATTCTACAAATCTCTCGATATGCCCAATCAAGTGAGCCATAAAGATCAACATTTAGATCGAGCGCATCTTGAGTCGCGGAATCTTTGTCAAACTGATTTTTCTGGCTGCCAACAATTCGGACTTGATAGCCGTAGCCTGTAAATCGTTGCTGAAGTTCAAGATCACTCATCTCAGTGTAGATAGCGGGAGTTGGAGTCTTATCGCCATTGAGGTGCAAGATCGGCAGCACTGCGCCAGATTTTGCTGGATCGATCAACTTGTAGCTATCCCAGGCATTAGCTGTCGCTCCTGTTTCTGCTTCTCGATCGCTAATAACGCAAGCCACAATTAAGTCAGGATTATCCATGACTGCCCCAAAAGCGACAGCGAGAGCATAACCGAGTCCTTCACCTGCATAATCGTGATTCAGAAAACTAAAGAGGCAGGAAAAGTCGCAAATTAAGGTTGCTAGTCCATTAGCATCTAGGGTCAGTTCGGGATAACACGCCTGGAGCGACCTTTCTAAGTAAAGGTTTGCCAACATTGCAGGTGTTCCGTGTCCTGCCTCTGCGACGAGGAAAATGCTGATGTCATGGTGCTGAATCAGGCAATTGAGGTGAGCATAGATTAAGTTAATGCTAGGGCAATTGTCCCAGTTTCCTAACAGACAGTCTTTGATATGCTCCGACTTTAAGGGTTGCTTGAGTAGAAAATTGTCTT
Organism: Thermosynechococcaceae cyanobacterium; assembly: GCA_041748155.1. Classification (GTDB taxonomy): domain Bacteria; phylum Cyanobacteriota; class Cyanobacteriia; order Thermosynechococcales; family Thermosynechococcaceae; genus JBGTDT01. The sequence continues at coordinate 1,009 of JBGTDT010000111.1, read as the reverse complement.
TTAGGTAGATTTGAGCCACCGCAAGATAATTCGTTAGGCGACAATAACGCGCGATCGCGTCTAGCTCCGCCTGATGAGCCGCTTGGACTTGTTGAATCGAAATTTCAGCATTGGCAGGAGTTGGCAGAATTGAGAAGCACATAGTCACTCATTTCAATAAAAATTTAGTTCCTTTTTTTGGATCGAGGAGCTAGACTCAAAGCTTGACCCAATCAGTTGAGCAACTCGAAAGGCAGAGGCGATCGCTCCTTCATGTAAGCCATCCCCAAGGTAGGCTCCGGCATGATAGGTATTGTTTTCTCCATTGGTAGCAACTACTTCATCCCGGTATCGAAAGGATTCAGTGTTATACATCGGGGTGTGGTGTTCTTGAATGTGAATAATGCGATCGGGTGCAATCAACTCCTCTAGTTGGAACGATAAAAAATTATGCTGTGGCGATGAGATTCCGCAAAGCTGATTCAAGCAGCCGTTATAGCCCCAGCTACTATCTACCTTTTGGAAGAAATCAAATTCTGAGGGTTGTGTAATGCCTTGGCGGGCATACATGGAAGTATCTCTATGAACTAAGGTCGTTGCATAGTTGGCTTTCCAGGCAGAGAACCGTTTGGTTTCAGCATCGGTTGGGTCTGCTAACAGCGCCATTACTTGGTCAGGTGGTGTAGCAAACACGACTTTATCAAACTCCTGAATTTCACCCGTCGAGCGCACAATTTTGACAACATCCGAGCTTCTAAAAATACGGTCGATCTCAACGTCCAGCACAATTTCACCCTTAAATCGCGCCAGGATTTTTTCAATGTAAGAATACACACCGCCTTTAACCCTGACCCAGTTGACCGCCAGATAGTCACGTAAAGTAGGGATCGCCAACTCTGCTGGAAAATCATCAATCAGTTCAAATGGGATTGAATAGCTATACATGACCACCAACTTCAGCCAGGTATCGCGGCTACCGGAGCCTTTCAAATATTCCGATAGCGGACGATTGGACAAATTTTGCAAGTTA
>JBGTDT010000110.1:0-3362 GCA_041748155.1 Thermosynechococcaceae cyanobacterium | reverse complement strand
TAGGACGCCCCACGGCTGGTTTTTGAGGGGGGAGTAGAGGTGCCAGGCATTGCCACTGGGAATTTGTCAAGTCACCTCGACGCTGAGGAGGAAGAATCATAGGAGCTTTTCAATACGTCAGCTTTAGGATTCCCATCTCGTTCAAGAAGTTTTAAAACACTCCCTAATATCAAAGGGTTACTCTACGTCACTCGCTTCGTCGTTCCAGGCATGGTCCAGCGGGGACGCGGTCATGTGGTAAACCTTGGCTCGATCGCGGGTCACCAAACCTACCCAAATGGCAACGTCTATTGCGCTTCTAAAGCAGCCGTGCGAGCCCTATCTGAAGGCTTGAAGCAGGACCTGTTGGGCACTCCGGTTCGGGTTACCTCTGTCGATCCGGGAATTGTCGAGACTGAGTTCAGCCAGGTCCGGTTTCGGGGAGATACAGAGCGGGCGAAGCATGTTTATGCCGGTCTGACGCCTCTAACCCCAGAGGACGTAGCCGAGGTTGTGTTGTTCTGCCTAACCAGGCCCCCCCACGTCAATGTCAGCGAAATCCTTGTCCTACCCACAGATCAATCTGGAGCGACCCTGTTCCACCGCCAAAGCTAGCGATTTGTTACGCAACTGAGATCCCTAGAACTGGTTGGAGAGATAATTAAAGCAAGATACTTTTCCCTCTACTAGAATTTTCAAGGAGGTAACCTATGCGCTACGCAAAGATTTTGGTTGCCATTGATCGCTCCCCCCTGGCTTCTGAAGTGTTTGAGCAAGCCCTGGAACTTGCCAGAGCCGAGAAAGCCAGCCTCATGCTTGTTCATTGCTTGAGTCGAGAGAACTGGGGAGATCTTAGCCCCTTCATTCAAACAGGCGTTGGCTTATACCCCTTAGCCGCCGAACAGGTATACCGGTTTCAACAGGAAAACCTGCAAGTGGAAGTGAACCAAGTGCAGCAATTGTTGCGGACTTACTGCCAAAAGGCAGCAGATCAAGGTGTCCCGGCAGAGTTTGATTATCGGGTGGATACACCAGGACCACGAATTTGTAACCTGGCCCGAACCTGGGGCGCAGATCTAATTGTCCTCGGTCGCCGAGGTCGCAGGGGACTGGCAGAATTTGTCCTGGGCAGCGTCAGTAATTACGTCATCCATCATGCTTCCTGCTCAGTGTTGATTGCCCAAGGGTTAACAGCTCCAGAAATCTCCTCAACGACGACAGCTACTTCGAGCGCTCATCGCCCATCTGCTAGTCTTTGAGTCTGATAGGAGGGCAACACCTACTCTGAGGTGGTTGGCGGTGCTGTTTGACTGCGGAGTACGAGTTGGGGCCAGAGCAGCAAAAAGAAGCCCATCCACACCAGGATGGGAATGGCGACCACAACAGTAAACCAGAGGGTCTTAAACAAGATCCAGCTTCCGGCAACTATCGTAATGCCGGTGAGCAAGATTGACCAGGGCTGGCACCACCAGGGTTTATAAGTCCAAGGGCTTTCAGAGTTTTCCATATCTCTAAGCAATTAGGGAAAAGCTTCGGATCAAGCCAATTAGAGGAGCCTAAGCATCAGCATTCTTCGAGATCACCTGAGGCAGGCCCATGCTGTAGTTGCGAACCCGGCAATTGAGGTTGTAGCTAATTTGGCCCTTTTGCAGCAGCGATCGCACAAAGTGTTCTAGATCAGAGCCAATCCGCCGCAGGTTGTATTCAGTCAGGTCTTCCCCACTGTAGGACTCAACCAAGTCCTCAAACTTGCGGTACACCCGCTGGAGGGCATCAGCATTCCAGTTCATCTCGTTATCTGGGTCCACGTCCAGGGTTAGGACATGATCACTGGGCTGGAACTCATTGTTTTCCACCTCACCGGTAAAGATCCGGATATGACGGGTCGTGGACTTAAGCAAGGCAGGAACTGGCATGGGTTTAAGGATGCAGAACTAGGTTTTATTTTAAGCTGACTCTCCCCAAGTTGTGTATTGACTCGACTGGGAGTCTCGTGTAGAACTTCTAGGTAGCCTGGAACCCAGAACTGAGGAATTCTCCTCCTAGCAAGATGGCCTCTAACCAATCGATTGACAAGCAAATTGCCCAGATGAATCAGCGCTTGAAGCTAGCCCGGTTGGGACTGCAAATTGAGCGCCGGGGTGAAAAGTTAAGTTTACGGGGAACGCTGCCGCCCCGTCCCGGCAGTGCGCGGCTGCGATCGCACCAGCAACGACTCAGACTGGGCTTACCCGCAACGGCGGCTGGGTTAAAGCAGGCAGAGCAAGAAGCCAAGATTATTACCGCTCAGTTAATCCAGAAAAGCTTTAACTGGCGAGACTACCTGAGTGATAGCGGCCAAGGCCGCCTGCACGAGCAAAGCCTACCTCAACAGCTCCAGGCATTTGAGCAGAGTTTTTGGACCCAACGGCTACACACTGGCAGCCAAGCTTCTAGTCAGACCACCTGGGAGAGTGCCTATGCTCCTTATCTGCGTAAACTAGTCGCGATCGCCCAGGCAAGCCCCAAGCTCAGCCTGGTGGAAGCCGTCTATGCCGCGATTCAGTCTACAGCGATCAATTCTCGCAGTCGCCAAGCCTGTTGTACAGCGCTAGGTGCGCTGGCAAAGTTTCTAGAGCTGGAGTTGCCCGTTGAGTTGAAGTCTCTTTGGGGAGGCTACAGCCCCAGCCGCACCCAAGCCCGCGATTTACCCGCCGATGAGCTGATTGTTGCCACCTTTAACCAGATCCCTAATCCGGCCTGGCGGTTTGTCTACGGCGTCATGGCAACCTACGGCCTCAGGAATCATGAAGTGTTCTGCTGCGACTACTCCGCCCTGGCTCAAGGCAGCCGAGAGGCCACAATTCAAGTCTTGAGCGCCACCAAGACGGGCAGCCACGAAGTCTGGCCCTTCTACCCAGAGTGGGTGGAGCAGTTTAATCTCCAGGCTGTTTGTTTACCTCCAATTACCACCGACCTGACCCAGACCACACTACAGCGGATGGGTCAACGGGTAACCCGCCAGTTTCGCCGCTACGATTTACCATTTTCCCCCTACGATTTGCGCCACGCCTGGGCAGTGCGAACGATTCATTTTGGTCTGCCGGATACAGTCTCAGCCCGGATGATGGGCCACTCAGTCAGTGTTCATACCCGTACGTATCATCGCTGGATTGCTCGTCGGGACCAGCAACAGGCGGTTGAGGCTGCCTTGAGCCGGAGGCAGCTAACTGCCCCTTCCTAACTCTGTTTTCCTCACTTACCGACTGCTCCAGTTGTCGCACGATCGCTCTAACTACACGACTTGGAAGGTTATGAAGGGTAAAAAACAAAACAGGTGTTATTTCTAGGCAGACATCAACAGCTCCATGATTTGATCTACGGACTTACCTTGATTCATCAAG
>JBGTDT010000109.1:0-5989 GCA_041748155.1 Thermosynechococcaceae cyanobacterium | reverse complement strand
TGCCCTCATCAGATTGACCATGCTTCACGACATCGCTACTCTGACACGTTGGACAAAGAACGGGTTCAAGAACCATGCCAAAACTCCAGAGCGAACGACCCTTGGATTATCCTTCACTTCCACAGGTCTAGTCCATTACCGATGTTAAAATTTACTCAGAACCACTAGGAGAGCAATAACTGTGGCATCTATCACGATTGACCTTTCAGATAGTCAATTTGAAAAGCTAAAAGATTTGGCAGGAGTGCATGGAATTGCGCTCGAAGTTCTATTGAAGGCAAGCTTAGAGGATTGGCTCAATTCTCAAAAGAGCGAATTTGTTGATGCAGCCAATTATGTGCTGGCGAAGAATACTGAACTGTATCAACGCTTAGCATAATGCGCTTTTTGACGTTAATAGAGGTATTAGAACTGCATCGTAAAGTCATGGACCAATCTGGTGGAGCGTTAGGTATGCGAGACGTGGGTTTGTTGGAGTCAGCGATTGCTCAACCTCGAATGACCTTTAGTGGAGAAGACCTGTACCCGAGTTTGCTGGAAAAAGCAGCAGCGTTAGGGTTTTCTATCATCATGAATCATCCATTTGTGGATGGTAACAAGCGTACAGGTCATGCAGCAGTAGAAACCTTTTTAATCCTAAATGGGATGGAAATTAGTGCTTCTGTAGATGCACAGGAGTATATTGTGTTGGCAATAGCATCAGGTGAGTTAGGGCGTGAGACATTTGTAGAGTGGTTAAAGCAGCACACAGCACCAGCTAACAACCCCAATGCAGCGGACGGTTGAAAGGCATTGGTGGTGTGTTCGAGGTTGCTTGCCGCCGCTGATTGGGAACGTTAGCTTTTTCTAGTTAACACAGCAATTAGACAGCTAGGGGCGATTCCTGCGGAAAGCTCTACTAATGCAAAGCGTGTGCATAGTACAATCGCCTACTGAAAGGAAATAACTCATGCAAATCACGATCAACATACCTCCAGATCTCGAACAAGACCTGATCCGCCAAGCGGCTCAATCGAAGGTTCCGCTTCAAACTCTTATTCTCCTAGCCTTGCATCAGCTAATTCAATCTACACCTGGCTCTATTTCCCAGTGGTCAGATGTCGTCCTATCCTATGAAGGAATTCCTGACTTCCCCGCTTTCGAGTCCTATCGTGATGAACTCCTACCGCCTCATGAACCAGAACTATTTTGATGCGATACCTTCTTGATACCTGCGTCATCAGCGATTTCATTAAAGGTGAAGCCGGGACTCAAGTCAGACTCAAGCAAACGTCACCTGCCGACATTGCCGTTTCTGCTATTACGGTCATGGAGTTACGCTATGGCTTGATACTCAATCCTCAACGTGCCCAGAAAGTTGAACCGGCGATCGCCAGCTTTCTTGCCTCTGTGACGATTCTCCCTTTTAGTACTGTAGAAGCTGAACAAGCGGCTCAGATTCGTGCTGCTCTCAAATCTCAAGGACAGCCGATTGGTGCTTACGATGTCTTGATTGCAGCTACTGCACTTCAACATAACCTTCTCATGATCACGGCAAACCAACGAGAATTTGAGCGAGTTCCTGGTCTACTGACTGAGAATTGGCGACAGCCCAATGGGGTAATGCAAACCGCAGACTAACAACGCGCTGGAGCAGACGGGCAGGAGAGCCTGGCGGTGATGCTGAGGTTGTCTGCCGCCGCTTAGCCAAGCCGTTAGTTTCTTTCGTTAGCTTAGCAATTGACAGCTAGGGGCGATCGCCGCTTTTAGTCAAGCTCTACATCCTGAAGGCGATCGCTTCCAGCCAAGCTTTGTATGCTAGGAGTTAATTGCCTGATCAAAGCAAGTTTAGGTATCGAAGCTATGCGATCCGCTCAGCTCATGTCCTAATACTCAAAGCTAGGGACTTCCCACTCGTTTTATGGTGACAATTGTCGAGTTTTTAGCCTACTTGCGGAGTTTAGACGTTCAGGTCTTTGCTGAGTCAGGCCGTCTGCGCTGTAACGCTCCTCAAGGGGTGTTGACGCCTGAGCTACGGGTGCAATTGGCTGAGCGCAAAGCAGAATTAATTTCCTTTTTGGATCAGACCAGCCCCGCTTCTATCCCGCTGCGATCGATCACACGGGACAGGGTTCCCCTTTCGTTTGCCCAACAGCGATTGTGGTTCCTGAATCAATTAGCTCCTGCAAATTCTTTTTACAACGTGCCAGCCGCTGTTCGCTTAAGCGGACAACTCAACCTGTTTGCCTTGGAGCAGGCGTTTAAGGAAATTGTGCGTCGCCATGAAGCCCTCCGCACCACTTTCGTCAGTGTAGAGGGACAACCTGCTCAAGTCATTGCTCCCAGGTTGAACCTGTCGTTGCCTGTCACTGATCTGCAAGCAGTGCCCGTTACTGAGCAAGAGGCGATCGCGCAGCGACTGGCAACCGAAGAAGCTCAGCGTCCTTTTGACTTAACCACAGGTCCGCTGCTACGGGTGAAGTTGCTGAAGCTGAACGAAACAGAATACGTCCTGCTGCTGAGTTTGCATCACATCATCTCCGACGGTTGGTCGATGGGCGTGCTGATTCGAGAACTCGGTACTCTCTATACAGCTCTGATCGAGGGTCAGTCTGCTTCTTTGCCTGAACTCTCTATCCAGTACGCTGACTTTGCCCACTGGCAGCGTCAGTGGTTGCAAGGGGAAGTGCTGGAGTCTCAACTTGTCTACTGGCGACAGCAGTTAAGCGAGCTTCCAATTCTGAATCTTCCCACAGACCGCCCTCGCCCTCCGGTTCAAACCTATCGGGGAGCAACCCAGCCCATTGAACTAGCAGAACATTTGACGAAAGCACTGGAGGAACTGAGCCGGCAAGAGGGTGTCTCTCTGTTCATGACGCTGCTGGCAGCATTCCAGACCCTACTCTACCGCTACACCGGGCAAACAGATATTGCCGTCGGCTCTCCGATTGCCAACCGCAACCGCAGTGAGCTGGAAGGATTAATTGGATTTTTCGTCAATAGCCTGGTCCTGCGAAGTGATCTGTCCAGCAACCCCACGTTTCGAGAACTACTGGGTCGAGTGCGGGAAGTTGCCTTGGGAGCGTACGCCCATCAAGACTTGCCGTTCGAGAAGCTGGTTGAGGAGCTCCAACCCACACGAGACTTGAGCCGCAACCCGCTGTTCCAGGTAGTGTTTGCATTACAAAACGCCCCGATGGAGCAACTTCAGTTGCCTGGGCTGGCGCTGCAGCCTGTGAAGTTTGATCCAGGGACAACACGGTTTGATTTGGAATTCCATTTGTGGCAGCGCGCTCAAGGCTTGAGTGGTTTATGGCAAGCGCAATCAGAGGGGCTGAGTGGCTTTGTGGCCTACAGCACTGATTTATTTGATCGCGCCACCGTTGTGCGGATGCTGGGACATTTTCGAACCCTGTTGGAGGGCATTGTTGCCAATCCAGAGGCGCGGCTGGCAGACTTACCAATTCTGAGTGCCGCAGAGCGCCAGCAGCTATTGGTGGACTGGAACAACACTCAGGCAGAGTATGCAGATACTTGTGTTCACCAACTGTTTGAAGCTCAGGTGAAGCAAACCTCCAAAGGAGGAGCTTTGCTAACGCCCGATGCGATTGCAGTCGTCTTTGGAGATCAACAACTCACCTATCGAGCTTTAAATCAACGCGCTAATCAACTGGCGCATTATTTGCAACAACTGGGAGTGGGTCCAGAGGTCTTGGTGGGTCTCTGTGTTGATCGCTCCTTGGAGATGGTAGTGGCAGTGCTCGCCATTCTCAAGGCGGGTGGCGCCTATGTGCCGCTAGATCCAGAGTATCCGAGCGATCGCCTCAGCTTTATGCTTACTGATACTCAAGTACCTATCTTGATAACCCAGTCGTGGTTGGTGGAGAAACTGCCTAAGTCTCAGGCTCAGGTTATCTGCTTGGACAGATGGGAATTGCTTAACAGCCATCAAGATGCTCCTCGCAGTGCAGTAACCTCTGAGAACCTTGCCTATGTCATCTACACCTCTGGCTCAACTGGAAAGCCTAAAGGGGTGCTGATCCAGCACCAAGGGTTATGTAATGTCTCCAAAGCCCAAATTCAACTGTTCAACTTACGCCAAGAGAGCCGCATCCTGCAATTTAGCTCCTTGAGTTTTGATGCTTCCGTCTTCGAGATGCTGATGGCGTTTGGGGCGGGAGGTACCCTTTACCTCCCGCCTCCGGAAGCACGCTTACCGGGGACAGCACTGATCCAGTTTCTGCGTGACAACGTAATCACTCACGCTATTCTTCCACCTGCTGTGCTGGCAGTTTTACCCGCAGAAGACTTGCCTGCACTCCAAACAGTGATTTCTGGAGGAGAAGCCTGTTCCAGCGAGATTGTCGAGCGATGGGGGAGTGGTCGTCAGTTCTTCAACGCCTATGGACCAACTGAAGCCACCATCTGGGCGACAGTGGCCCGGTTGAGCCAGGATAGCGGCAAGCCAACGATTGGTCGCCCCGTTGCTAACACCCAAATTTATCTCCTGGATACCGATCTTCAGCCTGTCCCAATTGGGGTTGCAGGTGAGTTGTATATTGGCGGAGATGGATTGGCCCGCGGCTACCTCAACCGTCCAGAATTGACATCTGAGCGGTTTATTCCTGATCCGTTTGGGGCTGTCGGAGCCCGCCTCTATAAAACCGGCGATCTAGCTCGCTATCGAGATGATGGCAACCTTGAGTTTCTTGGTCGGGAGGACGATCAAGTTAAAATCCGGGGCTTCCGCATTGAGCTAGGCGAAGTTGAGACGGTGCTCAGTCGGCATCCGGCAGTGCGGGAGGCAGTCGTGATCGCCCCTGAAAACACCTCCGAGGATAAGCGCTTGATTGCCTATGTGACTTTGCTGCAAAGTGATACCCAGGGATTGACATTACCACGACTAGAGGAGGAGCAAGTACACCAATGGCAGACCCTCTACAACCAGACCTATCGCCAAGTGAGTGATGGCGACCCAAGCTTCAACACCATTGGTTGGAACAGCAGCTACACAGGGCAGCCAATTCCAGCCGAGCAAATGCGCCAGTGGCTCAGCGATCGCGTGCAGCAAATCCTAGCCCTAAAGCCTAGCCGGGTGCTGGAAATTGGCTGTGGTACGGGGTTGATCCTGTTCCAGATAGCGCCCTATTGCACCCAATACTGGGGAACAGACTTTTCTGCGGTGTCTCTGGACTACATTCAACGGCAGTTAGCGGAGCAGGAACTGCCTCATGTCAAACTGCTCCAGAAGATGGCGACTGACTTTGAGGGAGTAGATACCGCCGCCTTTGATGCCGTCATCCTCAACTCGGTTGTGCAATATTTCCCCAGTCTGGACTACCTGTTGGGCGTCCTTGAGGGAGCGGTTCAAGCCGTTGCTCCTGGTGGCTTTATCTTCATTGGTGATGTACGGAGTCTGCCTTTACTATCTGCTTTCCATGCTTCAGTGCATCTCTATCAAGCTGACCCTACCCTCGAGCGATCGCAGTTGCAGCAACAGGTACAACAGTCAATCTTTGAGGAGCCTGAACTGGTCATTGACCCATCATTCTTCTGTGCTCTGCGCGATTCTCCGGTGGAAACGCTACCCGATCGCTTTTCCAGGATTAGTCACGTGCAAATACAACTGCCACGCGGACGCCATCACAATGAGATGACCCAGTTTCGCTACAACGTATTGCTCCATATTGAGACAGAACCTAGCTATTCAGATAACCAGGTATGGCTGGACTGGACTAAAGACCAGTTAACCGTATCAACGGTGCGTCAGCATTTAGAAAAGGTTCAGCCAGAAATACTGGGAATTACTGGAGTGCAAAACGCCCGCACGATGGCAGCCGTTAAAACGGCAGAGTGGCTGGCAAGCGCAGAAGGACCCAAAACAGCAGGCCAGATGCGAGAAGCGCTAAGCCTATCGGAATTAGCGATAGACCCGCAAGATTGGTGGGACTTAGAAGCACTACCCTATACGATTGACATCTGTTGGTCTGCCAGTCCTGATTGCTATGAT
>JBGTDT010000108.1:0-117710 GCA_041748155.1 Thermosynechococcaceae cyanobacterium | reverse complement strand
TGGCAAAGGTCTCAGGCCGGACACCACACAATCGCTTGAATTCTGTTGCTTTGAGATGTTTGATGCGTTCGTAAGTCATTGTTTGTCCTCCTATGACCTACTTTTTGCATCTCATCTCCATTCCTGCAAGAGCTCTATTGTTCCGAGTTCTATGCTTGAGTGATGAAGCTTCGATGTCAATGGAATGCTGCCATCCTGCTACTACTTTGCTTAGCGGGAAGCCGTAGAATCGGCAATCTAGTTGGAGGAGTGAGACAGCTATAGATCAAGGAACTTCAAGGAACTGTGTCACACCTTTAGCTAAACGTTTCACCTACTTTGAGGCGATCGCCAGCAAGATTTAAGGAACAATAATAGAAAGCCACTTTGGGTAAGCGTAGGAATCTCGAAGTCGTAACTTGGGTCCGGGATAGGTCGTGAGCACCCATCTGGCAACAGGTTGTAGCGTACCCCTGAGGTTGTTGGCTTTGCCGGACGCTTCAAATGCTATACTCCACCAACTCTTACCCGTGATCTTCAATTGGGTAAGTTCGACAGTACAGCCTTGATCAATTGACTGGTTGACTGGAACTACTGCTAGAGACTGATCAGGAAAGACTTGGTATTTTCGCTGCGATCGCGCCTTCGCAACTTTTACCCAGGGCCCTGTTGCCACAATTGCTTCCGGTACAATCCTTTCTGCCGTTAAGTCTGCACAAATCCACTTAAGCCATTCCTCTGCTTGGCCTTCTGACTCCTTTGCAAGTTGGAGTGCACCTAGCTCTGCTCCACGCCACTTGATTTCTAACTTCTCTTGCCGGAGCTTGGCGCTCAAGTGTTCGCATCCAGCAGTTAATAAGTATAGATCTTCCCGTTCTTCTAGAGGCTCTGGAGATTCACCGGGACAATCCTGCTGAAACCAGCGTTCAACTGTGTCAGGCAGCGGACCCTGACAAAACCATCGAAGTTCTGTGGTCTTTAACATCAGCCTACTGAGTCTGCTGCACCAATTCTATCCAGCCACCAGATATCAAGCAGGAAGCTCTTTAGATGGACTAGGACTGATTCAGGCAAGGCTGGGATAAGGATAGACCCAGAGAGGTATGAAAATCCTCTTGAACTTTAGCGGTGAGCCGGTGAGATACTTGCCGGACAATTTGAGTTAAGAGGCGATCGCCAGTGCTCTGAACTAGCCGTTGGGGCAGCCTGTGAATGAACTTGGGAAACTGAATCACTACAGTCAGCTCTAAGTGCCATTCAACTTGAGTCAACTTGAGGTCAGAGATTGGTGTAGAGGCTTGCGACTCTCCGAGTGCTTCTACCAGGTGCAAAACTGATTGAAAGTCAACCTTGTAGCTCTCAGGACCCTCCTGGTGGGTTTCCGGGTGAGTAAGTGGAATAGTCCGGACGCGATAAGCACCCTGGTCTTGGGGTAGTAATTCCAAACCAATCTTCGGTTCTACCTGATAGCCAAAGGCACCAAAGCGGCCAACCGTTAAATCGTAGCCATTGTTCCCTAGAAACTCAACCTTCATGGGGTGGGCACAGCGACAAAACCAGCCCTGATGAGCGTCTAGGTACCGAGCAACAGTTTGGGCATCTGCGTGAAGCATCATACACCCCGTAAACTGACTCTGAAATTGGGTTAGCCGGGCCAGAACCTCTACTCCGGCAGTCGTGGAGTAGGGGCTGCTGGTTACCCCTGAAGCTGAGCTTCCAGTTTCGAAATTGTGGGGATCGGGTAAGCTGGCAGGTTGTTCTAGAGAGAGTTGCTTGATCGCGTGTAATTGCATAGCCTGTCCTCTTGCACGTTCTATGGGCTTAGATCTTATAGATTCCCAAGAAAGGTTTATTTCCAACAAAGGGTTAGTACGCTAGTCGTGCTTTGAACGCTTCCAGTTTCAGCCTAAAGTTCAAAGCGGTGATTTGGGTCTAAGACTCTTCAAGTTTAGAGGTGCATTCGCCAAACCAGTCAGCTTAAACTATATCTAAACCTAAAATTATCCAGAAACTTGTCACTTGTCAGGGGAGTCTAAAATTCACAAGAACTTGCCTGGTTTGGCTAAACTCAATTCCAGGAGTCTTAGAGAAAATGGCTCTAGTAGCCAGCAGGTCTATCTAGAGTAAAAAACTAAAGTAAAAGTCTAGAGTAACAGCATCCCTTAGCTCCATTACACCTAAAAGCTGATTGACATTCAAGTACATTCGCCAACTCTTCTAGAAGGAACCACTATGAAAATGCAAGTGATGACTGCCTGGATCGTACTCGGTGGAATCACCATGGGAGCCACAGTCCTGACTAGTGGACCAGCAGTCGCTCAAATCGTCTCTCCCCAATCTTTACCAGGTTCTCAACCTCAGGACCAGTCCTACGATCTTTTATCCGATTCCAATGAGAGAAATGGAGCCGATATACTTAACCTGATCAATCAGATCCAGTTATTGAAGGGTTGGAATCCTGATGAGTTTGCAGCTGAGCAGTCCGGTAATCTTGATGCTGCTGCGGCTGAATTTCGCACCCGGCAGCTAGAGCAAATTCAGATTCAACCGCAGCCAAATCCATCTCAGGTTGACCTCGCGCCAGCTCCATAGAACTGTGCAGGGATCTTTGCTACGTCGGGAAGAGATTGCTGCGACTGACCTAGACGCGTGTCCGGCTGATCCGACCTCTGTTCAGCACATAGCTGTTATTGGCCTTGGTGCTTGGGGAAGTACCCTGGCTCGATTGGCCCAGAGGCAAGGTCATGTCGTTTATGGTTGGAGTCGATCCCAGGGAAAGTCGCTCGAATCAGCAGTTGCTCAAGCCAGTGTGATTGTCTCTGCCTTGCCTGTTAAAGCTATTCGTAGGGTTGCTGAGCAGCTTGCTGGGCTGGCTCTACCTGCAAACACGATCCTGGTCAGCGCCAGTAAAGGACTTGAACCGGGGACAACCAAAACAGCCGCAGAGATCTGGCAGGCTGTTCTGCCCCAGATGCCGGTGGTGGTGCTATCTGGGCCGAACCTTTCAGTGGAGATTGATCGAGGCTTGCCAGCGGCGACGGTTGTCGCTGGGGATGCCCAAATTACAAGCCAAGTGCAGGCTATGTTGGTTACTCCCTCCTTTCGTATCTATACCAACTCAGACCGGGTAGGGGTTGAGCAGGGCGGGGTTTTGAAGAATATCATTGCGATCGCCTGCGGTGTCAGCGACGGTCTCAACCTGGGCACTAATGCTCGCTCAGCCCTGATTACCCGAGGACTGGTAGAAATTGTCCGGGTTGGTACCCACTGGGGCGGGCAAACTGTTACGTTTTACGGGCTTTCCGGATTGGGGGATCTGTTGGCGACCTGTACCAGTTCCCTGAGCCGGAATTACCAGGTAGGATGGGGTCTGGCTCAAGGCAAATCCCTCGACCAGGTCCTCAGTCAGGTCGTCGGCACGCCAGAGGGGGTTAATACTGCTGCGGTGCTGACAACCTATGCTGCCCAACAGGGCTTAGAGGTGCCAATTACCCAGGAAGTTGGGGCACTGCTGGCTGGGGATAAAACGCCAGCTCAGGCGATCGCCGACTTGATCAATCGTCCCTTCAAACCTGAACTTTAAAATCTAGACAACGCAGTTGTGGACAGCATCAAAGTGTGTGTTGGAGTTGAAGCGATTTGTGTTGAAATTAACTGATTCTGCCAGTCCGCCGCGAGAAATTCGGCTTTTGCCTTGGACACCTTTATTTGCAGCCTTTTTAAGCCTTGGGGTTCCTCAACCTGAAGTCGTTAACGCCCAGCTTCCGGCTGCGACGACAGCGCCCAATATTGTTCTCGTCGGCCAGGGGACTCAGCTCCGCTTGAATGAGCGGGTTTATCCTGCGGCTTGGGTCCAATGGCAAGAGAAAGCAAATCCTACCAAAACCTACACGGGTGTCAGTGATGCTGGGCTTGTTCAAGGCATTGGCTTGGGGTTATTGAAGACAACAGAGCTGGGTCAGCAACCCGTTCAGTGGTTTTCCCCGCTTGCCCCCCTCAAGACTCGCCTCAGCAGCTCAGGGTATCGCTATTTAGAGATCTCTGACCTGGCTCGACAGGCAAGCTGGCAGCTCCGAGCAACGGGAGGTGTTCTGGGAATTTCTGCTCCTCCAGCCCGGATTCAATCGGTTCGCCTAGGCCAGCAGCCCTGGGGAGCCAGACTAGTGCTAGACCTGGATCGGCCCGCTACCTGGCAAATTACCCAACTAACCAACAGTCGGGATGCGATCGCTTCCCGGCAACTATCTGTGACGGTCGATGCAACCCTAAACCCTAGCCTGACCTCGATCCCCATCAAGCCCGGAGGTGCCATCCAATCTCTACAGTTGGGCAGTGCTGCCGGTCGAACAACCCTGCAACTCAAAATTCCTGGCAAGCTTCGGCCCCAGCTATCAACTCTGGCTAATCCTAATCGTTTGTTGATCGATGTTCGACCTGACCCGGTCGGTGACCAAGATATCCTTTGGGCTCCTGGGCTACGCTGGCGCGAACAAGTCATTAGTCTGGGCCAGGATCGCTACCCAGTCATCTGGTTGGCAGTCGATCCCCGCCAACCGGGCCTGAGACTCCAGCCTATTTGGAGCGATCCCAAAATGCTGGTGGGAACTATCCCCCTGGCAACAATGGCTCAACGCTGGCAAGCGGCGGCTGCCATCAATGGTGGATTTTTTAACCGGGATATTCAACTCCCTTTGGGGGCGATTCGCCGCAACGGTCGTTGGTTGTCCAGTCCAATCCTGAACCGGGGGGCGATCGCGTGGAATCAAGCAGGAGAATTTAAGCTGGGACGTCTGGCCCTCCAGGAGACCTTGATTACAGCCAGCGGTCAACAGCTCCCCGTTCTGTTGCTCAATAGTGGCTATGTACAAGCTGGAACTGTTCGCTACACACCAGATTGGGGTCCTGCTTACACCCCTTTGACAAACAATGA
The DNA here is from genome assembly GCA_041748155.1 of Thermosynechococcaceae cyanobacterium. Lineage (GTDB taxonomy): Bacteria > Cyanobacteriota > Cyanobacteriia > Thermosynechococcales > Thermosynechococcaceae > JBGTDT01. The sequence continues at coordinate 112,801 of JBGTDT010000108.1, read as the reverse complement.
AACGTTAACTGTGGTGCAGAATAACCGAGTCGTGCGGCAGTTACCGGTTGGATCGACTGGGAAAACGGGGTTCCCCATCCCTGTCGATGGTTACCTGCTAGTAACACGGGGCGGGGGTCCGGCCTCGACGCTCCCCATTGGTACGGTTTTGCGTCGTGAAATGACCACAACTCCGGCTGAATTTAACCGTTATCCGCAAATTCTTAGTGCCGGTCCTGTCTTACTACAGGATCGCCAGGTGGTTCTAGATGCAAGAGCTGAACAGTTCCGTCCACCTTTTGACAGCCAATCTGCCCCTCGCAGTGCGATCGCTCAAACAGCAGACGGCACCACTTTGATAGTTGCAGTGCACAACCGGGTGGGAGGACCGGGTCCAACCCTGCTGGAAATGGCCCAAGTAATGCAACAACTCGGCGCTGTAGAAGCTCTCAACCTGGATGGGGGTAGCTCTACGACTCTTTATCTCGGGGGTCAACTGTTGGACCGCCATCCTAGTACAGCAGTACGTGTGCACAATGGAATTGGTATTTTCGTTCAACCTAGCCCCTAAGTGTTGCGCCTAAGCAAGTACCCAATCTATACTCTGCACAGATACCTTAGAGCACCAAGATCGGAACACTTGCTACTGTGGTTCGTCCAAACGAGAAGGCATAAGATCAACATAACGTCACGTCATTAGACAATACAGGCTTTTAGTTACTTATTCAAACGAACAAAAAGTACAAGGAGACAAAACTGTGGTTCAATCTCAGGAAGTATCCCCCTCGCTTCATTCTGTACCGGCTGGCCTCCTAGGCGGAGTTGCGGCAACAGAACTGCGCCCTTGGGGTTCCTTCACGATCTTGGAAGAAGGGACAGGATACAAAATCAAACGAATTGAGGTCAATCCTGGTCACCGTTTGAGTCTGCAAATGCATCACCACCGCAGTGAGCACTGGATTGTGATCGCAGGCATCGCCAAAGTGACTTGCGGTGACGATGAGCGGATGCTCACCAGTAACCAGTCTACCTATGTGCCACAGTTTACCCGCCACCGCCTGGAAAATCCTGGCATGATTCCTCTAGTTCTGATTGAGGTTCAAAATGGTCAATATCTGGGTGAAGATGACATTCTTCGCTTTGACGATGACTACGTTCGCTAAACCTTGATTGTCGTTACTCTTTAGAATCTGAGTAAGCATCACCTTTAGTCTATTTTCTGGCAATGATCTCTTTAAGTCACGCTGCGGTCGGTGAGGTCAAACGTCTGCAATCCAAACTTCAAGATCCAAATGTCCTTCTGCGGCTGCGAGTTCAGCCTGGTGGATGCTCTGGCCTGTTCTACCAGTTAGGGTTTGAGAAGCAGGCTCAGCCTGGTGATCGCGCTTACAAGTCCAATGAAACAGAGGTGATAATAGACTCCCTGAGTCTAGAGTATGCCGATGGTTTAACCCTAGACTACTCAGAGGACTTAATGGGAGGGGCCTTTCGCTTCGAGAATCCCAACGCAGCTCAAACCTGTGCTTGTGGACAGTCCTTTGCGCTGGTTGAGTCGCTTTAGGTCTTGATTCCCTACCTGAAAAATCTTTGCAGTCTAAGATCAATTTGATTTTAGGCTGATTTTTTGTTGAGAAAATTGACACGAGTTCCGCAGAATCGATATAGTTAGAGTTCGTGAAAAGAATAATCTATCTGACCTGAACCTGCTGTAATCCATGCCTACTATTCAGCAACTCATTCGCACCGAACGGGAAAAAGCTCAGAAAAAGACCAAGTCACCTGCTTTAAAGAGTTGCCCTCAGCGCCGTGGTGTTTGCACTAGAGTCTACACAACAACCCCAAAAAAGCCAAACTCTGCCTTGCGTAAGGTTGCACGGGTACGCCTTACTTCTGGGTTTGAAGTTACAGCATACATTCCAGGGATTGGTCACAATCTGCAAGAGCACTCAGTCGTCATGATCCGTGGAGGTCGAGTCAAAGACCTACCGGGAGTCAGATATCATATCATCCGAGGAACGTTGGATACTGCAGGAGTAAAAGACCGCCGTCAAGGTCGCTCTAAGTATGGCGCCAAACGCCCTAAGGGTGCTAAGTAGTGCCTGATTTTTGCATGAGTGCTAGCCCGTACCTTGAGTTTCTTGCCAGACTCGGGTCCAGCTTGGCCAGCCCTGAGCCCGTGCTTAAAATCCTTACTTGAGTGACTGGGCTTGCTGTAGGTTGAAGCATGTCCGACTACATCTTTTTCCATCTTTAGCGTTTACTTATCTTTAGCTACATAGGGTTTATCATGTCCCGCCGTACTCGTGTTCATAAGCGTTCCGTTCCGCCAGACTCAGTTTATAACAGTCGTTTGATCAGCATGATGGTCCGGCGGATTATGCAAAGCGGCAAGAAGTCTCTTGCCTCTCGTACCCTCTACCAAGCCCTAAAGACGATTGAAGAGCGAACTGGGTCAGACCCGCTAGAAACCTTTGAGCGGGCTGTACGCAACGCAACACCGCTAGTTGAAGTAAAGGCGCGCCGTGTCGGGGGTGCTACCTATCAAGTTCCAATGGAAGTGCGTACTGAGCGAGGAACCGCTTTAGCACTCCGTTGGCTAGTTCAGTTTGCTCGACAACGCGCTGGCCGCTCTATGACTAGTAAGCTGGCCAACGAGCTGATGGATGCAGCAAACGAAACTGGAAACGCGATTCGTAGACGAGAGGAAACCCACCGGATGGCTGAAGCCAACAAAGCTTTTGCTCACTATCGCTATTAATTCATAAAGACTGTTTTCAGAAAGTATAGAATTGTTACAGGACAAGTAAGAGTTTAGTAAAGTTAAAAATGTCTGTGCCAGATACAAGGAGGTAGCTGTGGTACGTACTATCCCGCTCGAAAAAGTAAGAAATATAGGGATTGCGGCTCATATTGACGCAGGAAAGACAACCACAACTGAACGGATTCTGTTTTATTCCGGTGTCGTTCACAAAATTGGTGAAGTACACGAAGGAAACACAGTTACCGATTGGATGGCTCAGGAGAGAGAGCGAGGCATTACCATTACAGCCGCTGCCATCACCACGAGCTGGAAAGACCATCAGGTCAATATCATTGATACACCTGGTCACGTTGACTTCACGATCGAAGTTGAGCGTTCAATGCGGGTGCTTGATGGTGTCATTGCTGTCTTTTGTTCAGTGGGTGGGGTACAGCCGCAGTCTGAGACTGTGTGGCGGCAAGCAGATCGCTACAAGGTGCCTCGAATTGCCTTTGTCAACAAAATGGACCGGACTGGAGCAAACTTCTTCAAGGTCTACAGCCAAGTTCGCGATCGCCTGCGAGCAAATGCGGTTCCAATTCAAATTCCCATTGGTAGCGAGAATGACCTGCGGGGGATTGTAGACCTAGTTCGAATGCGGGCCAAGATCTATAACGACGATATTGGTACTGACATTGAAGATGCAGAGATTCCAGAGGAGGTTCAGGATCAAGCTAAGGAGTATCGTGCCAAACTGATCGAGTCTGTGGCCGAAACCGATGACGCTCTGACCGAGAAATACCTCGAAGGTGAAGAACTCACAGAATCAGAGATCCGTACTGCATTGCGTAAGGGCACAATTGCTGGCACGATTGTGCCGCTACTCTGTGGTTCTGCCTTCAAGAACAAAGGTGTACAGTTGCTGCTCGATGCTGTCGTCGATTATCTACCGGCCCCCATTGATGTACCACCGATTCAAGGCACTCTACCCGATGGGAGCGCAGCGGTACGTCATGCAGATGATCAAGAACCGCTATCAGCTTTGGCCTTCAAGATAATGGCTGACCCCTACGGTCGCCTGACTTTTGTCCGTGTTTACTCAGGGGCGCTCAAAAAGGGAAGCTACGTTCTCAACTCCACCAAAGACAAGAAAGAGCGAATTTCTCGACTGATTGTCCTTAAGGCCGACGACCGGATTGAGGTCGACGAGTTGCGCGCCGGTGACCTGGGAGCTGCTTTGGGCTTAAAGGACACCTTTACGGGAGATACAATCTGCAATGACAGCGATCCGATTATTCTGGAGTCCCTGTTCATTCCAGAGCCTGTGATCTCAGTTGCGGTCGAGCCCAAAACAAAACAAGACATGGAGAAGCTCTCCAAATCTCTGCAGTCCTTATCTGAAGAGGACCCAACATTCCGGGTCAATATTGACCCAGAGACCAACCAAACAGTTATCGCCGGCATGGGTGAACTACACTTAGAAATTCTTGTGGATCGAATGCTACGAGAGTTTAAGGTGGAAGCTAACGTGGGTGCCCCTCAGGTCGCATACCGTGAAACAATTCGTAAGTCAGTTCCGGCTGAAGGCAAGTTCATTCGCCAAAGTGGGGGTAAGGGCCAATACGGTCATGTCGTAATCCAGTTAGAACCAGGAGAGCCTGGCAGCGGATTTGAATTTGTCTCCAAAATTGTTGGTGGTTCTGTTCCAAGGGAATACATTTCCCCAGCTGAGCAGGGCATGAAAGAGGCCTGCGAGTCTGGCATTATAGCTGGATATCCGCTGATTGACGTTAAAGCAACCCTAGTAGATGGGTCCTATCACGACGTCGACTCCTCGGAAATGGCTTTCAAAATTGCTGGTTCTATGGCGATCAAACAGGGAGTGATGAAAGCTGCTCCTGTTTTGCTAGAACCAATGATGAAGGTTGAGGTAGAGGTTCCCGAAAACTTTCTGGGAGACGTTATGGGAGATTTAAATTCCCGTCGGGGTCAGATTGAAGGGATGGGCTCTGAGGAAGGCACTGCTAAGGTGACTGCTAAAGTCCCGTTAGCTGAGATGTTCGGATATGCTACTGATATCCGGTCTAAAACACAAGGTCGGGGCATCTTTTCAATGGAGTTTAGCCAATATGACGAGGTGCCCCGCAACGTGGCTGAAACAATCATTGCTAAAAGTAAAGGGAACGCATAGTCAGGGAGAGAACAGATAATTCATGGCACGCGCAAAATTCGAACGGAATAAACCTCACGTCAACATTGGTACAATTGGTCACGTTGACCACGGTAAAACTACGCTAACTGCTGCAATCACGACAACACTGGCTGTTTTAGGCCAAGCGAAAGCCAGAAAGTATGACGAGATTGACGCAGCCCCTGAAGAAAAGGCCCGTGGTATCACGATTAACACAGCTCACGTTGAGTATCAGACTGAAAGTCGGCACTACGCTCATGTGGACTGTCCTGGACATGCCGACTACGTGAAGAACATGATCACCGGAGCGGCCCAGATGGATGGAGCGATCTTGGTTGTCTCTGCTGCTGATGGCCCAATGCCTCAAACCCGTGAGCATATTCTTTTAGCAAAGCAGGTAGGCGTTCCTAGTATTGTTGTTTTCTTGAATAAGCAGGATCAAGTGGACGACGAAGAACTCCTGGAACTTGTAGAACTGGAAGTCCGAGAGCTGTTGAGTGATTACGGTTTTTCAGGCGATGAGATCCCCATTGTTGCCGGTTCAGCCTTGTCAGCCCTAGAAGCTCTGACTTCTAACACTGAAACTAAGCAAGGAGACAATGAGTGGGTTGATAAGATCTATGCACTCATGGATCAAGTTGATGCCTACATTCCTACACCTGAACGGGACATAGACAAACCCTTCTTAATGGCTGTAGAAGATGTCTTCTCGATTACAGGCCGGGGTACTGTCGCCACGGGCAGAATTGAGCGTGGTAAGGTCAAGGTTGGTGAAACGGTCGAACTGGTCGGGATTAAAGGCACTCGTAGCACCACAGTTACAGGTGTAGAGATGTTCCAGAAAGTTCTGGACGAGGGTATGGCAGGGGATAATGTAGGAGTCCTACTCCGGGGCATTCAAAAGGATGACATTGAGCGAGGTATGGTGATTGCTAAACCCGGCTCAATTACTCCCCATACTCAGTTTGAAGCAGAGGTGTATATTCTTAAGAAGGAAGAAGGGGGACGGCACACACCCTTCTTTCCGGGATACCGGCCTCAATTCTATGTCCGCACTACAGACGTGACAGGTACCATCAGTGCCTTTACGGCAGACGATGGTAGTGAAGCGGAGATGGTAATGCCAGGGGACCGGATCAAGATGACAGTTGAATTGATCAACCCCATTGCGATTGAAAACCAAATGCGTTTTGCTATTCGTGAAGGGGGTCGTACTGTCGGAGCCGGTGTTGTTGCCAAGATTGTAAAATAAGTCTATCTTACAGAACTCAGGAGTGGAAGAGCTAAACCCAGTTGGGCGCTCTTCTGCTCCTAAGTTCTTTTCAAGATTCCTGACTGGCTTTATTGTTTTAATCCTCACTGAACCTAGACAAACTAACAGAAATGGCAACAATTCAGCAGCAAAAAATTCGTATCCGGCTCAAAGCCTTTGACCACCGTTTACTAGATACCTCTTGTGAGAGGATTGTGGATACAGCTAAACGGACCAACGCTTCGGCAGTTGGTCCGATTCCCCTCCCAACTCGACGGAAAATCTACTGTGTCTTACGCTCCCCTCACGTAGACAAAGACGCCCGTGAGCACTTTGAGACACGAACCCATCGCCGGATCATTGATATCTACCAACCTTCGTCTAAGACGATTGATGCCTTGATGAAGCTTGACTTGCCTGCAGGGGTAGATATTGAAGTCAAGCTGTAATGATTCTGCCTAAGGAGATTGGTTCAATCCCAGTTCTGTCTGCTCAAGTCAACGCTTTTTCCGTGATGTCAGGAGACTAGATGGGATAGAGTAGGGGAAGAAGTGCAGTTAGTGTCGTTTGCTGAGTGGATAATGGCCTCCTCTTCATCAATTGCTGTTCGTGAACTTCCATTATTTCCACTACCTGAGCTGGTTCTGTTTCCGGGGAGACCCCTCCCTCTACAGATCTTTGAGTTTCGCTACCGAATTATGATGAACACGATTTTGGAAAGCGATCGTCGCTTCGGTGTGTTGATGTGGGATCCAAACAAAGGGCGTGCAGTAACGATTGGATGTTGTGCAGAAGTGCTTCGGTTCGAGCGTCTACCGGATGATCGGATGATGATCCTCTCCCTCGGCCAACAGCGATTTCGGATATTGGATTATGTTCGAGAAAAGCCCTACTTTGTAGGGCTTGTTGAGTGGATTGAAGATGCTACTTCCGAGCAGAACTTGCATTCCTTGGCCTTGAAAGTTAAGCAGTTGTTAGAAGACGTTGTCCATCTCTCGGCCAAACTAACCGATCAAGCGATCGAACTGCCTGAGGACGTTCCGAGCTTACCCACAGAGTTATCTTACTGGGTAGCTAGTAACTTCTATGGTGCCGCAAATGAACAGCAGGTGCTACTTGAGATGCAGGATACTGCCGCTCGACTAGAGCGTGAGGCGGAGATTCTTACCTCAACTCGCAGCCACTTAGCAGCTCGCACTGTTCTCAAGGACACGCTGAAATCTTAAATATCCCAAAAACACGACACCTGACTAGACTTGTTGGACAGTGTAGCTGCCAAAAACCTTCAAAACTTCAGTATACGTTGCCAGTTCTGTCAGGGCAGCTTGGACAGGGGCGGCTGTAAAGGCTATCTCTAAATCAATAAAGAAAACATAATCTCCTAAAGAGCGCTTGCTTGGACGAGATTCAATCCGGCTTAAATTGATCTGACGTTTAGCAAAAGCCTGAAGAGGTCTGACCAAGGCTCCCGGCGCATTTTTAGGAACGCTGAAGGCCAGTGAGGTGTAAGCAGTCTCCAAGCCAAGCTTGACAGGGCAAGTTGGAGAGGTATCTCTACCCAGTACCCAGAAGCGAGTACAGTTATCTGGGTAATCCTGAATTGGGCTGGCCAGAACAGGAAGGTTGTAAAGCTGAGCTGCTCGCAGAGAGGCGATCGCGCCCACAGTTGGATCAACTTCTAAGTAGTGCAAAGCTTTAGTTGTAGAATTTGTCGGCATAAGCTCTACTTGGGGCAAAAACCGCTCCAACCACTTCTGACACTGACTCAATGCCTGAGGGTGAGAATAGACGGCTTGAATTGCCTCTAGGCTGGAGGCGTGAGAAATCAATGCATGGGAAATTGGCAAAACTAAAGCCTGTCGAATTTGTAAGCTATCAAGCTGCCAGAGGGTGTCGAGGGTGACCGTCACGCTGCCCTCAATTAAATTTTCCACAGGGACAACAGCAACATTTGCCTGCCCTGCTGCTGCCGCTTTCAGGGTTTGAGCAATACTGGGGTAAGGACACAGACTGGGCTGCTGATCTTGAGCCAGGGAACTGGCATAGGCCAGTGCGGCTGCTTCTGCGTAAGTGCCCGCTGGACCTAAGTAAGCGATTGATAAAGGCATAACTTTAAATTAATTTTCTACTCAGCTGACCTCTCTGTCACAAGACAGAACATCTAGCCTTGAAAAGAATTGTAAAATCAAATCAAAGCATCTTCGCCTTAACCTATGCAGACCCGGTTTGTTGCCTCTGAGTTCGTACGAATAGACATCCCAGACGAATCAGTGCCAATTCAGCAGTACTTGCAGCAACCTCACCGTCTTGTGTACGCCCTATTTGATCCAAGTCGGATTGATCCGCTCACCGATAACAGGTTTCGCCTCAAGATGCGATCGCTGAAATTTTCGGTGTTGAATGTTCAACCTATTGTTGATATTCAAGTCCGGGCTAGAGCAAACGGTAGAGTCTCTGTGTGGTCAACTGGCTGTGAAATTAGAGGAGTTGAGTACTTTAATCGACGCTTCAATCTGACACTGGCTGGCAGCCTCTATCCTTTGCAAAGGAATGGACAGACGCAGTTAGAGGGAAGGGCAGACCTGGACGTTCAAGTTGAGTTGCCTCCTGCGCTATGGTTCACCCCAAAATGGGTGTTAGAGAAAACGGGTGATAGTATCCTCAAAGGGATTTTATCAACAATCAAGCATCGCTTAGAGCTTCAACTACTGGCAGACTATCGCAAGTGGGCTGATTCAACTGATGAAGCTGAAGCGACTAACTTATTTCCGGGCATACCTGCTAATCCACCTACTGCCTAAATTTTGATCAGTAGAATCAAATCTTTAACCGCCGGAATAGATGTTGAAGATGCGAAAGCAGCACTGAAATGGTATCTCAAACAAACCTAAATAACGTTAGTTCGGGTTAAGGGCGTTTATGCAGCGCTGATCGGCTGGAACAACACAAGCACGTTGGTGAAATCTTGAAATAAGCAACTATGAAATGAGAGTTTCAGCTTATCTCGAACTCAGGTTAAATAGTTGTCGAGGCTTAGTTGGTATTCTTCTGTCCAAGCTGAGTTGACTCAACTGTTGGAGAGCCTTGAGCCCCAACCCAAGCAATTTGAGATATTCTCCGACGGCGAGCATATTCCCGAACTGCCTCAGCAGCACGAGGGGCTAAGTCCAGTTCAACACGAGTCAATGTGCTTGCTCTCAGGTATTGGGCATAGGCAAAGGCTAGGGCGATCGCCTCGGTGTTCTCTGGGGCGACTAACCAGTCACTGGCTGGGGTTTGGTTGGGTAATTGATTGGTTGGGAGCAGAACCTGGTATAAGTTCTCAAGACTCAATGCAAAACCAATCCCTGGAATTGTCTGCCCTTGAGGGTGATAGAGACCGGGCAGTTGGTCGTACCGCCCCCCTTTACCCAAGACTCGCACCCCTGATTCCCGGTCACTGAGAACCTCAAACACCAAACCTGTGTAATAGTCAAAGGTTTGAATTAAGCTGAGGTCAAGGGTGAGGGGAAAGGATTCCCCTAGGAGTTCAACCAAAGACTTGAGATTGTTTAAGACATCTTGCTGAACTGGGGTAAGGTCTAAGCTGGCAACCTGTTGCAAGACGTTAGCTGGTTCGCCACGCAGGTCGAATAAGAAAAGTGCCCGCTCTTGAAGTTCTGGGGACAGGGACAAAGCTTCTACCGCCAGTCGGTCTAACTGAGCAATGCTATGGCGAACCTGGTCCCGCACTGGTGCCGGAAATCCTAGCAGCAGCGATCGCGTTAACTCTGCCTCCCCTAAAATCAACTGCCAGTGATCGAGTCCCAGGCTGTTTAAGCAGTCTGAGAGCAATAGCAGAATCTCTGCATCGGCAACTAGTCCTGCCCCTCCCAGCAGTTCTACACCTGCCTGATAAAACTCTTGTTGGGTACCAGAGTTGTCCTGGCGGCGGAAAACATTGGTATTGTAGTAAAGACGCTGGGGAAAGCTGACCCCTGCCATGCGAGTCACGGCAGCCCTGGCGATCGAAGCGGTTAGCTCCGGGCGCAGTCCCAGGATTTCTTCTTCGCCATCTCGTAACTGGATAACGGTTTCTGGCTGAATTGCTCCCCCTGCCATCAGAGTGTCTAAGCGCTCCAAGGTCGGAGTAATAATTTGATGGTAGCTCCAGCGATGAAACACTTGCTGAAGACGCTGCTCAATCCAGTATTTTCGGGCCACATCAAGCGGGAGTAAGTCCCTTGCCCCGGTCGGCGGTTGATAGATCATTAGTGCTATTTTTTCTTTCCACCAAATAGGCCAAACAGACCCCCTGGCTTTTGAGCACTATTCCCCTTTTGATCTAGTTTGTCTAGCTGTTGCTTACCAGTAAGGGCCATTGAGTTCTTTGGCTCAAGTCTTAAAGCCTGGTTGAAATGAACCTTAGCCATAGTTGTCTGGTTTTGCCGCAAGTAAATCGTGCCAATTAAACCATGACAGCGACTGTTATTAGGATCTAGCTTCAAAGCATCTCTGAGTTCTAGGATGGCTTGTTGCAAGTTGTTCTTGGCTAAAAGCTCCTCTGCCCGGCGGTAGTACTGGCTGACAAACGTTTGAGCAGGTAGAGCGTCTCCCTTTGACTGGGGTGTACCGCTACCAGGCTGTCCCGGCGATGACCTCCGGTCGGTCGGAGACCATCGCGGCGTACCCACGCTACTGGCAGGGGGAGGAGTAGCTCCCTGGGCAGAACCACTACTTTTAGCGGCAAGGGGCTGTTTGCGGCTACCAACGGTCACCGCTCCTTTACCCTCCTTGAAGACAAGGTAAGCCAGGTTTAACTCACTCAGCTCCCCAGTCAGGTCTAGCACCTGATCCAAGAACTCGTATTGCTTCTCTGCCAGGTTTTGGACAGAGTTTTTATAGAAGTTGTTTGAATCCCTGACGCGCAAGAGCCGCTGAGCTAGGTCGCTCTTAAGTTCAATAGTGTCTTTTTCTTGAATAATTCGCTGGCCCAGTAGCCTGAGTAGCACGTCATACTCAGTCCGCTCTCGATCTTGGGTGAGCTTTTCATAGGAAGGATTGACTAACTTAGATAAGAGCTGGCTAGCCAACTGTTTATTGACTTCCGTACAGCTATCTGGATGTAAACTGCGGGCAATTTTAAGATAGCGTTTGCGAATTTCGCTCGTGTTAGCGTCAATCGAGACGCCTAGGATCGCATGATGGTCCACATAGTCAAACTTGGCCAGTCCCCGGTCAATTTGGAAGGCATTATTGGTCATCCATCGCTACCACTGCGGTTCATTCTTTCTAGTCTAATCTACTCACACAACTTGCTCATTGTTCCTAACCACAGCAGAGCGTCTATAGAATAAGCTTGGCAAATTCCTTGAGAAAGGGCCAGCTACGGTCGGTCAGTAGTCTCCAGGAAACTGCTACCAGTAGTCGCGGCAGTAAAGGGGCGCACATTTACCAAATCCTGGCTGAGAGCCTGATGAATCACTCCGTTTGTCGCCAGAACCCGGCCAGAGCTGAGTACATAGGGACTGCCATCGTAGGCCGTAACTTGACCCCCTGCTTCTTGAACCAAAACAATGCCAGCGGCAACGTCCCAAGGTGATAGCCCCCGCTCCCAATAGCCATCTACTCGGCCACAAGCGACGTAGGCTAGGTCAATTGAGGCTGAGCCATCCCGACGTACCCCCTGGGTGCGGTGAGTCAAGTGACAGAACTCGGCGTAGTTGTTGTCTGGCGTCTCCCGGCGATCGTAGGCAAAGCCAGTGACCAAAAGGCTACTTCTCAGGTCTGCTGTTTTAGAGACTTGAATCAGACGACGATTACAGGTTGCGCCTAGGCCGGTTGCAGCTCGAAACAGATCGTTGTGGGACGGATCAAAAATTGCCCCTACCTGAGGGACACCATCAATCAGGAGGGCAACAGAGGTGGCCCAGAAGGGATACTGGTGGGCATAGTTTGTCGTGCCATCTAGGGGATCAATGGCCCAAAGATAACGGCTCTGGCGATCGCCCTGGTAACCGGATTCTTCTGCCAAAACTTGATGGTTAGGAAAGTGGCGCTGCAGAACATCAAGCACTGCAGCTTCTGCGGCTTTGTCTGCTTCGGTCAGTAAGTCACCCGGACGGCCCTTCTCTTGGATATTTTCTAGTTTTCCCCAGTAAGTTTGAAGAATTGCCCCGCCGGTCAGGGCCGCCTCAGTGGCAACATCTAGAAAAACTTGCAGGGAGGGGGGCTCATTCATGGCCTGAGTTTGCGATCACATCGCCCTTAAAGGTTTGTACTGCTCCATTTTTAATCTTCATCAAGGGGCAGTCCAGCCCGGACCTTGCCTTGGCCGAAGTAGCGGCCAAACTGCTGTTCGTACACTTCATCCTCATCCTGGGTTTCAACCTCCAGCGCAGAGCGGGGATAGCTCACACACAGTAGCGCGTAACCCCGTTCTTGCAGCTTAGGGGACAGTCCCATTGCCTCTGGTTGATAAATCTCTCCTGAGAGGACTCGCGCTGCACAAGTCGTACAAGCACCATTGCGACAGGAGTAAGGGAGTTCAACACCCTGACCTTCAGCACTTTCCAGGATGTAGCGATCTGCTGGAACTTGGACGCTAGAATGAGTATCAGTCTGACGGTTGTGAATCTGGATAGGATAGAAGCGAGTCATAAATTGCTCAAAGCTCAGCAAGTCCTAGCCTAGATCTATTCAAGCACGAACGCGGGGCCTGAAAGGAAAATCTAGAGATTCCGTAATAGACCAGGTTCTGCTAACATAGCGTACCTACGATTAAATAAAGGTTGCTTGGAGAGGTGGCCGAGTGGTTGAAGGCGCAGCACTGGAAATGCTGTTATGGGGTAACTTATACGAGGGTTCGAATCCCTCCCTCTCCGTTCTTAGGTCGGTGAAGCGATAAAACTTCTTAATTCTGTCGGCTGGGAGTAAATCTTTGTTTTTCAGTTCAGAGGATGTCAGTAACGGAGATCGGGTGGTCAATCAACGTTCAGTCGTTCTAGCCTGAGGAGGAGGGAAGAAACTGTGGCTGCAATTGCTGGTTTGCCCCCTTTTCTACTGCTTGATCCAGTCCTCCAGAGTTGGCTAGCTGAGGATATTGGTCGCGGCGATCGCACCACGCAAGCTTTATTTCCGACTGAACACTCGCTCCAGTCAGATAGCACTGGGCAGGCCGAGTGGATTTTGAAAGAACCCGGAGTTGTAGCTGGGCTACCTGTTGCAGTTCGAGTGTTCCAGCTTTTAAGCCAGCAATTTAGCTTTGTTGCCACAGTGCCGGAAGGGGAGCGATGCGACAGCGGTACTGTGATTGCGCGTTTACATGGTTCCTGTCAGGCATTATTGATGGGAGAACGAGTAGCCCTCAATCTAGTCATGCATCTCAGTGGCATTGCCACACTCACCCGGCGCTACGTTGAGCAAATTGCTGACTTGCCAGCTCAATTGGTTGATACGCGTAAAACAACACCGGGGCTACGGTTACTCGAAAAGTATGCGACCCGCGTCGGAGGAGCAATGAACCACCGGATGGGACTCGATGATGCCGTGATGATCAAAGATAATCACATTGCTGCTGCTGGCGGCATTGCTGCCGCGATCGCCCAGGTTCGCAGCTCCATCCCTTATCCACTCGCGATTGAAGTCGAAACGGAGACTTTAGCTGAAATCGAAGAAGCCTTGCAGCACGAAGCAGACATTATTATGCTCGACAACATGGACTATGACCTGATCGGGCAAGCCGTAGACCGGATTCGTCAATACAATCACCGGATCAAAGTTGAGGCCTCAGGTAATATCACGCTAGAGACAATCCGGGCCGTGGCCAAGACAGGTGTGGATTACATCTCAACCAGTGCTCCCGTGACTCGCTCGACCTGGTTAGATTGCAGCATGAACTTTGTGCCTGGTAAGCTACAAGAGCAAGCTTTAGCTGCAAATCTGGCTCGTGAATCGCTCCAAGCTTAATCAGATCCAGGATCAAATCAGATTGCTTTACTATTGGTGAGCAATGGGCGAGAAAGACTATGCCCAGGCAACAGGCTGGCACAATTGCCGGGAAGCTTGTCCTGGTGCTGAGTGTTGTATCCAATTTCTGGATCTACACCTATCCAGGCTTGGACAGGCTTAGTATGACTTTTTGTAACAGGTTAGTTAGGACTACTAGAAAGCTACACTTGCCTCGTGTTGAGGCTTCTAGGTAATTATGTCTAAATTGACATCTTGTCTGATTGCGATGGTTTTGTGTACTTAGGTCACACCTGAGGATTAATCTTGAGACAGAGGGGGTTAGGGAAGTTGTCTCTGGCTCACAATAGACTTGCTGGGTGCCTACGGTTTTTGACCTTAAGGCAACTCTAGTTAAGGAAATCTTTTGGGTTAAAGCGAGGTGTCATAATTCAAGCTCTTGTCAGTGCAACTCATCTCATTGCTGCTAAGTTCCCCCTATGTCTGATCTTCCGTTTACGCTTGACCAGCTCCGCATTCTCAAGGCGATCTCCGCCGAAGGAAGTTTTAAGCGTGCTGCCGACAGTTTGTATGTCTCCCAGCCTGCTGTCAGTCTTCAGGTGCAAAACCTGGAGCGCCAGTTGGATGTGCCGCTATTTGATCGCGGTGGGCGACGGGCTCAACTCACCGAAGCAGGCCATCTGCTCCTCAGCTACGGAGACCGGATCTTAACCCTTTGTCAAGAAACCGTACGGGCGATCGAGGATCTCCAAAACCTTCAGGGTGGCACATTGGTGATCGGGGCCAGTCAGACCACTGGTACCTACTTAATGCCCCGGCTGATTGGTCTGTTTCGCCAGCAGTATCCTGAGGTTGCGGTACAGCTTCACGTTCACTCCACCCGCCGGACTTGCTGGAGTGTGGTTAATGGTCAGATCGACCTGGCAATTATCGGCGGTGAGGTGCCTTCGGAGGTCTACGAGTCTCTGGTCATCGTCCCCTACGCTGAAGATGAACTGGCGCTGATTTTACCGCCCGCTCATCCCTTAGTTGCGGTCAAAACAATTCAAAAGGAAGATCTTTACAAGCTTAAATTTATTGTCCTAGATGCCCAATCTACAACCCGGAAAGTTATTGATCAAATTTTGACCGGAGGTGATATAGATACCCGCCGCCTCAAGGTTGAGATCGAACTTAATTCAATTGAAGCGATCAAAAATGCTGTTCAGGCTGGACTGGGAGTAGCCTTTGTTTCAGTTTCCGCGATCGAAAAGGAATTACAACTGGGCGTGCTCCAGCGGGTATCCGTCGAAAACGTCGCCGTTAAACGAGTCCTTTCTTTAATTTTCAATCCCCATCGGTATCGCTCCAAAGCTGCTGAAGCGTTTAGTCAAGAGATCTTACCTAAATTTGCCACTTTAGAAGCAGCTAAAGTATTATTCCACACGACAACCGCAGAATTGACAGCTTAGGAGACAGTGGTGCCCCATGCTGCCACAGCGTAACTCGCTGAGGACTAGAAAGAAGTAATAGCCTGGAAAGAGTATCCTAGCGGTTTGCTTAGCTAAGCGTGTCAAACTGAGGATATGGAGAGATGGAAGCGACCCCGCGTCCTGCGTTGGCAGGATCTGCGTCAGTCCTTAGCCGTATTTCGCTACAGCGGGCAAGCCATTAGTCTTGTCTGGACAACCAACCGGACGCTGACGGCGGTTCTGGCAATTCTCACCCTGGTAGCTGGCCTGTTGCCAGCCGCGATCGCCTACTTGGGAAAATTAATCGTGGATAGTGTCGTCCTGGCCTCCCAATCCGGTCTGAGGCCAGACCGCTGGATCGCAATAGGTTACGTCGGTCTAGAGGGGGTGACTGTCGCCTTCCAGGCTGGTGCTAGACGGGGCCTGACAGTCTGCCAGTCCTTACTGCGCGTCTTACTGGGCCAGCGGGTCAATGTCTTGATCCTAGAGAAGGCTCTGGAATTGGATCTGGCTCACTTTGAAGACTCGGAGTTCTACGACAAAATGACGCGGGCACGACGGGAGGCCTCCAGCCGTCCCCTTAGCCTGGTCAGCCGCACTTTTACCCTGGTCCAGGACGGGATCTCCCTAGTCACCTACGGCGCGCTATTACAACAATTTTCTATCTGGGCGGTGGTGGTGCTCACCCTTGCCTCCCTGCCTGCTTTTGTCGCGGAAACCCGTTTTGCTGGGCAGGCCTTCCGCCTGTTTCGCTGGCGGGCACCGGAAACGCGGCAACAGACCTATCTGGAGACCCTGATTGCCCGGGAAGACTTTGCCAAAGAGGTGAAGCTCTACCAGTTGGGACCGATGCTGCTAGAGCGCTACCGGGCCATCTTTCGTCGCCTCTACGGGGAAGACCGGGACTTGACCCTACGCCGGGGCATCTGGGGCTACCTGCTGGGCCTGCTCAGCACTACTACTTTTTACGCTGCCTACGTTTGGATTGTCCTAGAGGCGATCGCAGGCCGGATTTCCCTGGGGGAGATGACCATGTACCTGATTGTATTCCGGCAGGGCCAGTCCACCTTTTCCGCCGCCCTCACCTCGATTGGTGGCATGTACGAGGACAACCTTTACCTCTCTAACCTCTACGAATTTCTGGAGCAAGAGATTCCTCAGCCTGCCGGGCAGGCCGGGCAGGGTCTAGTGCCCCAAGATGGGTTACGATTTGAGCAAGTTTGCTTCTCCTATCCCGGTAGCCAGCAACCCGCCCTCAAGCAGATCTCGTTCCACCTGCGCCCCGGCGAAAAACTGGCCCTGGTGGGGGAAAACGGGGCGGGCAAGACCACGCTGATTAAACTGCTAACACGGCTGTACATCCCGGACTCAGGCCGGATCTTCCTGGATGGGCGAGACCTACAAGACTGGGATGTAAAGGTGCTGCACCGGCGTATCGGCGTGATCTTCCAAAACTTTGTCCGCTACCAGTTTACGGTCGGAGAAAATGTCGGTGTCGGGGATGTGAACCACCTAGAAGATACGGCGCGTTGGGCGATCGCAGCCGAAAAAGGCATGGCGCTACCCTTCATTCAGGAGATGCCAGAGGGATTTGGAACCCAGTTGGGGCGCTGGTTCAAAAATGGCCGGGAGCTTTCTCTGGGAGAATGGCAGAAGATTGCCCTCTCCCGTTCCTTTATGCGAACAGAAGCAGACATCCTGGTGCTGGATGAGCCAACAGCGTCCATGGACGCAGCGGCTGAGGTGGAAATCTTTAATCATTTTCGTAACTTGACCCAAAACCAGATGGTCTTACTGATCTCCCACCGCTTCTCGACCGTCCGCATGGCTGATCGCATTGCTGTTCTGGCGAATGGAGAACTGGTAGAGCAGGGGACCCACGTCGAGCTGCTACGGGCTGGTGGCCGTTATGCACACCTCTTTCGGCTCCAGGCTGCAGGATACCAGTAAGTAAATCTAATACAGTGGGCTGGCCGCAAACAGCAGATCCGTGATGAACCGAGGTGCGGGGAGGACAATCAGTAACAGTAAGCCAATCGCCAGCAGGCCGTAGAGATCACGGCGATTATCCAGTTCAGTTACATCATTCAGGGCCGGTTCATCGACCGCAGGCATGAAAAACAGGATAATTGCCCAGAAGAATAACCAGGGCTGAATAAAAGACAGGAGCAGCACCAACCAGCGAACAAGCTGGCTAATTGCAGCGCTAGCCCGTTGGCCCAGCATCGCGTGGACCATGTGCCCGCCATCTAGTTGACCGACAGGCATCAAGTTTAAAGCCGTGACAACTAAACCCAGACACCCAGCTACGGCGACTGGATGCATTTTGATCGCCTCTGAGGCAGACAGGGCACTGCCCAGCATTAACTTGCTTAACAGGGCTAGTAGAACCGAGAAGTTGGGATTGAAAGCAGCAAAGTTCAGTACTTCAACCTTTTCCGGTCTGGCTACTATCTCCGAGTGAGCTAGCCCCCAGAGCAGCAGGGGCAAGGTAACAATAAAGCCAGACAAAGGCCCAGCAATTCCGACATCAAATAGGGTCTTGCGGTTAGGAATGGGGGAGCGCAACTGGATAAAGGCACCAAAGGTTCCAATCGCGAAGGGAATTGGAATGAAGTAGGGTAGCGTTGCTCGAATCTTGTAGAACCGAGCCGTCAAATAGTGGCCTAGCTCATGAATACCCAGGATAGTCAGTAGCGATAGGGCATAGGGTAAGCCGGACAACAGCAGGACTGGATTAGACAGAATGGATTCAGGTGAAGCAGAAGCATCAGCAATTTCCACCCCAGCTAGGGTCGTTGTGATCAAGGTTGCTGCCAGTAAAGCCAGAGCCAATCCAGGTCGGGTCAGGGGTTTAGTCTGCTGCTGGCTAGATTTTTGGACTTGAGAATTGGGGACGATCGCAAAAAACGGTTTATTGCCCGTCCCCTGTTGAAAAATTACGAGGAAGCGATCCCCAAAGTTGGCCTGAATATTTTCTCTCACTGTTTGATAGGCTACTTCGGGGGTTGAGCGCAACTGACCCCGGCAAATCATTGCTTGAGGACGGTACTCTAGATTTTGCAAGTAGTAGACAGACCAAGGGAAACAGCTTTGCAGGGTTGTTTCTTCAGTTGCACTTAAAGGGCGCAGGGCTGACTTGGATTCAGGCGGAGCAATCCTATCTTGAGGTTCTTTAGTCTCTTTGTTTGAGTCCGTACCCCCAGCAGCCGTCGTCGAGATCTGACGCCGTTGGACCAAGATAAAGTACAGCGTAGAGCTTAAAATGAAAGACCCAACTAATAATGCCGCTGGGACAGGCTGCCCTTGGGTATGGGTCAATGCCCACAAGGCGATCGCAAAGGCCGGTAACATCAGAACTAGCCACAGCAACCACCAAGGAGTCCGAGTCAGGCGGCTAACACTGCCTCGCACAACAATATAGGTCGTCAGTCCAAGTAAAAGTAAAGCAAGCCAAATCATGCTATGAGTCTCAAAAGGCTAAACAGGTAAAGCTTTTAGGTCAAAAGTATTTGTGTAAAAGTAAGATTTTCCAGCAACCGAACTCCAGCAGCTAGAACTCAACCAGTCCTGGGCAAAGAAGTTTCCAAAATTTGTCTGAATCAAGAACTACCTCCGATGCAACGCGATCCGAATCAGCAAGAGCTGCTAACCAAAGCACCCCGGACTGTTTTTGACACCATCTTTGCTTTTCCACCAAACCGGAACACCCTCGGAGGCACTGCTTACCTCATTGTAGAAAATAACGCCGCTATCCTGGTTGATTGTCCAGCTTGGAATCAAACTAACCGGGACTTTCTGCACCACCAAGGAAAAGTTCAGTGGCTTGTGCTCACCCACCGGGGTGGAATTGGTCACGTATCTGAAATTCAACAGGCCCTGGGCTGCCAGATTTTAATTCAAGAACAAGAAGCCTATTTATTGCCCAAGTTAGCAGTGACCTCATTTCAGACTGAATTTTGCTTAAGTACTCAGAGCCAGGTGATCTGGACTCCTGGTCATTCCCCAGGCAGTGCCTGTCTCTACCACACTAGTCTGGGAGGAATACTGTTCTCCGGTCGTCACTTACTGCCTAATTCCTCTGGTCAGCCCGTCCCTTTAAGAACGAGTAAAACATTCCACTGGCCTCGGCAACTTGAGAGTGTCAAGTCCTTAATTAAACGGTTTAGGCCTGAAACATTGAATTATCTTTGTCCAGGGGCGAATACTGGCTTTCTCCGGGGCCGAAGAGTTATAGAGCAAGCTTACCAACAGCTGTGCTGTCTAGATTTAGCCGCACTTAACCACTATAATCCTACGCTTTAGCCAAGGTCTATCAATCGCGACAAGAACGGCGAACTAGCTACTCAGGCCAAGCAGCACTCATGAGTCAGTTAAGTAAGAACTAGGAATTTGATTCATTCCGCAGTCTCTCTAGCTCCGTTCTAAGGGCTGCAAGTTGAGCGGTCAACTCCTGCAGCTCTACCTGTGCAGTTGAACCAGCGGCAGGTGTAGCAGTAGTACTGCTTGGAGAGGATGTACCAGAGCCAGACTGAAAATTAGCTTGCTCGCCTTGCGGCTCCAGGATGCTACTGACAAAGTTACGAGCTTCTACCTCTGTTACCTCCCCCTTCTCAGACCATTCTTGCGCTAATTCGTCCAGCTCCAGCCTAAGCTTGGTCAAATTTTGCTCTCGCTTCTGCGGATCCTGTAAAACCTCAACTAAAGCAGCAGTTGCGCCCAAGGTGACATGGAAGCTTTTTTGGAGTAACTGGATCAGGTTATCGGAGTCCATACTTAAATTCTATTGCTACTACGCTTTAACGGAGTTGAAAGAGTAAGGTGAAAAGGTCATGCTAAAAATTGAACCACTTACCCTCTAGGACTGCCTTCTGACCTTACTATGCCAGATCTTTACATTTCTTGGTCGGAGTATCATCAAAAAATTGAGCATCTAGCTGCCAAGGTCTACCAATCTAACTGGAAGTTTAACCAAATTGTCTGCCTCGCCAAGGGAGGACTTCGAGTCGGGGATATTTTGTCCCGGATCTACAACCAACCCTTGGCAATTCTGGCAGCTTCCTCCTATAGCGGGCCAGACAATCAAGTCCGAGGCTCGCTGGTTCTCTCTCGCGACTTGACAATGACTACACCCCACTTGGGTAGACAGGTTTTGCTGGTAGATGATCTGGTAGACTCAGGCATCACCCTCAAGCAGGCAATAGCTTGGCTTGGTTACCATTACGGCTGCGAGATTGATCAGGTTAGAACGGCTGTTCTCTGGTATAAGGCTTGCTCGGTAATTGTCCCGGATTTTTACACTGACTTTTTAGCCGACAATCCTTGGATTCACCAACCCTTTGAGTTCTACGAAAGAATGAGTCCTGATCAACTTGCTAGGGTAGATTGCTCTACGCCAACGGCAGAGCAGGATTGTCAAACTTCCAACTCGATCGTAGTCTAGAGTGTTTCAAGTGAGGGCATTTTGAAGAAATAGTGCGGAATGGATTTATCTGCTCTAAATCTGGAAAAGCCATAACCAAGCTGGCAGCATAACCAGTAAGCCGATTGACCCTATTGTCATTGTCGTAACGGTAAGCTCCCGGTCAAGCTCATAAACCTCAGTAATCACAAGCGTGGCAAAAGCAGGGGGCATTGCCATCTGAAGGACCAGGGCCAGTCGGGGCGGACCCTCTACTCCCAGGGCGGATAGACTAATGCCAATTATGAGTGGGGTCAAGATCATCTTGATCAGTAAACTGAGGCAGGCGCGCGGGAAGCTCACCCAGGAAGCAAGTTGACCCAGCCGCATGCCAATCAGGACTAGAGATAGAAACACTACAGTCCAAGCAAGTAACTGGAGAATTTGCTCAGTTAGGGGAGGCAACGGTATAGGGCGCAACCAGACCCCGATCAGAAGACTCCAGAGCGGTGGATTTTTGAGGAGTTGCTGAACGAGTTTCCAGCTACTCTGTGAACTTGCACCAAAGTAAGCAGCAATGCCAATCCCTAACCCATAGGCACCAATTGTTGTACCAAGCACGTCGTAGAAGAGTGCCCAAGCAAAATACTCAGGCCCTACCAGGGATAAAACAATGGGATAACCTAGGTATCCAGTGTTGCCAACCATTGAGGTCAACAAAAAGCTACCCTGGGCTGAGCGACTCCAAAATGCTCTAGAAGCTTGAAACCTGATCCAAAACCAGGCTAAGCCAACCCCTAGAAAGATGGCAATCCAAGCCACTACTGGTGCTAGCCAAACCAATCCTGATAAATTTGCCTGCCGCAGGAAGGCTACAGTGCTGAGGGGAACCCCTACCCATAGGAGAAAGTTAGCCAATTTTAAGGCGATCGCAGTTGGAGTAACGCGTCCAAAGAGGACCCCTATTAGTATTCCGGTCACTAAGTAGAAATATAGTCTTAAAAGACTGCTACCTAGAGCAAGCATTACCCATTGGTACTAAAACTCCCAAGCAGGATCGCGAGTAACTCAGCTCAAAGCAGTATCGTTGTAGAGCAGTCAGGCTGCTCAAGTTAATCAGTCTTAAGCGCGGCTGACCTCTTTTTCCCCAGACTGGAGGGCAGGAGGTACTGGCATGCCCATTGCTTCTGCTAGCTGCTGGGGTGGTTGCTTCCGAGAAGGCGATTCTAAGTATTTCCCAGTTAGAATCGGCGGCACAGGCTTCATCTGGTGAGTGGTGCTGTAGTAGCGGTGAGTCTGGAGTAGCTTTCCCCGCTCTCGCATGTCCTCGTTAGCAATTTTTTTGCGTAGCTTGACAATGGCATCCATGATTGCTTCCGGACGAGGTGGGCAACCAGGAATATACACATCGACTGGAATCAGCTTATCAACTCCTCGAACTGCCGTCGGAGAATCGGTACTGAACATACCGCCAGTGATAGTGCAAGCCCCCATATCAATCACATACTTCGGGTTTGGCATCTGCTCGTAGAGACGGACCAAAGCCGGAGCCATTTTCATCGTGATCGTGCCTGCGGTGATGATGACGTCAGCTTGGCGCGGACTAGAGCGAGGCAGGAAACCAAACCGATCAAAGTCGAAGCGGGAGCCAATCATGGCCGCAAATTCAATAAAGCAACAGGCCGTACCAAACAGGAGTGGCCAGACGCTAGTGAGACGGACCCAGTCGTAGATGTCGTTTAGTGAGGTCAGGATAATATTTTCGGAAAGCTCTTGAGGAACCTCAGGTTGTCCAATGGGGTTCATCAACTGCTGTTGCTCAGGCGAATTATTTAGCGTACTGGGGTTTGCATTCATAACCATGCCAAAGTGAGTTCCTTAATGCAAGATTGGCAATTACTTAGTGCTAGAGGTTGAACTAAATTTCAACTGTGCTTCTGAAGTTTGAACAAGCTGATTTAGAACTAGCTAACGAAGATATCTAGGCTAGGGCCCGGTAAAGTAGCTCATATCCATTGTGGCGCAAGTTTCCCTGCCTGCGAAAATCAACTGCCTTTGTCGCTCTACTTCACTTTTAGCCAGTTTGTGCAGAAGTTTTGCGGAGACGGTTTCCCCTACCCAATCCAAGCATTTCTACCAGGCAGGGCTGCGCTACAACGGTACTAGGCAAACTGCTGGATCTGACGTAGTGATCGACCCACCCATTTATCTAGATAACCAGGCTACAACCCCCGTAGACGAGCGGGTACTGGCGGCAATGCTGCCTTATTTCAGGCAGTATTTTGGTAATGCTGCCAGCATGGGCCACTGCTATGGCTGGGAGGCAGAAGCTGCAATAAAACAAGTTCGCTTCGTTCTGGCCGAGGCGATTCACGCCAGACCAGAAGAAATTGTTTTTACCAGTGGGGCCACCGAGGCGAACAATTTGGCAATTAAGGGTGTTGCTGAGGCGTATGTCAGTCATGGTCGGCATCTGGTTACTGTGCAAACTGAGCATGATGCTGTGCTGGAGCCTTGCCGTTACTTGCAATCCCTGGGGTTTGATGTCACCTATCTGACCGTGCAGTCTAACGGCCTGATTGATCTGGCGGAGTTGGAGGAGGCCATGCGCCCAGATACAATTTTGGTCTCAGTCATGGCCGCTAACAATGAGATTGGGGTTTTACAACCCCTGGCAGAGATTGGTGCCCTCTGCCGCAGCCACCGGGTTTTGTTTCATACTGACGCGGCTCAGGCGATCGCCAAGATTCCCATGGATGTTGAGGCGATGAATATTGATCTGATGTCGATGACGGCCCACAAGATTTACGGACCGAAGGGGATTGGAGCCCTCTACGTGCGGCGACGCAACCCCAGGGTAAAACTTGCCGCCCAGATCCATGGGGGCGGCCAAGAGCGAGATCTGCGTTCTGGGACACTCTGTACCCCGCAAATTGTCGGGCTAGCCAAGGCCGTAGAACTTGGCTTAAGTGAACAGGAGTCGGAACAACAGCGGCTCACCGATCTGCGCCAGCGACTTTGGCAGCAGCTTAGTCATTTGGAGGGAGTCCAACTCAACGGTCATCCCACCCAGCGATTACCTGGATGTCTGAACGTGAGCATAGCAGGCGTCGATGGTGCAGCCCTACTGCTGGGATTACAACCCGTGGTTGCAGTCTCATCAGGCTCGGCCTGTAGTGCGGCAAAACCTACTCCCTCCCATGTGTTAACTGCTTTAGGACATTCTCCAAAACTAGCCTATGCCTCTGTCCGGTTTGGGATTGGACGGTTCAACACTGTGGCTGAAGTTGATCGGGTTGCTCAACAGGTCATTGCTACCGTGCAGTCTCTGCGGCAACATACTTTTTCTAGGAATGCTCAACCGATCCAGCCTCTGGCAGCCGACTGAATTCTGGACGGCGATCAATCAAAAGCTTGCTCCTACCCTGCTCTATTCTGGTTAGTGATCAAAGCGATTGATAGCCTTTGGGGTTAGCATCATGAAGGGACAAGATTGTCACCTCGGCGATCAGCGCCTAGAATCTTAAGACCCGGTTTTGTTACTCGCAGCGCTTCCTGCTGTTATTGCTTCACGTTTTATGAAACCTGCTCTGACTCAATTTGGTACCCAGATGTCCAGCCTGACTGGGGTGCGCGCCATTATGAAGGACATCATCGAAACCTTACGAGCTAGCGGCGGGCAGGAATTTATTAATCTCAGTGCTGGAAATCCTGTCATTTTGCCCCAAGTCGAGCAGCTCTGGCGAGACTGTACGACAGATTTATTAGCGAGTTCAGATTACGGCGAGGTTGTCTGTCGTTATGGGTCGAGTCAAGGCTACCAGCCGCTGGTCGAAGCCGTTGTTCAGGAATTTAACCAGCGTTATGGCCTCAGCCTCAGCGATTGCAATATCTTAATCACCCCCGGCAGCCAAGCCCTCTACTTTTTTGCTGCCAATGCCTTTGGGGGATACGATCTAGACGGTCAACTCAAGCAAATTGTCTTACCCCTCAGTCCCGACTACACTGGCTACGGCGGTGTGACGCTGATCCCAGAAGCCCTGGTCGCCTATAAACCCACTCTAGATATTGATGCCCCGGCCCACCGGTTTAAATACCGGCCCGATTTTAGTCAGTTAACTATTGGGGAGAATACGGGCTGTGTGCTGTTTTCCCGGCCTTGCAATCCGACCGGAAATGTCCTTACAGATGAGGAAGTTCAAAAGATTGCAGCTCTGGCCGCGCCCGACAACGTGCCCGTGCTAATTGACTCCGCCTATAGTCCGCCGTTCCCCAGCTTGAACTTCACAGAGATGACGCCGTTGATTGGTAGCGATTCTGGAGATCCCAGTACCCCTGCCAACGTCCTTCACTGTATGAGCTTATCCAAGGCAGGTTTGCCCGGAGAACGGATCGGGATTGCGATTGGCAGTCAACAGTTGATTCAGGCCCTGGAAGCATTTCAAGCAAATCTTTGCCTGCACTCCTCCCGCTACGGCCAAGCGATCGCCGCCCAAGCAATTCGCTCGGGAGCCTTGGCTGAAATCTCGCTCCAGGTGATTCGACCCTACTATCAAGCAAAGTTCGGCGTAGTTGAAACGACCCTAGACAGGGTCATGCCCGACGACCTTCCCTGGTTTCTGCACCGGGGAGAAGGAGCCATCTTTGCCTGGCTTTGGCTAGAGGACTTACCGGTGACGGATTGGGAGTTCTACCAATCCTTGAAGCAGGTTGGTGTAATCGTGGTGCCGGGAAGTTCTTTCTTCCCAGGACTGCGGGAAGATTGGTTGCACAAACACCAATGCCTGCGAATTAGTCTCACGGCTTCGGATCAAGAGATTGAAATTGGCATGCAGCGTCTTGCTAAGGTAGCGACCCAGGTATACGGGCGCAAATCTCAGCAAGTCTCCCCCTCTAGTGTCACAGTTGCTTGAGGAGTAACCGTCGTGCATTCTGCTCAAGTTCCCAGGGGTAGCCGCAAGACTGCGACTTCAGCCCACACCCTCCAGACATCGGCTGCCCTATCAGGCTGGTTAGAAATCGGCAAAATTGTTGCTCCCCAGGGGCTTAAAGGTGAGGTCAGGGTTCACTTAGATTCCGATTTTCCAGAGCGCCTAGAGCAGCCAGGCCAGCGGTGGGTCCTGCAACCAGGAGCTTTAGAGCCTGAATCGATTGAATTGTTGCGCGGACGCCACCTTCCAGGTAAGAACTTGTACGTGGTTCAACTGGCCGGGGTTGTGAATTGCAATCAGGCTGAGGCCCTTAGAGGTGCTTTGCTCCTAGTGCCGGAGAGCGATCGCTTACCTCTAGCAGAAGGCGAATTTCACTTAATGGACCTGATTGGTCTGGAAGTCTTCAACCAGCAGACTCAAACTTTGATTGGCACGGTCATCAGCGTTGTCCCTGCCGGTAACGATCTGCTGGAAGTTAAAATCAATACCAGTCAGGAAACCGTCTTGATTCCCCTAGTGAGAGAGATTGTGCCCATTGTAGACCTCGAAAATAAACGAATTGAAATCACACCACCCCTTGGTCTTTTGTAATCTAGACAATAGAGTTGTTGGGCAATAAGCTCAGAAATCCCTGAAACTCACTCTAATATGAGCATTTTAGCGATTCGGGTCCCTTTTCCAGACAACTCCAATGCACTGATTTACAGTTCAGCGATCGTCTCTGTCGTCATCACCGTAGGTCCAACAGAGCGTGGAGATGTTGAAGATGATTCTAGAGTAACCTCCAAAGTTGCCACCTCAGCATTAGCAGGAACCGGAAACTTAACCAGAACTTTTCCCTCAGGACTGGTATTAAACTGCCCCTGTGCTATCTTCTTGCCATTCACAATTGACCACAGCTCGTAGACTTGATCGGCGGGCAAAGGAGGTAGATTTTGGAGGACCAGAAAAGCTCCGGGTTTACTAGGGTTCATCACGAAACTTCCAGAAGCAGCAGACACTGGGTCTAAGCCTTTAAGGGAGACAAGATAAATCCTAGGCTGCTGTAGCATCGCAATCACGTCTTTTTGCTGAGCTACTTGAGCCCGTACATAACGAAAATCTTGTTGTTGTCGGGCTACACGAGCCTGGGCAGTACGCAGGTCTTGTTTTTGCTTGGACATTCGAGCCTGTGTAGCACTTAGATCTTGTTGTTGTCGGGTCATTCGAGCTTGGGCAGTACGTAGATCTTGCCGCAGGTTGTAGTTATCTAAGCCCAGAGCCAGAGCTGAAAGTACAGCAACGCCCGCAGCAATTCTGCTCCAGGGTAGAGACCGTTTTGGGGTCGGGCGACTTCCTGTGGCTTGGGTAGCTTCTAGGATAGCTGAGCGGAGCCTGGGAGGAGGCATGACTTCAGGTAAGGCGTAGGGCATCAGTCCCAGTGCCTCCTGCAGGTGATTCACCTCTGTGTCCAGGTCAGGATTCTCGGCAACCAGCCGCCTGAATTCTTCAGCTTCTTCGGGGCTGAGGTCTCCGAGGACATACCCTGCCATCAGTTCTTCTAATTGCTCAGGAGGCAAGGGTTCAGTCATGGTGCAACTATCCAATCAAGCCTTGTAGATTTTGTTTGAGTTTCAATAGACCTTGGCGAGTCCAGGTCTTGACCGTTCCTAGGGGTATATCTAACTGTTTAGCAATTTCCGTCTGACTCAGGCCTTCGTAGTAAGCCATCTCTAATACCTGACGCTGATTTTCCGGTAGTTGTCCTAGGGCGTACCGAACCTGCTGAGAACGTTGAGTCAGGGAAGCGGCCTCAAGAGGGGTGGGGCAAGGTGTTTCTGTACTCATCCTCTGACTCCAGCGTTGGGTAAGGTTAAGGTTTGTGCCTCGAGAGCGCAGTCTATCAATCGCTCGGGAACGGGTTAGGGTGGTCAAAAAGCTGCTGAGGGAGCCACGAGTGGAATTGTAAATGCCCTGACGCCAGAGGATCAGGAAAATTTCCTGTGTCAGGTCTTCTGCCTCCTGGGGACTTGCCAGGGCTCTTAGGGCTAGTCGGTAGACGAGGCTGGCGTAGAGATCATAGAGAGTGCCTAGGGCCTCAGGTTGACCAGCCTTCAACGCGTGAAACAGCTCTGCATCAGTCTGAGGTGGTAGGTCTGTTGGCCTGTCATCAGCAGGGTCAGAATGCATAGGTTCTCAAGGCGTAGGTCTTCTCGGGATGCCCTGAATTAAGCAAAGCGTCATTGGTGGCAGAAGTCAAAAATCCACGGGTTCTTGAGGAAAGGCCCTAGCCGAGCCTGTCAGAGTCGATTTCAACCACTCCGCTCTCTTGAAGAAAATCTCCTTTCTTCAAATACGACTGGCAGAGCTGATTGGATATCTCTGAACAGGGCTTTTGCTTGATTCATGGCAATGCAAGATAGCTAAATCCAAAACACGAGCGAGTCCGTATTACAAGAGTACCCCAAGGTGATCGCTACTCCAGGGCAACTCTGAATCGGCGCTGGGTTAAACAACGCCCAAGTTGGAGGTTCTCAGCCAGCTCTCGGCTTTATCTACGGGAAAACTCAGACAGAAACACCCGCCAAGCCCAAAAACCAAATTAAAGAGTTTTTGAATTTCACTTGCGCTAGCCCGACGCTATAGGCTGGCTCTCTAGTTCCATGGCCAGAGCGATCTATAGACTCTTAACTGTTAACTCGCACCGGAGTAACACTTCATAAAAAGGAGAAAAAATGATTCGAAGGAACAAAGCGATCGCAGTAGCCGCTGCTCTAGTCGGGACGACAGCTCTTGGTGTTTACTTCGCACTGGCATCCCGTACGACCGCCTCCGATCACATCGACTCACCTACCATCGCCCAAGATCGTGGCAGCGACATTGCCGACACTTGGGCGTTCCTTGATCCAAACGATAATTCGAAGGCCGTCCTCATGATGAGTACGCAAGATTTTATCGTATCGTCAGAGCATTTCGGTCAAGTCATTTTTGACCACAACATCCGCTACCGGTTTGAAATCGAAAATACGGGCGATGCACGGCCAGATCGATTCGTTGACGTCACCTACTCGCCAGGACTTGGTCGCCAGACGGCACAGACGGCTACCATCCGTCTACCTAACGGCCAGAGTTTCCGCGCGCGCACAACCATTGCGACGCAGAACATCCAACCTACATCCGCACCTACTCCCGTGGTGACGACCGACCGAGGGACGGGAGCTACCTTCTTCGGTGGCGCGGCTGATGATCCATTCTTCTTAGATGACACAGGCGCAAATCTTACCGTCGCATCATCCATAGCCAATCCGGGTAATCCTAACCTGTCGCTGTTGGGGCGGCGCGGTCGCGACACCTATGCAGGCTTTAACTCGATGCTGACTGTTGTCAGCGTTCCGGCGGAGCTGCTGCGCGGTAACTCCAACGTGATCGGCATCAACGCGGTTACGCAGCGGCGGCGGGCTCAAATTATCAGAAGCGACGGTTCGGTTGTTGGAACCGGACCTTGGGTTACCGTTGACCGCGATGGCCTGCCCCTGGTTAACAACGGCCTCATCCCACCTCCGCGTAAGAATGAGTACAACGGTGCCTCAACCGAGGATGATGCCCGTGGCAGGTTCCGGGCCGATATCGTCAGATCGCTGAGAGGCTTTGGCGCGAACACCACCACCATCAACAGGTTTTTGGATATGGCGGTACGGAATGGGGATATCCTGCGCCTCGACCTTACGGTTTCAAACACCGGGTCGGGCGGAGGCAACAACCCTGATGGCGGCTTCGGCAAAATGGGCGGACGTCGCTTGAGGGACGACGTAGTTGATGCCACTTTCACGCTGATCAATAACGGCAGACCCCTGGGTGACAACGTTGACGGTAACCAAGTGCCGTTTCGCAACAGATTTCCGTTTGTCGCTGATCCAATACAGCCGTTTAGGTCCGGCGTGGATGATCAAACGCGTCAATAGCGCTAGTTCTCTTTCTACCCCGCTACGAGGGAAAAGTAGCCTGGTGGAACTGATTTTGCCTCATCTAGGGGAATGCAATCAACTTGCGGTAGCACACACAAGAGGAGTCCTTTGATGCTTCGAACACAGCAGTACGCACAATTCCTGGGATTAGCAGCCCTACTTTATACCCTTGTACCTAACAGTGCCCATGCAGCCAGCCTCACGGTCACGCCCACAACGACATCCGAGAATGGCTTGTTCCACTACGATTACACGATCAGCAACGATACTAGCAACGATTTTCTGCTGGTCACTATTGATGTAGCAGCCCAGCCTGATGCTATTCAGAACCTGGTCACCCCGACTGGCTTTTTTTCCAATTTCGATGCTGGCCTTGGACTGTTAGACTTTGCTGGTCAAGAAAGCACAGGCTTTACCGCAGGATCGACCTTCACGGGTTTTGAGTTTGATAGCCCATTACAGCCTAGAGCATCGAGCTTTACGGCTCTGCGCCTGGATGCAAACGAAAATCCTCTAACCTTGACAGGACGAACCCCAGCACCCGTACCGGAACCAAGCTCAACAGCGGGACTGGTGGCCCTCGTACCCGGCTTTTTTATACTGCGAAGATTTTCAGCAAGAAGGAGAAAGGCAATCGTCCCTGCTTCTGCTATTTGTCATGCAACCAAAGATATACATTCTTAGCCAGCAATCGGCTCTCTCAGGAAACTCTCGGTTTGATCTGAGTTAGTCGTCACTGAGGGTAAGCTTAATTTCCAAGAATGGGAAATTTAAACAATCTATAGAGCGGGGGCGAACCTATACCCGAAGTTCCCCAGAATCGCTACCGTTCCTAACCCATGAAAGAATTTCAGCCTCAGCTCTGCTGCGCAGGAGCACTGGTTCATGAATAAACGCTACACCAAGTCGAACAACCTTTTGGCAGTGACTAGCTCATCGCTAGAGAATAAAAATTAAGGAAAAAAATCATGATCTCCTCCAGGAACAAAAAAGTTGCAGTGGCTGCCGCCCTCATCGGGACGACAGCCTTGGCGATCTATTTTGCGCCCACCTCTCGCACAACAGCCTCTGACCATATTGACTCACCAACCATCGCCCAAGATCGAGGTAGCGATCTTGCCGACACTTGGGCGTTTGTCGATCCAAACGATAATTCGAAGGTCGTTCTCTTAATGAGTACGCAAGATTTCATCGTATCGGGAGAGCATTTCGGAATGCCCATCTTCGATCACAACATCCGCTACCGGTTTGAGATCGAAAATACGGGTGATGCACGGCCAGATCGGTTCATTGATGTCACCTACTCCAAGGGACTCGGTCGTCAAATGCCTCAAACGGCCACAATCCGGTTACCCAATGGTCAGTCATTCACCGCACCGACAACCATTTCAACCCAAGAGTACGATCCACCCACTCCTGTAATAACCACCAATCGAGCAACCGGAGTCACCTTCTTCGGCGGCAACGCTGATGATCCGTTCTTTCTAGATGATACGGGTGCAAATCGCCTCGTGGCGTCAGTAACAGCCAATCCAGGCAATCCTGACAAGTCACTGCTGGGGGAGCGCGGTCGTGATACCTACGCGGGCTTCAACACCCTAATCACCGCTGTGAGCCTTCCGGCGTCGATGCTGCGCGGTAATTCCAACGTGATTGGCGTCAACTCGGTCACGCAGCGTCAGCGCAATCAGACCGTAACGAACAACGGAGTCGTTGGGTCCGGTCCCTGGGTTACCGTTGACCGTGATGGTCTGCCTCTGATCAACAATGGTCTGATTCCGCCGCCGCGCAAGGACGAGTACAACGGTGCCTCGACGATGGATGACGCCCGTGGAAAGTTCGAGGCGGATATCGTCAAATCTCTAAAAGCCATTGGCTCCAATCAGGCCACGATCAATAAGTTCTTGGAGATGGGAGTGCGGAAGGGCGACATCTTGCGCCTCGACCTCACAGTCGCGAACCGGGGTCCGGGGGGAGGCAACAACTCCAATGGTGGCTTCGGAAAAATGGGTGGACGTCGCCTGGGTGACGATGTTGTTGACATCACTTTTACGCTGCTCAATAATGGCACTCCTCTGGGTGACAACGTAGACCGCAACGAAGTGGCGTTTCGCAATAGTTTTCCGTTTGTCGCCGATCCGGCACAGCCGTTCCGGCCTGGTTCTGGTCCAGATGACCGGACACGTCAATAACGCCTGCTATGCCCACGCTGATGACAAGTCCCTCATCGGCGTGGATGTTTCCGTTAAACGATTTGAACCAAGAACTGAATGAAAGTTAACAATGTAAGGCATTCATCAGGGGCCCTGCTCGTTGGTATCATCGGGCTCGGACTTGCCACGTTGAGCTTTTACGCCTACCGCAGTTGGTTGTCGTTACCTGGAACTGATTCAGGCGGCAGGCCACCCGCCACTGAGCCGCCCACCTCCAGCAATCAGAGGGCTGATCCAGTCCGCTTTCTGGAAGAGCGGGTCAAGCAAGACCCAGAGGATTTCGTTGCCCATAACAAGCTGGCGGCCTACTACCTTCAGCTTCAGCGCGAGACTGGTAACCTGGCGTATCTTGATCTGACTGCTCGCGCTGCGCGGGCCTCACTTTCCGTAGTGCCTGCGGCGCAAAACACTGGCGGGCTGGCTGCGCTGGCGCAGGTCGAATACGCCTCGCACAACTTCGCCGCTGCCCGTGACCACGCGCTCCAACTGACCAAACTTGATCCGAGTGAGAGCTATCCCTACCAAATGCTAGGAGACGCACTGCTGGAATTAGGCGATTACGAGCAGGCAGAGACTGCTTTCGCAAAGATGGAACAGAGGAAGGGACTGGGCGGCAGCAATGTCAGTACGGAGACGCGGCAAGCTCGACTAGCCTTACTACGGGGCGAGACTGCGATCGCCCAGCGACACTTTTCGAATGCCCTTGCTTTCACCCTCAACCTACCCGTTCCGCCCCGCGAAACCGTTGCTTGGTGCCACTGGCAGTTGGGTGAAACGGCGTTTGCTGTTGGTGACTATGAGACCGCCGAGCAGCACTACCACAAAGCACTGACAACCTTTCCGGGCTACTTCAACGCCCTTGCCTCCTTGGGCCGTGTCCATGCGGCTCGCGGAGATTTGGCGGATGCTATCAAGCAATACGAACAGGCGATCCAACGCCTTCCTGATCCAACCTTTGTTGCTGCGCTGGGAGACCTCTACAAGCTGGTGGGGCAAGAGCAAGAAGCTGCAAGACAGTATGCGCTGGTTGAGCAGATTGGTAATCTCAGTAAAGTCAGCGGTGTGCTTTACAACCGTCAACTGGCACTTTTCTATGCTGACCATGACCTGAAAGCCGAGGCAGCCTACGCCAATGCCAAGCGAGAGTATGCCGGACGGCGTGATATCTACGGAGCAGATACCGTAGCTTGGACAGCGCTAAAAGCGGGCAAAGTGGCCGAAGCGCAAGCGGCCATAAAACAGGCGCTGCGGTTGGGTACACAGGACGCGAAGCTCTTCTATCACGCTGGAATGATTGCGCGTGCTGCCGGTGATCAAGCGTCTGCACAGGATTACCTCCAGCGTGCCCTAAAGCTCAACCCGCAGTTTGACCCCTTGCAGGTTGCGATCGCCAAGCGAGCCCTTACAGAGTGATTCAGGGCGTTATCACTTGCTACTGCTCAGGGGGATAGTCTACCGGAGATTGATCATGTTTAAGCGCCTCACACGCCGCCTTGCTGTAGCTGCTCTTATTGCTACAATCTGCACCTGGGTCTTTACCCCTACAGCAGCGATCGCCCACCCACTGGGTAACTTTACGATCAACCACTTCAGTCGCCTTGAGCTGGAGCGCGATAACGTCGGCATTCACTATGTAGTTGACACCGCAGAAATCCCCACCTTTCAGGAGCTGCAAGCGGCTGACACTGATGGCGATGGCAAGCCGTCAAACACGGAACTCAAGGCGTACCTGGCGAGTGTCGCTCCGCAGTATGCCGATGGCCTTGTCCTCACCATTAATGATAGGCGAGTGCCGCTTGAGATAGTAGCAAAACAGGTAACAACACCGCCCGGAGCAGGCGGTCTGCCAACCCTGCGGGTAGAGTGTGACTTTATTGGGGCAATACCCAGGAGCAGCACCAGCACAATCCATCGCCTGCGCTTCGAGAACACCAATCACCGCGATCGCCTGGGGTGGCGTGAAATTGTTATTTCTGCTGATGAAGTGGCTGTTTTC
Source organism: Thermosynechococcaceae cyanobacterium (assembly GCA_041748155.1). Lineage (GTDB taxonomy): Bacteria > Cyanobacteriota > Cyanobacteriia > Thermosynechococcales > Thermosynechococcaceae > JBGTDT01. Next base: position 78,756 of record JBGTDT010000108.1, on the reverse strand, counting down.
AACAGCTCTGCCTTTGGCAATAGTGTCACCGATGAGCTGCGCGCCTACCCGCAAGACCGACTCGCTGCCCCTCTGGATGAGCGTACAGCAGAGTTGTCCTGGACAACGGGAGCAGTTCCGGCTGACGCGGTGGCCTTGCGTACCCGTGACGGTCAACCCGTCGCGCAGTCGCGCGACCCGCTGGCTGAACTGATTGCGGTGCCGCAGGTGACCCCTAGGGTAGCAATCCTTGGTTTGCTTGTCGCTGCCGTCCTCGGGGCGCTGCATGCATTTTCGCCCGGTCACGGCAAAACGGTTGTCGGCGCTTACCTAGTAGGCTCACGGGGTACGCCGCGCCATGCCGCCTTCCTTGGTTTAACGGTGACGATTACCCACACAGCAGGTGTCTTTGCCCTTGGTCTCGTCACGCTGTTCGCTTCGCAGTATGTGGTGCCTGAGCGCTTGTTTCCCATCCTGAGTTTTGTGTCTGGTGGGATCGTTGCAGTGATCGGTCTAAGCCTGTTTGTCCGTCGGCTGCGCGCCGTACGTAACCGAACCAGGGTGCACACTCACCATCGTGACCATCCACACAGCCCTGCTGGTCATGATCACAGGAATGCTTTTTTGCCCGCCCACAGACACAATCACACCCATCATGAACACACCCACGATGAGCACGCACCCGGTCACTTTCATGACCATGCTGATCACGATCGCGGGCACACCCATGGACACACCCACGGCGGGCGACAACACTCCCATCTGCCGCCGGGAGCTGATGGCACGCCGGTGACATGGCGCAACCTCTTGGCACTCGGCATTTCTGGCGGATTGCTACCCTGTCCCTCAGCGCTTGTAGTTCTACTTTCGGCGATCGCGCTGCACCGTGTTGGCTACGGTCTCTTACTGGTTGTGGCTTTCAGCATTGGCTTGGCAGCGACGCTAACCGCAATTGGCTTGGCTTTTGTTTATGCCGGGGGGTTTGTAAAACGCTCAAGATTGGGAGCGATTGACAATCCGCTGGTGCGGCTATTGCCCACTGCCAGTGCGTTCATCATTATGTGCCTTGGCGCATTGATCTGCTATGAAGCGATCGCTCGAGCGGGATTTAATCTCTTTGCCGTGGAGCCCGCTGCTGCTCAAGCGGTCGAGGTTAACGCAGGAGTTGAGCCATCACTTGCTGAACTGAGTGCGTTGGCAGTGCTTGGCTTAGGATTGATTTTTAGCCTGAAACACACTGCCAAACGCCGATCCCGTCGCTGTCGTCGCCACAGTCATTAGCGAGCATTGCGACCAGGTTTCTTGATTTAATATTTGGGTCACTTGTTATGACCGTGTTGATGATGTTCGTCATGGCTGTGTTCGTGTGGTGAGTGCATTTCAGCAGGGTGGGTGTGTTCGTGTACATGAGTACCCGCTTCAGCGCCTGCATGAGGATGGCTATGATGAGAATCATCGTGCGAATGAGTAACCTCTTTTTGGGTGTGGGGATGAGAATGTCCTTGCGTTCGTGTAGCTCCTTTTGGCGAGTGTTAAAACTTGACAAGTATAGGGATCTCCCACACATCCAACTCCAAAAAAACAGATTACAAACTGCTGCAGGCGTTCTGAGCATCACCTTCGGATGCTGCTATGCCTACAAAACCGGGGTAATCTAGCCCATTGATTTTGTGATCAAATATGTTACTAACGCTCTTAGGAAGGTAAAACCCTCACTTTCCCCTGCTTTCAGTTTCGATCCGAAGTCCGCTGAGAGGAGAAAAGTTTGGCTCTGATTAAATTGAAGACGACTTTACAATAAAAAGATTGCGATTGGATCAAGCTGATGCGTAGGTCCGAAGCAAACCCAAAGATGGCAAAAACTTCAATGCCTGTACTAAACCTCTACGAGACTGATTTCTACGCTTGGACACAGGAACAAGCAACATTGCTCCGCAGCAAACAGTGGAGTCAGCTCGACCTGGCAAACTTGATTGAGGAGATTGAATCTTTGGGTAAGCAGCAACGCCAAGAACTTCGCAACCGTTTGAGTGTGTTGACTGGGCACTTGCTGAAATGGGAATATCAACCTCAACATCGGAGTCGTAGTTGGCTGGCAACACTTCGGGTACAGCGCCGTGACACGTTACGGTTACTGAAAGACAACCCCAGCCTCAAACCTGATCTTGACGATGCGCTACAAGACGCCTATGAGAATGCCAGAGACTTGGCAATGGGAGAAACTGATCTGCCAGAGCAAACCTTTCCCCTTAGTTGTCCCTACAATTTGACCGAGATTTTAGACGATCGCTTTTATCCGGGTGAGCCGAGTGGATTAGTAGAGAACTTGGAACTGTGAAAACTTCTGGATCAACTATTCGCGAAATTCGAGCTGAGGCAGTGCGGTAGAAAAGTAGGGTGACTCCCGTCGCTTACCAGTGGCAGAGCTGGCGTGAAATGGTACTAACCTGCCTGGAGGAAGTCAACTACAGCATTGGCGATCGCCTCATTTCCGTTAGTCGCTAGCGGTTGGGATTTCTCAGGAGGTTGCAGCGGTTGGTGGAGAAACTCCCATGTGGAGTTAAAAAATTCCTCTGGAGCCAGAATCTGATGAGTGCTGTAATTTCGTAACCCCGCCACTAAAAGCTGAGCTTCAGCAAAGTTCTCGCGGGTGAGGGAGACTACAGGTACACCTAAGCGACAGGCTTCAGCAAAGGTACTGTAGCCCGGTTTAGAGACAACCCGTCCACACAAGGGCATCAGATCAACTGGACGGTAGTGGCGATCTGTGATCTGAAGCAGATTGGGCAGCAAGGGAGCCTGGCGATCAAACGTGATGAACTGCCAGCCGGGAAAGTGTTGCAAGTTCTCGTAGGGAATCTGATTCAAGCCTAATCCGCCAAAGGTCAGGAGTACCGTTCGTTCTGGGTCAGCCCGTACATGCCATTTTGCCCGGAGTTCTGCTGGAGTGTAGCGGGGGGAAGCCCCCGTCAAGCCGACATCAACCACTGTGGGAAAAGCGCTCATTGGCTCATGGAAGGGCAACCGGAACAGGCGATCGCAGGTTCCAAACTGCGCGGCAATCCAGTCAGCAATTTCAACAAACTCCCCGCCCCAAGCCCGGTAGATGAAGTCCCAGCCAAAGTTACTGGTCATCCAGCAGGGAATCTCGGCGGCCTGGGCGATCGCGCAAGCCAGGGGCGGAATATCGGCCAGGACTAGCCTCACCCGGTTTTGGTGAATAAAATCTGCTTCTGCGGCAATCAGGGAGCGGGCTTGGACTTGAATTTGTCGCAGCTTCGCTAGGGTTGCCCCCTGATCGGTGGTTAAGCTATCACTTTGGATCACGCCGATATCTAAAGCGCGGGGCCGGTGCAGAAAGTCCCCCGGTAGGTAAGCCTCGATCAACCAGCGTGGTGCATCCGTAACTAGCACCGGCAACAGTTCTGGCAGCCGCCGCTGGAGCTCGGCAATGACTGAGGTGGTGCGAGTCAGGTGACCAAAGCCGTGGTGCGTAATCGCCACGTATAAGACAGGTCGAGACATGAACGGGTTGCAGCTAGACCTTACTCAAAATGAACAAACTGCCTTCGTTCCCCCGGCCAATTCGCAGATCCTCATCGAGGTAGGTAATATCCAGCCAGCCCTGTTGATTGCGGCTATCCAGTTGCCAGTCCAGGGCAGCAAATTTCTGCTTAGCTTCAATCAGGCCGACAAAGTGACTGGAGGATTGATACCCCATCAGCCGCTGCAAGCCAGCGATCGCCCGCTCGAATCGAACTTGAACTCGACGTTCTGAAGTGGGTTCAAACCTAGCAGCAACACTCACCAAACCTTCTAAGAAAGGCAGGCCATAGATCTCGGCGATGTTATAAATTCGGGCTTCCTTCGCTTGAATGTACTGGTAGATCTCACCCAACTTTAACAACGGCAGACGGTCGAGACCCAAGAGGCCACGACTGGTCGTGTAGAGCAAGCGCCAGTTGCCTGTCAATTGGTCAGGGGCTTCTACCGGTCGCGGCGTCGGGTTGTGGTCTTCCAGTTGTGCCGCTGCTGCTGAAATAGCTAGCTTCTCAGTTTCTGTCGCTAAAAGGCCACGATTTTTTCCTGCGATCGCCCGAAGCAACGCAGCTTTTCCAATCATATTTCCTCTTGCTGTAATAGTGACAACCGTCTCCTCAGACCAACCGCCAGTCAAGCAGTAAGTACTTGGCGCTATTTTAGCGAACAAACCCAAAGCAGCACTCAACCCGCCAAGTAAGATAAATTAAGAGTTGCTACAAGTTGATTTTATTTTTTCCGGTTGCCCTATGTACAATCCTTCTTTACGTGAAGAACCTCGTAACCAGCAGGCTGCTACAGTTCCCTCTCGCCAACAGCCTTCAATTCTAGACTGGCTACAGCAGTCTGGACGGTTGATGGAGCGTGAAGGTTATAATCACGAGCCCCTGACCGAGGATGAGGAAGTTGAGGAAATTACCGAGCTGATGACCGGTGATGAGGCTGACTACCCTGAAGAAGAGGACGCAGCTTTAGAGGGGTAAGTCAAGTTTTGTCATCCTGACTCGACACTTTAAGATCTTGACTCAGCAACGGCCTGTTAGGCGTGAAATTCTTCTACCAAACAAGATTCGACCACTGAAGCAATTGAGGCTGGAGGATGCTTTCTGACAAGGCTTCTACCCAAGCGGTTGGGCTTTCTGGAAAAAGTTTGTTTCTCCTGATCCTAGTCGGATTAAGCGGGGCAGCCCTGGTCCTAGACTGGTTCTCAGGCCGAATACTCACTCCAGCCGTTTCATTCACCTTACCCTTCTGGACCAGTGTACTGGTGAGTACGGCGCTAGGGTATTGGGTGGTTCCCTTGCTACAGGCTTTGAAAATGAGTCAGTTTATCCGGGAGGATGGACCTGAGGCTCACCTGAAGAAGGCTGGCACCCCGACTATGGGGGGAATCTTTTTCATCCCGGTGGCCTTGTTGATAGCGGCAGTTTGGACAGGGATGGCTGGGGGTCAGTTGCCTGGCGAAGTGCTAGCGGCGATTGCCCTTACCTTAGCGTATGGATTTATCGGCTGGCTAGACGACTGGCAAGTGCTCCGTTACCGCTCGAATCGCGGCATTCCTCCCCGGTTACGCTTGGGATTAGAGGTTGGCTGCGGAGTGCTGTTTTCTGCCTGGTTGGGTTGGAGTCAGCCAGAAATCACAACTTTAGCCTTTCCCTTTGGCATTGTCCTGCCCCTAGGATTTTTCTTCTGGCTGCTAGCCCTGTTTGTGCTCACGGCTCAGAGCAATGCTCTCAACCTCACAGATGGTGTTGATGGATTGGCCGCAGGCACTAGTGCGATCGCCCTGCTGGGACTAGGAGTGCTGATTGCCCCTACCTGGCCTGGCTTAATGACTTTCTGCGCCTGTTTGAGCGGCAGTTGCCTGGGCTTTCTGGCCCACAACTACAATCCGGCGCGTGTGTTTATGGGGGACACGGGTTCCCTGGCGCTGGGCGGAGCGCTTGCCGCTGTCGGCCTGATTACTAATACGCTCTGGGGACTGCTGATTCTCAGTGCCCTGTTTTTAGCAGAATCTGTTTCGGTGATCGCTCAGGTAAGCTATTACAAGGCTACCAAGGGACCGGATGGCGTCGGCAAACGTTTGCTGAAAATGGCTCCCCTGCATCACCACCTGGAATTAACGGGTTGGTTAGAAACCCAAGTTGTGGCAGTGTTTTATGGTATTGCCAGTCTCCTGGTCGGGGTCTGTCTTGGACTTGACTATTTCTTTTAACTAAAACTGGTCCTTCATGCCTCGCAGCCGGGTAAAGGTCCGGATGGGGTCCTGATTGTCTACGGCTACCTCAAGGCTAGGATTGTCCCAGCGGAAGAAGGGATTGGTTCGCTTTTCCAGACCTAGCCAGGACGGAATGGTTGGCTGCAAACGGCTACGGGCAGCTTTGACCTCGGTAAAACGGGCTTGGAGGTCAGAATTTCCGCTATCGACAGTCAGGGCAAATTCCAAGTTTTTCAAGGTATATTCGTGGCCACACCACACCCGCGTCTGATCTGGGAGGGATCGTAATTTACTCAGAGACTTCACCATCTGCCTTGGCGTTCCTTCCAGCAACCGGCCACAGCCACCAGCAAACAAGGTATCGCCACAGAACAGCTCCCCCATCTCTGCCGATTCAGTTGGGGGAAAGTAGTAGGCAATGTGGCCACGAGTATGTCCAGGTACAAACAGAACTTCTCCGGCCCGGTCGGCAAAATTAACGCGATCGCCTTGGTTTAAAAACACCTGCTGCTCTGGAATTCTGCCTCGATCTTCTGCGCTACCGTAGACCACCGCATCAGGGAAGCGTTGGAGTAACTTGCCGTTCCCGCCAATGTGATCCTGGTGATGATGGGTATTGAAAATGGCCACCAAGTCTGCCTGAAGTTGGTCTAGACAATCCAAGACGGGCTTAGCCTCTGCCGGATCGACCACGGCTGCCGTGTTACTGAGAGGATGGTGCAGCAGATAGATATAGTTATCGGAAAGTGCTGGAAGTCGATAAACCTGCATAGGTGACTATTTATTTACGAAAATTAATACATTATCGGAGAGTATGTAGTCAACTAGGTTATGCCAGTGGAAATGGTGGATACTTTGTGTCTACAGCCCGCTTGGGGACAGGCTTTGCCAAGGCTAGCACGGAACACACCTTAGAGTACTGCTATTTTCTAACATTTTAGTAGGGACTAACTCTGCTACCGCAGGCCTAGACTTTGTCCGAATCAGTTTAATCATTAGGCTTTTTAACGGGGGGAGAAATGCCTAAAGCGAACCTAATGGGAGCGACACTTTTCTTGATGGGCTCTATTTGCAGCAGTACTGTTGCTTTAGCTTGCGGTGACTTCTACGCTGGTTTTAGCAAAGCTGCTGTCGCAGGCGAATTAATGGCATCAGTCTTTACATGGAACACTGTGGCCCCATCGCCAATTAAGCGTTTCGAGGCCCAGGGTGCTGTAGTGAACGGCAAGTTGTATATCTTCGGTGGATACAACGCCAGTATTGATGCAACGACGAGATCGGACGTGTACGATCCAGCAACGAACAGATGGCGGCGGATCGCTAATATGCCGAGGGCGCTGACCCACTCTGCCGTGGTGGCAGACGGACAGACAATCTACGTGATTGGTGGTTTCGTCGGTGACCACCCAGGACCGAGTATCCACCGGGTTTGGAAATACTCTGTTGGCACCAACAGGTGGAGCACCGCCCCCTCGCTGCCTACCCCGCGCGGCGCCGGAGCAGCAGTGCGCCTGGGCCGGACACTTCACTTCTTCGGGGGTGCTAACCGTGAGGCAGGTCAGCTCAATCACGGTGATAAGGGCGATCACTATGTCCTGTCTCTTGACGGCGGCAAAAGTTGGCAAAGGAAAGCTTCAATGCTTAATTCACGCAATCACCTGGGCGGGGCAGTGCTGGGCAATAAAATCTATGCGATCGGCGGCCAGCACGGGCGTCACGAGGAGGACAGTAACCAGAGCCAGGTGGATGCCTACAACCCGGCAACAAATACTTGGAAACGGGTCAAAAGTCTGCCAGTACCCCGCGGGCATATCAGCTCATCGACGTTTGTCCTGGACAATCGCATTTTTGTCATTGGTGGCACAGTTAATGGTGGCAGCAACGGTCTGCCTGCGGTGGGTGTGACGGCTTACAATCCTCGAACCAATGCTTGGGTCAGCCTCGCCCCATTGCCAGCAGGTCGAAAATCGCCTGTAGCAGGTGCTGTTGGTGAGTGGACTATTGTCTCTACAGGTAATGCAACCAGCGGCGCGGCTCCAACGAGCACTACCTGGACGCGCCGCTGGCCCTAGTGAAGTGGGGCAACCCTACCGCAGCAACTAACGGCATCAAGTTCTACATACTACCTTCCAGCCGCTCCAAGAGGGATTTAGGGGAGATCTAAAAGCGCGCTCTGTGCAGCTTGAGTGGTCTGCTTAATCTGGGCTAAATCAGGAGTTGGATTTTTACTGTCTAGTACCTGCAGCCAGAGCAGATACTCAATGTTTCCAGCCGGTCCTAGCAGTGGCGACCAAGTAAGCCCACCGTAGGCCCAACCTGAGTCTTTGGCTGCCTGGAGAACTTGAAGAATTGCCTCTGCTTGGGCCTGGGTATCTCGGACAACACCACGTTTACCGACCCGTTCACGTCCGACTTCAAACTGCGGCTTGACTAGCAACACTATTTCTCGCGGGAGTTGGAGCAAGTTCCACAAAGCGGCAAGAACTTTTGTCAGGGAAATAAAAGAAATATCAACAACCCCTAGGTCAGGATAGGGTTGCCCTGAGGAGTATAAGTCTTCTGGTTTAAGATGACGCAGGTTGGTTCGTTCTTTAAGAATTACGCGTGGATCGGTGCGTAGCTGCCAGGCAACCTGCCCGTAGCCCACATCAATTCCGTAGACCTGCTTGGCTCCCGCTTGCAGCAGACAGTCGGTAAAGCCGCCCGTGGAAATTCCGCCATCTAGACAAACTCGGCCTACCACATGAACAGGAAAGGAAGAGAATGCCTTAGCAAGCTTTTCGCCGCCACGGGAGACGTAGGGCGATCGCTGCTTGACCTGCACTTGAGCAGAAGTGGGAATTTCAGTTCCCGCCTTATCAACAACCTGCTGGTTTACCGTCACTTCTCCTGCCTGGATCAGTCGCTGAGCCTGTTGCCGCGAAGTTGACAATCCTCGCTCTACGAGGATCACGTCCAGCCTTTGTTTTGCCAAAATCTAGCAGCGGTGTTTAGATATCTTCTTCGCTGAGTTCGCGGATCATATAGTCGAAGGGCTGGTCTAGGAATTTAGTGTTTTCGATTCCTGCCGCGGCCATTTGATCTTTGACCATTTCCTTCATAATTTGAATTCCTTGGATTGTGGGTCCGATCGGAACCTCTAGCGAGTTGTAGGTTTCACGTAGACCATCCAAAACCCGCTCATCAAGCACATCAGTATTCCCTGCAACCAGGGCATAGGTGGCGTAGCGAAGGTAGTAGTCCATGTCCCGCAGGCAAGCCGCGTAGCGACGAGTTGTGTAGGCATTCCCACCGGGTTGGATCAGCTCCGGCAGTTGAGCGAATAACTGTCTGCCTGATTCCTTGACGATCGCTGCCGCATTGGAATTAATCAGCCCTGCTGCCTGGACCCGTGCTATCCCAGTGTCGAAGTAAGACTTCAACTCATCCATAGCGTTGCGGTCTAAGTACTGGCCGGCCAGATCATAGTTCCCAATCAAGCCTGTCACTGCGTCTCGCATACATTCCTCTCTCAAACAGTTCTAATCAAATTATTGACGATCCCTAACCTGAATTTAAGCCTTAATCAGCCATTCAAGGGTCAACTATTATTAAGCAGTGGATTGAATCAAAAACGCCTCTAGCTTCCCAACAAGGGGAACACTGCGACGCTCCGGCTTGAACAACATTTCAACAAAGGCTAATAAAGCAACTAGATTCAGCCTGTCACCTACGGCTAATTTTATCACGCTAGGTGATGACTCTTTCGTCCACTACTGGGCAACAACCCCTGTGGCTTGACCGCGCTGTTTTTGCCAGCCTGGGCGTAAAGACAAAGGGAAGCAGAGCTAGGCAAGTTTTGTATAAAATACTACAAAAATTCCTTGGCGCTGTCCTTAGGATAGTACGTCAACTATGTCTGTTAATACAAATCAGTTTTCAGTCTTGGGGTAACTTCCTCTCTATTGGGGTTTGCTAGTTTTCGGGTAAACTCTGCTTTACCCCAATTCACCCCAAACCAGACTTGAGAATGTCACAAGATTAAGGAGTAACTCATGGCTCAGGCTCAAACCCCGCAGGATGTTTTGAATTGGATTGAAAAAGATAATATTCAGCTTATTGATCTAAAGTTTGTTGATCCGCTAGGGACCTGGCAGCACCTCACCATCCACCGAGATCTTCTTGAAGAAAGTAGCTTCACCGAAGGGGTTCCTTTTGACGGGTCGAGTATTCGGGGTTGGAAATCTATCCATGAGTCAGATATGGCAATGAGGCCAGACCCTCTGACTGCCTGGATTGACCCCTTCATGAAAGAACCGACGCTCTCCTTGATTTGTACGATTGTCGAGCCGCGCACGGGAGAGCTTTATGACCGCTGCCCACGGGCGATCGCTCAGAAAGCCATAGAATTTCTCAACGCGGCAAACCTCGGAGATACCGCCTTCTTTGGTCCTGAAGCTGAGTTCTTCATTTTCGATGATGTGCGCTTCCAGCAAGACGAAAGCAAAGGGTTTTACTACGTCAACTCGGCAGAAGGTCAATGGAATTCCGGTCGAGAGGAACCCGGTGGCAATCTGGGCTACAAGCCGCGCTACAAGGAGGGCTATTTTCCAGTTCCCCCAACTGATTCGCTCCAAGACATCCGCAGCGAAATGCTCCTGACGATGGCCAAGTGTGGTGTCTCAATCGAAAAACAACACCATGAAGTGGCATCCGGGGGTCAGTGTGAGCTGGGGGTCAAGTTTGCACCCTTGATTCGTGCAGCAGATGGCTTGATGACTTACAAGTACGTGATCAGAAACGTGGCCAAGCAACACGGCAAGACCGTTACCTTCATGCCCAAGCCCCTATTTGGTGACAATGGTTCTGGCATGCACGTCCACCAATCTATTTGGAAAGATGGGCAGCCTCTGTTTGCGGGCGATCGCTATGCCGGCTTAAGTCAGATGGGCTTGCACTACATCGGGGGTATTCTCAAGCATGCTCCAGCTCTGCTCGCTTTCACCAACCCGACAACCAATTCCTACAAACGCCTGGTTCCGGGTTTTGAAGCACCTGTAAACCTGGCCTACTCCCAGGGAAACCGCTCTGCTTGTTGCCGAATTCCGATCGCGTCTAGTCCCAAGGCCAAGCGCTTTGAGTTCCGCTGTCCAGACCCAACCGCGAACCCCTATCTGGCCTTTGCTGCCATGCTATGTGCCGGCATAGACGGTATCAAGAATGAGATTGATCCCGGTGATCCCTTGGATGTTGATATCTACGAACTTAGCCCTGAGGAGCTTGCTAAAGTTCCCTCAACACCTGGTTCTTTGTCCGAGGCCCTAGAAGCGCTAAAAGCGGATCATGGCTTCCTGACGAACACCGGAGTCTTTACAGAGGACTTCGTTGATAACTGGATCGCCTACAAACTTGACAAGGAAATCAAACCGTTAAGCATGCGACCTCATCCTTACGAGTTTGCCCTTTACTACGATGCCTAATCAGTAGGCTAGACCGAAATCTTGGTTACCTTCAAAATGCCTGAGGCGGCTACCAGATAGATGGCCGCCTTTTTTATTAGATGTCTGTAGGTGGTAAACTCTACCGACGATCCATAGAAGCACAGATAGGACGCGAGCTTCTAGCGATTAAGGCTAAAGAGCAGATCACTCAACCCAGAAAGACTACCCAGGTATAAAAAAACACCTCTTAAGAGGTGTTTTTGTTAATTGTTTAAGTCAGAATTTGAATCGGACCTAGGTCAACTCAGCTAAAAGCTACATGATCCGAGTATTCAGATACATTCATGTCTGGCCCGACTTTGTGCAGAGCGCGCATCAGAATTGAACGCTGACGGTTTTCGGCTCGTTCCTGGCCAGCAATTGCTAGCAGGCGAACTTGCTCTTTAATCGCACTTGCCGTTGAGCTATTGGGATAGGTAACTTTAGGAGGGTTGTAATCGTAGCTTACGCCGCGGTATTTAAGTTTCATATTTCGCCTCTTGGATAAATGTAGTCAAAGGAGGCGCGTTCCTTCGAGGCTAGCCCCTACTTCCGTCTCTTTGTTGTCTTTAAGCAAGCGCTTTAGTCAAGACGAAGAGAGATGAACGATTTATTTCTGTATCAAATTTAACATTTTTGCCTTGAAAGTGTCAAGTTTACAAAACTTAAAGAAATTCAGTCACAGGCATTAAGCGGAAGTTGGTCTAACCCAATGCTCTCTACTAGGCTGGATGAACTTTCTAGGGGTATCGAGCTAACAAGCCTACTACAGTAGTGCTCTTTTACCACTCTAGACAGGTGGAAATTGAAGTTGGCAAATAGCAAACATTTAGATGCGTTCTTGGATTGAGCGGCTAGGTTACAAGGTTACCCTTGAACCAGCTCTCCCCCCCCCTGCGTCAACCATTACCCCTGCTATTTGCGAGGGAAGTCTATTTATTTAGTGTGAACTAGAGTAACTGGAACGAGTGTTCAACTCATCCAGTTGCGACTTAAGCAGTCCTGTCAACATCGAGGCTGGTTGCTGTTTGTAGGGCCAGGCAAATGCATGACGAAAAGCAGCTTCCTGGCAGGCTTGAAGTTCTGCAAAGCCGATGATGTCTTGGGTCAAGAGATTTTCGTACTCAAAGGGCAGACGGACGTTGTGTAGTCCGGCATTATCGGTGCAGATGGCAATATCTACCCCGGCATTAAAGCAGTGCTCAAACACCAGCTTAAGCTGTTTTAGATCGTCTAGCGTTCCGGTTTTTAGGTAAGTTGTCGGGCAAACTTCCAGGCACTGGTGAGCCTGAGCCAGTTGACCGAGCAGTTCTGGATGCAGGAGTGGGATCTGAATACCGTGCCCAATTCGCATCAGATAGGGTAACAGCTTGGGGTAGGAGCCGCTGGTGGTTTCATAGAGATGACCCGTTGTGTTCAGCCCCAGCGATCGCGCCTTGGCATACAACTCAACAAATTCATCAATGCGCTCAGCATAGTGAGTGTCTCCCCCGGCCAGGTCAATCCCACAGACGTACTCTCTGTGCTGGGCTGCCAGGTCTACGATGGCCCGGTTGACCTCGTAGGGCAGGCGTGAGTGCATGCACAAAATCTGGCTAGTCACGATTGGATACTGCTCAAGTTTGCTGGCTTCACCAACGACCTGAACAATCTCAGCCATCTGGTCAATCCGCTCGGACTGACTCAAGTGCTCAGCCGTTCGCAAATAGGGGGTGTAGCGCAGCTCCAGATAGGCCAAATTTTCAAACACATAGGCCCCTCGGATCAGGCGATAGACAAAGTAGGGCAGGGCAAGGGAGGTTTGAACACTTTCAACCAGGGTATGCAGCTCCAGGTACTCGTCTAAGGTATTGCGGGGACGGGTGTAAAAAGCTTCAAAATCGGAGTAATCAGGAAATCGTTGAGCCAGATCTGCGTGGTTACGCTGGAAATAGCGCCAGAGAACGCGAGGCACAACCGAACCACCTAGGTGGCGGTGGAGTTCAGCGTATAAAGCCACAAGAACCTCTTTTAATGATTGAAAGGACAGTTGAGTTGACAAGGGTTGCTGCTAGACGACCTTTATACTTTTTATATTAAAGGTGCATTCACAACAGAGGCTGCCATGTTTGGTTTGGGATGGTTAGAGGTTGGTCTGATTGCCTTGGCCGCAGTTTTAGTCTTTGGACCCAAAAAACTGCCAGAGCTGGGCAGTGCTCTGGGTAAAACGTTGCGGGGTTTCAAGGCAGAGCTGAATGACCCTGAGCAAGAGGACCTTGACGATCAAGATCCTCAATAGGGGGAGCTGCTCGTTCTAGGGGGCCAAACGGATTCTATCTTGAGCCGTTCAGGGATGACCTGGCAGAAGTTCTAGATCGGTGACTAACTTTTCCAGGGGGTCGGTGGAGTGGCCGTTTTGACCTCGATCAATCGGTTGCGGTGGAGTAGTCAAGGGGCGACGGGACTCAATTAGGCTAATAGCCCGACTAACATCCGCAGGCAAAACAACCACTAAGCTGCCGGGGGTTGCTGTCTCTAGCGCAGCGGCGATCGCCGCTGCCTCATCAAAAATTGTCTCGTAACGGTAATCGGGATGGGTCTGGTGTAACCCCTGGACAATTAAGCCTGCTGCCTCCCCGCGTGGGCGATCGCGCGGGTCGTCATCTTCCTTGACAATCACCCGGTCAAAAATTTGCGCCGATACCTCACCCAGGCTCTGTAAATCTGCATCCCGGCGATCGCCCGGACCACCAATTACTCCAATCCGCTCCCCTGACCAGTTTTGGACAAAAGTCCCCAAGGCCCGGTAGCCATCTGGATTGTGAGCATAGTCTACCAGGGCATGATAGTTGCCCAGGTCAAACAAGTTCATCCGGCCTGGAGTCTGACTTACAGAAGCCTGAAAACTACAGAGTGCGTCACGAATCCCGTCAATACTGACCCCTTGAACAAAGGCTGCTAGGCTGGCAGCCAGGGCATTAGCAACCATAAAGGTTGCCTGTCCACCCAAGGTCAAGGGAATATTGACGGCCTGCTCAATCCGGAGGGTCCACTCTCCCCGCAAAATCGATAGATAGCCATGCTCGTAGACCGCAGCCAGTCCTCCCTGTCGAGTGTGCGCTTGGACAATCTGATTAGCTGGATCAGTCGTGAAATAAGCAACTTGAGCCTGAACCCGCTTTGCAGCCTGGGCAACCAGCAGATCGTCAGCGTTGAGCACAGCGTAGCCTTGAGGCTGGGCAGACTCCGCTACCACACTTTTGACCTCCGCCAAGGCTTCTAAAGTCTCAATGTCACCAATGCCCAGGTGATCGGCCTGAACGTTTAAGACCACCCCAACATCACAGGCATCAAATCCCAAGCCAGAGCGCAAGATACCGCCGCGAGCGGTTTCGAGCACTGCGACTTCTACGGTCGGGTCTTGAAGGATGAGTTTAGCACTGTGAGGCCCGGTTGTATCTCCTTTTTCGACCAGGTAATCGTCAATATAGATCCCGTCGGTGGTGGTATAACCTACGGTCTGTTGAGTCTGCTTAAAGATATGAGCAATCAGGCGCGTGGTCGTGGTTTTACCATTGGTGCCCGTCACTGCAACAATTGGAACACGACTGGGTGTGCCAGGGGGGAACAGCATATCCAGCACGGAAGCTGCCACATTCCGGGGAACTCCCTGACTGGGGCGAACATGCATGCGGAAGCCAGGAGCAGCATTGACTTCTACGACAACACCGCCCACTTCCCTCAGAGGTTTTGAGATGTCGAGCGTAACGATATCGATGCCAGCAATGTCCAGACCAATAATTTTAGCGACTCGTTCTGCAACCCAGATATTTTCCGGATGAATATCGTCGGTCCGGTCTACAGCAATGCCTCCTGTGCTCAAATTGGCCGTTGCCCGCAAATAGCAAACTTCTCCTGCGGGCAGAACTGTATCCAGGCTATACCCCTGGCGCTCTAGTAATTGCCCGGCGATCTGGCCTAGCTCGATTCGCGTGAGGGTATTGTCGTGGCCTTCACCTCGCTGGGGATCGCGGTTTGTCCACTCAACTAGTGCTTCAATGGTCGATTTACCGTCCCCGACGACATGAGCTGGTACTCGCTCTGAGACGGCAACGACTTTGCCATTAACCACCAGAACCCGGTGGTCTTGCCCTGGGTAGTAGCGCTCAACGATCACGGGTTTGGAAATCGCACTAGCAGCGTCGTAGGCTGTCTCGACCAACTCCCAAGACTGGATATCTAAGGTAATACCCCGACCATGGTTGCCGTTTAAGGGCTTGATCACCAGCGGGAATCCCCCCACCTCGTGGATAGCTTTGTCCAGTTCCTCAAAGTAGTGGATGACGGTGCCGCGCGGCACTGGAACCCCGGCTGCTGCCAAGATGTTCTTAGTGGCTTCTTTATCGCCCGCCAGTTCAACCCCCAAAATACCTGTGCGATCGCTCAGGGTTGCCTGAATTCGGTTTTGGTGGGCTCCATAGCCCAGTTGAATCAGGGAACGACCACACAACGGCAACCAGGGAATGCCCCGAACTTCTGCCTCTTTGACAATTGCTTCGGTGCTGGGACCTAAGGCGGCCTCTGCCCAAAGTTCTCTTAGGTCTTGAAGATCTTTGTCTAGCTCCTGCTGGGGGTAGGCTCCCGTTTCGACAATGCTCTGGCAAAGCCGGACTGCGGCCCGGCCCGCGTAGCGGCCTGCTTCTTCATCCAAGTACTCGATCACAACCTGGTATACCCCAGGAGTTGACGTTTCACGGGTGCGGCCAAATCCCACTGGCATTCCGGCCAAGGCTTGAAGCTCCAGGGCGACATGCTCGATAATGTGACCCATCATGGTTCCGGTTTTCAGCCGCTCTAGGAAGCCGCCCCGGCGACCCGGAGAGCAAAAGTGCTCAACCAAGCTGGGTAAAGTCTCAACCAGTGCCTCGTAAAAACCCGGAATCTGATTTGAGGGTTTATCTGCCAGGGTCTCTAGGTCTAGACGCATGACGACTAACTTGTGACGGCGGATACTCCAGTAATTGGGACCGCGTAGCGTTTGGACTTTCAGGATCTTCATAGCAAGGTAAACAACATCAAACAGATCTAGGGAGGTCAGTTGGCACTACGCTCAGTTTCAAGCTCTTAGGGAAGGGGAAACTGTTTAGCACAAACAGTTTTTTGCTCAATCATGACTTGTGGGGCTAAGTAAAGCATACCCGTTGTCTTCTAGAGAAACCATGCAGGGCCTGACCTGGCTAGTAAAGGAACAATCCAACCTGCTAGTTTAGAACTTCGCGCTTGTGTAAGTCGTAGCAGGCACCGTGGCTTAAAATGTGTAGGCGTAGGTTGTAGATATTGAGTGGGTCTTGGCCGTTAAGTTCAGATTGACGAGTGTTGTTAACCTCGCCTGGATCAACAATTGTCACAGTTCCTTTGCCAATCACTTGAATTAGACCGTCCCCTTCGAATAGGGCACAGGTATCTTCATCAATGCCAATTCCTAACTTCTCAGGGTAGGCTGCGATCGCACTCAGCAGACGAGCCATGCGGTTGCGGTTGTGAAAATGCTGATCCACAATCACCTCCGGGATAATCCCTAGTCCGGTTGCCATCTCAGCTAGAGCGCGGTGGGGAGACTCACCGCTGCCGCCGCCAGCAATCATATAATGCCCAATCACCGCCGCTCCGGCACTAGTGCCTGCCAAGATCATTTGACCCTGTTGAACCTGAACCCGAAGTCTTTCCACCAGGGGAGTACCAGCCAGAAACGAGCAGAGCCGTAACTGGTCACCCCCTGACATAAAGACCCCGGTACAGTCTTCTAAATAACTGAGTAGGAGCGGGTCCTCACCCTGTTGCCGGTCTCGCACATCTAGTACTTCTACAGCCTTTGCCCCCATCTCCTCAAAAATATTGCGGTAGATGTGACCAATGGCTTCGGGGTCTCGCGAAGCCGCCGGGATAATTACAATCTGAGCGCTGGTTGACCCGGCCTGGTCAAAAAAGGTCTGTAGGATATTCCGGGTCCCGACTCTGTCTTCAGCACCACCAATTGCCATGATAGTTGTTTTAATCGGCTGAAGCATTTTCTCTTGGAGGAGCTGGGACTCTGGGTGCAGTGTATTTAAGATTTCTAGATGAGCAGTCAATGAGACTCTCCTTCCGGCTACTTGATTAAGGGAATGTCAGTTTAGGCTTAACGGTTTAGATGCCACTTAAGCCAGCGATTTCAGCCTGAAGCTAGGTAGGATAGAATTTTCTCAAGCAGAGAGAAACCGCCACAGGTTGAACTTTGTCAAATTTCTCCCAAAATAGGTCATCGATACCTATCACCGCGGAGATATTCATTGGTAATGTGCAAGACCATTTAGAAGAATTTAAGATCATCCGTGTTGTTTTTCAAGTCTTGACTTCGGGGCTAGGTTGTCTCTACGCTACGCCAACCCCTGACTTTACCTATCCAGTCTGTTCTTGGCCGTTGACTAAATACCTGTGCGATTCGACATTGTCACCCTATTTCCAGAGTTTTTTACTTCTCCTCTACGGACCGGACTGCTCGCTAAGGCTCTTGCTAGGGAGATTGCCAAGGTTTACTTCGTCAATCCACGCAACTTCACGACCGACAAGCATCATCGGGTCGATGATGAGCCCTACGGCGGCGGTGTCGGGATGCTGATGAAGCCTGAGCCGATTTTTGCCGCTATAGAATCCCTACCTGTACTTCCCCACCGGGCTGTGGTACTGATGACGCCTCAGGGCCAGACCATGCATCAAGAGATGTTCCGAGCCTTTGCTCAGACCTATGAGCAACTGATTTTAATTTGTGGACATTACGAAGGTGTGGATGAGCGCGTGAATCATTTAGTGGATTTTGAGGTCTCTTTAGGCGATTTTGTCTTGACCTGTGGTGAAATTCCAGCCCTGGCTCTCTTAAACGGTGTGATTCGGCTGCTGCCTGGAACGGTGGGGAAGACCGAGTCCCTGAC
This sequence comes from Thermosynechococcaceae cyanobacterium, assembly GCA_041748155.1. Taxonomy (GTDB): domain Bacteria; phylum Cyanobacteriota; class Cyanobacteriia; order Thermosynechococcales; family Thermosynechococcaceae; genus JBGTDT01. The sequence goes on along the minus strand of JBGTDT010000108.1, from coordinate 60,613 downwards.
AGCAGAAAGTTTTGAAGCTGGGCTTCTAGACTATCCCCAGTACACCCGTCCGGCAACCTTTCGCGGTTGGAGCGTTCCGGGTGTTTTGCTTTCGGGAAATCATGCTGAGATTGAGCGCTGGCGACGCCAACAACAAATTCAACGGACCCGCGATCGCCGCCCTGACCTGCTCAAGGATTGAGGGAAATAGGCCCTCGGCCCAACTTCAAAAAACTGCCTACGCCCGCACTCTAGGGGAATATACTGAGCAATTTCCTGACCAAAAGATCCGTACAGGGTAGGGGAACAACCTTGCTTCAGCAGCGAGTCATGCAGCTAAAGTAATTAAAAAATCTTTAGTATGATCAGCAGCAGCCTAAGCAATATCAAAACGCCAGATCGAGATTATATGCCTGCCCTGAATCTGGACAGACTAAGGGGTCTAGCACAAAAACACCGTCAGGACTTTGCCGAGGCAGATCCTTTTCCCCACATTGTTTTAGATAATTTTTTACCAGAGCCGCTTCTCAATCAAGTCCTGAATGAGTTTCCTCAGTCGAAGCAAATTGACTGGTACAAGTTTAACAGTGCCGGTGAAAAGAAGATGGTGACGACCTGCGAAGACCAGATGGGAATCGTCACTCGCCTGCTTTTGTATCAGTTGCAGTGTTCGGGCTTTATCAACTTTTTAGAGACTTTAACTGGAATTAATGGGTTGATCCCCGATCCTCATTTGACTGGCGGAGGACTACATCAAATCGAACGGGGAGGTTACTTTAAAATTCATACAGATTTTAACCGCTACCCTAAGCTTAAGCTTGATCTGAGGTTGGCGTTTATCCTCTACCTCAACAAAGATTGGCAGGAGGGGTACGGCGGGCACATCGAGTTTTGGAATAAAGACATGACCCAGTGTGTGCAGCGAATTTTGCCGATCTTTAATCGTTGCGTCATCTTCAATTCAGCCGCTAAACACTCTTTTCACGGTCATCCAGAACCCCTCAACTGTCCCAGGGGGCAAAGCCGTAAGTCGCTGTTACTCTACTACTACACAAATGGACTACCCAGTGAAGAGGTTGCTCCTGCTCACACAACACAGTTCCAGCAGAGACCGGGTGAGAAAGCACCCATGAAAAAGTTGACTCCCAAAAAGATCCTCAAAAAACTAACCCCTCCTATTGTCCTTGACGTCAGAAATCGCTTTCTACCCGCAGCGGTGAAACGGTTTAGAGAGCTTGGATGAGAGGTGATGCATCGCAGGGCGATTCAAGCTCAAAAATCGTGCCTATTCTGAAAGTGTGCGATCGCCGGCCTGCTCAATGATTGAGCGAAAGTCTTTTGTGCAAGTTTGAAACTCAATTCTTGCTACTTTGGTTACTTTAAGCCGATCAGGGGCAAACTCTAGGGTAACCACACGAACCCTGGAGACTGGCACTCATGAGACGAAAGTTGAGGCTTCAGCTTCTTGCCACAGCTATCACGGTTTCCTTGATCAACGGGGTAGATCTCGGCGTGTCTACTCTCAACCTGGGAGCCCCTTTGAATCCTGGTGATCAAGCCTATGCTAGAAGTACGGGTGGACGCAGTGGCGGTGGTTCCTTCAGATCTAGCCCTTCAAGTTCCAGGAGCAGTAGCTCGCCGAGTCGATCTTCACGCTCTAGTGGTTCTAACTACAGTAGTCCTGCCAGGTATAGGTCGGGTTACATCTACCACAACTCCTATAGAAGTAGCGCTGTTGCCACTCCTCTAGGATTGGTAGGCAGCATTGTCCTGTCTATCGTGATAGTTCTGGTATTTGTAGCTGTCGCAATTGTGCTTTTCTCCCTGACCCGGAAAAGTAAACAGGTCAATGGCAACCCAAGTAGGACCGCAAGTGGCAATTCCGAGCTAGACAACGATATCGTCACCGTCAGCAAGTTGCAGGTTGCTCTCCTGGCTGAGTCCCGGTCGATTCAAGCCCAACTGACTCAAATTAGTCTCAGTGCTGACACCAGCACTCAATCCGGACTGACACAACTTCTGCAAGAATCAGCCTTAGCTTTACTGCGATCGCCGGAGAACTGGACCCATGTTTTAGCAAGTTCCCAAGCTGCTCATCGTCAGCAAGCTGAGCAGATCTTCAATCGCTTCTCGATTGAGGAGCGCAGCAAGCTGAGTGTAGAAACTTTGGTCAATGTGGGTGGCAAAACCAGGAAACAACCTATTCCTATTGATTCGAATCAAGACCCTACGGCTTACATTGTCGTAACATTGCTGATCGGCACTGAGGATGACAAGCGATTGTTTAATGAAATTTGGTCTAGAGAAGAACTGGAGCAAGCCCTTGAGCGAACTGCAGCAGTTCCCTGCAACTATCTGCTAACTTTTGAACTGCTCTGGAGCCCCCAAGCAGAAATGGACAGCCTAACCCACGACGAGTTGCTGAGTGAGTATACTGCTATGCTCCAGATCTAGCGTCACAGCTTCTGTTGATGAGTATCCGGTAGAAGCCATAAGCCCAGGAAACATTGCATTGGTCCCTACTTTCCACCGAGGCCAGTAGTCTGAAGCTGCTGAAGTTTATACAAAAAGACTTAGAAACCGATGTTTAAAGTCGCCAATTACTCATCTTGGACTTGATTCGCTTCCGCTGCTTGACCCTCAACTTTCGTCGGCAGTGGTGTATAGCCGGACGGCATGCCGAGAACAAAAGTATTACCTGATCAGCTTTCCAAGGATTGCAAAAATCTTAGTTGCAATAGAGTTGAATTATTTTCAAATAATCTAGCAGCGTTGGCAAGGTTTCTCAGTGCCGCTGTTTCTCCTCTAGCTTTTTCTAAAGCAGCTAATCCTTCTTGGCGAGCTTTGACGACTTGAGCAAAGATTTTCTTTAAATCTCCAGGAAACATCACGTCTTTGATGTCAAAGGTCAGCAACCGTAAGCCAAGCTCCTCAACTTTTGGGGCGGTAAGCTCCATCAACCTTTGACTAGAGGAGTTTCGTCTTTCTAAAAGTTCATCTATTTGTACTGCTCCCACAAGTTCTCTCAAAGCTAGTTGCAGCAGAATGTATAGGGCGTTTTCGTAACTTTCAATCCGATTGATCGCAATGTATGGATCGGCAACTTCATATTTTGCCGTGACACTGACCTTTAACGAGATACTATCAGCACTCAGAACCTCCTGACCTGGGACCGATAGAAACTTAGGTCGAATATCAACGGGTGTAACTGTTGTGTTGTAAGCAGAAATCCAATACTGACCAGGCCGCAACAGCTTGCTAAACTTACCTTTGTGGTACTTCAGCCCTCTTTCAAATTCAAATATCGTGATCTTTTTGAAGTAAGCTCTGGCAGTTAATCCTAAAATAACCGCAACAACTGCAATAATGCCAAAGTATTGCATCACACTTCTCCTTGTATAAATCCCACCTTAAAGGGCCACAAACTAATAACGGAGGTTTGAACCTACAGGGTTACTAATTTGCTGCGTCACCGCTAGCCCCCTAAAGTGAGTGAGATGTGGGAGTCAAACCCGCGGTCAGTTATGCTGAGCGCATTCCAAAGGAAGGCCAACGCGCAAAACAAGGCGAAGATTTCACAATGGCTGCTTGCACTTCCAAAACGATTATGTCACTGAAGAAATTTTCCACGCATGATGAATATACGGGTTGGCAATGGCTACGATGTTCACCAGTTGGTGGCAGGTCGGCCTTTAATTCTGGGTGGAGTTGAAATCCCGCACGAGCTAGGCTTATTGGGGCACAGTGATGCTGACGTGCTCACTCATGCAATTATGGACGCCCTGCTGGGAGCATTAAGTCTGGGAGACATTGGTCATTACTTTCCGCCTAGCGACCCGCAATGGGCCGGAGCCAACAGTTTGGAACTACTGACTCAGGTCGATCGCTTGATTCAGGCCCAGGGTTGGCAAGTGGGCAACATTGATTCAGTCATTATTGCCGAGCGGCCCAAACTTAAGCCCCACATTCAGGCCATGCGCGATCGCTTGGCTTCCACCTTAAGACTCCAATCTGACCAGATTAGTATTAAAGCTACAACCCATGAAAAGCTAGGGGCGATTGGTCGGGAGGAGGGTATTGCCGTCTACGCAGTTGTGCTGCTGCAATCGATCTAAAAAGATCCTCCTCGTCGGACACGGCACACGACAAGGAGGATAAGCTGTTCTTACCGTTTGGTTCTTAGATAGCTTTAAACGCTTTTGTACTTACCCTTGAAGTTATCGAGTATTGAGACTGGCAAGTAGATAGAAGGTGACACTTTTTAGATCGTCACTTAGCCTGGGTAATACCAAAAGCTATTAACACTCCTGGGCGGTAGTCCTTTACACTAGGCCAAATTGAGTTTTGGTCACCGAGAGTTAACAAATGATATCGATGACTGTGCTGCGATCGCGTTCTTGGATTTTGGGGATTTCGGTTTTACTGGCGGTTATGCTGGCGGTCGCCCCGCTGGGCGGGTGCAGCCTGAATCAACTCAAAACCGAAGCCGCGCAAGTCTCCCAACTGGTGATTAGCAGTCTAAGCGATCCGAAAACCTTCAATGTTGCCTTGAGCCAAGAGCAAAACGATGTTTTTGGTTTCATTAATGAGGGTTTAATTACTGAGAACGGGGTAACCGGAGAACTTGAGCCAGCCCTGGCTAAGTCCTGGGAAATTTCTAACAACAATCAACGAATTGTCTACACTCTGCGAGAGGGGCTCAAGTGGTCGGATGGAGAGCCTCTCACCGCAGAGGATGTTGTGTTTACCTACAACGATGTCTACTTGAACGAAAAGATTCCCACGGATACTCGGGATGTCCTCAGGATTGGCGAGACTGGTGTGCTGCCAACTGTCCGCAAGCTCAACGATCTTCAGGTTGAATTTACCATCCCTGAACCCTTTGCCCCCTTCTTGCGAGTCACGGGTATTGGAATTTTGCCCGCTCATACCCTGCGACAATCTGTTACAACTTTTGACTCAGCAGGTAACCCCACATTTCTATCCACCTGGGGAACGGATACCAATCCCAAAGATATCGTCGTGGCTGGACCTTACCAGATCGAGAGTTACAGCCCTAGCCAGCGAGTAGTTTTGCGACGGAACCCCTATTACTGGCGCAGGGATGCCCAGGGAAACCCCCTGCCCTACATCGAGCAGATTGTTTTGCAAGTGATTGAGTCGTTAGATGCCGACTTACTCCAGTTCCGCTCTGGCGGGTTAGATGTCACCAGTGTCTCTCCTGAATATTTTGCCCTGCTCAAACGCCAGGAGGAGCAGCGTAACTACGCCATTCACAGCGGTGGACCTACACTCAGCATGACGTTTATATCCTTTAACCTCAACAAGGGTCAGCGAAACGGACGTCCGCTGGTCAATCCGATCAGGTCCCGTTGGTTCAACACATTGGCGTTTCGCCAGGCCGTTAACTATGCCATTGATCGTCAAACCATGCTCAACAACATTTTTCAGGGAATTGGTGAGCTACAAAATTCTCCCATTGCCTCCCAAAGCCCTTACTACCTTTCTCCTGAAGAAGGGCTGAAAGTGTATGACTACAATCCAGAACGGGCGAGGGAATTACTCCTAGGGGCAGGATTTAAGTACGGTAATGAAGGTCAACTGCTGGATGCAGACGGCAACCGGGTACGCTTTAGCCTGATCACTAACGCTGGCAATAAGACGCGTGAGGCAATGGGGGCTCAGATTCAGCGCGATTTTAGCAAAGTTGGGATTCAAGTAGACTTTAACCCCATCGCTTTTAATACGCTAGCAGGCAAGCTTTCTGATTCCCTTGACTTTGAGTGCTTCCTGCTCAGCATTGGGGGAGGAGGATTTGAGCCGAATAGTGGGGCAAATACCTGGTTGCCTGACGGCGGGTTACATGCCTTCAATCAGTCGGCGCTACCAGGTCAGACTCCGATTGTTGGCCGCGAGGTTACGGATTGGGAACGAGAGATTGGTCAGCTTTATATCAAAGGAGCCCAGGAGTTAGACGAAGCCAAGCGAAAAGCTATCTATGGTGAGACCCAGCGACTGGCTCAGGAGTATCTGCCTTTCATTTATCTAGTGAACCCGCTCTCCATGGCTGCGGTGCGCGATCGCGTTCAAGGCGTACAATACTCCGCCCTGGGAGGATCACTTTGGAACATCTATGAACTTAAAGTTACAGAAAAATAGCCTGACTGGTTGCCAAGATCGCCCAAAGCTGAATACCTGGAGGCTGAGCTGATCAGCCTAGTTCAAAAGGCCGAACCTGGACTTCACAAGTTGTTACATTCCGGGCTGATTCTGTAGGCTAGGGTTATTCCCCTACCGTATTACCATGCTAAGTCTTGCGACTTCATCCTCCGCTCGTGGCCGCCAAGCTGAAATCGTTGAAGTAGTGGTACGCAATGGCTGGGGTTACTTTCGTAGCCAGCTTTCTTTTGACGCCAAGCCTGAAAAGCCTTCCCTGCCCCTGCCAGGTGTACTTCAGCAAATTCTGATTGAATTGGGACCGACCTTTGTCAAGCTGGGGCAAATCCTAAGTACGCGGCCAGATCTGCTCAGTCCAGACTATATTGAAGCGCTGGAGGCGCTGCAAAGTGATGTTCCAGCTCTAGCCTGGGGTGAGATTGTCCCGATCTTAGAAACAGAATTAAATCGGCCCTTGAACGAGATCTTTGCTGAGGTTGAGCCCCAGGCGATCGCGGCTGGATCTCTGGCCCAGGTCCATCGCGGCAAGCTACCAGATGGGCAAGTTGTGGCGATCAAAGTTCAACGTCCGGGCATCCGTCAAGTGATTGAACGAGATTTAGAGGTGCTTGGGTCTCTAGCGGAAGTCTTTAAGGACGCGATCGGGGAAGCTTACGATTTGCCGGGACTCGTGGAAGAGTTTCAGACCAGCCTGATGGGGGAATTGGACTTCCGGCGCGAAGCCCGAAACACAGAACAATTAGGCCGTAACTTAGCTAAGAGTAGCCTGTGGCGTCCAGGCCAGGTCATCGTCCCAGCGGTTCATGAGGCTTTCACCAGTGAGCGGGTCCTGACGCTTAGCTGGATTGAGGGCATCAAGTTGACAAAGGTTGACCTGCCCAAACCTCGCAAAGAAGCCCTAGCTGCCCTGGCCACCCAGGTGATCATGCAGCAGATGTTCTTAGACGGCTGCTTTCACGCCGATCCCCATCCGGGCAACTTTATGTACACCGGCAATGGCCAGGAAGACCAGATTGCTCTGCTCGACTTTGGCATGGTAGCAATCCTCGATCCCCGCACGCGGCGAATTCTCACCGACTTGCTGGTTGGGATTATCTACGAGCAGCCCCGGCAGGTGGCCCAGGCAATTCGAGAACTGGGATTTACGCAGCTAGAGATCGATATCCGGGCAATTGAGTCAGCCTTTGATCGGCTGCTGCGGCGATTCTACACTCGCCCCCTGGAAGAAATTAACATGGCTGAGCTACTCAATGAGGCGCTGCGTATCCCGCGCGAGAACAAAATTCAAATGCCGGGAACTATTGGTTTATTTACCAAGGCCATTGCCAATGTTGAAGGCATTGCCCGCCACCTAGACCCCTTATTTCCCTTTGTAGAGGTGGCTCGACCTGTGATCGAGCGCTCAATCCAACAGCGCCTGTTTGGTCCCCAAATAGGGCAAGATGTAGCCCGTTCCGCTCTCTACCTGTCTCGATTTTTGATTCAATTTCCCCAGCGACTCGATGTTTTGGTGGACCGCTTGGAGCGATCCGAACTCGGTCTGAATGTCCGCTGGCGCGATCGGAGCGATTTTCAACAATCCCTGAGCAAATCAATGCGCCGCCAAACCCTGGCGCTGATCTCTGGGGGAACCATGATCTCCGGCGCGCTGCTACTCGCGGCTGGGTCTAATATATCTTCTAACTTGCCTGCGGGATTTACCTTGCTCTGGAGCCAGGGGCTCCTGATAACAGGATTCACGCTAGGAATCTGGTTGATTGTGGAATTTATTCTTAAACCCTAGTTGGGCTGTTCTGCGGCAAGCTTAAAACTCACTCCTATTTGCTATACAGATAGCCTTTGCAACGTGGCTAGAGTAAAACTGTGTAGTGAACAAGCTGTGCCAGTTTTTGACGTAACGTATCTAAGCCTAGGCGGTGACCCGCCGATATAAAAACGGCTTGGGGAAACTCCTGTTGAGCTAAAGCAAGGGCTTCACCCTCTACCTGATCAATCTTATTGAACGCAATTAGAGCTGGCCCAGGCGTGAGCGGCATTTCTGTGAGTACCTTGGTTACTGAGCGAATATGGCTAGCCCAATCCGGGTGGGACAGATCCACCACATGGAGCAAAACATCTGCTTCAGTCACCTCCTCCAGCGTGGCTCGAAAAGCATCCATTAAGGGAGGTGGCAGCTCATGAATAAATCCGACTGTGTCTGTGAGAAGAATCGTCTGGGGGGCAGTACTTACAGGGTCTGAGACAACCAGGCGGCGAGTTGTTGGGTCAAGGGTGGCGAACAATTGATCTGCGGTATAAACCTCGGCATTGGTCAGAGCATTCAACAGCGTAGACTTGCCAGCATTGGTATAACCCACGATCGCAACCGAGGGAATCTCTCGCTGTTGCCGCTGTTGCCGCAGGCGGGAACGGTGCGCTTGCAGTTGGTTCACTTCCTGCTGCAATCGGGCAATTCGGCGCTGAATGGCGCGACGCTCTGTCTCCAATTTAGTTTCACCGGGTCCTCGGGTGCCAATTCCACCCCCCAAGCGCGACATAGCTCGTCCCCGACCCGTTAACCTGGGTAAAAGGTACTCTAGTTGGGCCAACTCCACCTGTAATTTTCCAGCCTGCGATCGCGCTCGTTGGGCAAAGATATCTAAAATTACCTCGGTCCGGTCAACTACGCGAATCCCAATTTGAGTCTCCAGGTTTCGCACTTGGGAAGGAGAAAGATCCCGGTCAAAGGCAATCAGGGTGGCCCCAATAGTTTGGGCTCGCAGGGCAATCTCTTGGACCTTACCCTGCCCAACGACAGTCTGGGGATGGGGACGCGATCGCCGCTGTTGGAGGGTTTGCAGAACCTGCCCCCTAGCACTCTCAACCAATCGGGCTAGTTCCTCTAGCCCAGCTTGAAATCGCTGGGAGGACATCCCCTCCGTCAGTACCCCGACTAGCAAGACCAGGTCTTGGCTTGCTGCTCGCGGATCTGCTTGGATCCCACTTGAGCCTTGCAGCTCCGTCTCTAGATCTGCAACCAGATCAAGAAAATCCTGTTGGGTCAGGACATCGAGGCTCAACGGGGGGGAGACAGTCCAAGGTGTTTGAGGATCGGGTACCAAGTGAGCCAGGTAAGCTTCCTTAACATAGCCAGTTGCGCCACCCCCTCGCCGTTCAAACCCCCTACCGCTCTGAGTTAGCATCACCAACGCGTCCAAGCGTTGCAGGGCCATTGCCGTCAGTACTGCTTCGTTTGGCGTTTCAGATTTAACTTGTGTAGCGATGCAGCGGATTCCACTCAGACGTTCCATCCCATATCGGGGAAGCTCTAGGGGGGGAATCTGAGTCTGGCGGGGCGTGCCAACGCCGACTCGAATCACCTGACCCCGGCGATTAACGTAACTGCACACAGGCTGATCGATTTCCTGAGTAATTGCACCAAGGCGCTGAGCAAACTCAGGCGTTGCCAAGCGATCGCCTGGCAGGCGTTGGTGATAGAGCCGCCGCAGTTGCTTAACCTGGCTAGACTTTAGTCCTTGAAGATTTCCGTAAATTGTCTCGATAAGTTAACTCAGCCAGAGAACTGGCCCCTGAACTTCTCTAGATCTTATTGTACTCAATTACCCTTAGGAGCAGCACCTTCTTAGTACTGCCTTGAGGCTGATAAAGGTCAAGTTAAAGTTGGCTTGTCGCTGGAATCTGCATCAGGACCGCCGGGCACATCGTAAACAGTTGTAACAAATATGCCGTCATGGCGTTATGCCGTCTTGACAGTAGAGAATGAGATGGATATCCTGGAACCCATAGCCGGACACGACCACTGACAGGTGATATGCAAGACAAGCAGAAAGTAACCTTATATCTTCCACCGGAACTTCATCGTCAGCTCAAGATCCGAGCGGCAGTTGACTCAGAGCCCATGTCAGCGATCGCTGAGCAGGCAATTGGATTTTACCTATCCCATTCAGAAGTGGTTGAGCAGGTAGAAATGTCTAATGGAACGCGAGGTTCAACTCACCAGGTTTATGCCTGTCCCGAATGTACCAACTCTGTAATTTTACGCTCAGGAGAAATGGTATCGCTCCGACCGCAACCCGGAACTTTGAACGAGGAATCGAGGGCGGAGGAGCTGGTGGTCCAGTCTATGAACTCAGAGGAGCTAGTTCCAGCTAGGGTTTAGATTCATTGGTATCAGTTGGTATCAGAGAGTGTATTTCTAGGATTTGAGCATTGATTATAGTTCAGCCATAACTGTGCAATTTATCTAGTTGATTGTCCGCCAAGTGTACTGTAGGGCGAAGGTCATGAAAGAAGAGCTCAACATTCTCATCCAAGCTCAATATCCTCTGATCTACCTTGTCACACCTGAGGAAGAACGTTCTGAGCAAGCAATTGCGGCGCTCGCGCAGCTAAAGCCCCAAAGACGAGTCTACACCTGGACGGTCACTCGTGGAATCGTTGAGCACGGTCAACCTCGCACTCTGACTCAACACAATACCGTTTCACCAGAAGCAGCAATTGAGTGGGTGATTCGGCAGCAACACCCAGGTATCTATATCTTTAAGGACCTGCATCCTTTTATTGACTCACCAGCAACAACTCGCTGGTTACGCGATGCGATCGCTGGCTTTAAGGGAACCCAGAAAACCATCATTTTGATGTCTCCAGTCCAGCAAATCCCAATTGAGTTAGAGAAGGAAGTTGTCGTCTTAGACTATCCGATGCCAAGCATGGCTGAGCTGGATGAGGTATTGTCAGCTCAGCTAGAGCAATCTCGGGCTCGTCGGACCACCACCGACGCTCGGGAAAAGCTTTTGAAAGCCGCTTTGGGCCTGACGCTAGATGAAGCTCAAAAGGTATATCGCAAAGCTCAAGTTACAGCCGGTCGCCTCACAGAGTCAGAAGTTGAAATTGTTCTCTCTGAAAAGAAGCAGCTAATTCGCCGGAATGGCATTCTAGAGTACATTGAAGTTGACGAAACCATCGACTCCATTGGTGGTCTAGAAGAGCTAAAGCTCTGGCTACAGCAACGCTCCAATGCTTTTACTGAGAGAGCTAGAGAGTACGGCCTGCCTCAGCCTAAAGGGATGCTAATTCTTGGCGTACCTGGCTGTGGTAAGTCCTTGATTGCCAAGACAACCTCTCGACTCTGGAGCTTGCCCCTACTGCGCCTAGACATGGGCCGGGTTTATGATGGCTCGATGGTCGGGCGCTCAGAAGCCAACCTGCGGAATGCCCTCAAGACCGCAGAATCTATTTCCCCAGCAATTTTGTTCATTGATGAGATGGACAAAGCTTTCGCAGGCAGCTCTGGTTCCTCAGATTCAGATGGCGGCACCTCAAGCCGAATCTTTGGTTCCTTCCTGACTTGGATGCAGGAGAAAACATCCCCGGTGTTTGTCATGGCAACAGCCAATCGGGTGGAAAGACTACCGGGTGAGTTCCTCAGAAAAGGCCGTTTTGATGAGATCTTCTTTGTTGATCTACCCAATGCAGAAGAACGACGGCAGATCTTTAAAATTCATCTTGGCAAGCGACGTCGAGATATAGACCGCTTCGACCTTGAACAACTAGCAAACGTTTGTGATGGCTTTTCTGGGGCAGAAATTGAACAAGCAATTGTAGCCGCGATGTATGAAGCCTTCGCCCAACAGGGCCGCGAATTTACCCAGCTCGATATTATTGCCGCTAGCAGGGCAACAATGCCTCTCTCTAAGACAATGACAGAGCAGGTAACAGCTCTTAGAGAATGGGCTAGACAGCGTGCTCGCCCTGCTGCATCCTCGGTCGCCGAGTACCAGCGACTTGAGTTCTAAAAGCTTTCTCCTGCTTCCCACAGGAGGAAAGACTAGCAAATTGCTAGTGATGTTACAACCGACCGCAAGGTTTGCAAGCGCAAAAGTGCGGTGTTCCTGAGTTCAAACGTTGTTCTTCTCAACCTAATGGAGGAAATCCTCAATGTCTCACTTTAGCACTCTCCGCACCAAGATCACCGATGCTGAAATTCTAAAGGCTTCTTTGCGTGATCTCGGTATTTCAGTTAAGACGGATGCTGATGTCCGTGGCTACAATGGTCAGCGGGTTCGCTCAGACCTCGTTGCTACTCTTGATGGTGAGTATGATCTGGGTTGGTCACGCAACACTGATGGCTCTTTTGATCTGATTGCCGACCTCTGGGGTGTTGCCAAGAAGCACAACCAGACCGAACTGATCAACTCCATCAACCAGAAGTATGCAGTCAACAAGACCTTGGCTGAAGTAAAGCGTCCTGGCTTGCAGAATGCCAACGTCAAGCTAGTCCTAAACTAGTTTCTCTGCGCGTTCCCAAACTGGCGGGTCAATCTATAGTGGTTGACCCGTTTTTTTATTGAGTACATAAAATCCCTTAGCTACTAGGTCTTTCACGCATAGCTTCTACAGGATTGGCGACTGAAAATACCGATACAATAAAGCCTGTTCTGTAGGTGTGGGGGTTCTATGTCCGCTAGCTCATCTACTCCCTTTTCTACTGAAGATGTTGCAAATGAGGGTTTAACTGCTGCTGAGTACGAAGAAATTGTTCGGCGGCTAGGTCGTCATCCTAACAGAGCAGAGTTGGGTATGTTCGGTGTAATGTGGTCTGAGCACTGCTGCTACAAAAACTCGCGACCCCTCTTGAAACAATTTCCTACCCAGGGAGAGAGGGTTCTTGTCGGTCCAGGGGAGAACGCCGGGGTTGTGAGCTTAGGAGAGGGCTTGAAGCTGGCCTTCAAGATTGAATCTCATAACCATCCTTCTGCGGTAGAGCCATTTCAAGGTGCAGCAACTGGGGTTGGTGGCATTCTCCGAGACATCTTTACGATGGGGGCCCGCCCCCTTGCCCTGTTAAATTCTCTCCGGTTTGGTTCCTTAGAAAACCCACGAACCCAACGACTGTTTAGCGGGGTAATATCCGGGATCAGTCACTATGGGAACTCGGTTGGCGTGCCCACGGTGGGCGGAGAGGTTTACTTTGATCCAGCCTACGCTGGAAATCCCCTAGTAAATGTGATGGCGCTGGGATTGATGGAAACAGCAGAGATTGTCAAATCTGCGGCTGCGGGTATTGGCAATCCGGTCCTCTATGTAGGGTCCACGACTGGACGGGATGGCATGGGAGGAGCTAGCTTTGCCAGTGCTGAACTCAGCGACCAGTTGGAGTCAGACCGTCCTGCGGTACAGGTCGGTGACCCTTTTTTGGAAAAATCCCTGATTGAAGCTTGCCTGGAAGCCTTTAAATCTGGAGCCGTGGTCGCCGCTCAGGACATGGGAGCGGCTGGAATTACCTGCTCTACGGCAGAAATGGCGGCCAAGGGTGGCGTGGGAATTGAGCTTGATTTGGATCTAATTCCCGTCCGGGAAGTAGGGATGGTGCCCTATGAATATCTGCTTTCAGAATCTCAAGAGCGGATGCTGTTTGTGGCCCGTCCAGGTCGTGAGCAGGAGTTAGTCAATATTTTTCATCGCTGGGGGCTGCATGCGGTAGTAGCAGGAGTGGTAATTGCCGAGCCCGTAGTTCGGATTCAGTTCCAGGGTCGGGTGGCCGCAGAAGTACCAACCACAGCCCTGGTAGACAACACTCCTGTCTATCAGCGAGAACTGCCAGCGGAGCCACCAGGCTATGCCCGCCAAGCTTGGGAGTGGACCCGGGACCTTCTCCCCCCCTGTACAGCTAGTGGAATTGATGTCCAAGGCTGCTGGCAAAGCTGGAATGATGTTCTACTGGCGTTGCTTGATAGCCCCACGATCGCCTCCAAACGCTGGGTCTATCGCCAGTACGATCATCAGGTGCAGAACAATACCTTGATTTTGCCCGGCGATGCCGATGCCGCAGTTCTGCGGCTGCGTCCGTTAGAGCGGTCTGTTCCCCTGCCCACTCAACTAGGGGTCGCCGCTACCCTTGACTGTAATGCTCGCTATGTCTACTTAGATCCTTACGAGGGGGCTAAAGCGGCGATCGCCGAGGCCGCCCGGAACCTGAGCTGTGTCGGAGCAGAACCCCTGGCAGTTACAGACAATCTAAATTTTGGCAGCCCTGAAAGGCCAGCAGGGTACTGGCAACTGGCGGAAGCCTGTCGAGGACTGGCGGAAGCCTGTCGAGAGTTTAGGACACCGGTGACGGGGGGTAATGTCTCGCTTTACAACGAAACGCTGAATGCAGCGGGTCAGCCTCAACCGATTTATCCGACTCCGGTCGTTGGCATGGTTGGGTTGATTTGGGATCTCGACCGCGTCTGTGGTCAAGGTTGGCAGGCAGAAGGGGATGCAATTTATTTATTGGGACTGCAACTGAATACAGTTCAGTCAGAGTCTGTAACCCTGGGTGGCTCTGAGTATCTAGCAATGATTCACAACACAGTGGCGGGCAAGCCGCCCGTAGTGGACTTCGATCTAGAGCGCCGGGTGCAGGCGGCCTGTCGCCAGGGGATTCGTCAGGGCTGGGTTCACTCTGCCCACGACTGTGCTGAAGGTGGGATCGCGATTGCCCTGGCCGAAGCCTGTATTAGTGGGCAACGGGGTGCGGTAATCCACTTCGATCTGCCAGTAGAGTCCGGTTACCCTGTCTACTGGGATCAAGTTTTGTTTGGTGAAGGGGGCGGACGCATCCTTGTGTCGGTCTGCCCTGAGCAAGTGGAGCCTTGGGAAGCTTTTTTGCTTGTATCTCTGGGTCAGAGCTGGCAGAAAATTGGACAAGTTGGTGACTTAAACTCCCGATTACAAATTTCATCTGCCGATAACTTTTCCTTAATCAGCGTTACGATCCAAGAGGCCAGCGATCGCTGGTACAACGCTATTGAGCGTCGTCTTTCTAGCCCAGGAGATCTTTAATTGAGGTTTTTGCCCCCAAATTCCCTAAATAACTGACCCCCAGCCCAGCAGCCAACGTGTTGGACTAGATTTAACAGCGATTGAACTGGCCTAATAATCAGGAGTAAATTTACAGCATGCATCTTGGTGATTCCCTAACTTCTAACCGGTGCCCTCGCCCTGACGGCGATACTGCTGCAACTGCTAACCCTGATCTGAGCAGTCACTCTTTCTACGCAGATAGACCAGACAAACCAGAGGAAGCTTGCGGTGTTTTCGGCCTCTACGCTCCAGGGGAAGATGTCGCTAAGCTGACCTACTTCGGGCTGTACGCTCTGCAACACCGGGGGCAGGAATCTGCTGGAATTGCAACTTTTGTGGGAGATCAAGTGCATCTGCACAAAGAGATGGGTTTAGTCTCACGGGTTTTTAACGAGGAAGTACTCCAGGCGTTACCTGGTGACTTGGCCGTTGGACATACTCGCTATTCCACAACAGGGTCTAGCCGGGTTGTCAATGCTCAACCGGCTGTGCTCAAAACTCGTCTGGGACATTTAGCCCTGGCTCACAACGGTAACCTGGTCAACACTGCTCAGCTCCGAGAGGTGTTACTGCAAGACGACTATTGTTTTTTAACGACGACAGATTCCGAAGTGATTGGCTACGCGATCGCCCACGAGATCAGGAATGGCAAAGATTGGTTAGAAGGAACCATTGCAGCTTGCCAGCGCTGCCAGGGTGCTTTTAGCCTTGTTCTCGGAACACCCGCCGGTTTGATGGGTATCCGCGATCCAAATGGGATTCGCCCCCTTGTAATTGGGATTCTAGGCGGTGAAAGATCCGGCAGAACGCGGCGGTACGTGCTAGCTTCCGAAACTTGCGGCCTAGACATTATTGGGGCCGAGTATCTCCGGGATGTTGAACCCGGTGAGCTTGTTTGGATTACCGAAGAGGGGATGGCCTCCTTTCACTGGGCCAAGCAGCCGGAGCGTAAACTTTGTATCTTTGAGATGATCTATTTTGCTCGGCCAGACAGTCAGGTGCATGGCGAGAGCCTTTATAGTTATCGGTTGCGGTTGGGTCAGCGACTCGCAAAAGAGTCTCCGGTAGACGCCGATCTCGTGATTGCAGTGCCAGATTCAGGGATTCCAGCAGCGATCGGCTTTTCTCAGGCTTCCGGGATTCCCTACACCGAGGGTTTGATTAAAAACCGTTACGTCGGCCGCACCTTTATCCAGCCAACTCAGGCGATGCGAGAGTCGGGGATTCGAGTCAAACTAAATCCCCTTAAAGATGTGTTAGCCGATAAACGGGTGGTAATTGTTGATGACTCCATTGTGCGTGGGACAACTAGCCGTCAAATCGTCAAAGCCCTACGGGAGGCAGGGGCTAGAGAGGTTCACATGCGAATTTCCTCTCCCCCTGTGACTCATCCCTGTTTCTACGGGATTGATACAGACAGTCAAGACCAGTTGATCGCGGCAACGAAGTCTGTCGACGAAATTGCCAATCAGATCGGGGTTGATTCCCTCAGTTTTCTAAGCTGGGACGGGATGTTAAAGGCAACTCAAGAGGATCCTGATAGTTTTTGCACAGCCTGTTTCACCGGGGACTACCCGATCCCCGTGCCTGAGCCAGTTAAACGCTCTAAAGTGGTACTAGAAAATCCAGTGGCAGTCTAAGCCCTCGAATAGGCTCTAATGAGTATTCATTAAGTTACTTATGTCGGCTGTTGGTCCTAAGTACTCAGCCAAAGAAGGTGAAAAAACCTCATAGATAAGGGTTAATGGTTGGCCGCGATGCCAGAAGAGATAGTGACGACCCCAAAAAGGGCCTACCCGACCAAAGGCCAGCTCTAAAGTGCTTGAGTGGCCCTGGTAAACCCCCTGGACATCCCGGTACAGCTCGGTTCTCAGTTGGGCAAGACTTAACCAAATCGGTAAACTGCGGTTTTGCAGGTACTCATCTACATGGCTGGCCTCCCACCAGGAGGCAGCGTAGGCCAAGCGTTGACCTGAAGCCGTTCTCAACCAAACCTGGCGTCGAAGACGAGGTCCTGGGACTGCCTGAATTAGCTCAGGTGCTTCGTCTGAATCCATGCCAATGAATGACATGTCAATCACATCGACCTCTGTTGGCTCACCCGTAAGCAATTGCAGGTGGCGAGTCGGAGAACCATCGCCCAGTAAAAGCATCTGCCAAGCGGGGGATAGCTGATTATGGGGTAGCCCCTGCTGAACGACTTCACTCCCGCCTTGCCAAACTGGGCTGAGTGAGTGCCAGGCTGGGGGCAAAGTAAGTCGGTTTGTTGGCCGAGAATTTAGACTCAAAGTGCTTTACAAAAGTTCTCAATCTAACTGCATCATAGACAGTAAATTAAATCGAACGCAAAAGTAAACTTCTTGCTGCCTGAGCAGGTCAGGATAGCGCTCGAATAATCTGGCAGGGATTTTCGGCGGCAACCACGTTGGCAGGAATATCTTTCACGACTACACTGCCTGCGCCAATGGTAGTATTGTCCCCAACTGTGACTCCAGCACAGAGGATAGCGCCACCCCCAAGCCAGACATTATTACCGACCTGGACCGGAGTGGCAAGTTCGAGGCCGGAACGTCGCAGCTCTGGGTCTGTCGGATGGTAGGCTGTACAAATTTGAACGCAGGGACCACACTTGACCTGCTCACCCAGATGAACCGTATTGCAGTCTAGAATGACGCATCCATAGTTCATGTACAATCCATTCACCAGCGTAGATGTGGCTGCCATAGTCGCAGTGGAAGGGAGGCACAATTTCAACCTGAGGCCCTAGTGTGCCAAACAGGTCTTGAAGAAGCTGTGTTCTCTTTTCCAATTCTGCTTCAGTTGTTTGGTTGTAGAGCCGCAAAAGACGACGTGCTCGCTTGCTCTCGGCAGCTAACTGCAGGATCAGAAGCACGATACAACTCACCCGCCAGCATCTTCTGTTTTTCCGTTTTCTCCATTACAGCTACCTCTCTCAACTCTAGAAAATTTATTAGCTTTGAGGCCCATCGACAAAATTGACCCTAACCCTGCTGCTTTGCTGAGATAATAAACCTGTTGACTCCAAAGCTGTTTTAATTTCTCACCAATGACTGCTACTCCTGTAAAGACCGCTCCAAGATTAGCTTCCCGTCTGGTTAATGGAGTCCTTGCCATCAAGCCCTTGGCAAATTTGGCGAAGCATCAAGCTCGGACAATGATGATCAAGCGAGCGGAGTCAATTGGTGTGCCCTGGACTCAGGATGTGCAGGCGCTGCGATCGCGGAGCGACTCTGAAGGAGCATTGCGAGACTGGGCAGCAGAGCTGGCTCAAGTCCAAAACCCTGATCTAATTTACCCAGAGTACTACCTGCGGCCTTTTCATGCCTACGATCAGGGGAACTTGAGCTGGGAAGCAGCAACAGAAGTTGAGGTGGCAGCTTCTGCCGTACACGCCCGGATCTGGCCGGAGGCCGGGGCTCAAGGAGATACGAGGCTGCGTCAGAGTTACCACGAGGTCCTGAAAGCTCAAATTACCGAGAAGCCACAAGACATTCTAGACCTGGGGTGCAGTGTTGGGATGAGCACCTTTGCCCTGCAAGCGGTCTACCCGCAAGCCAAGCTGACGGGGCTGGACCTATCTCCTTACTTTTTGGCAGTTGCCCATTACCGTGCTCAGCAACACCATGCCCAAATCAACTGGGTCCATGCAGCGGCTGAGTCTACAGAGCTACCGGATAGCTCCTTTGATCTCGTTTCAGCTTTTTTGATGGTTCACGAACTACCGCGAACTGCAACAATGCAAATCTTTCGAGAGGCTCGTCGGCTGTTGCGTCCCAGCGGACACCTGGCGGTCATGGATATGAACCCCAAGTCTGAAGTCCACGCCAAAATGCCGCCCTATATTCTCACCTTGCTTAAAAGCACCGAACCCTACCTGGATGACTACTTCACCTTTGACATCGAGCAGGCAATGGTAGAGGCAGGCTTTACTAAGCCCTCTTTGATCTGCAACAGTCCCCGCCATCGTACTTTAGTTGCTCAAGTGGTCTAGGGATGTTTTGCAGGTTCTAGGGACCTGAAGGTTCTTGCGCTACTTTTTTGAGAATCCAATCTTGCAAGATTGGGTTGACGATCTCAGGGGCTTCGTCTTGGGGGCAGTGACCTAGACCTTCTAGGGAAATAAAGTCCTCGACAACCGGGAAGTGAGCTAGTTCTTTGCGAGCGATCGCGATCGGCTCCCAGGGGTCGTCCGTTCCCCACAGCAGCAGGGCGGGGCAGGGTAAAACAGCGAGTAGGTCTTCCGGCAACGGCCCTTGCGAATAGCGGGTAAAGGCTAAAAACACATCCACCGCACCTGGATCGTAGGCGGGTGACAGCATCAGATCAACCAGTTCATCGGTGACTGCCTCAGGATACTTGTAGGCTTGCAACAGAATTTTGCGAACGACCGACGGTTTAGCCAGTTGCTTAAAAAAGAACTGACCAATGGGCTTAATACTTAAAAACTTCTGAACGATGGGTGCTCCGGTACGGCGATACCAGGGTAAGGTAGCCCGCTTGCGATCGTGCAGTAGCCTTAGGGAACAGTTAATTAAAACCGTGCCTAGGACCAGGTCAGGCGCGTAAACGGCTGCCTGCATTGCTGCAATACAGCCAATTGAATTCCCAGCTAGAAAAACAGGCCCACCCACAACCTCCCGGCAAAAGTCGGCGATTTGTTGGCCCCAGGTTTCAAAGGAGTACTCAACTTGCTCTGCTGGCTTTAAAGGACCCGGAGCGGGTTTTGCCGAACCGCCGAAGCCAATTAGATCGATGGCATAGACCCGGCTGAACTTTGAGAGTTCAGGTAAATTCTTGCGCCAGTGGTAGCTTGAGGCCCCGAACCCATGCACTAGAACTATGGCAGCTCCCTGAGTACCGCCTGTCTGATATTGAATCGAGAAGCCCTGCCAGGTCCAGACCTTTGTACTTGCGGCAGGTTCTGAGGTAGCTGAAGCTAGAGGTTGAGTCGGGCGTTGCGGCTTGGAATTGGCAGTCATTAAACAGGTAACAAAATATAAATAAAAGTCACTTACTGTATTTTGCCAATAGTTTCACTGACTCCTACCCAAGTCTTGAGGTAAGTCAGCAAAATCAAGTTCAAGCACAAGTACGACCTTGCCATATTTAGCTTTTCGTTGAAGGAAGAGCTAAGTCAGTTGTATGTCTAAAGTAAGAAGTTAGTTGCCCAAACCCTTATTTACGATTTATTTTTGATTACCATTCATATATTCATAATGGTAGACCCTATGTTTTCTATTTTGTACATCCAAATGAACAAAACGTTTTATCGTGCTCACTGGATTGGAAAGCTTGCCATCCTGGCTGGGATCGTTGGAGTTGGCTCCTTTACCAGCTTTCCAGCCTTTGCTGAAGCGACCTCACAGGTCTTGGCCCAAAGTAGTACTCAAAGCAAGAATCTTGTCACCCTAGCCCAAGAAAGCGGATCCTTTAAGACCCTTCTGCAAGCTGGCCAAGCGGCGGGACTACTGAACACGCTGGCAGGTTCAGGACCCTACACTGTTTTTGCTCCAAGTGACGCAGCGATCGCAGCTTCTATACCGCCAGAGACCTTGCAAGCAGCGCTAAGGCCAGAAAACAAGGCACTGTTAAGACAGATTTTGCTTTATCACGTTGTGCCAGGTGAGGTGACTTCCAGCGAGTTGTCAACTGGAACCGTTAAAACTCTTGGCGGCGGCATCGCTGTGCGAGTCACGGAGGGCAAGGTGATTGTCAACGGTAGCAGCGTTGTCCAGGCCAATATTCAGGCCAGCAACGGCGTTGCCCATGTGATCAACCGGCCCCTACTTCCCGAAGGGTTTCAGGCTCGTCTTTCTGAATCAACGGCAGCAAATTAGCCCAGCTAAAGTTCTCCCACAAGCAATATCGCCCCTACTGTCTCTTGAGTTCCAGCGGAAATCTGCTTGAGACAGTAAGGGGTTTTTCTTTAAGCACGTCAGTAGTAAATGCTAACCAAGCGCTCGAACCAAAAAGTCTGGAGGAGCAATAATGTCTGATGGCACTAAACATAAATAAATGGCTTTCATCAGTCTTGCTTGAGGCAAAACTACAGGTGGCGGAACCAGGAAAACTCTAGAGTTGTTGGGTAATAAGCTCAAAAATTCTTGAAACTAAGTCCTGACAAGCATTTCAGTAGTTTTTGCTAAAAACCCTTGAAACTAATTCTTCGTAAGCATTTCAGCGATTCTGATCGATTATTTCACAACAGGTCTTCTATTCTAAAAGCAGGTGGTTCGGAGTCGGCTTATGCAAATAGCTCTCATCAATGACTTAATGGGGAAAATCACGACAAAGCTGGTAATAACAAATCGGCTTGACCAAGGCTTAGCGGCCAGGGGTCTTATGGCGGCTGAGCAGGTGCGTTAGCGAAGCTCACCGCAGGTATCGCTGACATTAGAAAACGTTTTGGTGGATACGGGAGCTACCACTCTCTGCCTGCCTGCAGAAATGATTGCTCAATTAGGGCTGGAACTCTTAAAGGAACTGGATGTGGCAACTGCCACTGGAATTGGTAAGGCTCGGATCTTTCAGGATGCAAAAGTTTCCTTACTCGAACGGGAAGGGACTTTTGAGTGTTTAGAGCTTCCGGAGGGAGGGGATGCACTACTGGGCGTGATCCCGCTGGAAGCATTGGGAATCGAACTGGACTTGCAAAATCAAAGACTTCAGCTTTTACCGATTAGCCCTAGTCAAACTTACTTGACAATCCTTTGATCCTTTAAGCGACACCTACCGGGTTAAGAACTCAGTCCCTGGCGGTAGCGATAGAATGATTAACGACTGTTTCGCTCTGCCCCTATGGCTAACCGTCCTGAGATTACCGACTGCCAATTTACCAAGAGTCACAACGGTCATCATTTAACCCCAAACAGCCAAAACACGATCCGGGTGCGGGGAGCGCGGCAGCATAATCTCAAAAATATTGACTTGGAGATCCCCCGCGATCGCCTGATTGTCTTCACCGGAGTTTCTGGTTCCGGTAAATCTTCCCTGGCCTTTGACACCATTTTTGCCGAAGGGCAGCGTCGCTACGTCGAGTCCTTGAGTGCTTACGCTCGCCAGTTCCTCGGCCAGGTAGACAAGCCCGACGTGGATGCGATTGAAGGGCTGAGTCCGGCCATTTCGATTGACCAAAAATCTACCTCCCACAATCCCCGCTCCACCGTGGGCACGGTGACAGAGATCTACGACTACCTGCGGCTGTTGTTTGGCCGGGCCGGAGAACCCCACTGCCCGATTTGCGATCGCCCCATCTCACCCCAAACAATCGACCAGATGAGCGATCGCATCCTGGAACTGCCGGATCGGACCCGGTTTCAAATTCTAGCGCCCGTGGTCCGGGGCAAAAAAGGCACCCATCGCAAGCTGTTGTCTGGCCTAGCTGCTGAGGGGTTTGTCCGCGTGCGGGTGGATGGCGAAGTGCGGGAACTGAGTGATGCGATCGACCTGGACAAAAATCAGGCCCACAGCGTTGAAATTGTCATTGATCGTCTGGTGAAAAAGCCAGAACTGGCGGAGCGACTGGCAGACTCCCTTGCTACCTGCCTGCGCCGCTCCGGTGGCATTGCCATGATTGAGGTAATCTCCCAGCCTGATGCTGCCGCTGCCCTGCCTAATCTCCCCAGGGCGGCAGAATCAGGGACGGGTTACGGTCCCGCCCATCTCAAGGTAGTGCCGCAGGAGTCCGAGTCTTCTTTGCTGGTCTTTTCAGAAAACTTTGCCTGCCCAGAGCACGGGGCGGTGATGGACGAGTTATCCCCCCGGCTGTTCTCCTTTAATTCTCCCTACGGGGCCTGTCCCCAGTGTCACGGGTTGGGGAGCTTGCAAACCTTTAGTGCGGAACTGGTGGTTCCCGATCTCAGCCTGCCCGTATACGCCGCGATCGCCCCCTGGGCAGAAAAGGACAATTCCTACTACTTCTCACTGCTCTACAGTGTTGGACAGGCCTACAGCTTTGACATCCAGACCCCCTGGCAGCAGTTAACGCCAGACCAGCAGCACGTCATTCTCCACGGCACTGAGGAGAAAATCTTCATTGAAGTGGACTCCCGCTACCGTAAAAGTCAAGGTTACTACAGTCACTACGAAGGCGTACTGCCAATCCTGGAGCGCCAGCACCGTGAAGCCAGCTCCGAGCTCTATAAACAAAAGCTGGAACAGTACTTGGTCTATCAACCCTGCGAAGTTTGTCAGGGAACTCGGCTAAAACCAGAAGCCCTCTCGACTCGACTCGGTCAATACCGGGTGACGGATTTAACTCGTGTCTCAATTCGCCAGTGCCTAGAGCGGACCAACACCTTAAAGTTGAGCGATCGCCAGGCCCAGATTGCCGACCTGGTCCTGCGGGAGATCAAAGCGCGGCTGCAATTTCTCCTAGATGTGGGGCTGGATTACCTCAGCCTAGACCGGACGGCGATAACTCTTTCCGGCGGCGAAGCCCAGCGGATTCGCCTGGCAACCCAGATCGGTTCCGGCCTGACGGGCGTACTCTACGTCCTGGACGAACCCAGTATTGGCTTGCACCAGCGGGATAATGGCCGCCTGCTGAAAACCTTGACCAAACTGCGGGATTTGGGCAACACCCTGATTGTGGTTGAGCACGATGAGGAAACAATCCGGGCGGCGGATCACCTAGTGGATATTGGTCCGGCAGCGGGAATTCATGGCGGCAGCATTGTCGCCCAAGGGAACCTGGACGCCTTGCTGAGTGCAGCGGACTCCCTGACGGGGGCTTATCTCTCTGGTCGCCAGATGATTCAGACACCCGCTCAGCGCCGGGGGGGCAATGGCCGATCGCTATGGCTAAAAAATGCCTACCGGAACAACCTGCAACACCTGGATGTTGAAATCCCGCTGGGGCAACTAGTCTGTGTCACAGGCGTTTCCGGCTCCGGCAAGTCCACGCTGATCAATGAACTCCTCTACCCGACGTTGCAGCACCACTTTGGCCGTAAAGTCCCGCACCCGCAAGAATTGGATCAAGTGACGGGGCTGACGGCCCTAGACAAGGCGATCGTGATTGACCAGTCGCCCATTGGTCGTACCCCCCGCTCCAACCCGGCCACCTACACAGGCGTATTCGATGTGATCCGGGAGGTGTTTGCCGAGACGATTGAAGCCAAAGCCAGGGGCTACAAACCTGGCCAGTTTTCCTTCAACGTCAAAGGTGGACGCTGTGAAGCCTGTGGCGGTCAGGGAGTAAATGTGATTGAGATGAACTTCCTACCGGATGTCTATGTCCAGTGCGAAGTCTGCAAAGGAGCCCGCTACAACCGGGAAACACTTCAGGTTAAATACAAGGGCAAATCCATCGCCGATGTGCTTGGTATGACCGTGGAAGAAGCCCTGGACTTCTGCCAAAACATCTACAAAGCCGCGACCCGTCTCCAAACCCTGGCAGATGTGGGGCTAGGCTACATTCGCCTGGGGCAAACGGCACCCACCCTCTCCGGCGGTGAAGCCCAACGGGTGAAGCTGGCAACAGAACTCTCGCGCCGAGCGACGGGAAAGACACTTTACTTAATTGACGAACCGACCACAGGTCTGTCTTTCTACGATGTTCACAAGCTGCTGGATGTAGTGCAGCGTTTGGTAGACAAAGGCAATTCTGTCCTAGTGATTGAACACAACTTAGATGTGGTTCGCTGTGCTGATTGGGTAATTGATTTAGGCCCGGAGGGGGGCGATCGCGGCGGAGAAGTGGTGGCGATCGGCACGCCTGAACAAGTGGCCGAAAGTCCGCGCTCTTATACCGGACAATATCTCAAGCAGGTTTTGCAGCTTCATCGTTCAGCAACATAGCTAAATGCACAAAATTAAAGATTACTCAATACTATCGAGATGCTACAGTGGCAGCTTCATTTGAACCTGTTTAGGCTGCACTTGCTTAGGTGGCCAGAAGGTTCCAAGAACTACCCAACTATTGTAAGGAAATATAGTACCCATGAAGAAGCGGGTATCTTTATCTGCTCTACAGATCTCATTGAGGAACTTGTTCTTGACGCTGTCAGCTGCCCTCTCGTCGGACCCTAACCGACCAGCTTCTTTTAGAAAGAGTGTACCCAGTTCCCAGTCCTCAATCATTGCATTATGAGGCTTATTGCTATCTTCGCAGTTGAAGATATAGCTAAATTTGTAAGGAATTTTACGAAGCGGTTTTTGAGGAGGGCCAAATAGCGAAAACTGATCGAATAGATTTTGCCAACTAGGCTTCCATTCTAAGCTAGCTAACTCTATCTTTAGATCGACTACCTGTGTCGGTCTAACGAGACCAAGAGATACCTTTTTGGTGTTGTATAACTCTTGAAGCTGCTTAACTGTGTAGTGAGGCATGGCATCAATGATAGCTCTTCTTTCTCGCCATGCATCAGCTGTATCAATTGGTGGACCTAAAACCTTGAGAGACTCAAGATTAGGTTTTCGGCTTTCCTTGCGATTATCGTTATTACTACCTTTCTCAGATAAGTCAATGTTAATCCATTGATACTTTCGGAATTGTTGCTCTCTTGGGCGATAACGGTAGTCTATGGGATAGAGCCGAACCCACTCTCTAGTTTCTGTAATGCCAGCTGTACAAACTAGTTCTTTGTAACTTTCAGAAGGGTGCGGGTAAGTCATAACAGTAATTAAAACTTTTACTGTTTCAAATGTCTCAGTCATCGCGGCCATCCGAGGTTTTCAATGGGAAGGTCAGTCATAGTGCAAAGAACAGCAGCTAAATGAGAGCGATGGCAAAACATAGGATTTGCCTCTTGGCAAACCAATACAGATGCCTTTTCCTTCAATAAGGCAGTGACTTTCTTAAGTACCTGTGTTTGGTTCGACAAAGTCTCCTGCTTATAGCGTGCAAATAGTCTGTTGTAGTCAGTCTCGGTATTCAAACTCTCGCGCCACATTGAAGAGATACCTAGCTCTGGAAAGTGCTGGTAGTCGACACTCAGCAAATTACAAAGGCGAGATAAAGTAGTTTTGTGAAAACCATATCGCCTTGAAATTGGATTACAGCGAACATCGATTAAGCGTTGAATGCCTGACTCAAGAAGAAGATTGAGAAATCCCTCGACCATCAACTTCTCATATCCAGCTGTGTAGATTTTTGGTTTTGCTATAGGTAGTGATAGTACATGTTTTTGAGGCTGACTACTCTTGACTGTGAACCAGGGATACTTTGAATAAACCTTTTCTAGCAATTCAGCGGTACTAAGTGTGCCATATTTTGTAACTATTCTGTCTATGTCTTGTGCGACGACTTTCGGAACATTGAATTTCTTTTCTTGAATAGGGCTAGTTAGTACTAAATCTTTTTGGTTTGTAGTGGTAACCCAGCCGTCGCGCTGTAAAGTACCTACCTCTTGAAACAAAGAGAAGGAGTATGGGCCATACTTGTAGGGCAGAAATTGGTAGAAGGCTTTACCACCGCTTGTTAGAGTCTCGTGCCCAAGGAGAAATACTAACTTGGTGAGTTTGATACGCGATATCTGGCCACCACTACTTTGAAGAAATTGAAGGACAGCCTTCTGGCGGTTTAGCATAATGCAGCTTCCTTCCCTTTGTTTGCTTGTGTCTATTATCTATGAGTGTTCTTGGCAGCCTTCTCTACAGTTCGGCTTAGTCCCCACCTGTGACTCCTCATAAATGATCTGAAAAGTTGGTCAAAGTGTTTCGGTAAATAGTACAAACGTACTAACAAACTTATATTACCTATTGTTTGTCACAAGATAACTTACTCAATAAAAAGTAATACCAGTAGTTTAATAGGCTAAAGGTCAAATCTGTTCTAGTAGAGCAGTTGCTAATCCCTCTGAAACTTTTACGTAACCATGACTTCCGCTATCAGGGGAGGCAGTGGCGGCACCTTCTCTAGATGAGCCAGATACCACTAGAGGGAAATAGTTTCTGCTTTTTCCTGCTTGAATTAGGTGTCTGCAATTGAAGCTTGCTCTGTCGCTCATGGGTTGAATATCTGCCTCGGTGAGAGTCAATAGTGCAAGGGTCTGACCGTCAGTGGCAACAAACTTAACCTCGAAAGCAGAACCATCACTGTAGCAATGGACTATAGCTCCGCGATCGCCTTGGTGCAAATCGTCCTCTTCAATGTCATGGGTGAGAACAACCGTATCTAATTCATGAATCATGCCACAGCCTTTTTATAGGGGATATGCTGTTACAAATCCTGGATTCTCTTGACCCGTATCAATAATCCAGACTGTTCGCAACTGTACAAATCTCTCAGTGGGTGTTTCGAGCGCTCCTTCAATAATGTATTTCATCCCATGTGCTTAGGAATTTTCCCGATTGGGGATCACACTAATTCTTTGGCAAGTACTCAGGAGACTATACACTACAAGATCCCTACACTGAACAGAGATAACGGTGTACACAATGAACCGCTACTTTGCAACAGTTGCCCGTGGTCTAGAAGCCATTGCTGCCCAAGAACTCGAACGACTGGGAGCACAGGAGGTCCGTCCTGACTTCACAGGAGTGCATTTTGCCGGAGATCAGGCGTTGCTGTACCGGGTGAATCTCTGGTCCAGAACAATTTTTCGGGTGCTCGTGCCTATCCAAGAATTTTTCTGCCCTAATGCCGACGTGCTCTACCAAGAGGTGCAAAAAATCGCCTGGCAGGACTACCTGCAACCTGATCATACTTTGGCAGTGAATAGCACCGGGGGTAACCAAGCTCTGAACCACACCCACTTCACAGCGCTGCAGGTTAAAAACGCGATCGTGGACCAGCAGCGACACCAACTAGGCCAACGCTCCAACATTGATACTCACAATCCAGACGTGCTGATCAATGCCCACATTCGCCAAGATCGTTGCATTCTCAGTCTAGACAGCTCAGGAACCAGCCTGCATCGGCGTGGCTACCGACCAGCGATGGGAACCGCACCCCTGAAGGAGACCTTAGCCGCAGCCCTGCTTGATATGGCCGCCTGGGACACCAGTCTGCCCTTTTTAGACCCCCTGTGTGGCTCCGGCACCCTGCCCCTAGAGGCGGGCTTAAAGTCCCTCAACATTGCGCCCGGTTTGTTCCGTACCAAGTTTGGCTTTATGAGCTGGCCCGACTTTGACCCACAACTCTGGCAAGCCTTGCTGACAGAAGCCCAGAATAGCCAAGTAACAAACCTGAAAGCACCGATTTTGGGGAGCGATCGCGACCCCGATGCCCTAGCTCAGGCTCAAAGCAATGCCAAACGCTGTGGAGCCCACCAGATCACCTTTAGCCAAACGGAGTTATCCAAGCTTGAAGCTCCGGCAGACTGCGGCGTTTTAATCTGTAATCCGCCCTACGGAGAACGCTTAGGAGATCCAAGCCAACTGGGTCCGCTCTACAAAACCCTTGGCGATATTTTCAAGCAACGCTTCAAAGGTTGGACTGCTTATATTTTGACCGGGAACAAAGCGCTGGCAAAACAAATAGGACTGCGCGCCTCCCGTCGCATCCCGGTTTATAACGGTACTTTGGCTTGTACTTTATTGAAGTACGAACTGTACTAAAGGCTTGAAGAGCAACAGAACAAACATACTGAAAGGTTCGTATTGAGTAGAGGTAGCATAGCACTGAGCTAAAAACATCAAGTAGTTGCTGAATGCGAGTTAGCTCGAATGACTCGTTATGCCTCTAGTTGCCGGAGCAAGCTGTTTCTAATCAAAATCCAAGGCTCGTGATACTTTACCAGGCCAAAGTTGATCACTAAAGAGAATGCACACGTCTCACCTTTACGAAACAGATTTCTATGCTTGGACTCAAGAACAAGTCGGCCTGCTTAAAATTCAGCAGTGGGAGCAATTAGATGCCGTCAATCTAATTGAGGAAATTGAAGCATTGGGTAGAAAGGAACGGCAAGAGCTAAGAAATCGGCTGGGAGTGCTGCTGGGACATTTACTGAAGTGGCAATTTCAGTCTGAAAAACGTAGCAATAGCTGGTTGGGTACAATTCGAGAGCAGCGGGTTCAAATCAAGTTGCTGCTGCAGGACAGTCCCAGCTTGCAAGCCTATCCAGACCAGGTTTTCCTCGATGCCTATGAACTAGGCTTAGCTCTAGCGATCCGAGAGACTCAGTTAGGTGAGCAGATCTTTCCAGAAGCATGCCCCTACACTCCAGAGCAAGCTTTGAATCCTGAGTTTCTTCCGGACTCAGATCAGTGATGGTCATCAAGGAAGCGATCGCCTTCATTAACTTCAAAATCCCACTATCAAGTCTCGAAGCTACTTTTCCGCAAACACTAGGTCCAGCAGATCTGGCTGAAAGAAAATCTGTTTATTGCTCTGGCGCAGCAGGTCACTGAGCTGAACTTCCACCGAAGGCATCGTCTCTATTGAGTCGAGAATCAGAACCTGATCATTCTGTCCAGAGTTTGAGAGCAACCAGTTCTTCAGAGTGCCTCGGAAGACTTCTTCTGCATCTCTGCTATTGTCTCTGTTTGTGTCCTTGAGATAATCGGTGCAGCGGCGAAACAGCTTGGGCAAAATCAACTGACCCGCTGGGCCAATAGACTCTTGATTTTTAAGGGAAAAACTCTCTGTAGTGTCTTGCTCCCAAACACCGAGTCCCTTGTCCCGTGCCTCCGCAGCCGCCGCCCGTAGGATCTGGCGATGCTCCAGGGGTGTAGAGGTATAAACCGTGTAGTAAGCCATCCCTTCAGCTAGGAGGCGAACATTAAGGGTTTGCTTTAGCAGAGCTGCATCGACACGCACCCAATCGCCGTCATCCAGAGCCTCAGCCTCCGCTTTTAACAGTACGTAGGAGATCGGGCGACCGTTAGTCTCAGCCCCCTTGGTCAGAATCGCGCCAGGGATAGTCTTCGGTTTGGAATCCTGGACGGATTTTTTGCCCCCATACTCAATTTGCTTAAAGCCCATCCAACCTAAAAGGCGATCGCGCAC
The DNA here is from genome assembly GCA_041748155.1 of Thermosynechococcaceae cyanobacterium. GTDB lineage: Bacteria > Cyanobacteriota > Cyanobacteriia > Thermosynechococcales > Thermosynechococcaceae > JBGTDT01. Next base: position 30,696 of record JBGTDT010000108.1, on the reverse strand, counting down.
TTCTGCCCCTAGAGGCTGAGCATCTTTACCGTAGTGCAGTTCTGGTGCATCTACGCCCTCGAACCGGAGCTGTACACTCTTGTCTTGGCGGGAAGGTCTAATGCGATCGTCCCGGTAAAGACCCCGGTAAGGATTTTGCTGGTCAGCAATGAACCGGACTGAATCCCCGTCGGGTTGTTTACCAATAATCACAAATTTGCCTTGGATAACTCGGTAGAAGGGGGGTGCCATAGTTTTCTCCTCGCAGATCGTAACTTCACTACAAATTTAGGCAAAATCAGCTTCAGATCCGATAAAGCTGAGGTTAAGAATTCCAGGGTCTATTTTGGTCGAATTGTGCGATCGCTTTCCCTGCTCCCATAACAGGCTCCCTTGCTCTCCCCAAAATCAGCGTTCAGGAGCCATAGCATAACGCCTGAGGTTATTCCTTTGTTCTGAAGCCAGTGCTCAGAGCTAACATGGTGACTAGAACAACGAAGGAGTCAGGGATGTCGGTACTAGAGGGTCCTTGGAAGCACGATAACGTAGTCAGCGATGGGGTCAAGCTTCACTATGTCACCCAGGGAGAAGGGCCTCTGATGCTGATGCTGCATGGATTTCCTGAGTTTTGGTACTCGTGGCGACATCAGATTCCAGAATTTGCCAAAGATTACAAGGTTGTGGCGATCGATCTGCGCGGCTATAACGACAGCGATAAGCCCCACGAGCCCACAGCCTACACAATGGATGAGTTGATCGAAGATATCGAGGGCGTGATCCAGGAATTGGGGTATGACCGTTGTGTGCTGGTCGGGCATGACTGGGGGGGGGCGATCGCCTGGTGCTTTGCCTATGCCCACCCTGCCATGGTAGATAAGTTAATTGTGATGAACCTACCTCATCCGGCAAAACTGGCAGAGGGATTACGGACGCCCCAACAACTGCTTCGAAGCTGGTATGTTTTCTTCTTCCAACTGCCGTGGCTGCCAGAGTTTATCCTCCAAGCCGCAGATTACCAAGCGATTGAAGCCATGTTCACAAATTCGGTGATCAACAAGCGCGCCTTTACCCTGGCAGATATCAAGGCTTATAAAGATGCTGCGGCTAAACGGGGTGCTCTCACTGCTATGGTGAACTACTATCGCAACTTTTTTCAGGGACCTTTTAACCAGGACTGGGGGATTCTGCCGATCCCAACCCTGATGATCTGGGGAGAGAATGACGTTGCCCTGGGCAAGGAACTAACCTACGGGACACAAGCCTACGTCAAAGATTTTCGGGTCAAATACATTCCAAACTGTAGCCACTGGGTCCAGCAAGAGCAACCTCAGTTAGTGAATCGATACATGCGAGAATTCCTGGCAGGTCAGATCTAAGCATTAGATTGCAAAAACGCTACATAGCCCAGAGGATAGTCTGGTCTACAGACGTGCTCTAGAGACAATGGCGTTGGAACGCTGCTCTGAATGGAGTAACCTTGCTAGCCTGAAGAGCCTAAAATTAAGGAGATTCACCCATCTTGAAGAATCAGTACGTTCAGAATTGGCAGCCCCTGGCATTGGGAATTCTCGCAGCAGCTATTCTCCTGATCGGCCTCAATGCCTATGTAATTATCAATCCGGGGGAAGCAGGCGTACTCAGTGTCCTCGGTAAAGCCCGTGATGGCGCTTTACTCGAAGGCATCCACATCAAACCTCCCTTTATTTCTAGAGTGGATCTTTACGATTTAACCGTGCAGAAGTTTGAGGTTCCGGCCCAGAGTTCCACCAAGGACTTGCAAGACCTAACCGCTAGCTTTGCGATCAACTTCCGTCTTGACCCCATCCAAGTGGTGGACGTGAGAAGAAAGCAAGGGTCCCTACAGAGTATCGTCTCCAAAATTATTGCGCCCCAAACCCAAGAATCTTTCAAGGTCGCTGCTGCCAGGCGGACTGTTGAAGAAGCAATTACCAAGCGGGAGGAACTCAAGCAAGACTTCGACACGGCCTTGGGTGAACGCTTAGATAAGTACGGGATTATTGTCCTGGATACCAGTGTGGTTGATCTGACTTTTTCCCCAGAGTTTGCCCGAGCGGTTGAGGAAAAGCAAATTGCCGAACAGCGGGCCCAAAGAGCCGTTTATGTGGCGCGGGAAGCAGAACAAGATGCCCAAGCGGAAATCAACCGGGCTCAAGGTAAGGCAGAAGCCCAAAGGCTTCTAGCTGAAACGCTCAAGGCCCAGGGTGGCCAACTTGTGCTCCAAAAAGAAGCGATCGAAGCTTGGCGGGAAGGCGGTGCCCAGATGCCCAATGTCCTAGTTATGGGTGATCACGCTGGCGGGGTTCCCTTCTTATTTAACCTTGGGAATTTTTCACCTGCTCTCGACTCAAAAGGGTAGGGATATCTCATTTCAGAAAGGGTAGAGGTGAGGATGAGCATTTTCACACTGCAATCTGTTAACAAAGACTTTGGGGTTAAAGCCATTCTCAAGGATGCCAGCTTCAGTCTAGAAGCCACAGACAAAGTTGGACTAATTGGCACCAATGGTTCTGGTAAGTCAACACTTCTGAAGATTATCGCTGGACTGGAGTCAGTTGATAGTGGTCAAACTTTGATCACCCCCGGCACCCGGACTGTCTACTTACCCCAGCAGCCAGACTTGGATGGAAACCGTACCGTTTTAGAGCAAATTATTGCCGACAGCGGGGAGCAAATGGCCTTAGTCCAGGAGTACGAGCACCTCTCCCACCAACTGGCTCAGTCGGAGAAAAAGGATACAAACTCCTTAATGACCCGGTTGGCAGCTGTGACCCAGCGCATGGATGCGACAGGAGGCTGGGATCTGGAAACCCAGGCAAAAATAATCCTAACTCAACTGGGAATTAGCGACTTCGGTGCTCAAGTCAGCGACCTCTCAGGCGGCTACCGCAAGCGCATCGCTCTGGCTACGGCACTGCTTTCAAAACCAGATCTGCTGCTAATGGATGAGCCCACCAACCATCTCGATGCCCTATCTGTTGAGTGGCTCCAGAGCTATCTGAATCGCCACCGGGGGGCACTGCTGCTAATCACCCACGATCGCTACTTTTTGGATCGTGTCACCAACCGGATTGTAGAAATCGACCAGGGCGACCTCTACACCTACGCGGGCAACTATTCCTACTACTTAGAGAAAAAGGCCCTGATGGAGGAGTCTGCGGTTAGCAGCCAGCGCAAACATCAAGGGGTGCTCCGGCGTGAACTGGAGTGGCTAAAGCGCGGCCCTAAAGCGCGTAGCACAAAACAGAAAGCTCGAATTGAGCGAGTCCAGGGGATGCAAGCGCAGGAGCTCAAGCAGGCTCAGGGTAAGGTAGACATTTCTACCCCTGGTCGGCGAATTGGTAAGAAAGTAATTGAGCTAACCAATCTCTCCAAAGCCTATGGAGGACATACCTTAATCCAAAACTTCACCTACTACTTCAACCCGGAAGATCGCGTGGGCATTATTGGCGGCAACGGAACGGGGAAGTCCACGCTGATGAATATAATTACGGGGCAGGTGCAGCCGGACTCTGGCACGGTGGAAATTGGCTCCACAATTCAGATTGGCTACTTTGACCAGCACTCTGAAGACTTGCTGAGTGCTCTGAATCAGAATCAACGAGTCATCGACTATATCAAAGAAGTCGCAGAGTTTGTCCCCACTGCTGATGGCACTCAGATTAGTGCTTCCCAAATGCTGGAACGCTTCTTGTTTCCTGGCAGCCAGCAGTATGCCCCGCTGCATAAGCTCTCCGGAGGTGAAAAGCGGCGACTGTTTTTGCTGCGGGTACTGATGAGTGCCCCTAATGTACTGATCCTGGATGAACCAACCAACGATCTGGATGTGCAAACTCTAGCAGTGCTAGAAGAGTATCTGGAAAACTTCAATGGTTGCGTGATTGTGGTTTCCCACGATCGCTACTTTTTGGACCGCACAGTGGACACGATCTTTGCTCTGGAGTCAGGCGGAATCCTGCAGCAGTATCCAGGCAATTACTCACTCTACTTAGACTTCAAGCAAAAAGAGGAAGCAGTCTTAGAGCAGACTGCTAATTCTCAATCCCTCAAAACTGGCAAACCAACTCTCGAAAAACCGCAACCCCAACCAACGCCCAACGGCACCCGCAAGCTATCCTCAAAAGAAAAACGGGAGTTGGAACAGCTTGAAACTCAAATTCCCCAAATGGAAGTCGAGCAGGAAGATCTTGAAAAAACCTTGTATAAAAGTCCTCCGGCAGGTTTCACCCAGGTGCAGCAACTCTCAGAGCGCTTAGCGGAGCTGAACGCAGAAATAGAGGTTGCAACCGAGCGCTGGCTGGAGTTGGCTGAGCTGCAAGCTTTGTAACGCTCAAATTGTTTGGGTCTGCTCTGCTGCGATCGCAGCCTGGCTGAAGCAGAAACCGTACTACTGTTCAAGCTAGGTCATAGCTCGTTACTTGTAACTCCGCAAAGCGGTACGCCAGCGGAGCATGTAAGAATAAATTAATAAGGTTTATCGAGAAAAACTATGAGTGAGAAAAAGTATTCCTGGAAAGGCAGCCCAAACGCGGGACTGGTCCTCACTGTCCTGGCAGGGATCTGTGGTCTGCTGATTTTTCTGGTAGGCTTAGGTGACTAACAATTTTAGCCTTCTCATTTATCAACTTTTCAAGGTATCTGAGTAGAATTGGTAAAAATGGGCGGTGAGGGGCTCGAACCCCCGACATCTTCGGTGTAAACGAAGCGCTCTACCAACTGAGCTAACCGCCCAACTTGTGTGATAAGCAGACTTCCACTATAGCAAAGTAATTCTCCCCACTGGAAGTCACCAAACCAGGAGCAGGTTTCTATGCTGGCAGCAGCACATTGAATTCAAGGGGTCATGCCAACTGGACGAACCCACGATCGCATTACTTTGTGGAGCTTGCCTGTTATCGCAGGACTTGCTTTAGCATCCAGCCAGAGCAGGAATCTTACTTTACTGGTCTGCGGGGCATTTCTCTTCGGCGGCTTGATGTTTGGCCCAGACCTAGATATTGACTCTCGCCAGTTCAGGCGTTGGGGTTGGCTGAGATGGATCTGGCTCCCCTACCAAAAGAGTATCCGCCACCGCTCTTTACTTTCCCACGGACCCGTAATTGGAACAGGACTGCGCTTAGCTTACCTCAGCACTTGTGCTGTGCTGTTGACCCTCTTGTGGGTATCGATTGTCGGTCAGTTCTGGGAGGTTAGCTGGAGCTGGCAGGGGATCTTGATTAAGATTGAGCGATCACTCAGCCTTAACCGAACAGAGTGGCTAGCTCTCTTGATTGGCCTGGAGCTAGGTGCCATGAGTCACTCTTTTAGCGATTGGGGAAACTCTTTCTACAAAGGACACCTCCGTAGACGAAATAACAAGACCAAACGCTAGAACAGCCTCAGTCAGCCTCAGCAAGCCATGAGAATCTGGCTGAGGCCCTTCAAGCTACGGAACTGACTAGCCTGCCGCAGTATTGCATCATAGAAGGAAAGAATTCATTTGCTTTTATGTCAAGCATTCCTAGATCTGGATTGCAGGTTGTTGCTGCCCCAGCCTTAATTGCCCAGCCAGACAACTTGCCGTCCCTGCCAGTTCTGATTACCCAAGTTGACTCAGCCGCGATCGCAACTGCCTTGGAGTCAAAACTCTCAACTCAGTTTCCCCCAAACTACACCATCAGCCTGCTGGGCCAGCTGACAATCTCCCAACCGACCAGTATTGAGATTTGTTTGAGCGAACTCGGTCGGCAAAACTCAGACCTATATCCGCTACAGGTTTATTTACCCGCTACAGACCCATCCTACCTGGCAGCAGTGCAAGAGTTAGTGAATGTAGTTGCGAAGCTGCGATCGCCCCAGGGCCGGTGTCCTTGGGATCTGGCTCAAACCCCTCAAAGTCTTATCCCTTACGTGATTGAAGAAGCTTACGAAGTTGTCGATGCTATTCGCAGCGGCGAGCAAAGTGCGATCGCGGAAGAACTGGGGGATCTCCTGCTGCAAGTTGTCCTCCAAGCCCAAATCGCCAGCGAGCGGGACATATTTACCCTGGCAGAGGTTGCTGAAGGAATTACCCAAAAGCTGATTCGGCGGCATCCTCATGTGTTTGGGGATACGGTTGTGCAAACTATTGCAGAGGTTCGTGCTAACTGGGAGCAGATCAAAGCGACAGAAAAAGCGATCGCAACACCTGAGTCTCAGCATCTCAGTCAGACCCTGCACCGTTATGCCCGCAGCCTACCACCCCTAATGGCCGGGATGAAAATATCTCAAAAAGCAGCCGCAGCCGGGTTTGAATGGCCTGACATTGCTGGTGTGTGGGCTAAGTTCTATGAAGAGCTAGGAGAATTTCAAGCAGCACTCCATCAAACCAGTGCAGCCGACCAGCAGGCAGAACTAGGAGATCTGCTGTTCACCCTGATCAACCTGGCTCGCTGGTGTCAACTTGATCCTTCAGAGGCTCTGCATGAGATGAATCAACGGTTTGTTCAACGCTTCAGTCGGATGGAAGCTGACGCAGACCAACCCCTTTCCACCTACCCCTTGGATCAGCTAGAAGCTAGATGGCAGCAGGCTAAACTTGAGTTGAAAGAAGTTCCTAACCGAATCGACTTCAACACTGCGATTCAGAGTGATAGTTGAGCGAGGGGTTCGGGCTAACAGCACTAGCTGGCTGACAATAAAGTGAGCAGGAAAATCGACAACTTTTTCCTGCTCCAACATTTCTAGATTCTGAATCAAGCTGTGTCCAATTACATCACCTGCTCAACTTCAGCAATTTCAGGGATAGACTCCCGCAGCTTTCGCTCAATCCCCATCCTTAACGTCATTGTTGAGCTGGGGCAAGACCCACAGGCCCCCTGTAGCCGCAGCCTAACGACTGGACCATCTAGTTCTACCAGTTCAACATTGCCACCATCAGAGATCAGGTAAGGACGGAGTTCGTCCAAAACTGTTTCAACATTGGCGGGAGTAAGTTCTAGCGTCTGAGGCATGGTTCACCTTTTGAGTACTTTACTTAATTTTAGCGATGCTAAAAAAAAACGATAATAGCCGGCGACCAGGTGTAGCCTTGTCAAGTACAAGTCCTGGCAGCCGGCCTCTGGATTAAAAGCCGCTTCTTTATAGTTTCAGCAACCAGAAAAAACCATTTCTTCGCCTTGGGGCCTTAAGCTCGGAAACAGAAAATGGTTTTCCTCAACATACTGAGCACCGAATAGCCCCTTTTCAGCCCAGAAATACCGGTCTGTTGTGTGCTCATTGCGCTTAACTAATAGTAGAGCGGGTGGAGCAATGCCCTCAGCTTGAATAAATTTTCGAGCTGCTGTGACAGGTTTATCCTCTCCACTCTCAATACTAAATTGGGGAATATGCTCAAGAATTCTACGACCTTCCTGGCGACGACGACTTTTCCGTTTACGTCTCCTTGCCAACCTCCTTACCTCCTTTTGCGGACAGTGGATGTATTGGTATTTACAAAATCCGCCGCAAGTATACCTATTGGAGTTAAAGATCTCAACTCTTTTTAATGCTTTGATACAAACGGAGAAATTAGATACAGTTTTTCATGGTTCAAGCGAATTCAATCTTTAAGAACCGTTAAGATTCTTAGCCTTTGTCAGAAATCTCCCTCGTAGATTTTCAACTTTACATTCTACAGGTAAGCAGAGAGATTCATAATATTTCATATCGCTACAAGGGCAAACGTCATGAAGTTGAGTTATGGCCTGGTCAAAATTCTAGGCACTACTGTCTTGCTGGGAGCTGCGGTCGGGGTACTTACCTCTGGTGATTCAGGGTTACCAATGGTCAAGGCGCAGATGACGCCACCGGAGTCTCTACCAACGGGTACTACTCCTCCGCCGCAAGCTCAGGATTTGTTTACCCTGGCCTTGAGACAGTTTGAGCGCGGCGATTACCAGGGCGCAATTGATAGCTTGAACCAGGGGTTACAACTCAGTCCCAATAGCAGCAAAGCTTATGAGTTACGGGGACTTGCCCGGGCTCAGTTGGGGGATATTAACAATGCGATTACAGATTTTTCTGAGGCAATCTCACGCAATCCTCAAGAGGCCCAAGCCTATCGCAATCGTGGTTTGACCCGCCTTAAGCGAGTCGGAGATGAGCAACAAGCCCTAGCAGACTTGCAGCAAGCCGCAACCCTATATCAAGCTCAAGGACAGACGGAAGCTTACCAAAAGACCTTGGAGCGTATTCAAGCGCTTCAGGCTCAGCTTGAAACCCCGACAGGAGAATCTCAAACCACAGCACAAGTCAGTCAGCTATTGGAAACGAACAAGTGCAGGCGCTGTGATCTCCAAGGCGTTGACCTCAGAGGAGCCAATTTGCTAGAGCGGTGGCAGCCATCGCAGGAAGAAGTTCTGCCCCGAGCTGACCTGAAAGAAACAAACCTGAGTAAAGCCAATCTGGATGGAGCATTTTTGAGAGGAGCTGATCTCCAGGGTGCAAATTTAAGTGGTGCCAGCCTCAGTGCCCTGCTCAATCAGGTGAATCTCAGTCGTGCCGACCTGAGTGGTGCCGACTTGAGTGGGGCTCGACTCGTGTTAGCTAACCTTGAGAATGCCAACCTTCAAGGTGCTAACCTCAGCGGAGCCAATTTGTTTCGTGCTAACCTGGACGACACCAATCTAGACGGGGCAAATCTGAAGGGGGCTATCCTACCCGATGGCAGCATTCAAAACTAGGGAACGGTACAAATCCAGTTATAGAATTTGAAGAATAGGTATCTGGACTAGAAGCCCACCTAGAGATTACGTCAAAACATAGGTGAGTTCTAAGTAGCGCCTGCGATCGCTTAACAGCACGCCCCGCTTTTCCAAGGCATGTATTCTTTCTAGGGCTGACTCATAGCCAAAACTTACGATATCAATGCCTTGAGCAACATCATCAATATAGGGAAGGTACATTGCTATATCTTTCAAAAGGTAGTCAGGGCAATAAAGTGTACCGTACCAACCTGGAACCCAGAATCCTGTGTTCTCGTAGCAGATTTCGATATAGCAATGCTCAAGCAACTGTCTAGCTCTACCATTGCATTTCGCCTTAAGTAGCTGAGCTTTGCTGTACGATACTTTCCCTTTGCTGAACATGTCTCCCCCATTTTGTACTTGCCGCAGCCAACCCAGCCGTAGCGATCGCCCACAACCCTGCTTCAGCCTCAATACAAAAACCACTAGCCGCGATCGACTAATGGAGGAGGAGCAAGAGCCTGAAGATGAACTGTGCGCTACTTCTCACAATCATGGCAACTAACAGGCTCAACTAGGTTAGGACTGTATTAAATATTGATTAACCAAACCCAAGAAAGTTTGTGAGTATTAAAGACGAGGAGCAGCCTTTTTTGACCCCTGACTCAGCCGCATCCCGTCACTCAATTTCAGTTCGTTCTGCCGTGACAGCCTATCCTGTGGCCTGGTGCAAATGGTCGAGCAGGGCCATGTCTAAGTAATTCATCCCTCCCGCATCTCCAGCCAAGAGGGTGAAGGGTTGATCGGGCTCTCCGAGATGATCTAGGACCAGGATAGCCTTGGAAAAATCCTGGTCTCGTGTGTAACCGTTGACGGTCACAATTGTTTTCACACCTGCCTGAGAGGCAGCCCTTAAGCCGTGGTCTGAGTCCTCAATGGCTAGGCAGTCTTGAGCAGCCAAATCCATCTTCCTGAGCGCATAGTGGTAAATATCGGGTGCTGGCTTTTTGGCTGGCACAATGTCCCCGGCAGCGATCACCTCAAACCAAGCAAGACCATCGGGGCCAAGGGCGTTTTCCAACAGGGCTGTAACGTTGGGCAACGCACTCGTCGTTGCGATCGCCAAGCGGACGCCTTGGGCGCGGGCTTCTACCAGCAAGCGCTTTACCCCAGGCCGGAAGGGAATGCCTCCCTGAGCAAGGAGATCTAGATAGTGCTTGGTTTTGGCAGCATGCAACGCTGCGATGAACCCATCTAGATCGGCGGGTGGATTGAACGCGACTGGGTAGTGATTCAAGTAGTGGCGAATCCGCTCTTTGCCCCCGGCGATTGCCAGTAGTTCGCCGTAAAGTGAGACTGACCAGTTCCAATCAAGCCCCGCTTCAGTGAAGACTTGATTGAACGCAATCCGGTGACCATCCCGCTCCGTATCGGCCAAAGTCCCATCTACGTCAATAATTAGGGCCTGAAGCTTAGTCATGGGGATGCAATCGCTCTCCAGAGCTTGTGTCGGTTAACTAGGCAAAAAGTCTACTGCTAAAAGATTTCTGCTGGTCGCTTTTATTGTGCCGTTGAGGGGGGTCAAGGTGCAAATAGATTGTTGTTCAGCGATTGGGTGCGATTATAAAGCTGAGGATTCAAGCAAAGGATGGAAGTCAATGACCAGAACAGTTGAAGTGCTCTCAGACCTGAGCGCCCTGATTGGGCGATCGCTGGAAGTGACCCTGGCAGAAATTGAGCAGGCGATCGCCGCGCGGGGGCGCTGTACCCTGGCCCTAGCCGGTGGTGGCACCCCTAAACCCCTGTACGAAGCCATTGCGACTCAAACCTTACCCTGGGAAAAAATTCACGTGTTTTGGGGGGATGAGCGTTATGTTCCTGCCGATCACCCCGACAGCAATCAAAAAATGGCTCACCAAGCCTGGCTAGACCGGGTTGCCATTCCCGCTGCTAACCTGCATCCAATCCCAACCGACGAGACCAATCCCCTAGATGCTGCCCACAAGTATGAGCAACACTTACAGGCTTTTTTTGGGGTAACAGGGGAATTTCCAGCCCTAGATCTAATTTTTCTTGGAATTGGGAATGATGGACATACCGCTTCTTTGTTTCCCCATACGGAAGCACTGCACGTCCGCGATCGCCTGATTACCGTTGGTGACAAAGATGGACAACCCCGGATTACCTTCACAGTCCCTTTGATCAATCAAGCTCACTGTGTGGCTTTCCTGGTTGCTGGGGAGAGCAAGCGACCTGCTTTGACCCAGATCTTTGCGCCGCAAGCAGAGGCAACGGACTATCCTGCCCGGTTGATTCAGCCCAGTGGCAAACTGCTGTGGCTGCTCGACCAATCGGCAGGGGCTGGACTCGAAAGCTGAGCCTCGGTGTTTAGATAGGTTAGCTGACTTTGGATTTCAGATTGTTCTAGACAACCCACCTGTAAAGAGCAGGAGCTTGATCGAGCCTAAAGTGCTTTACCCCTGTAGCCCTCATTACCGTAGCTCATCAGCGTGGATTGATTTCTTACACCGCTTGCCTGGAAATGTTGCTTTAATCATGATCGGATGGTTGGGATACAAAGGATGCACCATGATTACCTGCCCTGATTGCCAGCATCAAAACTTTGATCTTGCTACCTACTGTGAAGCTTGTCAGGCCCCTTTACTGGCTATCACCCCTTGTCCAAACTGTGGCGAATCTACTCAAGCGAATGCCAGGTTTTGTGGTAAGTGCGGCTTTCGCCTTCAACCTGTGCTTGTGGATCATCCAGAGTTAGAAGCACTTGCTCCCCAGCCGGAGTTCCCATCCGCCTTAGCTTCCCGGCCTAGGGCTAGCGAGGAGGCTAATCCCCCTGACGAACAGTTTGATCAGCGGGGGACAGCGGTTCAAGCACCAGTACCCCCCCCTGCTACTTTCGCTCCTGTCGCTAGCGGGGTCGGGAGCCTTGAAACCCAATTACAGCAGCAGACTGCCCATCTACTGCACGTGCAATCTAATACAGCGATCGCCTTGCCTCAGCAGTTAGCGGTGATTCACATTGGTAAACCCAATGACCAGATTCCACCCGACATTGATGTGGCTGGATTTCCCCATTCCGAGGTTGTTTCTCGCATCCACGCTGATATTCGGGCTGAAGCAGACACCTACTTTGTTGAAGATGTGGGGAGTGCCAACGGCACCTATGTCAATCACACGCTCTTACCGGCTGGAAATCGACACCGACTCAGGCACGGCGATCGCATTGCCTTAGGGAAGGGAGATTTAGTGACGTTCTTGTTTCAACTACATTAAAAAGCTGGATCAAAGCAGTCCTGCTTGGCAACAACCCGTTTTATTGAGGCTCTGGACCCCCACTGTGATTACCCTTACTCTCCTGCACCCGTTTCAGTCTATGCCAGTTCAAAACTGGACCTTTGACCATGAAGCTGTGATTCGGGTTGGCCGTGCGGCGGATAACCATGTCATTCTCTACAGTGCAGTTGTCTCTCGCTATCACGTAGAACTCAGACAGTCGGGGACAGTTTGGCAAGTCGTTAGCTTGGGTTCCAACGGCACCTTCTTAGATGGCAAGCAAGTTCGTCAGGCTGCTTTAGCTGACGGAGCGGTGCTCCAGTTGGCCCGGTCTGGGCCAAATCTTCGCGTCCAGCTTCCGAATGGTCAGCAGTGACAGCAGAGGCACGATCTAAATCTCTTGGGCCAGCGCCGTGACGACAGAGATCAGCCGCCGCAAACAACCTTTAGTTACACAGATAATCTCTTGACAGTCGGCTCAATTCTCCTACGGTAATGCTACGCGAACAACTCGTGATGCCGGTGCTCCCCTTCTATGCAGCATCAATGTCAATGTTTTCGTAGAGATCAGTGATTTGAACTTGAGCTGCAAAAGTACTCAAGGACAAGGTGACATCAGGAGCATCATATTCTGATAGCAGCCATTGATGAGCCGCCGTTTTGACGTAGTGTTCTATATGAATACTGTACTGATCAATGAGAAGATATTCGCAGAAGCTGTCGATAGTCCGGTAGGCAGAGAACTTTTCGCCATGGTCGTAATCTTGCGTTGATTTAGAAAGCACTTCAGCAACAAAGCAAGGGTTCATTACTGTGTCGGTACGCCCTATTTGAAGCTGTAGGGGTTTCTCAACAACCATTACATCAGGATAGGTATACAGATTTCGAGGGGGAATCCAAAGCCGTTGATCGGCTGCAAAAATACGGTAGGGTTTTCCTCGCAGGGCTGGTTTGAAAAGGGACGCAAGATTAATCACTAACTCATTGTGATCAGGCGTACCCCCGGTCATAGGAATAATAACTCCATTACGGTATTCGCTACGGGTTTCAGATGCAAGTTCAAGTTCAAGATACTCTTCAGGGGCGTAGATTTGCTGTTCGAGTGCCTGTGTCATGATGTATCTTCAACTCCTAATGCTCCAAGTTATTGATTTGTCTACTCAATTGTCTCTTTCTGACTCTGCTAGTAATTGAGTCAAGAGTAACAGCGATTATTGGGCATTGTATTACCAAACTTTAGTAGAAACAGGTGTCGAGCGTAGCATGTCGCTCTATGCTGCGATAGCGCTTCTCTTTGCCAAGCGTCCAGAGAAAGTCCCCAATTTCCTTTGCCCAAAGGGTTCCCTCACCCTGTTCAAGCATAATTTCCACTGCTGTAATAGCTGTTGCGCGTAGCGCTGCTGCTTCGGGTCCTGCGGGTAGCGATTGCTTTGAATCTATTCTGTGTAGCAATTCGTTGGGTAAGATAAGCACTCCCAGTGCACGGAGTACGCAAGGGAGTACATTGTCACACACCACAGTGAAGCAGTCTGTATTGGGAAAACCAAAATCATCTGGATTTTGATCACTGAAGCGCTGATAAAGCTCGGCAACAGCAAGCTGTGCTTTCTTTAGAAAAAGAACCTCCTCACCGTTGCACCATTCCCGGCGATCATCGAAAGCTGGAAAATATGTCGCCAACTGATGCACGAGCCAAGTTGCCGAGAGTTGGACACTTTGGGGATGCCGACTATGAGTGTGTGCGAAAGTAGCAAAGTCTGAGATCGCCATGTCCAAAAGTCGCCTACCAGAGTCATGGGCCACTTCCAGAATCACTGCTACGAGAGGCTCTAGCTCTGCAAGCGTATGGGCGGTTGAATTACCTTGCTGGTTGCGGGTACCGATATCGAAAATGTCGACAATCTGCTCGCGTGAGAGGTCTGCTAACATTGCCCCTGTAATCATACCTGTGCTCCTGCGCTGCTGCAAAACTTCGATACCGTGCTTCATGGTCTGCCACGCGCCTACTTTATGAACAGTGTTTAGAGAATGACGATAACCATGGGCAAAGTTAAATAAATGCAAAACGATGTGGAAGTTAACTTCCGACTGTTCGTCAGGGAATTTAAGTGGGACCTCCATGTGGTGCGAGGCTTTTTTGAGGTCCTTAATGTCAATACCGTCGATGACTTCCTGTGCACGAGCCTGATCAATCTTTACTGAGCATTGTGGCGAATACGCCAAAGCTCTACAGGAGTGACGTACATTCTCAACGGTTGGCGCGAGTCTCAACGGAAACCTTTCCAGTTTTAGTTCTCGATTAAGGTTGTACAGGCTCGAGTGATGAATCATTATTTAGCCTTATGCTTCAATACAAGCTGAGATACGCTCCCCTTTTCGCCCAGCTAGGAATCACCATCGCAAGCCTGAAACTGGGCCTAGCAGCAAGTACTATCTTACAGAGAGCTACCATTGCTCCTGTAAAAAGCGGTTTGGCCGAGGCTGGATGGATCTGCCAATTGTTTACCACGCGGACTATGTTGCCCCCCTACCTCCAGGGCACCGCTTTCCCATGCTCAAGTTTCGGCAGCTTTACAAACTGCTCTTAAACGATGGAGTGGCAGGGTTAGAACAGTTTCAGCAGCCTCAGCGTCCCTGCCAATCCTGGATCGAGCTAGTTCACACTCCAGAGTATGTTCAGGCTTACTGCAATGGGACCCTGGATGCTAAAGCGCAACGGCGCATCGGTTTGCCGTGGAGTCAAGCTTTGGCAAATCGGACCTGTGTGGCTGTCGGCGGTACAGTGCTGACAGCACGGCTGGCACTGACCCACGGACTTGCCTGTAACACGGCGGGGGGCACCCATCATGCCTTTCCCGACTATGGCTCTGGCTTTTGTATTTTCAATGACTTGGCGATCGCGGCGCGGGTGCTTCAAACAACCGGACTGGTACAAAGAATCCTGATTGTCGACCTGGATGTGCATCAAGGTGATGGCACGGCCCTGATCTTTCAAAACGATCCCAGCGTGTTTACCTTTGACCTGCACTGTGAAATCAACTTCCCTGGCACCAAGCAACAGAGTGACCTTGATGTTACCTTGGCAGAGGGCATGGAGGATGACAAATACCTGCAAACCTTATCAAACTACCTGCCGGGACTCCTGAGAGATGTTCGGCCCGATCTAGTCCTGTACGATGCTGGGGTTGATTCTCACCTGGCTGATCGGCTGGGCAAGTTGGCCCTAACCGATACTGGCCTGTTCCGGCGAGATATGCAAGTCCTCGGCACCTGTGTGGCCCAGGGGTATCCAGTCGCTTGCGTGATTGGCGGGGGCTATGCCGATGACCTAGACAGCCTTGTCTACCGACACTCCCTCCTGCACCGGGCCGCCAGTCAGGTGTACAGACAGTACAAACTGTAGCGATCGCCTCACAGTTAGCCCCTTGATAACCAACTGCAAGCTAGCAGTCTATGGCGAAGATTTACTTGTCAGTAAACTATCCAGGAATTCTCCGTCGGTTTTCGGTAGTATTCAAATCTTGTTTTTTCATTGACATAAAGCGCCTGAAATAACAAACTTTGGAAATAAATCTGGTTAGGTTAGTCTTGACTTTACAGAAGACTCCGCAAGTTTTTTAGCAAAAATCCTCAGCAGTTTAGTCCCAGACCCTGTCTTTCAAAAAGCAGTTCCTGGTATGATATCGCGTGTAATCTGTGTGGTGTGTGAAGGAGCTAAAATCAAAAATGCTGAACTGCGTTGACTTCAGCGGCAGACCGTTTCACTTTATTGGAATTGGTGGGATTGGTATGTCAGCCTTGGCTTACGTCTTGACCAAACGTAAGCTACCAGTTTCTGGTTCTGATCTGCGCTCTAGTCACATCACTCAGTGTTTACAAGCATTAGGTGCTCATGTTTTCTGGCAGCAAGATGCGGCAAACCTGATGTTTTTCCCGACTGAAGCTTCTTCTGACTCGACACTGGCTCCTGCACACTTACCAGAGAGGACGACATCAAGAGTTTTAGCTCCTCTCAAGAACGGTTCTGGAGCACAGAAAATATGTCATGAGCTACCTCAGGTAATCTGCTCCACTGCCATTTATCCCGACAACCCAGAGTACCAAGCTGCTTTAGCACTAGGCTGTCCAATCTTTCATCGATCTGACTTGTTGGCAGCCTTAATGGAGAATTACCAGAGTGTTGCCGTAGCTGGAACCCATGGTAAGACAACCACCAGTAGCCTGATTGGGTACATCCTGCTACAAGCTGGGCTTGATCCAACTATTGTAGTAGGTGGAGAAGTCAATGCCTGGCAAGGAAATGCT
This sequence comes from Thermosynechococcaceae cyanobacterium, assembly GCA_041748155.1. GTDB lineage: Bacteria > Cyanobacteriota > Cyanobacteriia > Thermosynechococcales > Thermosynechococcaceae > JBGTDT01. The sequence continues at coordinate 14,419 of JBGTDT010000108.1, read as the reverse complement.
CGTCTGGGTGCGGGTCCCTACTTGATTGCTGAGGCGGATGAGTCCGACGGTTCTCTCGTTAAGTTTTCTGCCCAGATTGGCGTGATCACAAACATTGAACTGGATCATCCCGATCACTACGGCACCCTAGATGAAGTGATCGACACCTTCAAAATCTTTGCCGGGCATTGCCACACCTTAGTAGGATGCCTGGACTGCCCCACAATCCAGCGGGAAATCTCCAGCGCTAGAAGTTCTCACGCCCAGCCGATGATCAGCTATAGCCTTGAGTCCGCAAAAGCTGACTATACTGTAGACAACATTACCTACTCTTCTAGCGGCACGATTGCCCAGGTTTGGGAGCGCAATCAGTGCTTGGGCCGGTTAAATCTGAAGTTACTAGGACAGCATAATCTCAGCAATGCCCTGGCGGCTGTTGCGGTCGGGCGACTGTTAGGACTAGACTTTCCTGAGATTGCCCAGGCGATCGCCAGCTTCGAAGGTGCCCGACGCCGGTTCGAACACCGGGGCCAGTATGACGGCATTTCGTTTATCGATGACTACGCCCACCATCCCAGCGAAATTCGGGCTACCCTGGCTGCAGCCCGTCTGCAGGTTGGCTCAGGGGCCAACAATGGCACTCAAAAACGAGTCGTTGCCGTCTTTCAACCGCACCGCTATAGCCGCACCCTTGCCTTCCTATCAGAATTTAGCCAAAGTTTTGCAGATGCCGATGCTGCCGTGATTACGGATATTTATAGTGCAGGCGAACCCGATCTGGGGAGAGTCAACAGCCAGCAACTTGTAGACTTGATCGAAACGCATCACCCGAATGTCTACTATCAGCCAACTTTGCAATCTCTGGCTGTCTTTCTTAAAACTAGACTCCGCCCAGGCGATCGCGTCATCTTTTTGGGAGCCGGGAACTTGAATCAAGTTATTCCTGAGGTGATGGATTTCTACCAAAACGCTGAGGCCCAGAGTCCCCAAGAGGTCGTTAGCCCATGACTGGCGGGACAATTCGACTGCCGGGAACCCACTGTTTGATCCAGCCGGAAGTTTCACTGGCTAGCTTGACGTCTTTTCGCGTCGGTGGACCCGCTGAGTGGTTCGCTACCCCTAAACATTTAGAAGAACTCCAGGAGAGTTTCGAGTGGGCTAACGCCCAGGGCCTGCGCGTAAGGCTACTGGGTGCTGGGTCCAACCTTTTAGTCAGCGATCGCGGTCTCAGGGGGTTGGTAATCCACACTCACCACTTTCAGCAACTCACGTTTGATACCGCTAGCGGGCAGGTCACTGTTGGTGCCGGTAAGTCAATTCCTCGGTTGACCTGGCAGGCTGCCGACTTGGGCTGGCGAGGCTTAGAATGGGCTGTGGGAATTCCCGGTACGGTTGGTGGTGCCGTCGTGATGAACGCCGGGGCTCACGGTGAATCTGCGGCTGACTACCTAGTTGAGGTTCAAGTTCTGTCCCCTGCGGGGATTGAGGTCCTACGTCCCCAGGACTTAGGCTACGCCTACCGGACCTCTGCTTTACAAAGCGGGAATCGCCTGGTGATGCAGGCTACGTTTCAACTCCAGCCAGGAGCCGATCCTGAGGCAGTCAGAGCAGCCACTGCCGCTCACCGCAACCATCGTCTCACGACTCAGCCCTATCATCTTCCCAGTTGTGGCAGTGTTTTTCGTAATCCGCTGCCTCATACTGCTGGCTGGTTAATTGAACAAGCGGGTCTGAAGGGCCACCAAATTGGCGGAGCCAGAGTCGCAGAGCGACATGCCAACTTCATTCTCAACTGTGGCGGAGCTACGGCAAATGACATTTTCAACTTAATCCATTACGTTCAGCAGCAAGTCGAACAGCGGTGGTCACTCTTGTTGAAGCCGGAGGTTAAGATTCTAGGAGACTTCCAGACGATCGTCTAGCCACCTGACTTAGTTGCAAAACTTATGGCAAGTTCAGTTGATCGTCAGATCTAGCGACTGGAAGAAAATCTTCCCTTGGCTCAACAGGCGTAGTTTAGAATGAAACGGGGTTAAGCTACCAGGTAACACGCGCTTCCAGTTCAGTTGATTATCCACAACCCATTCAAAGTAAGAGATTATGGCACAAGGACAAGGATTTGGTTTTGGCCTCGGCAAAATGAAAGAACTGACTGAAGCTTTCAAGAAAGCTCAGCAGGTTCAAGAAGGGGCTAAAAAGTTGCAAGAAGACTTAGAGCAGATGGAAATTGAGGGCGAGTCAGGCGGTGGTCTGGTAAAAGTTATCCTCAGCGGCAACCAGGAACCCCGGCGAGTTGAAATTTCCCCCGATGCACTGGGTGAAGGGGCTGATGTTCTCTCCGACCTTGTAGCTGCGGCAATGACAGATGCCTACAACAAATCTACGGCAACCATGCGAGAGCGGATGGAAGAGTTGACGGGAGGTCTAAACTTACCAGGTGTGGGTCTGTAAGGCCGATGGGAGAGTGATTGAGACCCACTATTAGTTTTAGAGTCGGTGGCCCAGGAGGCGATCGCGCAAATGTTTGATGCGGTCGCGATATTTGGCCGCAGATTCAAACTCTAGGTCTTTGGCCGCTGCTTTCATCTCTGCTTCGAGCTGGGTAATCAAGTCCGGGATTCCTTCTAAGGGCAGCTCATCAATCTGTTCGCAGGCTTGGTCGAGTTCTTGGGCATTGAGTCGCCGAGAAATAGCTAGAAAAGCCAGAATTGCATTGCCAGACTTTTTGATGATCGGCTGGGGCACAATCCCATGCTTTTCGTTGTGCGCTTGCTGAATTACCCGGCGACGCTCCGTTTCACTGATTGCTTTTGCCATACTGTCCGTCAGGTTGTCGGCGTAGAGAATTGCCTGGCCCCGGACATGGCGGGCTGCTCGGCCAATTGTCTGAATCAGCGATCGCTCCGCCCGCAGGAACCCTTCTTTATCGGCATCGAGGATGGCAACGAGGGAGACCTCCGGTAAGTCTAGACCTTCCCGCAGCAAGTTGACGCCGATCAGCACATCAAAGATTCCTTCCCGCAGGTCCTGTAAGATCTCAATTCGCTGGATGGCGTTGATCTCCGAGTGGAGATAGCGAACTCGAACCCCCCGATCTTCAAAATATTCCGTCAAATCTTCAGCCATCCGCTTGGTCAGCGTTGTAATCAGGGTGCGTTCCCGCCGATCTACCCGGTCCTTAACTTCGCCCAGGAGATCATCAATCTGCCCGGTTGTGGGCCGGACAAAAATTTCCGGGTCTACCACGCCCGTAGGACGGATGATCTGTTCTATGATCCGATCTTCAGAAACTTCGAACTCCCAGGAGCCAGGGGTGGCGGAGGCAAAAATACATTGGCTGACTTTAGCCCAAAACTCCTCTGATTTCAGGGGCCGGTTATCTGCTGCACTGGGCAATCGGAAGCCGTGCTCGATCAGAACTTTTTTCCGGGCCTGGTCCCCATTGTACATGCCGCGAATCTGTGGCACACTGACATGGGATTCATCCACCACCAGCAGCCAGTCTTGGGGAAAATAGTCCACTAAACACTCTGGCGAATCGCCTGCTTGCCGTCCGGCTAAGTGGCGGGAATAGTTCTCCACTCCATTACAGAACCCCACTTCCCGCAGCAGTTCCAAGTCGTAGCGGGTCCGCTGTCCCAATCGCTGGGCTTCTAGGAGTTTACCGGCTTTCTCCAACTCTACCAGCCGCTCCTGGAGTTCCTGTTCAATTGCATTGCAGGCGGCCTCTAGCCGTTCATCTGGGGTAACAAAGTGACGGGCAGGATAGACGTTCAGGGCATCCAGACTCTGAAGCGTTTCGCCGGTGACCGGATCGACATAGCGGATCGCATCAATTTGATCGCCAAAGAACTCTACCCGAACAATCCGGTCTTCGTAAGCCGGACCAATTTCTAGCACATCTCCTTTGACCCGGAAGCGACCCCGCCCCATGTCCAGGTCATTGCGAGAGTACTGCACCGCCGCCAAGTCGCGTAAAATCTGCCGTTGATTCACCTCTTCCCCAACTTTTAAGGGAATCGAAGCTCTCAGGTACTCTTCAGGCATCCCTAAGCCATAGATGCAACTAATCGAAGCGACCACTACTACATCCCGGCGCTCAAACAGCGATCGCGTCGCCGAGTGCCGTAGCATGTCAATTTCGTCGTTGATCGAGGCGGTTTTCTCGATGTAGGTATCGGAGACCGGAATGTAGGCTTCTGGCTGGTAGTAGTCGTAGTAACTGACGAAGTACTCGACAGCATTACCGGGAAAAAACTCCCGCAACTCGTTGCACAACTGGGCCGCCAGAGTTTTGTTGTGGGCTAGTACCAGGGTTGGTTTGCCCACCTTTTCAATCACGCGGGCGATCGTGTGGGTTTTTCCGGTTCCAGTCGCCCCTAAGAGGGTTTGAAAGCGGTGATTGGCCTGGAGGCTAGCCGTGAGCTGGGCGATCGCTCGCGGCTGGTCACCCGTTGGCTCAAAGGGAGCCTTGAGAGAAAACTGTGCCATGGAAAGTTCCTTGCACTAACGGTTCAACTAAAACCCGGAAGTAGAGAAGCTAGGCAGGATGAACACTAGCTTCTATCATGACTGATTTTTTCACCTCAAGCCTGGTCCAAATAGATAGGTAAGAAACAGACTTGATCGAAGGTTTCTACCTGTTGAATTTTATACAGTTTGAATTTGCATCACATCCCAGAATGAAACTCGATCTCAGAAGCAGGTTTGACTTAAACAAAATCTCAACTGCTTTTGCAGACACTTAAGCTGTCGTTTCAACTAGTTAGAGGAGTGTATGGCCACCTATAAGGTTCACCTGATCAATGAAGATGAAGAGCTAGATACAACTATCGAGGTTCCTGATGACGAGTACATTCTCGACGTTGCTGAAGAACAAGGGTTAGATCTGCCCTACTCCTGTCGGGCCGGGGCTTGTTCTACCTGTGCTGGTGAAGTTCTGGAGGGCAGCGTTAGCCAAGATGACCAGTCTTACTTGGACGACGATCAGATCAAGGCTGGGTTTGTGCTGACCTGCACGGCCTATGCAACCTCAGACTGCACGATCAAAACCCATCAAGAGGAAGTCCTAGCGTCATGAGGTCCCGTCGACAGTCTAAACGGGTCATCATAAGCAATTCAAGATCATTATCGAGAGTCTAATTACAAATCCCGTTTACTACATCTACTCCCTGAGCAGTGTAAAGCCTAATTTATTTCGTAGTATCAGAAATGAAGTCTATCTGAAAGACAGATCGCTTAAACGAACCGTATAGACTGCTTTTAGAAATCTTAGACTGCCGTTTCTATCAATGAGAGGACCGCTACATGCCAAGTTATAAAGTTCACCTGATCAATGAAGCCGAAGGGCTAGACACGACCATTGAAGTTCCCGATGATGAGTACATTCTTGATGTTGCAGAAGAGCAGGGACTCGATCTCCCCTTTTCTTGCCGGGCCGGGGCCTGTTCCACCTGCAATGGCAAACTGACGGAAGGAACCGTTGACCAGTCTGATCAGTCTTTCCTGGACGACGATCAGATCGAGGCTGGGAATGTCCTCACTTGCGTGGCATACCCCACTTCTGACTGTACAATTCAAACTCACCAAGAGGAAAACCTCTACTAAGCCGTTAGTCGTGTCAGGGCTTCAGTAGTTCAGTAAAGCTGGGGGTACTTCACGACGAAGTACCCTCTTTTTATCAGGCAATCCCTTCTAGCCTGCCTCCTATCCTAGGCAGCTCCCCTGGTTGAACTTAGATCTCCAGGTTCGGGTGAATCCTGGCAGCCAGCATAGAGGTTTGCGCTAGGATTCAGGGGTAAACGTAGGAGATAGCAGTGAGAGGAAGTCCAGTTCCGGCAGGGAGTTTGAATGAATCGGGTTGACTATCTTCGCATTAGTTTGGTAGATCGGTGTAATTTCCGCTGCCAGTACTGCATGCCTGAGGGCAGTGCGTTAAATTTCCTGGCCCGCACAGATATCCTGACTGCTAAAGAGCTACTGACCTTACTGCAAGAAGTATTTATTCCGGTTGGGTTTAGGCGATTTCGTCTCACAGGCGGCGAACCTCTGCTCCGACCAGACGTTGTAGATCTAGTTAGGGCGATCGCCAGCTTACCGCAAGTTCAAGACCTGTCGATGACAACCAACGGCTTCTTGCTGGCAGGCTTAGCCCAAGACTTGTATAGCGCTGGACTCCGCCGGATCAACATCAGCTTGGACTCTCTGGACCCGGATACCTTTGACAAAATTGTCAGTGGCAAAGGCGATCGCTGGCAGCGGGTCTGGGCTGGAATTCAGGCAGCCTACCAGGTTGGGTTTACCCCCCTGAAGCTAAATGTCGTTGTAATTCCCGGCGTGAATGACCACGAAGTTTTGGATCTGGCGGCCCTGAGTCTAGAGCGTGAGTGGCACATTCGCTTTATTGAGTTCATGCCAATTGGTAACGCTCACCTGTTTGGGGAACGGGGCTGGGTTCCCTCCGAAGAGCTGCGCCAGCGCATCCGCGATCGCTGGGGTCTTAGCGCCGGTCAAGTCCAGGGAAATGGGCCTGCCGATGTATTTCAGATTCCCGGTGCTAAGGGCACGCTTGGCTTCATTAGTCAAATGTCTGAGTGCTTCTGCGATCATTGCAACCGGATGCGTCTGTCTGCGGATGGCTGGCTGCGACCTTGCCTGCTCAATGAAACAGGTCAGCTCGATCTGAGGACGGCACTGCGATCGGGTAGATCAACCCAGCAACTCCGTCAGCAGGTTCAAGACCTACTCCTCCTCAAACCAGAAATCAATTACAAAGGCAGAGATTCAGGCACAGCAGAGGCTTCCTACACCCGAACCATGTCTCAAATTGGCGGATAGACTATTAGCCTTTAATTGTTACCAAACCACTTCTGAGCATTCAATCGTTGGACCACTCCAAAGGTGAGTAGCTCCAAGTCAATTTTGCGCTCGTCAATCAAAAACGGCTCGATCGCGCTGGGTTTAAAGCCTCCACTGGCGCAGGAAAATCCCCTAGTGCCGTTAATATTTTCCTTGGGAAAATAAACTGTAAATTGCCGCTGACCGTCATTCCAGCGGCCTGTAACTTCATTCTGCTCAAAAGTCAGTTTTAAATCCTTGACATTTTGCTTAGCTAAAGCTTTTTCTAACGCCGGTAGGTAATCCTGTTGAATAAACTCAGGGAAGGGTTTGTCTTCAACGGCTGGCTTCTTTTCTTTTTTAGCTTTCTTCTCATCTGCTTTTGTCGCTGGCTTGCCTGCGGGTGCCTGCTTCTTCGCCGCAGGTTTTGGCTCTGCAGGGTCAGATTCTTGATCTGACTCAGGCTTGCGGGCTTTCGCGGCTGTCTTTACTTTTGTATCTGACTCTGGTTGAGGTTCTGCTGTTTCAGCTTGATTCTGAGCAGGTTTTGAGTCCGCTGCTGCAGTTGCTTCAGACTTGGCTGGCTTAGAGGTTGCGGTAGTCGCGTTGGGGTTTATGGCCGGATTTGCAGTTTTTGGGTCCGAATTGTCCTGGGTGGGAAGATCCGTAGCCTCGGGGTCAGAGGTACTGGGTACAGCCTCTTCTACGGTACTGGGAGCCGATCTGCCAGCAGCGTTAGGGGCTTCGCCTGCGGCGGCATTACGGGCTTCTGACTCCGTTTCAGCAGGATTCTGATTTGCTGCTTCTGTTCTAGCGCCAGTGTTATCGACGTTCGGTGTTTCTTCTGCCATTGCTCAGATCAATCCTTATCTAGACTTGGCAATAGGGCCTTTAGCTAAGTGGTATGGGTGGGAGAGCACCGCCCATTCCTAGTAAAAAGGGTAGCTTATTTCCATCAACAGGCCCAGTCTAAACCTGCATCTAGGCCTCTTAGCCCCCGGCGATCGCTGGGATAATGCTGACTTCATCTCCATCCTGCAAGGGGGTGTCGGTGCCTGACAGAAACCGGATATCTTCGTTATTGACATAAAAGTTGACGAAGCGGCGCAGCTCTCCCTGTTCATTGCACAGGCGGGCTTTAATACCAGGGCAGTCCTGTTCAAGGGAGTTTAGCAACTCACTCACGTTAGTAGCATTACACTCCAGCGTAGATTGGTCACGGGTCAATTTTTGCAGCGGCGTTGGAATTAAAACTTTAACAGCCATCAGAATTCTCCTTGTTCATGCAGCGTTAGAACATTTAGGGCATCAGAGCTTAAACCAGCACCGGCTGCCACTCTAGACGGTGAAGGACCTGAGAGCGCTCAAGGGCTCGCTCAAAACTGTCAAGCTTTGGTTCAATTGTGAACGGCTCACCCACATAACCTTGGACTGCTTCTTGGGTTTTAAGGCCATTGCCGGTGATGTAAATAACTGTTTTTTCATCAGGATCAATCTTCCCGGCGGCCACTAGTTTCTCAAGGACCGCAATTACAGTACCCCCAGCCGTCTCAGTAAAGATACCCTCAGTTTCTGCCAGGAGTTTGATTCCGGCGATGATCTCCGCATCGGTTACGGCCTCAATAGTACCACCGGTTTTCTTAGCAATCTCAGTGGCGTAAACGCCATCGGCTGGGTTGCCAATGGCAATGGACTTAGCAATTGTGTTTGGTTTTACGGGTGTGATAAAGTCTCGACCCTCACGGAATGCCTGGGCAATCGGAGAGCAACCTTCAGCCTGAGCCCCACTGAAGCGGACGGGCTTCTGATCGACTAGGCCAACTTGGACAAATTCCTGAAAGCCTTTGTAGATCTTGGTAAACAGGGAGCCGGAAGCCAGCGGGGCCAGAATGTGGTCGGGCAATTGCCAGCCTAACTGTTCAGCCACCTCGTAGCCTAGGGTTTTGGACCCTTCAGAGTAGTAGGGCCGCAGATTGATATTGACAAACCCCCAGCCGTGAGTGTTGGCAACTTCCGAACAGAGTCGATTCACCTGATCGTAATTGCCTTGGACAGCCATGACGGTTGGGCCGTAAATCAAAGTTCCCATCACCTTTCCCGCTTCCAAGTCAGCCGGAATGAACACACAACAATCTAAACCAGCCCGAGCGGCGATCGCGGCAGTAGAGTTGGCTAAATTCCCGGTACTGGCACAGGAAACTGTGGAAAAGCCTAACTCACGGGCTCGGGTCAAGGCTACAGAAACAACCCGGTCCTTAAAGCTCAAGGTCGGCATGTTCACCGCATCATTTTTGATGTAAAGCTGCTTCAAACCCAAGCGACGGGCTAGCCGGTGAGCCTGGAGTAGGGGAGTCATCCCAGTCCCCACATCAATCGGGTTGTCTGTTGCAACTGGCAGAAAGCTCCGGTAGCGCCAGATCGATTGGGGTCCAGATTGAATGCTCTGACGCGTTACGGTGCGGCTAATTGCTTCGTAATCATAGGTGACTTCCAGCGGTCCAAAGCAAAACTCACAGACGTGAGCGGCTTTCAATTCGTACTCCTCGCCACACTCCTTACACTTAAGCGCTCTAAAGGTAGCCTGGTTCGGGGAAGTCGTTACCTGAGTCATGGGTCTTGAAGTCCTTTACTGACGGCACAGTTGCTTGGCTTTACAGTCCGATTGATGCTAGCACGGGCACCAACCTGAGTCAAACATACCCGACAAACTTTGTCGGGTATGTAAATTCATCATCCTTGACAGCTGAGTCTAGTTTGTTGGCGCTACGCAGAACTAGTTGAACACCTGCGGCTACAATCCCTGCCCAAAGCCACTGAACTGGTGCAGTTGAGTTGGGCAAGGCAACGTCCTGACCTTTTATGACTTTTCCCCACAGACAGACCTGAACAAGTCGCCTAACTTAGGGACAGGAATGAATAAAACCCCTACCCAGCTAGCCATTCAACGGGCAAATGCTGCAAAAATGCAGCTTGCACAAATACAAATAATCATGCTGACCCTTGGAGCTGAAATGAATCCACTCGAATCCCTAGAGCAATCTCCCCTCGCCACTACCTACTCAAAGCAGGATCTTCCTAAAAAGGGCTTCTATCCAAAATTTCAGAACCCTCTGGAATATACCTGCCGCCGAGGACCTCAGCCAGAGCGTCGTGAGTCCTAAGCAGAAGACAGTCAACTTAGGTTCCAGGCAAGCTCTGTTGAGGAGCAACCGTAAATGTCATAAAATCATTACACCAATCTCTACCTATTGTCGGCTTCAGCTAGTGCAAAGTTACTGGTAGGGCTGCATAAGCGCAGCAACCGCTCATAATTCATGGTTAAAAAAATTCGACGGCGCTATCGTAAGAACCCCTGGTTGAATGAATTTGATGACGTTGTTCGGGGTATATCCGGAGGGTTTTTATTTGGGATTCCCTTGTTGTACACCATGGAGGTTTGGTGGATCGGTTCCTACTCTGAACCACTGCGGCTGTTGATTGCGCTTGCTGCGACCTTTGTGATTGTATTTCTGCTCAATCGCACTGCCGGATTTCGCAAAAGTGAGTGCATTCGTCCCCTGGACGCAGTCACCGACAGCGTTGAAGCGATCGCCATTGGCCTTGTTTGTGCGACCTGCGTGTTGATTCTACTGCAAGAAATCACGCGTGAAACCCCCTTGCAAGAGGCACTCGGTAAGACTATTTTTGAGAGTGTGCCATTCACCATTGGGGTAGCGGTAGCCAGTCAATTTCTCAGCGGCAGCCCGGATGAGAGTCAAACTCAAGCCTCAGGTGGGCAGCGCGATCAGGCGAAATACCAGCCCAAAGATGGCTTGAACTCAACCTTGGCTGATATTGGCGCAACACTAATTGGGGCAGTCTTTATTGCATTTAACATTGCCCCTACCGACGAGGTGGCAATGCTTTCGGCGGCAATATCACCGCCCTGGCTGCTTGCCATCATTGCTGCATCGCTGCTGATTTCCTACGCCATTGTGTTTGAAGCCGGTTTTGCCAATCAAGAAAAGCGCCAGCAGCAATTGGGGATCTTCCAACGACCGCTGAGCGAAACTGTGGTGTCCTACCTGGTATCGCTGGTAGGAGCAGTGTTCATGTTGTGGTTTTTTCAACAACTTAGCTTTGAAGATCCGTGGCCCTTGTGGCTGAGTTACACCTTAATCCTAGGACTTCCGGCAACCATCGGCGGCGCAGCCGGACGACTGGCAGTATAAATCTATGAACCAAGACACTAGCTCACCAACACAGCCCCAGCAGCGACCGGCTCGTTCCCCGGCTGAATGGACAGCCTTTAGCCTTGCCCTGGCAATCCTGGCTGTCGTGATCGGCCTTGTACTCTACGACTGGTTTACCAGCAAGGAACAGCCGCCGAGTTTGGAGATTGTGCAGGATACCAGCGCAATTTACCCGGCTCAGGGCAAGTTCTACGTTCCCTTTACCGTGACAAACACCGGAGGAGACACGGCTGAATCCGTGCAGGTGCTTGCCGAACTCCGCATCAAGGGAGAGGTTGAGGAAGGAGAACAGCAGATCGACTTCTTGGCTGGGGATGAAACCGAAGCAGGGGCTTTTGTGTTCAGTCGTGACCCTCGTCAAGGTGAACTCATCCTCCGGGCTGCCAGCTACAAATTACCCTAGTCCTGACTGAGGGATGACTGCTAAGGGCAAAGTGACTGTAAAGGTAGAGCCAACGCCCAGTTCAGATTCAAGCCTAATCTCGCCTTGAAGCAGTTTGACCAGCCGGGAGACAATTGCCAGTCCTAAACCTGTACCACTCTCTTTCTGGTGTAACCTGTGGGTAGTAACTTGCGAATAGGGCTCAAAGATTCGAGCCTGGTCTTCGGGGGCAATCCCAATCCCTGTATCTGTGACGGAAAAACACCATTTCTGGCCGGGTAAGGCCACACACTCAACCTGAATAGAACCAGCATCGGTATAGGAAACAGCGTTGCCCAGCAGATTAATTAAAATTTGCTGTAATCGAAAGGGGTCAGTTAGGACTTGCATAGAAGCGCGATGACCTTCCGTTGGTCTGTTCTCTTCTAGAAGACTTTGCCTTTCAAGCAGAATGGGGGACATTCCATCTACGGCAGAGTGCCCGTGGAGGTCGTCGGAACGGAAATAGGCATTGTCTGGCGACTGGAAATCTTTGCGCTTAACTTCCAGTTCTAGGTGCTTTGCTTGAGCTAGCGGCACGATGATTTCGACTGCCCGGTTAACAACTGCGTAAATATCTACAGGAACCAATTGTAGTTGGATTTCTCCCGCTTCATAGCGGGAAAGTTCTAGGGAATCATTGATAAACCGGAGTAGATGGCGGCCATTCCGCAGGACTCGCTCAATGTTGTGAATGGTGTCGTCAACGCTGGCAGTCCCTTCTCTAGATTCTGCGTAACGCTGTTGCTGGCGCAGGAGCAGTTCAGAATAGCCAATGATTGAGTTCAGCGGCGTCTTCAACTCATGGGCCAGGTGGGAGATCTGATCTTGGCTGACGTGCAGCAGGCGAGCCAGTTCTTGATTAGTCAGGGATAGCTGAGCCTGTAGCTGCTCCAGATCTTGTAATCTTGCCTGGACATAGCTCTGAAAACACTGGGAAATTGCTTGATCGACCACCCCATTAATAATTCGGAAAGCTCGAATAATCTCCTGGGGCGAACCCTGAAGCAGGTCAGGTTCCAGGGTTGAAAAGATAGTCCGGCGCAGCAGGCGGTACTCCCAGGCAATTTCTGCTGAGTTGTATCCTTGATGGGCTCGACAGACACCGTGTTCTAGACTGCCATCAACGATTGTGCCAAAGTCATCGTCTTCAGGAGAGCTGGATAGCACCGTCCCCATCGCTCCAAGAACAAGGGGAATTGCATTCCGTAGCGCTGTTTGGGACAAGTCCAGAGCACTTTCGATCTGGCGACCTTGACGAACTTGTTCAACCCAACGCTCTACAATGATGTCCGTTTTCTGGGTGAGCGATTGGCTAAAGTCGAGCATGGCTAGGCTCAAATTTCAAATCATACAGTATTCGCCCCTAAAGCTAGTCTAGTTGGCTTAGGCTTGGACCTTCCTACTTCAGCAGAAAAAGTAACGATATCGTTGCGGAATTTTGAGAATCTTACACCTAACAGCATCGGTGGTGCAACAAGTTGATAGAGTCGAGAGGAAAGCCCCGGCAAGCTAGAGGAACTCTAAACTGAGCAGGGAGCTCTGCGCAGAAGGTACAGCAGTCTTCCCTTGCGTCAACTACACTGTCCCAAAATTTCCTCCTGTACTAGCACCACCCAAAGTTGAGCTGTGGTGTAACGTCGTGAAAACTGCTGTAATAGTTGAGTTGAATGCCTTCAGCCTATGGGCGCACTGCTCCAAGAAATTCAATCAAGTTTGTTAAATCTTATTGGTAACAGTGTCGAAACCCTGCCGGCACTAGTCTTTGCGATTGTAATTCTCTTCTTGACTCGCTTTGCCGCCAAGCTCACCCGGAAATTTGCTGTAGCTGCCGGGAATCGGGCGATTCGCAGCCAGTCTCTGCGATCGCTGCTTGTGCAAATGAGTTCCGTGGGAACCTGGGTCGTGGGCATCCTGGCTGCCTGCGTATTTGCGTTTCCAGACCTGCGCTTAGGCGACATTGTTGGCCTGCTGGGACTGGGGTCTGTGGCGATCGGCTTCGCCTTCCAGGACATCTTCAAAAACTTTTTAGCGGGAGTTCTCTTGTTATTGCGGGAACCGTTCCGGTTGCACGACCAAATTATCGTCAACGACTTTGAAGGAACGGTCGAAGAGATCGATATCCGGGTAACGAAAATTTTGACCTACCAGGGAGAACGAGTACTAGTGCCAAATTCTATCGTGTTTACCAGCGCTGTGCAGGTTTTAACCGCGTTGCCGCACCGCCGCACCGACTTGGCCATGGGTGTAGATTACAACACCTCGCTGCCTCATGTCATTGATATTTTGCTCAAAACCGTCTCTGAGGTGGAGGGAGTGTTTGACAATCCAGCCCTGGAAATTGATGTTGTTGGCTTTGGAGAAAGCTCGATTGACCTGATGGTGCGCTATTGGACGTTGCCGCAAAAGAAGCATGTTCGCAGAATTCAAACCCAGGTCATGATTGCGATCAAGGAAGCCTTTGACCAGGCAGAGATCGGAATTCCCTATCCCATTCGCACCCTTCACTTCTTTGACCAGCAACGGTTCAACAAGCACTTCCCAATTCAAACCAGTCAGGATCCTGGCTAACGGGCAGTCAAGAGTGTGTTTAGCTGATCAGTTCGTGCTCCAGCAACCAGGTTGTCATAACTAGATTTATGGCTGTAAGTTGCTCCGGAGCTGAGAAATATCTAAAGGCGGCACCCAGATTCGAACTGGGGATAAGGGCTTTGCAGGCCATGACCGAACTTCCCGCAAGTCTTTGTATGGAATGCTTTTAAGATTAGCTATAGCAATCGAAGGGATAGTTAGGACAAAGCATTAAAGGCGTTATCGACAGCATCCCAAATACTCAGGAACTGATTTAAGGTCTTGCGCAGATAGTGCTTGAGCCGTGCCCAAAACTTTTCAATCTTGTTCAAGTCAGGCGAGTAGGGGGGCAAAAACAGCAAGCTGCACCCCGCTTGTT